>CAZFLE010000067.1:0-37386 GCA_964519895.1 uncultured Enterobacterales bacterium | reverse complement strand
GCCGACTACTACTACGACTACTGGTCCTACGGCTGCCTGCACCCGATCCCGACCGCCGACTTCGATCCCGACCGCGACGGCTTCAGCGACGGTGTGCTGACCTACCCCGAGGGCGACCCCTACCCCGACATCACCGCCGTGCTGGCGTGCGACAACTGCCCCGAGGACTACAACCCGGACCAGGCCGACTGGGACTGCGACGACGTCGGCGACATTTGCGACAACTGCGTCGAGCTCGCCAACAACGACCAGTTCAACAACGACGAGGACGAGCTCGGCGACGCCTGCGACAACTGCGACTTCGTGACCAACCCCGACCAGGAGGACACCGAAGACGAGGACGCTGGCGGCCCAGACGGGGTCGGCGACGCGTGCGACAACTGCCCGGAGCTCTACAACCCAGACCAGTTCGACGCCGACCAGGACGAGCTGGGCGACGACTGCGACAACTGCCCAGCGATCTACAACCCGAGCCAGGTCGACGACGATCTGGACTGGGTCGGCGACGAGTGCGACAACTGCCTGGGCATCGCCAACGCCAGCCAGGAAGACGCCGACTTCGACGGGCTGGGCGATCGCTGCGACAACTGCCCCGACGGCTTCAACTCGGACCAGACGGATCTGGACGACGACGGCGTGGGCGACGTCTGCGACAACTGCCCCACCCTGTTCCAGACGGTTCAGGTCGACCTGGACGAGGACACGATCGGGGACCTGTGCGACAACTGCCCGGACCACGAGAACATCGACCAGCTGGACGAGGACCGGGACAGCATCGGCGACGCCTGCGACAATTGCCCGGAGGCGCTGAACCCCGATCAGGGCGACGCCGACGGCGACGGCATCGGCGACGCCTGCGACAACTGCCCGCTGGAGTTCAATCCGGACCAGGAGGACATCGACGGAGACCACCTGGGGGACCCCTGCGACCTGGACCCCACCCTGCGCGGCGGAGGCAGCCGCTGCAACGCCTTCATGGGCCCGGTCAGCTTCGGGGTCTACGCCCTGGTGCTGGCGGTGCTTGGACTACGGCGGCGCGAGGGCTGAGAATCGGTGGACTGGACCAGCCGGTCTCTCAGTTCTCGCAGTCCAGCGGGGCGACGTACTCGACCTCGACCCGCGCGTTGGCGGGCGGGAGGTTGTCGGCGTCGAAGACGATGGCGTTCTGGGAGTCGTCGTAGGTCCAGCCTTCGGTCTCTTCGTGCCAGGAGCCGTTTGGCGGGCTGTCCTGTTGACGGACCTCGAGGGTGTCCACGTCGGGGCTGTGGCTGAGGGGGAAGGTGTCCGTGGGCTCGCCGGCCAGGGCGGCGATGAGCTCCAGGTTCCGGCCCCAGTCGACCGAGCAGATGCTCAAGAAGTAGCCGTTGGTCTCGATGGCGGCCTCGTAGTAGCCCCAGCCCTCGTCGGCGGAGGGGCAGCCACCGGGCACGTCGCCGGCGACTGCGCTGATGCGCACGCCCTCGGCTGTGCCCTTGATCTCGTTCTTCCACTCCTCGGAGCCACGGGGGCTCTGATCGGGCTCATCGGAGATCAACACCACGCTCAGGCGGCTGTCCTCGCGCAGGAAGCCGTCGTTGCAGCCGCCGTTGAGCGCGGAGTCCTTGAGGGCCTGGGCGGCGATGTAGAGCCCGGCCTCTGTGTAGTCCTGGTGGGGGCCGAACACCGCACTGCGGAACTTGGACTCCACGTTGACCGTGTCGGCGTTGAGGATGCCACCGTTGATGCAGCCGTTGTCCTCGGTGACCACGCCGACCTGCCAGTCGGCCTCGATCTCCTCCATCGCGACCAGGAAGTCGTTGAAGTTGCTCGACAGGTTGTCGGCGTCGTTCCACATGGAGCAGGAGCGGTCCACGTGGAAGAGGATGTCGGTCATCTCCCAGGGGCCGTCGGGCTGGATGAACTGGTCGATGAAAGGCGATGCGTCGTCGCCGGTGCCCTGTTGCTCAGCGGTGCGCTGGCCGGCGGCCTCGTTGCTGACCACGAAGAGCTGTCCCTCGTACTCGTCGTAGTCGGGCGGCGCGAAGACGATCTCGACCGGGTACTCCTCGCTCGGCTCCAGGGTCACCGGCAGGGAGGGTTGGATCACACTGAAGCCCACACCGGAATGGGCGATGGAGGTGATCTCCAGGGGGGCGTCGCCGCTGTTCTGCAGGGTCAGATCGCCGCCAGAGGAGCACCCTGGGGGCACGTTGCCGAAGTCGTATGGGTCGGGCACGATCCGCAGCTCGGGCAGCTTGCCGTCGCCCGCCAGATCGACCACGTCGGTCAGGGGACTGGGATCGTCGCTCGCGATGAGCACCTGGCCGCTGTTGGTGGCCGCGGTGGGGCTGAACACGACCGGGACCTCGACGCTCTCGCCGACCGGGATGTAGAAGCTGGTGTCTCCAGCGATCGTGAAGGCGGTGGTCTGGGTGATCGTCAGGGAGTCGATCTCCAAGGCCGCGTCGCCCTCGTTGGTCATGGTGAAGGAGAGCGACTCCGTCTCGTCGAGCAACAGCGCGTCGAACTGAAGGATCGCGGGCTCGACCACCAGGATGGGGGCGGGGTCGTTGGGATCACCGATGCCACCCACCTGGTTGTCGATGCCGTTGCAAGCGACGATGAGCGTGACGGGAAGGATGTGCAGCATGCCTCGGCCTCAGTGCCCGGACCAGGGTGCAGGATAGCGCGGGACCAGGGGGCCCGGGGTCTGTGGATGTCACGGCCAGGCGAAAGCCCAGCCCTCAGCCACCTGTACGCCAGGGAGTGGGCTGCCGTTGCAGACCGTTCACGGTTTGGGCTCGTGGGAGCGCTCGGGCAGGTCCGAGAAGGTCCGGCAGAGGGCCTGGACCGCCGGTAGGTGTGGTTCGATCTCGGCCGCGGCCCACCGGCCGGCCTGGTCCAGATCCCCCACCGCGGGCACCAGGTTGAGCGGGCTCAAGGTCTTGCCCAGGGGCACGTAGGTGTGGGCGTAGGGCAGGTTGCGGAGCACATTGCCGCGCACGGCCTGCTGCACCGGGTAGAAGATGACCGACGAGGGCTTGGGCGGGAAGCAGTCCACCGCCAGAACGTAGACGTTCCGGTGTCCATTCAGGCGGCCGGCCATCGCGGCCTCCCAGCCGATCCGTGCGGGCACGTTGTCCACGATGCCGCCCTCGGTCAGGCGGGTGATGCCCGTCTCGGCGTAGAGGGCATCGAGCAGGTGCTTCATGCGCTGATCGTCGCGCACGATGTCGTAGTGGATCAGCCCAGGGACCGCAGCGGAGAAGCCGGCCGCGTCGACCACGTCGGCGTCCTGGGTGCCCGGGTCCCGGCCGAAGATCACGGGATGCACAGCCGCGGGGTCGGCCATCAGCTCCCGGAAGATCGAGGCCAGGTTGCCGACTTTGCGGAGCTTCGAGGCCCGGAAGATCATGCCCGGCTTGACCGCGTCGTCCAAGAAGTGCTCGTAGTAGGACAGGTCGTGCTTGAGCGCGTCCATGCGCAGGCCCGTGGCCACCACCAGGGTCGGGATCTCGAGCTCACCGATGGTCAGCGGACGGCCGTCGGCGTCCAGGAAGTACTGGGCGATCGCGCGCCGCAGGTGCAGGCGCAGGGTGGCCGGTAGGCCATAGCGGCTGGGCTGGGGGCCCAGGCTGAACACCCGCTGCCAGCTGAGTCGGTTCATGCAGTCGATGATGGCGGCGGGGTCGTGGTGGCGCCGACGGGCCCGAAACACCCCGGCCAGAGCGCCGATCGAAGTCCCGCAGATCAGCCCCGGGGCCAGGCCGTGGTGGTCGAGCAGGTTGAACACCCCGCCGTAGCCATAGCCGGCGCCGCCACCGCCCCCGAGCGCCACCACGACCTTCTTCTCGCAGACCTCGCGCCGAAGCCGTTCGGGGGACAAGTCCAGGGACCCGACCAGTCGGCGGCGCAGGTCCCGGGTGGCCCGGACGAGCTCGGGCAGGCTGCGCAGCGCCGGCCAAAGGGTCGGTTCCTCGGCCACCAGCCGGGGGACCAGGGTGTCCCGGACACGCCATGCGTGGGGGCGCAACAGGTCGGCCACGGCGTGATCGGTGCCGTGTTCGTCGCGCACCACGGTGAGCTTGGCGAAGTTGATGACGTAGCGCAGGCCATCGACGAGTTCGTCGGTGAGCTCGCCCGGTCGCGCCAGCACGCGCTCGATGACCTCGTGCTCCAGATCGTGGAAGGCGCGTCGGTGGTCCCTGAGCTCGGCTGGGTTCACCCCCACAGGCTAACCCTCGAAGAAGGCCTGGACCTGTTCTTGCGGCTCCAGCGCCTTGCGGGGCGTCCAGTCCACCGGCAGCAGGGACTGTGGATGCCGCCACCCGAACCTGCGACCCACGAGCACGACCACGCCCCGCTCGTCAGGGGAGCGGATCACCCGGCCCGCCGCCTGGACCACGCGACTCAGGCCCGGCACCCAGTAGGCATACTCGAAGCCACGGCCGTAGCGGTCCTCGCACCACTGCTGGTGGAGGCCGCGCTCCAGGCTGACGCCGGGCAGCGCCGGCCCGACGACGATCACCGCCTGGAGCACCCCCCCCGGCCAGTCGACCCCTTCGGCCAGGATGCCCCCGGTCACGGCGTGCAGGACGCGGGGGGCCCCTGGGGCACAGAGCGCGTCCACCAGCGCCTGGCGAGCGGTGTCGTCCATGCCGCGCTCCTGGACCAGGACATCCCGGCCCTCGGGGTCCAGCAGGGCGATCAGCGACGCCATGAAGTCGAAGGACGAGTAGTAGACGGCGACGTTGCCCGGCACCGCGTCCATGAGCTTCTGGACCAGGCCCGCGGTCTTGTCCCGGTGGGCCGAGCGGTCTCGCCACGCGGTGGAGACGCGCGTCGCCAGCACCACCTCGCGGTTCTCCGGGGGGAAGGGCGAGGGGGCTTCGTGCACACGCAGGCGGTCGGCCGCCAGGCCGAGCAGATCCCGGTGGTACTCCGCGGGTCTCAGGGTGGCCGACATCAAGACCGCGGCGCGGAAGCGATCCAGGAGCGGCCCCATGGCGGCTGATGGATCCAGGCAGGCCATGCGCAGGGCAGGCCCACTGCCCCGGTCCTCGGAGTAGATGTGCACGGTCTCTTCGCCGGCCGCGTCGAGGCGCTGGCCGAAGCGCAACAGGCCCCAGGACCAGGCGGTGTAGGGGTCGTCGGCGCCGCCGCCCCCAGCCAAGGCGTACTCCAGGGCCAGCTCCTCGACCCGGTCCCGAAGATCTCGGAGTCTGCCGCGAGGGGGGTCGACCACGGCCTCGGATCCCCGCCGGGGGGCCTCGGGCTCCACGCGCATTGCGGCGTCGCGGACCAGCTCGCCTGCCGCATCGCAGAGCTGGGCCCAAGGCTCGAAGTCGTCTCCCAGACCCCGCAAGTGGTCGGCGACGGCCTCGCTCTGGCGGGCCGAGAGCGTGCCCGAGCCATAGTCCCGGGCGCGGCCGACCAGGTTGTGAGCCTCGTCGACGATCACCACCCAGGGCCCGTCGTCGAACAGCCCCAACCGGACGTCCGGGTCGAAGGCGTAGTTGTAGTCCCCAACCACCACGTCGCAGCGCCGGGCGGTCTCCATGGCCAGGGCGTGGGGGCAGACCTGGTGGGTGCGGCCCAGGTCCTTGAGGGCCTGGGCGTCGCAGACCTGTTCGAGGGCCCGGTCGACCACGCGGTGCTCGCGCACCTTGTCGTGGTAGTCGGCGGCGAATTCGCAGACCTCGGCCCGGCAGTCGACGCCTTCGGTCCGCAGGCACAGCCGTTTTCGGGCTCGCAGGCTCACGACCCGCAGGGGCACGCCGCGCTCGGCAAAGGCGGCGAGGGTCTGCTCCACGATGGCGGCCTGGGTGCCCTTGGCGGTGGCGAAGAACACCCGGCGGTCGCTCCCCCAAGCGTGCCCCAGAGCCGCGTGCAGCACGGCGGCGGTCTTGCCGGTCCCGGTGGGCGCCGAGAGCAAGAGTTGCTGGCCGGCGTCCAGGGCGTCGTGCACGAGCCCGACCACCTCTGGCTGTCCGGGGCGGGGGGCGTCGTGGGGGAAGGGCACCTGGGCCCCTCGTCGCTGGGCGAGCCAGGCCAGGTGGTCTTCGCGCTCCAGCACCAGGTCTTCCAGCCGCTGAGCGACCTGGGCCTCCAGCCGCTCCAGGTCCCCGTGCACCGAGACCACGTGGCGTGCACCGTCGACCAGAGAGACCAGCACCAGCCGGCCCTGGGCGGGCTTGCCCATGGCGTGCAGGAGCCACAGGTACAGCGCCACCTGGTGCGACCACGCCGGCCAGTCCGACGCCTGGGTGGTGTAGAGCCGCTCGGCCGACATCGCTGTGGACTTGATCTCCTCGATCACCAGCCGTCCGGCCTCGACCGTGAGGCCGTCCAGCCGACCGCGAATTGTGCACTCCCAGCCCCGGACCACGCGCATGGCCTTGACCGGCACCTCGGCCGCATAGGACGCGTCGTGTTCGGCACGCCAGGCCTGGGTGACCCGATGGACCTCGCGGCCCGCCGCCGCCCGTGTCTGCAGGGTCCAGGTGGGGCGTAGCTGGAGGTCACCCGCCCGCGGCCCGGCCTCGATCAGGTCCCGCACCCCGAGCACGAGGCGCTTCTGGTCATCGTCGAAGCGGACGGCCATGTCAGACTTGGAGTGATCCGTTGCGGGGCCACTCTCCGTATCCACACCCCAGGGTGCGTCCAGCCCCCTCCACCTCTCGCCCGGACCCCCCATGATCGGACTCGCAGCGTGGCTCTGGACCCTTCCAACCACGTTCGCCGGGGGTGGCCCGTGGGTCATCTCCCAGGGAGACGCCTCGGTCTACACCGGCACGACCCTCGAGCGCTTCGGCCACCTGGCCATCTCGAGCGGCAAGTACGCCGACGACGTGGTCACAGTCGACGAGGGGGTGACCAAGTACGGGCTTCAGGGCCAGCTCACCTATGGGCTCCTGCCCCGGGTGGAGCTCGAGCTGAACCTGCCGTGGCAGTACAACCGCTTCAACAGGACCGACGGCGAGGTCTGCGCTGCGCTGGGTCAGCAGGCCTGCAACACCACCAGCGGCTTCGCGCCGATCCGTGGTCGCCTCAAGGTCCAGGTCCTGGACGAACTCTTCGGCGCCCCCCTGTCCGCAGCGGTGGGCCTGGGCCTGCGCCAGGGGCAGTACACCGCGCCCGAGCGGGCCCGGGTGACCAACCTGGGCGAAGGCACCGCCGACCTCGAGGCCTTTGCCGCCATCGGACGCTCGGGCCTGGTCGGGCCTGGCTTCTGGAGCGCCAACGCCGACGCGACCTGGCGCTACCGCTTGCCCAATACCTACAGCGACGACCTGGTCCCGGTGCCGGGCTGGGAGCTGCTGGTCGATGCCGAGGTGCTGGCCGGCGGGCCGCCCCAGCTCAGCGTCGGGCCGTCATTCTCCCTGTTCTGGCGCCCGTGGGGCCAGGACTTCGAAGAGGTCGATCTGAGCGATCCCGATCGCTTCGCGGCACTCAACGCGCTGGCGGTGAGGGTCGGCGGTAAGGCGATCATCCGCTCGTCGGATCGCGTGGTGGTCGCGCTCTCGGCCATGTGGACCGTGGCAGCGAGGAACAACCCGGCCGACGTGTTCGTGCTCGGCGCGGGGGTGCAGCTGTTCCAGGAAAAGCCGTTCAGACTGCGTCAGTCCGACCGAGTGTGAGGGGATGCAGAACTTGGGCGACTCCAGCGACACCCTCCTGGTCAGCGGCGACACCGTCGACCGCTTCGAGGTGGAAGAGCTGTTGGGGCAAGGCGGCATCGCCCAGGTCTACAAGGTCCGGCACAGACGGCTCGGCTCCCTGCACGCGCTGAAGCTCCTCACCATCGATCGCAAGGGGCTGGCGGAGCGGTTGATCCTGGAAGGGCAGATCCAGGCCCAGCTGCGCCACCCCAACGTGGTGGCCGTGACCGACGTGGTCGAGCACCTGGGTCGCACCGGCCTGCTGATGGAGTACGTCGCCGGTAAGTCCCTGGAGCACTGGCTCGTGAGCGACGGCGTCCCTCCCGTCGAGCGGGGCCTCAAGCTGGTCGCCCAGGTGTTGTCCGGGGTCGCTGCGGCCCACGCGGCCGGCGTGCTGCACCGGGATCTGAAGCCGGCCAACATCCTGCTCTCGGAGACCCCCTTGGGCGTGGTGCCCAAGGTCACGGATTTTGGCATCGCCAAGCTCTTCGCAGGGGCCGACGGCGGCACCGGGGCGACCCGCCAGGGTTCGGCCATGGGCACCCCCGGGTACATGGCCCCAGAGCAGATCGAAGACTCGGCCGGGGTGGATGCCCGGGCCGACGTGTTTGCCCTGGGGGCCATCACCTACGAGCTGATCGACGGGAATCCGGCCCTGCGGCGGCAGTCCCTGCTGGACACCTTTGCGGCCACGGCCCGGGGTGACTTCCGGCCCCTGGAGCCCAGCGATGCGCTCCCCGAGAGCGTGGCGGCGGCGATCCACCGTGCGCTGTCCCCGGCGGCAGACGACCGCCAGTCCACGGTCCGTGAGCTGGCCTGGGAGCTGTTCTCCCATCATCCGGATCTGCGGGCAGTGGTGCTGGGCACCCCTTCCGACGCCGCGGAGAGCATCCGGACCGACGGCAGCGCGGTGAACCCCACCCTGGTCCGCAAGCCGACGAACCCCCCGACTCGGGACACGTGGGAGTCCGAGGAGACCGAGCCGCTTCGCCGCCCGGCTCCGGCGGGCGCAGGCAACCTGGCCCAGCGGCCTCCGACGCTCCTGCCCGATGCGGGCCCCAGCTCGGTCGAGCCCGCGACAGGGGCCGGTCCCGAGCCGGAGGAGCCACCGCCGGGCGCGAGCTGGGGCGGCAAGGCCAAGCTGGGCATCGCGGCTGCGGTCCTGCTGGGACTGGGGGCCGGCGTCTGGGCGCTGTCGACCGGTGACGGCGACCCAGGGCGGCCGGACGTGGCGGTCGCACCGCCCACGCCAGCGGCGACCCAGCCCACGCCGGACCCGGCGGCGGAGCCTCCGAGCCAAGACGTGACGCCAGACGCCGCGCCGGCCCCCGAACCCGCTGCCGCGGCGGATCCGGCCCCGGTTGCCGAGCCCGAGCCCGAGCCGACCCCAGCCATCGAGCCCGAGCCCGAGCCGGAGCCAGAGCCGGAGCCGGAGCCCATCGCCGAGCCCGAGCCAGAGCCCGAGCCGGAGCCAATCGCCGAGCCCGAGCCCGAGCCCGAGCCCGAGCCCGAGCCCGAGCCAATCACCGAGCCTGAGCCCGAGCCCGACCCCGTCGCGGCCTTGGACCCCGAGCCCGAGCCCGAGCCCGAGCCCGAGCCGACCCCGGTGACGCCGGACCTGCGCGGGACCTGGGACGGTCGCTGGGCGGGACGCCCCTTGCGCCTGGTGGTCAAGGGCCAGCAGGGCGAGCGGCTGGTCGGTGAGATCGAGATCAGCGTCGGCAGCACCTACCGCACCTTCACGGTCAGCGGCACGATCGATCCAGCCTCGGGGGCCGTGCGCTTCTGGGAGTCCGGGGGCACGGAGCTGGTCCTGAGCGGCACGCTGAGCGGTCAGTCCATGAGCGGCACCCTGACCCGCAAGGGCCAGCGCAAGCCGCAGCCCTGGAGCGCCACCCTGACCCGAGGGGTTCGCTGAGCAGGGGTTGTGTGGGCCCACGGAGGATCCGACTCCGGGGGTGGAGGACCACACATGAGTCTCGCTGTCGGCGCGTCCCTCCTCGGCACGCTCTCCGGTTGTCTGTCAGCCACCTCGTCCGACCTCTCCACGTCTGACATCTCCGCCGAGATGCTCGTGCAGGCCGATGGAGAGATGACCCACATCTTCACGGTGCTCCGCGAAGGCGGGCCGGACTCCCACACCTACGTGACCGTGGGGGGGGAGGACCAGCTGTCGATCGACGACGGCTACCGGCCCCTCAAGCTCAAGGAGAACAGCCTCGCGGGCTACGTCTACTACACCGAAGACGTCACGACCCAGGACGCGGGCTCCCTGTTCACGATCCTGTTCGAGCGCTCGGTCGATGCAGGCGCCCAGAACTCCACCGTCGCCCTGCCAGAGCCGTTCGAGGTGACACCCTTCGAAGAGGGCACCACGCTGTCCCGCAGCACGGAGCCACTGATCCTGACCTGGGCTCCGGCGTCGCCGAGCGAGCCGATGCACGTCCACCTGACGGGGTCCTGCATCGAGCGGGTCGAGCACACGGTCCAGGCCGACGAAGGCAACCTCATCTTCCAGCCCGGTGAGCTGGTGCCCCTGGAGGGCACCGAGGAGGAGAGCTGCAAGCTCTCGGTGACCCTGACCCGCGAGCGGGAAGGCGTGGCCGACGCCAGGTGGGCAGAGGGCAGCTCGATCGCGGCGTCTCATGTGCGCACGCTCTCGCTGACCCTGGCGCCCTGACCCCTCTCATAGGGCTTGTCTGGGACCCGGCCGACGCGTAGACTGCTCGTTCGGTACCCAGCGGAGTCCAGGATGGATTCGGCAGATCCCAGCTTGAAGGCCGTGGAACCTACGGGGTTCGTGTGCCAGGACCCGGAGCTTCCGCTGCCGGACTTCCTCCCACGGCCGTGGGAAGAGGCGGTGGACTGGCACCTGCTCCACCATGCGTTGGCGCGGCTCGAGCGCGGCGAACGGCTGCAGACGCTCACGGTGCTCCGCTCCCAAGGGCAGTGGGAGGCGCTGCTGGCGTCGGTGGACCCAACCCTGGTCGCCTTGGTTCAGGACTGGCTGACCGAGTGGCCCATCGCCGGGCTGACCCTGGCCGAGCGCCTGCCCTGGCCGCCGTGCGGCACCCGCCAGCGCCACGTCGACCTGTTGCTCGACGCGTGCACCATGCTGGATCGAGAGGGCCGCCTGACCGCCCCGCTGATCGAGCTGCTGCGCGAGCTGGCGGCGTGGCCCGACCCCACCTCCGAGGTCACCGTGCCCGAGCACGTGCTGTCCCTCGAACAGGTCGAACAGGTCTGCGAGGCCCTGGCCTTCATGCCCGACGCCGACTACCTGCGCACCGTGCTCCACCTGGACCTTCAGCTCCAGGGCCGTCGCATCCCGACCGCCCGGGCTCACCGGATCCTCTCAGCGGTTGCGGCACGCTCCCAGGACTTCCTGCCAACCGGGGAGCTGGCCCATGGGCACTCGGGTGCCTTTCTGCTCGAAGGCCTGGTGAGCGGCAAGCACGAGGAGTAGCGCGGTCAGGGCAGCAGAGCCGGGCCGCTCGGGCTGAGCTGGGTCGAGCCGTCTCCGCCGCCTTGGCCCTTGTCCTGGCGCTTGCCCTGGCGGTCGTCGCGGCGGTCGTCGCGGCGGTTGGTGCGGCGACGGGTCCTGCGGCGGGAGCGACGACGGCCCCGGCGCTTGCCGGACGACAGGCACGCCGTGCCCGCGCCGGCGGTGGCCAGGACAGCAAACAGGCCAAGGGAGAGCTCGCGCCGGGTCACTTGGACGCCAGGTCCTGGCGGACCATGTCCCGCAGGACGGTGTGGAGGATGCCGCCGTTGCGCCAGTACCGGACCTCGACGGGGGAGTCGACCCGGGCGATGGCGCCAAAGGTGGTGACCAGGCCGGTCGGATGGGTCGCGGTCACGGTCACCTCCTCGAAGGGCTCGACGGTCTCGCCGAAGTCGATGTCGAAGGACTCGAGCCCGTCGAAGCCGAGGGCCGGCGCGGACTCGCCCTCCTTGAACTGCAGCGGCAGGACACCCATGAAGACCAGATTGCTCCGGTGGATGCGCTCATAGCTGGTGGCGATGACGGCCTTGACCCCCAACAGGAACGTGCCCTTGGCGGCCCAGTCGCGGCTGGAGCCGGTGCCGTACTCGCTGCCGGCGAGCACGACCAGGTCGGTGCCGGCGTCCTGGTACCTCATGCTGGCGTCGTAGATCGAGGTGACCTCGCCCGTGGGCAGGTAGGTGGTCCAGCCGCCCTCGGTGCCCGGCGCCAGCTGGTTCTTCAGCCGGATGTTGCCAAAGGTCCCCCGCATCATGACTTCGTGGTTGCCTCGGCGAGAGCCATAGGAGTTCCAGTCCCGGCGGTCGACGTTGTTGTCGCGCAGGTAGGTGGCCGTGGGGCTGTCGCCGGGGATGGCCCCTGCGGGTGAGATGTGGTCGGTGGTCACCGAGTCGGCGAGCAGAGCCAGGACGCGGGCGCCCCGGATGGGCTGGATGGCAGGCTCGTCGACGTCCATGCCCATGAAGAAGGGGGGCTCCTGGACATAGGTGCTGGCGGCGTTCCAGCCATAGATGGCGCCACCGGAGCTCTGGATGTCATTCCAGGCGGCGTTGGACTCGTAGATGCCGCCGTACTCCTGTTCGAAGTCCTCGCGCTTGACGCTCGCGGTCATGGCCGTGCGGATCTCCTCGGCCGTCGGCCAGATGTCCCGCAGGTACACCGGGCGTCCGTCGGTCGACGTGCCCAGGGGCTCCACGTCCAGGTCGATGTCCAGGGTCCCGGCCAGGGCAAAAGCGACGACCAGGGGCGGGCTGGCGAGGTAATTCGCCCGAGCGTGGGGACTGATCCGACCCTCGAAGTTCCGGTTGCCGGACAGCACGCTGGTCAGGACAAGGCCCTGGTCCTCGACGGCTTCGATGACCTGGGGGATGGCCGGACCGCTGTTGCCGATGCACGTGGTGCAGCCGTAGCCCACGATGTGGAAGCCCAGGGCCTCGAGTGCGGGCATGACCCCGGCCGTGTCCAGGTACCGGGTCACGGCCTTGGAGCCGGGGGCCAGCGAGGTCTTGACCCAGGGCTTGACCTGGAGGCCCAGGGCCCGGGCCTTCTGGGCCAACAGACCCGCGCCGATGAGGACCGAAGGGTTCGACGTGTTCGTGCAGGAGGTGATCGCTGCGAAGCCGATGGCGCCGTGGGTGAGCCGGTGGCTCTGGCCACCGAGGGTGACCTCGGCGGTGTAGCCGGGAAAGCTGTCCGCGCGGGCGGCGGGACTCGCGGCGACGGGCTCCCCGCTGTAGGCACCATAGGTCTCGGTGCAGGTCTTGAAGAAGGCGGCCTTGGCAGCCGGTAGGTCGATGCGGTCCTGGGGCCGCTTGGGACCGGAGATGCTCGGCACGACGGTGCCCATGTCCAACGACGCGTACTCGCTGTACCGGGGGGTGGGGCTGTCGGCGGTGTGGAACATGCCCTGGGCACGCAGGTAGGCCTCGGCCAGCTCGAGGGTGGCGTCGCTGCGGCCCGTCTGGCGCATGTAGGCGAGGGTCTCGTCGTCGACCGGGAAGAACCCGGTGGTGGCGCCGTACTCGGGGGCCATGTTGGCCAGGGTGGCTCGGTCGGGGAGGGACAGGTTCTGCAGGCCGGGTCCGTAGAACTCGACCAGCTTGCCGACCACGCCGTGGTTCCGGAGCAGCTCGACCACCGTGAGCACCAGGTCCGTGGCGGTACAGCCCGTGGGCAGCGTGCCCGTGAGCTCCACCCCGACGACCTTGGGGAGCAGCATGTAGATGGGCTGGCCGAGCAGCGCGGCCTCGGCCTCGATGCCGCCGACGCCCCAGCCCAGCACGCCCAGGCCGTTGATCATGGTGGTGTGGGAGTCGGTGCCGACCAGGGTGTCCGGGAACGCGACCCCGTCCTTGGTCATGACGACGTCGGCCAGGTACTCCAGGTTGACCTGGTGCACGATGCCGCTCGCCGGCGGCACGACCCGGAAGTCCTCGAAGGCCTGCTGGCCCCACCGCAGGAACTCGTAGCGCTCGGCGTTGCGCTCGAACTCGCGCACGGCATTTGCCGCCAGAGCGTCGTCGGAGCCGAAGTGGTCGACCTGGACGGAGTGGTCGATGACCAGGTCGGCGGGAACCTGGGGGTTGATGCGGGCGGGGTCGCCGCCCATGCGCTCCATGGCGCTGCGCAGTGCCGCCAGGTCCACGACGGCTGGCACGCCCGTGAAGTCCTGGAGGATGACCCGGGCGACCTGGTAGGGGATCTCGGCCTGACCCTGATCGGCTTCCGTCCACGCGGCGAGCAGCCGCACGTGGTCCTGGGTGATCTTGAAGCCGTCGACGTTCCGCAGGGCCGCCTCGAGGATCAGACGCACGACGTAGGGCAGCTCGGAGACCTTGCCGAGGCCGGCCTCTTCGAGCGCTGCCAGCCGGTACCAGGTGTAGGTCCCTGCGGAGGTCTCCAGCGTGCTGCGTGCGTTGAACGGATCGGACGACATCGGCTCTCCGGGACCGGGTTCAAGGCGCGACGACTAACCGGATAGACCCGCGAGCAGGACCCAGGAGCAACATTGGCACTGACCCGCGACGAAGCCTGGCAGCTGTTGTGCGAGTGGACCCCAGGCAAGGCCTTGCGGCAGCACGCCCGCGCGGTGGAGGAGGTCATGCGGGCGGCCGCCCATCACTACGGCGCTGGAGAACCCGACGTCGAGGCCTGGGGCATCGCCGGGATGCTTCACGACGCGGACTACGAGACCTGGCCCGAGACCCACCCGGACCGGATCGTGGCGTGGCTGCAGGCCCGCGACGAGCCCGCGATCGCACACGCCATCAGCGCCCACTACACCCGGTGGGGGGTGCCCCATGACAGCCTGCTGGACCGGGCGCTCCTGGCCTGCGACGAGCTGACCGGCTTCATCGGGGCCTGCGCCAAGATCCGGCCCGAGGGCATCGCCACCCTGAAGCCCAAGAGCGTGAAGAAAAAGCTCAAGGACAAGCGCTTCGCCGCCGGCGTGGAGCGGGCCGAGGTGCATGCAGGCGTCGAGCTGCTCCAGGCCGATCTCAGCGAGCACATCCAGTTCATCATCGACGCGCTCAAGCCCCACGCCGTGGAGCTGGGGCTGGAGGGTCGGGCCGTCTGATGCCCGCCGCTGGGCCGGTCAGTCCTCCATGAACACCGGACCCGGCTCTTCCGCCAGTCCGGCCAGGTCCCAGATCACGCGGCGCTCCTCGTCGGTGGCCAGCGGAGGCGGTGACGCCGGCGCCCCCGGCGCCCGCTCGCCGACGAAGTAGCGGTTCACGAACCAGCGCACCTCGCCGGTGTCGTCGGGGATGAAGCGCATCGTGTACCAATAGTCGTTGGACACGAAGAAGAACGCGTCGTGGCCGTACTGGTAGAGCCGGTAGCTGTCGTTGCCCGAGTCGACGAAGCGCACGTAGAGCTGCTCGAGCTCGTCCAGCGTCACGATCATGGTGCCGTAGAAGACCGGATCCTCGTAGATGCCTTCGTAGACGGTCCACGTGGACGGGTCGGTGTCGTAGCGCTCGGCTTCCCCTGGCTCGGGAAAGTCCAGGTAGAGATCGAAGGCGTCTGTCACGAGCTCGCTCGCCTCGGCCCAGCTGGCGTTGGCGGCGACCACGATGCCGAAGTCCTGGTCCGGCACGATGGCCCACGAGGTCCGGAAGCCCGCGCCCGAGCCGCCGTGGCTGACGTAGTCCACGCCACGGTGCTGGTAGGTGAACTGGCCCATGCCCACCGTGGCGTCGCCCGGGTACCAGGTGGTGAGCTGGCTGCGCATCGCGGCGATGCTGTCCGACGACAGCAGGCTACCGTCGTCTTCCAGGTGGAGCAGGGCGGTCTTGGCGACGTCGCGCACGCTGCCCCACAGCCCCGCGGCCGGGTCGTTGAACAGGCACTCCCAGTTCTCGGGGGTGTAGTAGCCCCAGCCATCCCAGCCGATGGCGTAGGGCGCGTTGTCCATGGCCCACGCCGCGTCGAAGGTGCCGGTCTCCATGCCGGTCGGGGTCAGCACCTGGTCCTGGAGCAGGGTGCGGAAGTCCAGGCCGGTGAGGTTCTCCAGGGCCCGGCCGGCCAGGCTCCACCCGTCGTTGCTGTAGTTGTAGAAGGATCCCGATGGGGCCCAGGGGTACGGGCTGGTGCCGTTCCAGTGATCGGCCAGGCTCTGGCCGCACTGGGCCTCGTACCAGTCCGGCAGCGAAGCGCTGTGGGTCATCAGGTGCCGCAGGGTGATGTCCGCCGGGTCGTAGCCCCCGTCGAGGACCAGCTCGGGCACGTGATCCGTGATCGGTGCGTCCAGGTCCATCGTCCCGGCCTCGACCTGGAGCATTACCGCGGTGGCGGTGTGCATCTTGGAGACCGAGTTCCAGCGGAAGATGGTGTCGGCCGTGGCCGCCATGCCGCCGCCGTACTGGGAGACCCCGACCGCGTCGGCGTTGCGGATCTCGCCATCCACGACCACAGCCACGGCGATGCCGGGCACCCACTCCTCGTCGACCTCGTCGGAGACGCGGATCAGCAAGGCCTCCCACGCGGCGTCCAGGAAGGCTTGCCGGGCGGCAGCGGCCTGGGCGGCGGTGTCGTCGGGATCTGCGGTGTCGGCGGTCCCGCCCGTGTCCCCGGTGTCGACCACGGTGTCCGGGGCACAGTCCGGCGAGGCGTCGCAGTCGCCGTCGTCGCAGTCGTAGGCCCCGTCCCCGTCGTTGTCGGCGCCATCGCTGCACTCGCCGGGGTAGCGGCCCTCCCAGAGGGTCTCGGGCTCGGTCGGATCGTCGCCAGTGCAGGCGAGCAAGGTCAGGACGGTGAGGAGCACAGGGGCCTCCGGGGCGGGGTGCGAGCTTAGCGCCGCGATCGGGTCCTTGACGTCGGGGACCCGTGGAACCAAAATGCAACCAGATTGGAGGCGCGGTGCCATCGCTGACCCTGAAGGACATCCCACAAGAGGTGCTGGTGCGGCTGCGTGAGCTGGCCGGGCGGGAGCGGCGCAGCCTGACGCGCCAGGCCCTGGTGCTCATCGAGGGCGGTCTGGACCGAGAGGACGGGCGTCCCTCGACGAAGAGGCTCGCCCAGGCAAGAGCCTGGCGGGAGCTGGCGGGCAGCTGGCCCTCTGACCTCACCTTCGAGGAGGAGGTCGCGGAGATCTACGCCGCTCGCACCGGCGGACGCAAGGTCGAGCTTTGAAGGTCCTGGATTCGGACACCTGCATCGCCATCCTGCGAGGCCGCGAGGATGTCCTGGCGCGCTACGCCGCAGAAGCGGACGAGGTGGTCACCACATGGGTGACGGCCTGTGAGCTCTCCTACGGGGCAGCGATGTCCCGCGACCCAGACGTCGCCCGGGACCGCGTCGGGCAACTCCTGGGCAGCCTCGACGTGCTCGGCCTGGACCTGGCTTCGGCCCAGGTCTTCGGCGACACCAAGGCCCTGCTGCGTCGGGCGGGCTGGGGCCTGGCGGACGCCGACCTGCTCATTGCCAGCATCGCCCTGGTCCACGGAGCGCCCGTCGTCACAGGCAGCCGCCGCCACTTCCGGCGGATCCCAGGTCTCGTGGTCGAGGACTGGATCCGGGCGTGATCAGAGACCCCGGGGATCCGCCAGCTTGCCGGTCACGGCGGCCGCCGCCGCCACCGCGGGACTGACCAGGTACACCGGGCCAGGTGCCCCCATGCGGCGGGCGAAGTTGCGGTTCGTGGTGCTGGCGGTGGTCTCGCCCGGGAGCGGGATGCCCGGGCCGTTGCCGATGCAGGAGCCGCAGCCAGGCGGCGTCACGACCACGCCCAGGTCGCGGAACAGCGCCAACAGGCCTTCTTCCTCGGCCGCCGCGGCCACGTCGGCGCTGGACGGGGTCACGGTCACCCGCACGCCCTTGGCAAGCGTCCTGCCCTGGAGCACCTCGGCCGCCGCCCGCAGGTCGGCCAGCGAGCCGCCGGTGCAGGACGCGATGACGACGTTCTCGATGGCCACCGTGTCGTGGGCGGCCAGTGGGGCCCGGTTGCGGGAGTCGCCAGGGGTGGCGACGGTCAGCGGGACATCGTCCAGGTCGACCCGCAGCACGCGCTCGTAGCTGCAGCCCGGATCCGGGTGCACCAGCTGCCCGGTCACGTCGACGCCGCGGCGGTCCATCAAGAAGTCCACGATCGGCTGACAGGGCTCCACGACGCCGGTCATGAGCCCACCCTCGACGGTCATGTTGGTGAGCACCGAGAGCTCGTCGACCGACCACTGGGCCAGCCCCGGACCGCCGAACTCGACCACGCAGGTGTCGGTGGGACCAGAGCGCCAGTGCTCGTCGCGGAAGTAGGGGTCGCCGATCAGGTGGAGGATCAGGTCCTTGGGCGAGAGCACGCCTTGGGCCTGGCCGGTGACCTCGACCCGCACGACCTTGGGCACCGTCACGGGGATGAGGCCGGTGCGCAGGGCAAAGGCCATCGCCGTGCTGCCCACCCCAAAGGCGAAGGCGTTGAGCACCCCGGCGGTCGGGGTGTGGCTGTCGGTCAGCACGATGACATCGCCGGGCAGGCCGTAGTCCTCGACCACGACCCGATGGCAGACCCCGGGGGGGTAGGCGCGGCCGGGGCCGTGGAGGCGGATGCCGTTGGACTCGCAGGCGGCGACCATCTCGTCGGTCAGGCGCATCGCAGGTGCGAGCCGGGCGTCCTTGGCGAACTGGGGCACCGCGTCGTGGGCGATGAGCACGAAGTGGTCCTCGAAGGCCGCGACCTGTTCGGGCCGGTACATCGGCGCGTCGCCCCACTCGTCCTGGTAGAGCGCGACGACCATGCCGGCGGTGTACTCGTGCATGCCCCGGAAGCCGGTGCGGCACAGGACCTGCTCGCCCGCCGCCACGTGGCCCAGGCCCAGGCTGTCGCCGTCGCCGCGCCAGGCCTTCTGGGCGATGATCTTCTCGGCGCAGTTCATTGGCCGGCTCTCGCGGTTCACCCGGTAGTGGGGGGTCACCTGGCCGGCGAGCAGCGAGGTGCCGTAGGCCATCAGTCCGCCGGTCTCGGCCACCGCCTGGAAGAACGGCGGCAGCTCGCCGAAGAGCTCGGTCACGTCGACGTCTTCGCCGGCCTGGAGCCGTGCCAGCACCCCGCGGTCGGTGGTGAAGGGCATGCCGGAAAAGACCATGTTCTCTTGGAAGATGCGCTGGAAGGAGTCGGCCACCACGAGCTCGATGCCCGCGCCCTGGTGGGCCACGACCGCGACCTCGCGGGAGCTGCCGGAGCCATAGGCGTGCCCGCCGACGATCACCTGGAAGCCGCCGGTGCGCACGTCGTCCTTGGCCACGGTCTCCTGGAAGTTCTCCAGGAAGTAGGGACCCAGCACCACCGGGGTGTAGCCCAGGGTGCAGGCCTGGCCGCTGATCATGGCGTCGGTGTTCGTGCCATAGACGTAGTCCAGGCCGGCGACGTCGACGGGCTGACCGTCGAGCTGGGTGCGCAGCACCCCGGGGTCGTCGACCAGGTGCAGCACCTTTCCGTGGAGCTTCATGCCGGGGTCCTCCTGAGCGGGGGCGTCTATCCCGGCTGCAGGTAGCGCCCCAGGAAGGTGTAGATGGCGTCGTGCCAGGCCAGGATGTTCTGCGGCCGCAGGATCCAGTGGCCCTCGTCCGGGAAGACCAGCAGCTCGCTCTCGACCCCGTGGAGCTGCAGGCCTTCGAACAGCGCCAAGGCCTCGTGGATGGGGACCCGGTAGTCACGCTCGCCATGCACCACCAGGGTCGGGGTCTTCCAACGGGCCATGCCCTCGCTGGGGGACCAGCGCACAAAGTGCAAGGCGGTCGGGCCTTTCTTGGCCCGGTCCCGGGCGGTCTCCCGCCACGCGTCCTAGGCCACGCCGGGCAAGCGCGAGGTCCAGACAGCCAGCAGGTCGGTCCGGCGGGCGCAGCGGAAGTCCGTGACCCCCAGGGGCTCGTCGGTCAGGGGCTCGGGCTCGCCGCCGGTGTCGGCAAAAGCCCAGACCTGGACCGCGCCCGCAGCTTCGGGGTCGGCGTCCTTGGTCGCTGGACGGCTGGACAGGAAGGCCAGGGTGCCGTCGTGGCGGAAGCGCGGCGTGTGGCTCTCATGCTCCCCCCGAGTGAGCGGCACCGGCCCGCCCTCGCCCGCCAGATCCACCCGCCAGAGCTGGCGGCGGTACTTCTGGGTGTCGTCGTCGACCGCCGCCACGACCGCCACTGCCCACGTGCCACAGGGGGAAGGCTGCACCGCGCTCACGCGCTTCAGGCCGATGTGGGTCCGCACGGTGTCCAAGGCTGCCTCCGTGGTGAAACGGTCCGGGACGTGGAAGGGTATGCCGGGATGAGATGCAGGCAATCGCCATGACGGACACCACGGATGCGGCCATGATGGTCCGCCTGCAGGACGGCGACCGCCGCGCCTACGAGGAGCTATGGAGCCGCTGGCGCCACCGGATCTTCCAATTCCTCCTGCGCCGCACCGGCTCTCGCCAGCACGCCGAGGACGCCTTCCAGCGCACCTGGCTCAAGGTCTACAAGTACCGCCAGAGCTACGACCCCAACCGACCGTTCCGCTCGTGGCTGTTCCGGATCGCCGCCAACGCGGGCTCGGACGCTCGCCGAGCCGACGGCGATCTGTTCTACCTGCCCCCCGAAGCCCTCGAGGACGTGCGCTGGGCGACTCCCCGAGACAGCTTCGAGATCCGGGACCTGGCCGCCAAGGCGCTGCACGCCCTGGGGGTCTCCGATCGCCGCATCCTGTTGCTCACCATCGAGGGCTTCTCCAGCCCAGAGATCGCCGAGATGCTCGACATGAACCAGGCCACGGTGCGCGTCCGCCTGCACCGCGCCCGCCACACCGTCCGGGCCGCTGTGGGAGGACCTCATGACTGATCGCGATCCCACCGACGTCGATCGCATCCTGGGTGCGCTGCGGGGACCCGCCCCCCCCGACGCTCCCCCTGCCCTGCCCGATGAGCGGCCCCTGTGGCGCCGGCCCGTGCTGGCCCTGGCCGCCGCCGTGCTGCTGGGCATCGGCATCGGCACGCTGGGCAACCCGGAGCCCGAGCCCTTGGCGACCCGTGGCGCGACGGCGGCGGCGCCCACCGCCGTGGAGCTGAGGGTGGTCGTGGACGCCGACGGCACAGCCCAGCGAATCAACCGCACGACGGCCTACCCCGTGGGCCAGCTGGTCTTCTTCGGCATCGCCGCGGAGCCCCAGGCCGACGTGACCCTGTGGGTGAAGGGGCCCTCGGGCTCCGAGTCCCTGGCGAAGCTCGCCACGGGCCCAACGCTGCACACGCTGCCGACGGCATTTGCCCTCGATCAGCCCGGGGCCTGGACCTTTCACCTGACGACCGGGAACCTGGGACAGTGCCCCCCCGAGAGCTGCGATCGGGTCACGGTGACGGTGCGCTGAAGCGGTCCTCGATGGCCGGCGAACGCGGCAGCGATCCCGACGGCCACGTGCCGGAGTGCCCGTGGCAGCTGGGTCATCGCCGTGTCCCGCCCTGGCTTCCGGGAAAAGTCCGAGACCGCCGCTTCAGCGGCACCCGGGATGTGTCGATGGGTGCTCCATCAAGAGGTTCTCATGAGAAGGGGTTGCCAGCCTCTTCTCCTCCGCCACAGGGCCCGTCCGGTTGGTCGCCGGGCGGGCCCTACCTCGGCGGGCCGAGGAGCTCCGCGAGGGCGCGGGCCACAGTCCGGTTGCCCTGGGCGTTCAGGTGACGGTCGGCCCCATAGGAGCGGAGTGGCTCAGTCCCGAGCGCGTCGCGGGCGAGCCACATGGGTGCCGTCGTGTGCTCGGCGATCATCTCCACCCGCCAACCGGGCTGGCGCACGACCTCCTCGGGTCCTTCGAAGACCACGAGCTGGCACGCCACCGCCTGTCGGCAGAGGCCATCGAGCCTCTCCAGCACGGCCTTGCCGACACGCTCGACCTGGGGTCGATGGGCGTCGACCGGAGTCAGGGACCGCCGCACCAGCGCTGCAACCAGGCTCACCGGGCCGCGCGCTCTGGCGAAGAAGGTGTCGTGGGACTGATCCAGGTCCGATCGCCGTGTGGGGTCCAGTGAGCCATCGGCCCTCACGGTGGGCTTGGGCCCCGAGCGCACGGTCAGCAGGCACCGGTCGAGATCGGTGGTCAGGATGCCCACCACCACCCGGGCTGCGGCCCGCTCGAGCACACCCAGCCGCTCGTCGAACCGGGCCGTGATCTGGTCCAGCCCATAGCCGGCGACCCCGTAGTTCAACACCCGGGTACCGGTCAGCGCGGCCTGGAGGTGGTCGGGAAGGCGCTCTCCGTCACCGACCGTGCCGAACACGAAGGAGTCGCCGAACACAGCGACGGTCTCGGTGGTCCCTTCGGGGAATCGCGGGCTCTGCCAGCCGCCCATGGGGTTCAGGTTGCGTCGGTCGGGCACCCACCCCAGCAGCGGGTCCTGCTCGTGCTCGGTGTGTCGGCGCAGCGGGGGCTGCAGGCCCCCCTTGGCCCGCAGGATCCAGTACGCGTCGTCGCTGAGGGGATTCGCGTACCGACCGGGATCGGCCAGGATCCGCGGGACCCCCACGTGCACGGCGAGCCGGAGTCCCGCCTCGGCAAGCACCAGAGCAGCTAGCGTCGAGAACAGCACGAGCAGGGGGCGTCGCAGGCCCCGACCCTACGATCGCGTCAGAGGCCCACGCCGATGCGGAGCACCATCCACGCGCCCAGGAAGGCCAGGGAGAACAGGGCCCCGAGCCCCAGAGCCGCCTTGCGGGTGCGCACGAAGCTCGCGAGCATCACCCCGAACAGCGCATGCTCGAGCAGATTCAGGGCGCCAAAGGCGGCCAGCTGGGTGGCGGGCATCTCGTAGAGGGGCCACAGCCCGGGCATGAAGGAGTGGGCCAGGGCCCAAGCGCCGAAGCCGCCGAGCACCGCCCAGCGCACCGGGTCCCGATGGACGACCGGTCCAAACCGCGGGAGCTCGATGCGGGGCCTCAGCAGCGCGACCACGCCCAGGGTGCCAGCGAGCATCACGCCAAAGGCGGCGAGGTCCGCCTGCCAGCCCTCGCGCAAGCCCGGGTAGAGCCCCGAGACGTCGAGGGCTGTGGTGAGCACGCCGTAGATCCCCACGAAGACAGCGCTCATCCAGGCCGCCGTGCCGGTCAGGACCTGGCGCTGGGTCGGCACCAGGGGCACGTCCAGGTGGGTCAGGTCCTCGGGGAGGCGGTGGGAGAGCGCGGTGGATGGCGCCGAGCTGACGGGTGTGCGGACGCGACGACGGACGCCGGAGGCCAGGGACATGGGCGCTCCCAGGAGGGGTGTCCAAGCTTCGGACACCCGGACAACGAATCCGTTCCCCTGGGCTTACAGGCCGTCGCTCAGGACTGCCCGTCCAAGACCACGGCGACACAGCGCATGAGCTGATCGGGCGTGAAGGGCTTGTTGAGCAGCGCCGCCTCGCCGGTGCGAACCCCACGGGCGACGACCTCGTCGTCGCTGTAGCCGGTCATGTAGAGCACCTTGACGTCGGGCCTGGATGCCCGGACCCGCCGGGCCAGCTCTCCCCCGCTGAGCTGGGGCATCACCACGTCGGTCAGCAGCATGTCGATCCGCCCGCCGTGGCGATCCGAGACCATCAGGGCCTCGGCGGGCGTGCGGGCCTCGAGCACGACGTAGCCGGGTCGTCGGAGCACCCGAACGGCCAGCCGGCGCACCACGGCGTCGTCTTCGACCAGCAGGATGGTCTCGGTGCCGGACCGGGGCCTGACCGACCCGGCGGCGGCGTCAGGAGCCGACGGGGGCTGCGTGGTCCGAGGCAGCCAGAGCGTGAACGCCGTGCCATCGCCCAGCCGGCTGTCGACGGTGATCTCCCCTTCCAGCTGCTTGATGATCCCGTAGACGGTCGCCAGCCCCAGACCCGTGCCCTTGCCCGTAGGCTTGGTGGTGTAGAACGGCTCGAAGATGTGCGGCAGGACCTCGGGCGGGATGCCGGTGCCGGTGTCTGACACCGTGAGCCCGACCCAGTCGCCCGGGGCGAGCAGGCCGCCTTCGGTCCCCACAACCTCGGCCTCGACGTGGTTCTGGGCCGAGATCGCCAATCGGCCCCCCTCCGGCATCGCGTCCCGGGCATTGACGCAGAGGTTCATCACCACCTGGCGCATCCGTTCCGCATCGACCCGCACCCGCCACAGGTCCTCGGGCAGTCGCGCGGTGAAGTGCACGTCTTCGCCGATGGTGCGGGACAACAGCTGGTGGATCTTGTGGATGGTGTCGTTGAGCTGCACGACCTGAGGTGCGAACACGTGTTGACGGCTGATGGTCACCAGCTGCTGGGTGAGTGCCGCCGCTGAGCGTCCGGCGTCGAGCACCCGCGCCAGGTCCTCTTCCTGCTCGGTGCCCTTGCCGGCCACGTCGGCCGCGAGCTGCGCGTGGGTCAGGATGACCGTGAGCAGGTTGTTGAAGTCATGGGCAACCCCCCCAGCGAGCCGTCCGACGGCCTCGAGCTTGGTGGCCTGGCGGACCTGCTCCTCGAGGCTCTCCCGTCGGGTGACGTCCCGGGCCGTCACCATGAACACATCGCTCCCCTCCAGGTCGACCCGGCTGATGCGCGCCTCGACCGGGAACTCGAGGCCCTCGCGGGTGACGTAGCGGCCCTCGGCGGTGACCGACTTGCCCTCGGCGAGGGAGGCCACGACGGCGGCCTGGCCCGCCTCATCGGGGGAGACCACCACGTCGAAGGTCGTCAGGGCCAGCAGCTCTTCCCGGGTGTAGCCGAGGGTGCGGGTCGCCGCGGCATTGACGTCCAGGTACTGCCCCTCGGGACCGACCACGAACATCGGATCGGCCGCATGGTGGAACAAGGACCGGCTCCAGGCCTCGCTGGCCCGCAGCGCCTGCTCTGCACGGCCGCGCTCGGCCAGTTGTCGCCGCAGCTGGATGTTGCGTTCGGCCAGCGCGTCTGCCAGGGACTTGGTCCTGAGGTGGTTGCGCACGCGCACCAGCAGCTCGTGCCGATGGACGGGCTTGGTCAGGAAGTCGACCGCGCCCGCCTCCAGAGCCTGGATCTGCAGCGCAGGGTCCTGGCTTGCGGTGATCATCAACACCGGCACCAGAGCCGTGGTGGGATCTGCGCGGAGCAAGGCTGCGAGCTCGTGACCGGCCATGCCCGGAAGCAAGGCATCCAGCAGGACCAGGTCCGGTGTGCGCACCGCGATGAGGCCCTGGGCTTCTTCGGCACTGCCGGCGGTCGCGACCTCCCAGTCGCCATCGGCCAGGAAGTCCGCCATCATGGCCGCGGAGAGTGGGTCGTCGTCGACCACCAGGATGACGGGCCTCATCCCCGCCAGTGTTGCACGGGAGCCCGCGCGTGGACATGCAGCCCCTGATCGACCCCGAGCGGATCGACGAGATCACCCAGGGTCGCGCCGAGCTGCTCCGCCGGTTCACCGCGCTGCTCCAGGAGACCTTGGACGACTCCACGCCGGATCTGGGCCACCCGGATCTGGCGGTCAGGAGCCTGGCCGCCCACCGCCTGAAGGGCGCCAGCGCCAACATGGGCGCAGTCGGGCTGTGGAGGCTCTTCCAGCGCCTGGAAGAGAACCCGGCGGCCTTCGACGATGCCACCCAGGAGGTCCTCTCGGACGTTCGGGCCCGCACCGTCGCGGCGCTCCTGGCCCAGGCATCGGCGCTGGAAGCTCCTGAGATCTGACCAGGAATCCACACCGGACCCGCACGCCCGCGGGGTAAAGAGGCTCGTTCTCGACTGGGGAGTCGACCGTGACCACCGACCGCCTCTTGCCCCTCGTCTGCCTGGCGCTGGCAGCCTGCTCCCAGGACCCGGTGCTCGACACCGCAGAGACCGAGCCCGACGTCACCTATGTGGACACCGACGGCGACTCGATCATGGACCAGCACGAGGCGGACCCCAACGCCGACGTGGACACCGGCGGCGAGCCCAACTACCTGACCGACGACGCCGACGGTGACGGCACGCCGAACTACCTGGACACCGACAGCGACGGCGACGGGATCTCCGACAGCATCGAGTCCGGCGACGCCGACCCCTATAGCTACCCGCTGGACTCCGACTTCGACCGCCTGCCCGACTTCCTGGATCTGGACGCCGACGGCAATTGCATCCCAGACGCAGAGGAAGGCCAAGAGGACCAGGACGGCGACGGGATCGGCGCCTTTGCCGACATCGACGACGACGACGACGGCATCTCGGACTTCTGGGAGATCGGCGACGCCTGCGAGGCGCCGGACTCCGACGGCGACGGCACCCCGGACTACCAGGACACCGACAGCGACGCCGACGGCATCCTGGACCAGTACGAGTCAGGCACCAGCGACTACAATGGCGAGCCCGCCGATTCCGACGGCGACGGGATCTACGACTACCTGGACTCCGACTCCGACGACGACGGCTTCCCGGATCGCATGGAGTCCGGTGTCGAGACCGCTGGCGAGGAGCCCCGGGACACCGACGGCGACGGGGTCTACGACTTCGCCGACGACGACTCCGACGGAGACGGCATCGCCGACCAGGACGAGGCCGCCTACGGCACCAACCCCTACTCCGAGGACAGCGACGGCGACGGCTTCACCGACGGGGCCGAAGTCTCCGCCGGCACCGATCCCACAGACGCCAGTTCGGTCATCGAGGGCGTCTACGTCGAGGTCGGTGAGCGCGAGGAGCTGGAAGAGGTCTTCACGTTCACCCTGGACATCCAGATGGGCGACGTGGCCTTCCTGCTGGACACGACCTGTTCGATGAGCTCCACCCACAGCGCCATGCAGAGCGAGTTCAAGAACATCGTCTCCGCGGTCTCCGCGTCCCTGCCCGACGCCGAGTACGCCGTCGCCACCTACGACGACTACAACTACGGCAACATGGGCTCTGGCCAGGACCGGCCCTTCATCCTGAGCCAGCAGGTCACGGGCAACACCACGACCGTGCAGAACGCCGTGAACAGCCTGCGCACCCACAGCGGCGGCGACAGCCCCGAGAGCACCATGGAGGCCATCTACCAGGGCCTCACCGGCGCCGGCTACGACCAGAACTGCAACGGGCGCTTCGACAGCACCACCGACGTGCAGCCCTTCACGGCGTCGGGCTCGGATCCCTTTGGCGGCGGCGCCGGATCGGCAGGCGGCTCCGGCAGCGGCAGCCTGGGGGGCGTGGGCTTCCGAGACTACGCGATGCCCATCATCGTCTACGCGACCGACGCCGAGCTTCGGGACCCGGACAAGGGGTCCAGCACCCCCGGCGGGTGCCCCCTGGACGCCGGCGCCAGCGACGTGGTCACCGCGGCCAGCGACCTCGGGGCCTTCATCATCGGCATCGCGGTGGGCAACACCAGCCTCAAGACCCAGATGACCCAGCTGGCCAACAGCACGGGCTCGCTGGCCGACCTGAACGGAGACGGGGTGGCCAACGAGGCCCTGGTCTTCGACTGGACCAACAACGGCTCCAGCGCGTCGTTCCTCAACACCATCACCGGCGCCATCGAAGACCTGATCAGCTCGGTCCGCTTCAGCGAGATCAACCTGGAGATCGAGGGCGACGACGACGGCTTCGTGGTCGACATCGAGCCCGACGTCTACGAGCTCTCCGGGGCGGTCACCGGCGAGATCGTGGACTTCACCCTGCTGTTCCGGGGCACGGTCGCCGAGACCGAAGAAGACCAGATCCACAAGCTCACCCTCAACGTGTTCGGCGACGGCACGGTGCTCCTGGACACCCAGGACATCTACGTGGTCGTGCCCGGCACCAGCTACGCGGGGAACTGACATGCGCACCACCCTGACGGCCCTGTCCGCACTGGCGCTCCTGACGGCCTGTGCCCCCGAGAACGAGATCCACAGGACCCCCGAGTCCTACGGCGCCGACCTGGCGTCGATCACCAGCCGGGTCTGCCACCCGCTGACGGGCAACTGGATCGAGGGGGCGCTGGTCTACACCAACGTGCTCAACGGCGACGACGAGATCGTCGACACCCGGGTCACGTGGACCGACGCCGAGGGCCTGTTCATCCTGACCGATCTGCCGGCGCCCAACGACTACGAAGTCTGGGTCCAGGCCGGCCAGGACCTGTTGGATCTGTACGAGGTCCGGGTCGAGGCGGCCGAGGACAAGCTGGTCGAGCGAGAAAATTGTGCGGTCGGCGGCGATCTGAACGTCGCGGTGATCACCGGGGACTACGACGAGTCCACGGACCTGTTCGGCGAGCTCGGCATCTCCAACGTCTCCCTGGTCAACGGCCTGACGGGCAGCGAGATCGTGGACTTCCTCACCGACGCCGAGCACCTGGCGGACTTCGACATGGTCTTCCTGGACGGGGGCCACATCGAGGCCGGTGTCGTCTACGCCGAGACCATCGACGACCAGGCCACGGTGACCGCGGTCAAGGAGGCCCTGCGGGCCTATGTCGAGGACGAAGGCGGCATGCTGATCGCGTCCGACTGGGCCTATGACGCCATCGAGCGGGTCTGGCCGGACGCCATCACCTGGATGGGCGACGACACCGTGCCCGACGACGCTCAGATCGGTGAGGCCATGACCGTGCAGGCCGAGATCGTCGATGCGGACCTGTCGACGGCTGTGGGCTTTGGCGACATCAGCGTCTCCTACGACCTGTCCGTCTGGCCGGTCATGGAGTCGGTGAGCACGGAGGTGACCGTGCACCTGACCGGCGGCATCAAGTACCGGGAGGGCATGGAGGCCTACTCCATGCTCGACGCACCCCTGGCAGCGAGCTTCCCCGCGGGCCAGGGCCATGTGGTGTTCACCACCTGGCGCAACCAGGCCAACCACAAGGACAAGATGGTCGAGCTGCTCACGGAGCTCTACGGGCTCTGATGGGCCTGCTCCTGCTGGCGCTGACCGGCTGTGCAGGCTTTGAAGCCCTCCTGGACGACTGGCTCGGCGACGACGGCCCTGTAGACGCAGACGGCGACGGCTACGCCCAGGGATACGACTGCGACGACGAGGACCCGGCGGTGAATGCTGGGGCGACGGAGATCCCCGACAACGGCGTCGACGACGACTGCAACCCCGCGACGCCGGACAGCCGTGGCTCGGGGACGGCCACGACCGACACCGCGGACACGGGCGGGGTTGGACCGATCGATGGCGACCAGGACGGCCACGCCTCGGACACGGACTGCGACGACCAGGACCCCGAGATCCACCCCGGAGCCACCGAGTTCTGCGACGACGTGGACCAGGACTGCGACGAACGCATCGACGAAGACGGCGCCGATCAGCGGACTTTCTGGGCGGACTATGACGGCGACGGCTGGGGCAACGAGGTCATCTCCGAGACCGCATGTGCCCACCCTGGGAGCGGCTGGACCACCCTCGAAGGGGACTGCAACGACGGGGACCCGGACATCCACCCCGAGGCCGACGAGTTCTGCGACACCCTGGACACCGACTGCGACGACGTGATCGACGAAGACCCGGTGGACGCCCAGGTGGTCTACGACGACCTGGACCACGACGGCTACGGCGACCCGGGCTCCGCCGCGACGGTCTGTGACTGGCCGCCGGACACCGTGGGCAACGGCGACGACTGCGACGACGGGGACACCACCGTGCATCCCGGCCGAGAGGAGGTCTGCAACGACGGGGTCGACAACGACTGCGACGGCACCGCCAACGGCTGCGGCCTGAGCGGCACGGTCGACCTGGAGGACGCCGACGCCCGCTACGACGGGGACGCGGCCGGACACTTCGCCGGCAGCGCTGTGACCGGACTGGGCGATCAGGACGGCGACGGCAAGGCCGACCTGGCCATCTCGGCCCCCGCGCTGTCATCGGACACCGGGCGCATCTACGTGATCAGCGGAGGCACCGCGTCCGGCGGCCTCAAGGCGTCGTCCTTTTCGTACCAGAACGGCAGCACGTCGGGGGACCAGGCCGGCTGGTCCCTGGACGGCGGCGCCGATCTGGACGGCGACGGCACCCGGGACCTGGTCGTGGGTATCCCGGGACTGGACGGCGGCGGCGGCGCAGCGGTGGTGCTGGGACCCGCGGGCACGATCGGTCTGGGCTCGGCCGACATGCGGATCTCGGGCGGCGACGCCGCGTCCTATGCCGGGTGGTCGGTGGCAGGGCTCGACGCCCACGTGGTCGTGGGTGCGCCCTACACGACCGACGGCGGGCAGGTGTACGTGCTCCCCTACGGCGGCGGCAGCGACCAGCTCTCCTCCGCCAGCGGCACGGTGACCGCCAGCAGCGTCGACGAGGGGCTGGGGGTCAGCGTGGCCTCTGCGGGAGACCTGGACGGGGACGGTCAGTCCGAGCTGGTCATCGGGGCATTCCTCGAGGACTCCGGCGACACCGACGCTGGCGCGGCTCTGCTCTTCACCAGCCTGCCCAGCGGCGCGATGGACTCGGGTGACGCCGACGCGCTGCTCACCGGAGACACGGCTTTCGACCGCGCCGGCTGGGACGTGGGCACCGCAGGCGACGTCGACGGCGACGGCAGCGACGACTTCCTGGTGACGGCCATCTACCAGGACGAGGGCGGCGGACAGAGCGGTGCCACCTACCTGTTCACCCACGTCCCCTCTGGCACCACGGCCCTGGCCGACGCCGACGCCCTGTTGATCGGTGAAGCATCTGGCGACCAGGCCGGCTACGCGGCATCCAGCGCCGGAGACGTCGACGGCGACGGCAAGGGAGATGTCGTGGTCGGGGCCCCCTACAGCGACAGCGTGGACAGCCAGTCGGGGCTGGTCCATCTGGTGAGCGGCCCTGTCAGTGGCACGGTGGATCTGGGCAGCAGCAAGGCCCGGCTGCGCGGGGAGAGCCAGGGCGACTACGCCGGAATCAGCGTCGCGGGCCCGGGCGACCTGGACGGCGACGGCCTGGACGACCTGGTGCTCGGGGCGTACGGCTGGGACAGCCAGGCGGGCGCGGCCTACGTCCTGCTCGCGTCGGACAGGCTCTGAGCACTTGCTCCTGGACCCTGCCAGCCTGCTGATCCTGGTCGGCGGGACGCTGTTCGCATTCACGGTCTCGACGACCCTCGGACTGGGGGGCGGCGTGCTCATGCTGCCGCCCATGCTGATGGTCTACGACACACCCACGGCGATCGCGATGATCGCCCCGCTGATGCTGGTCAATGCCGTCGGCAAGATCTGGGTGTTCCGCCGGGATCTGGACCTCGGGCTCGCCTTGTGGCTGGGACTGCTCAGCTGGCCGCTGGCACTGATCGCTGGCTTCTCAGTGGACCAGGTCGACGCCCGCTACCTCAAGGGCGGCATCGTGATGCTCATCGGCCTGATGCTGGGGATCGAGCACGGCCTGGGCCGCAAGATCCAGGTGACCTGGCGCGGGCTCCAGATCTGGGGCGCGGCCACCGGGATCCTGGCGGGGCTGACCGGCGTGTCCGGGCCGACCCTGGCGCTCGCGCTCAAGGGTCACGGGGTCGAGGGCCGCGCCTTCGTGGCCGTGGTCGCGACCGTCGTGCTCGGGCTCCAGGTGCTCCGGCTGCCGGCCTATGTCGCCAGCGGCCTGCTGCCGGAGAGCCAGGTCCCCATGCTGGTCACCCTGGGCGCCGTGGCGATGACCGCCATCGCCTTGGGCCGGCGGGTCCAGCGGCACCTGAGCGTGGCTCGCTGGCGCAGCGCCCTGGACGTGCTCCTGTTCGGCGTGGCGGTGTGGCTGAGCGCAGACGTGCTGGGACTCATCAGTCGCTGATCACGTGCCCTGCAGCCCCTGGATGTACGCGACCACCTCGGCGATCTGGGCGTCGGAGAGGCTGGCGCCCCAGGCGGGCATCACCGCTGACTTGCCGCTGGCGGCGCCGCCCTCCTTGATCACCTTGGTGACGCCGGCGACCGTGCGCGTGGTCCAGAACTCGGCCGCGGTGAGGTTCGCGGGCTTGGGATCCAGGGCCGCCGCAGCGGCGCCGTCTCCCTTGCCACCCGCGCCGTGGCAGGTCGCACAGTAGCTGGCAAAGGTCGAGGCCCCATCGGCCAGGGCCGGGGGGGCAGCGAGGAGGGCGGCGAGCAGCAGCGACGACATGGCTTCTCCAGGCGAAGGGGGCGTCGTCCAGGACGGCCCCGGGACCAGACCTATTCGGGCTGAGGATTCCCCACGAGCGCGGAGGTTGCGTCCAGGTCCTGCTGGAGCCAGCGGATGCTGCGCCCCACGGCGTCGCCCAGGCCCAGGCCCAGCGCCAGCTGCCCGGCGATGGCTGACGCCAGCCGGCACCCGGTGCCTCGGTGCTGTCCGCCCTGTCGGGGGTGGGACCACTGCACGGGCGGCCCGGCGCCGACCAGGCGGTCGACGAGCGTGGGCCCGTCGCCGTGCCCGCCCTTGATCAAGACCGCGCCTGGGTGCTCGGCCAGCCAGGCCTCGCCCCCAAGCGCTGCGAGCTCGGGCAGGTTCGGCGTGACCAGGGTGGCGTCCCGCAGCAGCGCGAGCAGTGCGGGCAAGCCCTGAGCGCCCAGGAGCGACCCGCCGGTGCTGGCCGACAGGACCGGGTCGACCACCACGGGCCCGTCGAAGTCCCGAAGCCACCGGTGCACGATGCCCACTGCAGTGGCGGTGCCCAGCATGCCCACCTTGACCGCGTGCACGGGGGCGGCGGCGGCCAGCTGGGCGGACAGGGCGTCGGCGGCCACAGGCCAGGTCCCCCGCACACCGTGTGCGTCCTGGGCGGTCACCGCGGTCACCGCGAGCCGGGCCCCGACGTCGTGGGCTCGCAGCGCGGCCAGGTCCGCCGCCAGACCCGCACCCCCGCTGGAGTCGGTGCCGGCGACGACGAGCACTTGGGGACGCATGCCGTCGCACTATCCCGGCGCCCTGAGGGGCCCTCAAGAGAAAGCGCCGTGGGTCCGTTGTAGGGGGTGGATCCCGTGCCGCAAGGCCATCGCTCCCGGACACCCCATGCTCACCCTGGCCCTCACCGCGTGTCTCTGGCTCTCCCAAGACGACGTCGACGACCGCCGGGCGGTGACGCTCAACGATCGGGACGCCGACGGCGTGCAGACGTCCGAGGACTGCGACGACAACAACTTCGAGCTCGGCGCCTGGACCATCACCTACCAGGACCTGGATCAGGACGGCTACGGCGACCCGCTGGCGACCCGCCAGGTCTGCGGTGCCGCGGACGGCTATGTCGACAACGATCTGGACTGCGACGACAGCGATTCCGCGGTCAACCCGGACGCCGAGGAGTCCTGCAATGGCCAGGACGACGACTGTGACGGGACCCCCGACGCCCCGCTCGCCGACTGGGCCGCCCAGGAGGTTTGGCCCGACGCCGACCTGGACGGCTACGGCGACCAAGGAGCGGACAGCGAGCCCGGGTGCGACAGCTGGGACGGCTACGCGCCCACGGACGACGACTGCGACGACGGTGACGCGGCCGTGCATCCGGACGCTGTCGAAGCGTGTGGCTACGACCTGGACTGCGATGGCGAAGTCATGAGCTGCGCACCCACGGACGACGTGGACACCAGCGACTACCTGACCGCCGTCTGGGGTCCCTCGAACGGCGACGCCCTGGGCAGCGCGGTGGCGGTTGCGGACCTGGACGGCGACGGCAGCCACGACCTGATCATGGGGGCACCGGGCTACCAGGGCAACGCCGGGGCCGGCGGCTACATGAACACCGGGGCCGCAGTCGTGATGCAGGGGCCCCTGGCCGAAGGCAGCCTGAACATCGGGACCCGCGGGGTCACGTCGGTGATCTACAGCGGTTCGAGCGAGGGCTATGGCGTCGGCGGCGCGATGGTGGTGGGCCAGTTCAGCGAAGAAGCCTCCGTGCAGCTCATCGTGGGCACCGATCCCTGGGACAGCGTGGCGGCGGTCTATGTGGTCGACGGGCTCGCCGACGGCGGCAGGCTCGGAGAGGTCGGCCGCTCGATCAAAGCGGGCTTCAGCGGCGACACGAGCGCGGGCAGTGCACTGGCGGCCGGAGACCTGGACGCCGACGGCTTCGACGAGCTGGTGATCGGATCCGCGTGGGGTCAGGGCAACAACAAGGGCCACCTGTACTTCCTGATGGAGGGCCCGGACGCCGTGACCCAGCTGAGCAACGAGCCCAACGCGCCGGGCTGGAACAACGCCGAGTGGGGCACCGCCCTGGCCATCGGCGAGCTGAACGGCGACGGCTACGACGACCTGGTGGTCACGGCGCCAGAGACCTACTCGTCCGCAGGCGAGGGGCGGGTCCAGGTGATCAGCGGCGCCGACCTGGCAGATCTGGCGGGAGCACCCCCCACCCCCCTCTTCGAGGTCGTGGGCCGTCAGAACGAGCGCATCGGTGCCCAGGTGACGATCGTGGAGGAAGCCCCGTCCAGCGGCCAGGTCGGCACCATCGCGTTCTCGGCCAGTGTCGACGCCGGTGGCCAGGGTGGCGTGTGGATGGCCACGATCGATGTAGAAGAAGGCTCCGCCGGAACAGCGGGCCTCCAGTCGATCCAGAGCCGCGGCGGAGCCCGCCTGGGCCCGACCGTCTACAGCCCTGGTGATCTGGACGGCGACCAGCAACCCGACCTGATTGTCGGCACGCCGTCCCAGGGCATCGCGGAGTACTGGACCGCGGCCAGCGAGGCCAACGGCCAGGCCTACGCCACGTTCGAAGGCAACGGCTCGACGAGCCAGTTCGGCTGGGTCCTGATCGGGGGCGTGGACCTGGTGGGCACGGCCGCGCCGGACCTGGTCTTCGGAGCGCCGGGCGGGACCATGAGTCCTGGCGCTGTGTACATCTACGACCCGGCGTCAGACGCTGCCGATCACTGATCGTCCGCTTCGGTCGCCACCCCGAGCAGCAGCTCGTACTCGGCGACGACCTCCATGCCCGACCGGGGGATGGCCAGCCCGCTGAACACCACGGCGTTGTCTCCGGGGTCGTACTGCCAGCCGTCCTGGGCGCGCTCGTGCATCGCCACGTCGTCGACCCATACCTGGATGGTGCCGGGCTCGGCGACCTGGTTCAGCAGGTAGGTGTCCTGGAGACCGGCGACATCGAGCCCGACACGCTCCAGGATCTCGGTGTAGTCATCGCTGCAGATCGAGTCGGTGTAGCCATTGGTCTGCACCGCGGCGGTCAGGTACCGCGTGCCTGCACCGGCGGCGCCGATGCCGGAGGCACAGCCCTCGGGCTCGTCGCCCACGATCGCGTGGGCGGTGAGCCCCCCGCTGCCAGACGCGTCGCGCAAGATGTCCAGATAGGTCGGCACCTTGTCCGGGGACTGGTCGTCCTCGTCGCTCAGGAACACCACGTGCAGGCGGGCCGAGGTCCGGATGAAGTCCGGGTTCAGGCGCTGGTCCACCGCCAGTGCGGCTGCTTCGTAGCCCTGCTCGTAGCGGGAGCCGTGGGTGCCGACGCTGACGGCTTCGAGAAAGGTCGCCTCGAGATCCGGGGTGTCCGGGGTCATGACCCCGCCCCGCAGCAAGCCCGCGTCGGTCACGTCGACGTCGGTGGTGACCACGCCGATCTGGAAGTCCGCATAGGCGCCGGCGACCACGTCGGTGAAGGCGTGGAAGTTCTCGCCCAGCCGCTCCTGTTCCTCGGCCATCGACGCCGAGTCGTCGATCACGACCAGGATGTCCGACGACCCCGCCAGCGACGGCACGGTCCAGATGTCGCGCACGCTGAGCTCGCCGTAGTCGTACTCGGTGCAGCCTTGCAGCGAGGCGAGGGCGATCAAGGAGAACAGACCGGCCGACATGGGCCCTTCAACGGTGCGCAAGGCATGATACCATCCCGCGCGGCACCGAGCCCCCTCCCCCATGGGTCTGTTCACAATTCTGGCGTGCAGCCAGGGGTTCGCCCCCGATGCCGTCCCGCTTCCCGTCTCCCTGACGGTCGAACCCACCGACATCTCCGTGGTGTCCGGCCCCGACGGCGCCGATCCGACCCAATTCGAGGCCTTTGCGACCTACGACAACGGCGAGACCCTGGTGGCGGAGATCGTGGAGTGGACGGTGTCCAACCGCTCCGCGGGCGACGTCGACGACGGCGGCTGGTTCACCCCCAGCACCACCAATGGCGGCACCACCTGGGTCCTGGCCCGCCTGGCCGGCCTCGAAGGCCTGGCCACGGTCACGGTCATCCACGAAGACGAGCTGGTGGTCGGCGACGCCGACGCCACCCTGTTCGATCCCGCGGCCTCCGACACCCTGGACCCGACCGCGCTGCTCTACCCCCCCGACGGCGTGAACATCCCCCGCAACACCCCCTCGATCGACTTCCAGTGGCGGGATCTGGGGGCCGACGCCTACCAGCTCAGCTTCAAGTCGGGCATCACCGACATCTCGGTGGTGACCTCGGAGACGTCCTGGGAGGCCGACGAGGACACCTGGCAGCAGCTGGCAGCGACCAACGCCGGGGGCACGGTCGACGTCACGCTCTCCGCCAGCGTCACCGGCGACGTCCACCAGGCCGACCCGATCACGATCCAGGTCAACCGGATGGACGCCCGGGGCTCGATCATCTACTGGTCCACCAGCGCAGCAGGTCTGCGGGAGATCCCCTACGGCGAGCAGGCCAACGAATACATGACGTCGACCCAGACCGGGTACTGCGTCGGCTGCCACGCGATCAGCCGCCAGGGCTACGTGGCGTTCACCTATGACGGCGGCGACGGCCCGATGGGGGTCAAGCGCACCGAGGACCTGAGCGACGTGGTGAGCCACAGCGGTGGCATCAACGCCAACTTCAAGACCTTCTCCCCCGACGGGCGCTACCTGCTGGGGGCCTTCCGGGGCGCCCTGAGCCTGTACGACGGCCAGACCGGCGCCCGCCTGTGGGACGTCGGGCTCGCCGACACCGCGACCCACGTGGACTGGTCCCCCGACGGCTCCCGGGTGGCCCTGGTGCTCACCGGCGACCACGCGGCGGACTGGGTCTTCACAGGCGGTGTGATCGCGGTGATGGACCACGTCGGCGACGGCGAGTTCAGCGAGCCGGTGGTGGTCGTGGACTACGGAGACGACACCAACCTGTACTACCCGACCTGGTCGCCGGACTCCAAGTGGCTGGCGTTCAACCGCAGCACCGGGGACTCCTATGACGACCCCGACGCCGAGCTCTACGTGGTCGACCCGGACAAGGGCAGTCCGGTCCGGCTCGACGCAGCGAACCTGTCGTCGGACCTGACCAACAGCTGGCCCCGCTGGGGGCCCCTGCCGGACGACGACATCCTGTGGCTCGCCTTTGCGTCCAAGCGGGCGTACGGAGACGTGGTCAGTGGCACCCCCCAGATCTGGCTCACCGCCTTCGATCCGGACCGGGCCCGGGACGGCGAGGATCCCAGCTGGCCCGCCTTCTGGCTGCCCGACCAGGAGCCCAATGAGGGCAACCACATCCCCGTCTGGATCGACGAGTGATCGCGGCCCTGCTGATCGGATGTGCCGGGGGACCCGGCGCTGTGGCCACCGGCGAGTGGGCCGTGGACTACCTGCCGGTGGACGGCCGCTACAGCGAGTATGCGTGGGCCGGCGCCCCGACGGACAGCCCCATGATGCTCCTGGTCGAGGGCGACCAGTGGCAGCTGCGCAACGGGGCCACCTGGAACACCTCCACCGAGCTCGGCCCCTTCACGGTGTCCACCGACGACGGACTGTGGCTCGACGACACCCGCGTCTTGCCCGAACAGGTGGCCCTGGGAGAAGAGATCGACGGCCTGACCCTGACCGGCATGGGATCGGCCGACGTCTACTACGGGACCTTCTCGAGCACGGTGTCGGTCGAGCTGGAAGCGGGCGCCTTTGCCGGACCCCACACCCTGGCGGTCGGTCATGGGCCGATCGTGCTCACCTGGCAGGGTGTCACGTGGGAGCTGATCTACTACGAGGAGTGACTGCGCCCAGCCCAGCGGCC
>CAZFLE010000066.1:17485-37952 GCA_964519895.1 uncultured Enterobacterales bacterium | reverse complement strand
GGCCCTTGCGAGTGAGACGGCGTGGCCCCGTGCCCCGTGCCTACCCGCCTCGAGGTCCCGCACGCCCTGTCGGATGAGCCACCGGGTCGCCTCGACGGCGATGCGCTCCACGACCTCGGCCACGTGCTCGGTCGACGGCGCTGGGGTCTTGTGGAAGCTCATAGCGCCGATCACTCGTGTTGATCCTGGCGAGCCGCAGACAGGTCGGACGCCTGGCGTCGACGCTGGGGCGCCGATGTGGCCCGCGTCACCTCAAGCCCCAGGGGCGGCGCCAGGCGTTCGAACCGTCGGGACTCGCCCATCAACGCGAGTGATCGGCGCTATCAGGCCTCCGGTGTCCTCGTCCCGGTGACCTGGAAGACAATCTTCAGGACGCCCCGGGCAAGGTCATGCCGATGGGCCAGCAACAGGCGCAGGGACCACGGCAGCGTGAGCACCCACTGACGGACTGGAACCCTCGGCAGGACCCGGTCGACGGTGTTGGCGGCGAACGCGGCCATGCGCCGCCCTCCGCAGGAAGGACAGAAGCCGCGCCCCTTGCAGGAGAAGGGCACGAGCCTGTGGTGATCGCAGGCCCGGCACTGAAGCCAGGCGAACCCCGACTCCGGTTCCCCACACCCCAGGAAGCGCTCGAGGAGAGCAGCGACCACCGCCACCGCTGAGGCACTCGCTGGTCGTCGCCGACGCCGCCGGGCATGGGGACGGGCTTGTAAGCCCAGCACGGGAAAGCGGTACCGTGCACCCTCACCTCTCTTGGCCCGGGTGGCGTCCGTGACTGAGCATCTCGCGTTCCCGCGCGTCCTTCGTAGTGTTCCTGTGGCGGCGTTCGCCGACGAGAGGCACCCCAACGCCATCGAGCCGCACGCGATCGACCTCCCGCAGCCGCCGGAGGTGTGGGCGGTCGGCGGCGAGGGGACGCCGGTGCGGGTCGTGGGTCGCGCTGAGCCACGGGCGCGCGTCCAGGTGGGGCACCGCCAGGGCGACGCGGTCTTCGAGACAGTCGCCGACGGCGAAGGCGGGTTCGCATTCGCGCTCCCCGAACTGACGGCCGGCCGTCATCCCCTGAACGTCCGGCAGCGTCCAGAGGAGGCCATCGCGTGGAGCTTCGGCACGCCGCTGAGCGTGGACCAGGCGTGGGCTCGGCTGGACCTCCGCGAGGGCGGTCCCCAGGCGTCGGGCGTCGACGTCGGGGCCGCGTGGAAGCTCGTGTTCGACCGTGCCCTGGATCCGGCGACCGTGCACGGCGAGGCGGTCACCCTGTGGGCCGACTGCGTCGGCTTCGTCGCGCTGCAGCTGCGCCTCGGCCACGACCGGCGCACCGTGCGGATCGAGCCCGGCGCGACGCTCCTCGCGCGACGGGAGTACGTGCTCGACTGGTCCGGGCTGCGGGGATCAGACGGCGCCCGGAACGCCGACGCCGCGGTCCGGTTCACGACCGCCGAAGCCACAGGCGAGATCTCCCTCCGGTTGAATCGGAAGCGGGTGAACGCCGCCGAGGGGTGGGCGGGGCGTCCCATCACCGCCCGGCTGCACGCCGAGGGTCTGCCTCACCACGTCACGTTCGGGTTTGGGGACCTCCGGATCTTGGACGTCCGCCAGGTCGGGCGGCACGACTTCGAACTCGACGTGCTCGCAGACAGGCCCGGGGTCCACGCGCTCAGCGTGCGCCTCCCCGATGGCAGGGTGCGTCCCAGCGAGGTCCGACTGCGAGTCGTGAAGCCGCGAAAGCCGCGGTGGGTCTTCGGGTCTGAGCGGCTGGCCGGGCCGGCGCCCGACGAAGTCCGCGTCTACGGTCGGGTGCCCGCCGAGAGCACTCTGCTGGTCGACGACGCGAGCCTTCAGCCGGAGTCGGCGCGGACCGTCGCGCGGCGGACCACCGAGCTCGTGTTTCGGGTGCCCGACGACCTGCGCCGCGAGCTGCGCGCCGACAGCATCCGGGGGCTGCGCGTGCGGCCTCCCCGGAGGACCACGATCGCCCAACCAGAGCCCGCCGACGATCGCCCGACGGAAGGGCTCGAGGGTCCGGACCCCAAGGACCTCATCCGGCTGCTCAAGGAACCGGCCTTCGTCGAGCGTCCCGAGGATGACGACGGTACGCCGCCGGTCCTCCCGGCGCCTCGGCGAAAGGACCCGCCCCTCGATCCTCCCTGCGAGCCCTGCGGCTTCCACTCGCCCGCGAAGCGGCGGACGGTGATCCGGACGACCGTGGGCATGCCGACACGCCTGCCGATGGCGGTGTGCGTGCCGGAAAAGGAGACTCTGCTGACCGTGGAGGCGGTCCGCGGGCAGGCGCGAGCGATCTCCCGGCGCATCCCCCCCGCCGACGACCCGCAGGACGTCTCGGTCAATTTCCTCCCCACCGGTGCGGGGACCACCGAGATCGTGGCGAAGCTCTGGTGCGGCGGTCGGTCCCAGGTTCGACGCTTCGTCATCCGGGCGCGCAAGGCGCCGCGCGGCGGCGGCGGCGGCGGCGGTGGTGGCGGTGGCGGTGGCGGCGGTGGCGGTGGTGGCGGCGGCGGCGGTGGCGGCGGCGCAGGCGGCGGCTGGGGCGGACCGCTGCTCGGCCAGGGCACCGTCAACCTGTGCGGCGCGCAGCCGGTCCTTCCGGGGCGTCGCTTCGATCTCGGGCAGCCCTTGGAGGGGGACCTGGGCGGCGGCCCCCAGACCTGGCGCTTCGACGGCAACGCGGGCGACGCCATCACCTTGCGGAGCGACGCCGGCGGGGCCGGACTGAGCCGGCCCTACGTCCAGCTCTCGGTCTTCGACGATCGCGGGACCTTCCTCGCCAGTGGCGTGCCGGTGGTGGGCGCGTCCCCAGGGTCCGGGGGAACGGTCCTGTCCGGGTACATCCTCCCCCGGGACGGCCCGTTCTACGTCGTCGTGTGCCCCGATCCGACGCGCCCCACGGGGGGCCCCCAGTACCGGGTGGAGACCTCCCGAGACGTCATCGAGCGCCTGGACACCGCGCCTCTGGAAGGCACTGTCCTGGGGCGCATCGACGCCCCCGGCGCCGCCGCGGTCTATCGTTTCTCGGCCGACGCCGGCGACGTCGTGGACGTCGCGATCTCCTCGTCGACCACAGGGTTCGTCCCGTTCTTCCGCGTCGTCGGTCCCGACGGGACGCCCCTCACCCAGCCGGAGACGATCCGACAGCGGATCCGCCAGGAGGGGCTGGTCCTGCCCCAAGCGGGCGAGTACCGGGTCCGCGTCGGGTGCGTCGACCTCCTCAGCAACCCCCGCAGCGGCGGCTTCCGCCTGTCGCTGTCGCCCAGCGATGTCACGGAGCTGAGTGTGCAAGGCGACCGCGTAGCGTTCTCGGGGACACTCGCCGACGCCTACGACGTCTCGGTGTTCCGCGTCCTACGGCGGGACCTGGCGCGAGTCTTCGTCGACCTCTCCCTGACCGGTGGGCCCCCGGCCCTGTTGCCCTTCCGGCCCCGCCTGGAGCTGGTGGGACCGGACGGCGCGCGTCTGCTGTCCCGCCAGTCGAACTTCGACGCCGACGATCAGCCGCTGCCCGACGACGGCGCCTACCTGCTCCGCGTGTTCGTGGCCCTCAACGACAACGGCAACGGGGACTACACCGCCCCCAGCGGGGCGTTCCGCGGCGCCATCCTCCTCCGTGCCGATGCCGACGGCGACGGGATCCCCGACCACCTCCAGGGCGCGGCCCTCCCCGGCGGGGCGGGCGGCGGTGGAGGCGGGGGGGGCGGCGGCGGCGGCGGAGGTGGTGGTGGCGGGGGCGGCGGTCCTCAGCCCCTGCCCCCGGGCCCCGGTCCGCTCCCGCCGATTCCTCCGCGTCCCCCGATCACGGTCGGCGCCGGAGGCCCCCCTGCGCCGGCGACGCCGGGCCTCGTCCCCTGCCCGGAGCGCCTCGCGGTCGTCACCGGGTACCGGCCCCGCGACCCCGGCGACGTGTACGTCGACGCTGACGAGCTGCACGCAGTCGCAGTTCCGGCCGACTTCGTCCGCCCGCCGTGGGCCAATCGCGCCCGCCTCGCCCGGGCCTGGGACCACACCCCGGACCCGGATCACGAGTACCGCTGGACCTTCGTCGTCACCAAGGTCGACGGCACCGTCGAGGTCCACCCCGCAGGGGCCGACATCGCGGCCCTGGGCCTGGTGTTCGTCGAGCAGGACGAAAACCGGCTCGTCTACAAGGTCACCGAGGTGCCCGAGGTGCTGTGCGCCGAGCTCCAGGTGCGCTGCCTCGTCGAGGACGACGGCCAGGGGGGAGCCAGCTTCCCGGTCGAGATCCTGGAGCAGCCCGAGGAGCTCCAGGAGGTGCCCGAGTCGGCTTGCGCGCCTCTGGCGTTCTGGCCGAAGCTCGAGAAGCTGCGCCTCCTGAAGGTTCGTCCGGGCCTGACGCCGCTGCCCGTGCGCAGCGAGGCCGTCGCCGACGAGATCCGCGGCCTGTTCGTCCACAATTCGACGTTCTTCCATCGGGTCCGGGACTACCAGAGCCCCAACTTCGGCCTTCCGCTGCGGTTCGACCGCCTGTTCCTCGGCATGATCGACCACCCCGACTCGCCCGTCGGTCGGGGCTGCGTGTGGCGCTACGACGTGCGGCTCGCGCGGACCTCGGACCACAGCTGCGAGGTCCGGAACCCGCGCGGCCGCGGTCGCGTGACCCGCTGGTCGTTCGAGAAGACGCGGACGATGCTGCCGGTCAAGGTGGTCGAGCTCGATGGCACCCCCGGCGCGCGGATCGAGCGTCGCTACGACGCCCTCGTCGACCTGTACGACAACCCGGTCGAGCACGCGCAACTGCTGTACGTCCGCAAGCGCGCGGGGCCGCCGCTGTCCGACGAGCTGGAGCTCGAGTTGGGTGATGACCGCCTCCGCACGGGCGGCACCGGGACGACGGTGGGGTCGACCACCGTCGCCACGGCCACGGTCGGCCCCAGCACCGTCGGCTCCACCACGGTCGGATCGACCACGGTCGGATCGACCACGGTCGGTCCCACGACGACCGGCCCGACGGTGACGTCGACCCCCGGCGAAGAGCGCCAGGAGGAGCAGCTGCCGGACGTCTGCGAGGCCTTCTACCTCCTGCGCTTCAAGAACGGCGCGCGGGTTCGCTTCGACTGCTTCGGGCGCCTGGTCTGGATGCGCGACCGCCACCGGACGGAGCTGCGGTTCCACCACGACGACTCCGACAGCCCGTGGCTGCCTCGGCGCATCGTGCAGACCGGCCGCGGGGCCACGCACCAGCTGAAGTACGCCGAGCACGGCGGGGCCGAGCGCCTCGTCGAGGTGATCAACCAGGCGGGCGACCGGTTCTCCTACGGCTACGACGGCGACGGACACTGCGAGCACGTGGAGCGCCCGGCCGAGCGCGACAAGGACACCACTGACCGCGTCAAGTGGACGTACGGCTGGCAGGGCGACCAGCTCCAGAAGGTCGCGTCACCGCGCCGGTTCACCGTCCTCGAGAACACGTTCCAGGGGACGCGCCTCACCACCCAGAAGGTCCTGGACGGCACCTGGACGTGGAGCGGCGACACCTTGACGACCCCTCGCGGGGGGAGCTGGACCTACGCCCTCGACGGGACCGGCCAACACATCGCCCGTCGAACCGTCACGCCGGCCGCGCCCCCGGAGTCCCCGGCCCATCCCGGGCCGTGGACGGATCGGTGGACCTACGACGGCCACGGGCTGATGCGCACGCACACGGACCCGACGGGGATTGTCACGACGAACCGGTACGAGACGAAGCGGGCCGGCATCACCATCGGTCCCGAGCGCTTCGATCCGAACCCCGCGCTCACCTGGGGCGACGACCTCGCGCCGGGCAACCTGCGGGAGCGCGAGGTCCGCGGGACCGATGGCAAGGTCGTCACGAAGAAGTGGACCTACGAGCACGCTTTCCACCAGGTCACTGAGGAGACGGATCGGCGGGGCAAGGTCCGCAAGACGACGCACGAGCCGGGCTTCGTCGACGGCTGGAACGGGACGTCGCGCACGCACACGCCGCCGCCGCTCAGTGGACCGGGCGGCGCCTCGCTGAGGCGCACCGAGAAGCACGAGCACGACGTGTACGGGCTCCCGACCCGGATCGACGACGGGGCCGGGCTGGTGACGACCTGGGTGTACGACGACCTGGGGCAGCCCGCCCAATACGCGCAGGACCCCAGCGGCGTCAACCTCGTGACCGCCACGACCTACGACGCGCGCGGCCACCTCACCGGCAAGACGGACCCCGCGGGGCGGACGTGGACGAGCCGCGTTGGACCGCGCGGCCTCGTCACCGTCGGGACGGATCCGCTCGGCCACGAGGAGACGATGAAGTACGACCGCTGTGGCAACGTCGTGGAGCGTCGCTTCACCCGCACCGACGACTTCACGGCGGCCCTGCTCGAGGCCGCGCCCAGCGACGAGGAGATCGTCTGGACGTGGTCTTATGACCGGGTGGACCGCGTCGAACGCGCCCGCATCGACGGGGCCGGGCTGACGTTCTCCAGCGAGAACCGCACCTACTGGCCTGACGGCCGGCTCTACGAACAGATCCGCACCAGCGGTGGCGCCCGCCGGACCCGGTTCACCTACGACGAGCGGGGCCTCGTCGTCCGCCAGACGCGGGCGCCGGGCTCGACCGACGAGGCGACCGACCGGTGGATGCACGACGCCGCCGGGCGCGTGGTCGAGCAGGCCGACGCCATGGATCAGCGAATCGCGTTCCGTCGGGACGGCCTGGGTCGGATCGTCGAGACGATCCAGCCCAACGGCTGCCGCCAGATCCTTCGCCTCGACGACGACGGCCACGTGCTCGAGCGCAGGACCCTCGGCGATGGGGGCGTCGCGCTCGGCGGGGGCGAAGTCCTCCTGGAAAAGGCCGAGAGCAGCTTCGACGCCTGGGGCCAGGAGACCGTGCGGACCGTTCACGTGCTCGACCCGGGCGGCGACGACACCCGCATGCGCAAGGTGGAGACCCTGACGTGGGACCTGCGCGGGGTGGTCACGAAGCGCGAGCTCTCCGGCACCGGCGACCGCGGCCTCAGCCAGACCCTGGTGGAGGAGTACACCTACGACGGCGCCCGGCGACGCACCGGCGAGATGGACGGCGCGGGCAACGAGCGCACGTGGACCTTCCGCGGCGACGGACAGGCCACGTCGATGCGCCTGCTCGAGACCAACGACTTTGGGGGCAGCGTCGCCTCGACGATGGCCTGGACCTACGACGGCCTCGGGCGCAGCACCGGCGAGTCGCGGGGCAGCATGTCGGTGACCCGGTACTTCGACTCGATGGGCTGGCTCCGCGGGATGGTGGGCGGCGACGGCGTGCCCGTCGAGCATCGCTACGACACGCTCGGCCGCCGCGTGCGCACGCTGGAGCGGGGCGAGACCTTCGACGTCGACCGGTACGCCGGCGGCGACCCCGTGCTCCCCCTGGTCAGCCAGGGGAGCTCGATCCTCGAGACGAACCTGGACTACGACATCGACGGCCGGCTGGAGGAGGTGGAGACCGCCGACAGCACCCGCACCCGGTACACGTACGACGATCTCGATCGCCTCGTCACGGTGACGTCCGGCGGGGCGACCACGCGCATGCAGCACGACCCGCTCGGTCGCCGCATCGAGACGATCGACCCCAACGGCACCATCGTCCGCGATCTGCACAACCCGGCCGGGCAGCCGGTCAGCCGAGTCGTCACCGCGGGGACCGGCGTGGTCGGCACGACCCAGGAGGCCTGGTTCTACGACGGGCTCGGACGCCTCGTGCTCGCGGTCGACCAGACCGCCGCGACGCTCGTGAACCGGGCCTGGACGTCCCTCGGGCGCGTGCGCCACGAGCGCAATGGCTTCCTCGACCCGGACAAGCTGCCGCGGCTCGACCCGCTCGCCAATCGGATCGTCACCAGCCGCTACGATGCTCGGGGCCACCGGGTGCGGGCGGGCTACCCCGATCACAACCTGGTCTGGCGACGCGACGCGCGCGGCCGCCCGACCAAGCTCTTCGTGGGCGGGCCGCGGTCCCCCTGGGTCGAGCCGGCGCACTTCGAGTGGTCCTGGTGGGGGACGGGCGGCCGCATGGTGGAGCAGCGCCAGGTCGGCGTCCCCAGCCTCACGAGCGGACGCCGCTACGACCGCGAACACCGGCCCGCAGGCTTCAGCATCTTCGCGCAGGGCTGGAGCTACCAGCAGGAGGACACGCTGGACGCGCGCGGTCGCATCGTCGGTCGGAAGACGATCGATCGCCGTCTGCGCCAGGATCGGGGCCCCACCCGGCGGACCACCGACAGCTACGGCTACGACGAGCGCGGCCAGCTCGTGCGATCGATGGAAGGCATCGCCCGCGGTCGGTTCCCGCGCTCCTGGGAGGTGACGGCGTACGACTCCGTGGGCACCCCGACGGTGAAGTCACGGGTCACGCGGGACCCCTACCTGACCAACTTCGGCGCCTACAAGTGGGCCGTCGCCGATGCCGCCCTCACCGCGCTGTCGCCGTCCTTCGCGCTGTCCTTCGGGGTCAACTATGACAGCGCCGAGGTGTACCTGCGCACCGAGGAGTCCCTGCGCACGCGGCGCGGCGGGCAGGTGACCGGGAAGACGGTCGAGCTCGTCCGCTACGACCGCAGCCAGGGCCTCGCGGCCAGCCTCATCGGAGGCGGGAGCTCGATCCTCGACACGCGGGACGAGACGTACGGCTACGACACGGCCGGGAACCTGACGACCATCACGAGCGAGCTCACGATCGCGGGCGCCACCCCCGAGCGAGACGCTCGCCTCCGCAAGCGGATCACGTACGACTACCGCAACCGGCCGGTCCAGGTGGTGGACCTCGACAAGTCGGGCGCCCACGGCGGCCCGGGCCCCCGCGAGAGCTGGGGCACGCGGTACCACTACGACCCCCTGAACCGGCTCGTGGCGATCCAGGTCGACAACCGTGGGGTGGTCAACCCGACCAGCTTCAGCCGGCTCCTGTACTGGGACGGGGATCAGCTGGTCGAGGAGTGCGAGACGGGGCGCCAGCGCGGCTCCCTCGAGCCGACGGCGCGGTACGTGTGGGGCACAGCGAACACCGAGCTGCTGTGCTTCGACCGGAGGACCCGGGCCGAGGCCCTCGCGGGCGCGGACTGGCACCGCTTCTACGTGCACGCCCGGCCTGACGGTCGCCCCGTCGCGCTGAGCGACCGGCTCGGCTTCGTCGTCGAGATCCAGGACGAGGACGCATTCGGGCGGACCAAGGTGTTCAGCCGGGCGCGTCCGGCGACGGACCGCGTCCGGGTCGTGTCGCGGTTCGAGTTCGGCGATGACAGGCGCCCCAAGGAAGCGTTCGTGTTCGACGAGTCGCCGCTGGAGATGCGCGTCCGGTTGGGCCTGCACTACGCGTGCGAGGTCTCGGGGCTGGTGTACCAGCGGGACCGTTGGTTCTGCCCCGAGACGGGGCGCTTCCTCAGCCGCGATCCCCGGGATCCATACGGCGTCCAGGCCTACACCCACGCCGGCAACGCGGGCGCCGGTGGGATGGACATCCGCGGCAACGTCGCCTTCACGACGATCCTCGTGGTGGGGGCGTTGGTGGGGGCAGCGTTCGGCGGCACCGCTGCCTGGGCGGCCCAGCCCAACAGCGGCAGTACGGACTGGGGGGCCGTGTGGACGGGCACATACCAAGGCGCCGTCCTGGGCGCGGCGGGGGCCGCGTTCGGTTCGGTCGCCTACGGCGCCGCCATCGCGTGGGGGATGACACCGCTCGCTGCGGGGGCGGTCACGGCCGTCTCGGGAGCCGCCGTCGACCAGCTCGTCGCGTACGCGGCGTTCGACCACAAGCCGACCGTCACGGGCTTCCTGGTGGGGGTGTTCGTCGGGCTCCTGTTCGAGGGCGGGGGGGCGATGTTCGCCCAGGCCAGGGTCCGCATGGGCCGGGCGATGCTCGCCGACACCGCGACCCCGCCGCACCTCGGCGCGCCCGACGCGCCGGGGACAAGCGGGGCGCCCTGGCAGCCGCCCGACGGTCCCATCGGCCAGCAGCCGGACCTGGCGGGCGCGGGGGTGCCGGCTGCCGAGGCGGCGGCCGCGCGGGACACGCTCAACCAGTGGCGGGCCCGCGACCTCAATCCGGACATCCACGCCCGGCCGGACTGCCAGGCGGGCTGCGAGGCGGTCCAGGGTGCGGCCGGAGGCCGGGGCTACATCCACGAGGACGTGGCGGGGGCTCAGGGGGCAAAGGCGATCCACTCGATGATCCAGTTCGGCGACCAGATCGTCGATACGCGACCGGGGATGTGGCAGGGGATCTTCGAGATCAACCCGGCGCTCCGCCAACGCCTCGAGGCGGCCGGCCACGGCGGCCTGATCGGGCGCCTGCAGGAGGGCGCCGTCCTGAACCCGACCGAGTACTTCGTGCTCACCGGTCGACCCGCCATGGGGCACCGGCCACCGGGGGCCTCCGGCGGTCCCCCGACGCCTCCGGGATCGCGGGGGCCGCCTCCGGGAGGCGTCAACCACGACCTCATCGACTTCCGGGCCTTGCGGGGGGAGCAAGGCGGCGGCGGCTGATCATGAGCCCAGTCGCCCTCATCGTGGCCCTGAGCGGCTGCAGCGGGGCCGAGACGCCGCCGGCCGACCGCGTGCTGCCCCCGGAGCTCGCGGTCTGCGCCACCCATGCAGGGGACGACCGGCTGCTCGGCTACTGCCTGGCGAGCCAGGCCGTCCTGCTTCGACACCTCGACCTGTCCACGGTCTGCGGCCAGGTGACGCCCTACGCCCGAGAGTGCCGCCACAACTGGGCGGCCGCCCGGGCGCGGTGGTCGCCAGAGACGCCCCTGGCGACCTTGCTCGAGGCCTGTCGGGCCGACGGCGACTGCGCCTTCGACGTGCTGGACGCCCGCAATCCGCCCGATCTGGTGACGACGATCGGGTTGTGCCGGACGTTCGTCACCGACCACGTCCGGGACTGTGTGGGCCACGCCGCCGCCCGCTGGGCAGAGTCCGTGACCCTGGCCGAGGAGGTGGCCAGGGTGGCTGCCATGGACGAGGAATTCGACTGGATGATCGGCTTCCACCTGGCCACCGCCGTGGTGTGTCGGGAGATCGAGGGCGCGCTGTGCCCGGTCGCCGGACCCAGGGCCCAGGCATGCAAGTCCCGGGCAAGGCAGCTGCGGGCCGAACCGAGCGAGTGCCCGGAGACGCCCTTCCGCGAGGAGCCCGAGCCTTAGCCTCGTCTACGGGTTCGTGATGACCAGGTTGTCGTAGTAGACGCCGCCGTCGTTGTCGTAGGTGTAGAGGCCGACTCGGTCCAGACCCACCGGAGCGGCCCCGGTCAGGGTGTGGGTCACGACCTCGGTGCCGTCCCACCAGATGCTCACGTCCTCGCCGTCGACGGACACCGCCAGGGTGATCCACTCGGCTGTCGACGTGGTGACGGTGGTGGTGCCGTCGTCGTAGGCCAGGGTCGTGCTGGTGCCCCCGGACACCTCGTCCAGGGCCACCACGCCACCCGTGCCGTAGTAGTCCGTGGGGTCGGACCAGCGGGCGAGCCAGTAGTTGTCCTCGTCGAGCATGCCGAACACGATGCCGCTGTCGTTGTTGGCGCTCGTTGAGTTGTAGACGTCGACCGTCAGGGTCCACGTGTCGAGCGCACCCAGGTCGGCGCTGTAGGCGATGGACAGGGCCGCGTTGGAGCCTTCGTAGAGGTACCCGGAGCTGGTGGTCCAGGTCGGGCTGTTGCCGCCGCCCAGGTCCACATAGGTCCAGTCCTCCCAGCCGCTGTCGAAGTCGATGGCGTACACCTGGGGGTCCTCGCAATTGACGATCCCGTCGCCGTCGGAGTCGATGAGCCCGGCCAGAGGGTCGCCGTCGCAGTTGCGGTCGACGCCGTCGCACGCCTCCTCGGCGCCCGGGAAGATGGTGCTGTCGCTGTCGTCGCAGTCCGTGTCGTCGCTGGTGTAGGCGCTCGGCTCCTCGCAGGCGTCGGTGGTGCTGGTCGCATCGCCGAAGCCGTCGCCGTCGCTGTCCGCATACCAGGTGTCGCCGCCGGAGCGATCGCCGTCGTCGTCGTCTACGTCGCCGTCGCAGTCGTCGTCGATGCTGTTGCAGACCTCGGTGGCTGCCGGGTTCACGGCCGGGTCGGCGTCGTCGCAGTCGGAGGCATCGGCCAGGTACCCGGTGGGCTCGCTGCACGCGACCACGACCCAGTCCGCCGAGCCGTAGCCGTCGCCGTCGTAGTCGATGTTCCAGGAGCTCGAGTCGGTCACGCCTGGGTCGTCGTCGTCGACCAGGCCGTCGCAGTCCTCGTCGTCGCCGTCGCAGATCTCCGAGGCGCCCGGGAAGGCCGTGGCGTCCGCGTCATCGCAGTCGGTGGCGTCGGCGACCGTGGCGCTGGGCTGGTCACAAGCCGTGGTCGGCGCGGCGGCGTCGCCGTACCCGTCGCCGTCGTCGTCGGCGTACCAGATGCCCTGATCGGTGGCCCCGGTGTCGGCGTCCCCGTCGCAGTCGTTGTCCACGCCGTCGCAGACCTCCTGCGCGTCCGGGTTCACGGCCGCGTCCCCGTCGTCGCAGTCCTGGGCGTCGGCGACCTCGGCGCTGCCCGCCTCGCAGGACGTGCTGCTCGTGTCCGGGTCCCCGAAGCCGTCCCCGTCGCCGTCCGCGTACCAGGTGCTCGCATCGCTCGCGCCCACGTCTGTGCTGCCGTTGCAGTCGTTGTCCAGCCCGTCGCAGATCTCGGTGCCCGACGGGCTCGCCTCGGCGTGGGCGTCGTCGCAGTCCAGGCTGTTGTCGACGTAGCCGCTGGGGGCCTCGCAGGCGTCCACCGTGAAGGTCGTCTGACCGAAGCCGTCCCCGTCATAGTCCAGGTACCAGGTCGCCGCGTTCACCACGTCTGGGTCGTCGTCGTCGATCAGGGCGTCGCAGTCCTCGTCGTCCCCGTCGCAGAGCTCCGGCGCCCCGGGGTACGCCGACGCGTCCCCGTCTTCGCAGTCCGTGTCGTCGCTCACCGTGCCCGACGGCTGCGAGCAGGCCGTGGTCGGGGCGCTGGCGTCGCCGAAGCCGTCCCCGTCGCTGTCCGTGTACCAGGTGCCGGCGTCGGTCACGTTGGGGTCGTCGTCGTCGATCAGGCCGTCGCAGTCCTCGTCGTCGCCGTCACACACCTCGGCCGCACCGGGGTTCACCCCAGCCTCCCCGTCATCGCAGTCGGTCGCGTCGGCGACCAGAGCGGTGGTGCCTTCGCAGCTCTGGATCGCGGCGTCCGGGTCGCCGTAGCCGTCTCCGTCGCTGTCCGCGTACCAGGTGCCCGCGTCGCTGGCGTTCTCGTCGACGTCGCCGTCGCAGTCGTTGTCGTCGCCGTCACAGGACTCGTTGGCCCCGGGGTACGTCAGGGCCTCGCCGTCGTCGCAGTCGTCGCTGCTCGCGGCGAAGTCGTCGGGCTGGCTGCAGCCCTCGACGCTGAAGGTGGGGGCCCCGTGGCCGTCGCCGTCGGTGTCGATGTACCAGGTGGACAGCCCCTCGACCGAGTCGTCGTCGGCGTCGACCAGGCCGTCGCAGTCATCGTCGCTGTCGTTGCAGACCTCGGTGGCGTCCGGGTTCACCGCGGGGTCGCCGTCGTCGCAGTCGCCGGCGTCGGGGCCGTAGAACGAAGGCGCATCGCAGGCTTCGACCACCGTGGCGTCGTCGCCGAAGCCGTCGGCGTCCAGGTCGGCGTACCAGGTGACCGGGTCGAGCAGGCCGGGGTCGTCGTCGTCGACCAGCAGGTCGCAGTCGTTGTCGACGCCGTCGCAGACCTCGTCGGCGGCCAGGTTCACGGTCGCGTCGCCGTCGTCGCAGTCCGTGGCGTCGGCGACATAGTCGGTCGCGCCTGCACAGCTCCGGGTCTCGGTGTCCGGGTCGCCGAAGCCGTCGCCGTCCGCGTCGGCGTAGAACAGGTCGCCCACCGCGTCGTCGACCTCGCCGCTGCAGTCGTCGTCGAGGTCGTTGCAGACCTCGACCGCGTCGGGGTTCACGGCAGGGTCGTCGTCGTCACAGTCGGTGGCGATGCCGTGGCCGTCGGCGTCCAGGTCGTCGTCGGGGGTGGCCGCGTCGCAGTCGTCGTCGAGACCATTGTAGGGGATCTCGCTGTTGCCCGGGAAGACCGCGCCGTTGCCGTCGTCGCAGTCACCATCCACGGTGGCGCTCGCGGCCGGCTGGTCGTCGCACAGGCCGAGCACCTGGTCGCCGACCCCGTGGCCGTCGCTGTCGGCGTCGGTGAACCAGGTGCAGGACTGGCCTGAGTCACCGGTGTTGTCCTTGTTGCGGCAGGCCGGCAGGACCAGAGCGCAGAGCAAGAGCAGGCGGAAGGACGACATGGCACGAGCTCCTGGAGGGACGAGCACCACAGGATAGCGCCGGGGCCCGCCGGTGCGTGCTCGCGGCACGCAGGGCGTGTCGAGGGGAGGCGCTGCGCTCCCGAGGCCGGCGTGGCGTGGGGTCCCGGGCCTGGCACGTCCCTTGCTGCGCCAGAGGGTGGTACACCCGGAGTCCTCATGAGCCCCAGCACCCTCCTTCTCATCGTCGCGTGTGGCGGCTCAGACACGCCGCCGAGTGCAACCCCCTCGTCGCCGACCGACCCGGCGTGGCCCAGCACCCTCGGCCCGGCCGGCACGCCCATCCAGCAGCAGCCGCCCAGCGAAGAGACGGACCAGGACCAGGACGGCTACGCCTCGATCGCGTCCGGCGGCACGGACTGTGACGACCAGGACGCCAGCGTGAACCCGGGGGCCCTCGAGGACGCCTGCAGCGGCGTGGACGACGACTGTGACGGTGTGATCGCTGGGGGACGGGTCGTCCTGGACGACCTGGACGAGTACCCCTGCATCGCTCTGGCCCTCGCCGATGCCCAGGAGGGCTCGACCCTGGTGATCGGCCCTGGCACCTATGTCGAGCGCCCGGTCATCGAGACCACCGTGCGGCTGATCGCCGAGGAAGGCCCGGACACCACCATCCTGCGGGGTTCCGTGCTCGCCACCGAAGACGTGTCCCTGGAGCTCGAGGGCCTGACGATCACCGGGGGCACCGGCACCTTGGGTGGGGCGTGGACCGGCTACGCGGCGGGTGGGGCGCTCCACCTGGTCGGACCCGGGAGCTTTCGCGTCACCGACGCTGTCCTGCGCGACAACCAGGCCGAGGCTGGCGGGGCCATCCTGGTCGAAGCGGGGGACCTGATCCTCACCGGCACGACCCTCGAGGGCAACGTCCAGGACGCGTCCGACGTGTTCCTGGGCGGCGGGGCGATCTACTCCGACGACCGCGTCGAGCTGTGGGACTGCACCGTGCGGGGCAACGTGGCCGACGACGGACCGGACGGCATCGTGGCGGGCGAGCTTGTTGTGCACGACTCGGTGTTCGAGGACCACACCGGCTGGGTCACGTCGGTCGGGCACCTGGAGATGACCGACAGCACCGTGCGCGGCGTCGAAGGGGGCCTGGAGTTCTTCTCGGCCACGATCACCGACTCGACGCTGTCCGACAACCCCACCTTCACGCTGAACCCCTACGACTCGCTGCACCTGGTGCGGGCGACCCTCGAAGACAATCGGGCCAGCGACTACTTCAGCGTCGTGTTCGGCTCGACCGTGGCCCAGATCGTGTTCGAAGACAGCGTGTTCCGGCGCAACACGGGACCCCAGTGCGCCCTGGTGCCGGACCACGTGACCCTGAGCGAGGTCGGCACGAACGTCTACGAGGACAACGTCAGCGACGACGGCAGCGACCCGATCTGCCAGTAGACCGCGCGTCGGACCCGCTGATCGATCCAGGCGTCGGGCCAGACCTGCATGGCCCTCAGCGCCGTGGCGGGCGACCACATCAAGCAGGAGCCCTTTGTTGGCAGCATGTGGTCCGGCCGTGGGGACTGTAGGGACTACTGGGTGGTCGGCGCGGGCTCGTCTGCGAAGTCGCTGTAGCGGAACCACTGGAACGTGTCGCTCTTCTGGAAGAGCACGCCCCAGACCACGCGGCCCTGGGCGTCGGTGCTGAACGCGTCGTCACGGCGGCCCCAGGCCACCCCCGGTGCGCTGCCCATCTCCACGGACACGATCTCGGCGGGCACCTGCCAGGCGCCGGCCTGGTCGATCACACCCAGCAGGAAGCTGTCGTCGTCGGTCTGGCGCCAGCCGACCAGGTAGCGGTCGGCGGTGTAGCCGTCGTCGTTCGCGGTGCCGATCCGGGCGATGGCGCTGTCCCGCTCGTGCTCGCCGTCGGTGTCCGTGAGCCAGGTGACCCCCGACGTGGGGTAGCCGTCCAGGTCCAGGTTGATCACCCCGACGCCCTTGGCATCGCAGCAGTCCTGCTGGTTGGCGTTGAACGACAGGATCAGGCCCTCTTGGGTGCCCGTCATGCCCCCGAGCTCGGCCGAGACCAGGCCGGCTCCGTTGGCGTGGGCCCTGTACAGCCGGCGCCCGCTGTCCCGCCAGGCGTAGATCCCGTGGTCCGGGTAGGCGTCGCTGCTGCAGACGGGCACGAAGCGGCCGTGCTCGGGATGGGTCCGCACCAGCTGACTCATGCCATGGGAACAGCCGGTGCCCCACACGTCGCCGTAGTCGGCGCCGTCTTCGATCCACGTGAGCATGTAGCTGTCCATGTGGTGGCCAGAGCCCATGTCCTGGATGACGAAGTAGGACGCGAAGCGGGAGCCGCCCCACTCCAGCCGGGAGTCCCCGATGATCGAGCTGCCCGACGGCGACATGGCCCACTCATTGCCCGACGTCATCGCGCTCTCCCAGAGCAGCCCGCCGTCGGCGGTGTAGCGCCGCAGGATCATCTTGCCGTCGCTCGGGAGCAACAAGACGCCGAAGCCGCCGTCGCCGTCGTTGGCCAGGCCCTGGACCGACAGCCCGTCGAAGTCGAGGGTGGAGACCACCGTGGTGCTGTCCACGACAGCCACGTGGCCGGTGCCGCTCTCCCCGGTCCAGCCGATGCGCAGCTGGTCGTCGGCGATGGGATCCAGGTACAGGCGCGGGTTCAGCGAGCGCTGCTCCCAGGTCCCATAGGTCGTGAAGGCGGCCGAAGCGGGGTCCGGCAGGGTGACCTGGAAGGACTCGATCTGGGCCCGCACGGTGCCTTCGAAGGCGCCCAGGTCCCAGGTGTCCTGGGTGTCCTGGGTGTCCTGGGTGTCCGTGTTCCGGCCCGAGTCTCCGCTGTCCGGGGTGTCGTCGGCGGGCGACTGGGCCGAGTCGGTGGTCGTGGCCGTGTCGTCGGACCCGCAGGCCAGCAAGGTGAGGGACAGCAGAGTGGTCAGCGTCATCGGATCCCCGCGCGGTGTGGCCTCTTGTTGTCGGATCATCGGGGTCGGGGTTGATCCTGGGGTTTCTTCCTGCGCGACGTGGGGGGTCCAAGTACTGTTCCCGGGGCTGTGCCGGCCCTGGACAGGAGATGGACCCATGCGCAACGTGCTCGCCCTCGCCGCCCTCTTCACCCTTGGCTGCCAGTCGACCCTGACGGGGAACGAGGGCAACTTCCGCTTCTCCTACTGGGCGGATGACTGGGTCAACGACTTCAACAAGCCTGTCGCCGTGCATGGCTTCCTGGACGTCGAGGTGTCCGGGGTCAGCGGCGGCAGCGTCGACCTGATCTCCGCTGGCTTCGACGACCTCGCCGTGCTCGACGTGCACACCTGGTCCGGGGGCGAGGTCACCATCACGGGCATCGGCGACGGGCAGGCCCTGCTCGAGGTCGAAGGCACCCTGGACGGGGAGACTCTGACCGACTCGGTCAACATGCAGGCCAAGACCCCCGAGGTGCTGAGCCTGGGCCACAGCTGCACCGACAGCGATGCCGCCGCGTACCTGACCGAGCACGACGTGTGGGTCACCTTTGAGATGACGATGGAGAACGGCCAGCCGGTAATCGGCTACGGCTACTACCCGGTCGAGCTCGGCGCCTCGGTGGCCAAGCTGGACGCCGACAACACCAGCCAGGTCGTGATCACGCTGAACACAGGCATCATCCCCGAGGAGGCCGTGCTCACTTCCACCATCGACGACACCGCCCTGACCCTGCAGCTCGCCGGCGAGGATCAGATCGACGGCATCCAGGACCCGGTGGCCTACGTGCTCGAGGACATCGACGTGGGCGACACCAACAGCTTCTCGGTCCACCCGATGGTCGGCGACAACGTGGTCTGCCAAGGCACCGCGACCCTGACCGTGGACTCGGACACACCGGACACCTGCACGATCGCCATGGTGGGCGCTGCCGACGGCGAGAGCGAGCTCGGCTGGTTCGAGATCACCGGCGTGGCCCAGGGCGACTGCCTGTACACGGTGACCTACCCGAACGGGAGCGACGGTGCCGGGGTGTCGACCCAGTTCACCTACCCCATCGAACCTTAGAACCAGCCTGGATCAGCCCCCCTCGAGCTCGCTCTGGACCAGCTGCTGGAGCGCGTCCAGGCCGAAGCGGGGCAGGGGCTTGCCGTTCACGAAGAAGGTCGGGGTCTTGCGCACGCCCAGGGTGGTCCGGTCGTCGTGGTCCTGTTTCAGGACCGCGTCGATGGCCGGGTCGTGCATGTCCTGTTGGAGCTGGGTCAGGTCGACCCCCGCCTCGCTCAGGAAGGCCGGGAGGCGGTCCAGCTGGACCTTGTGGTGAGCGGTCCACTGGGCCTGGGTGGCGAAGAGCACGTCGAGGGCCTGCCAGAACAGGTCCTGCTTGCGGGAGGCCTCGAGGGCCCGGACCACCACGTCGGCGCCGTGGTGGAGCGGGGCATAGCGCAGGACCAGGCGAACCCGCTCGGGGTGGGCTTCGACCAGCTGGTGCACGTGGGGGTAGATCGCCGCGCAGGTCTCACAGGCCGGATCGAAGAATTCGACGATGACCACGTCGGCGTCCTCGGGTCCAAAGGAGGGGGCACCCGGCCGCTCGAACAGCGTGGCCTCCTCCTGGGCCAGCACCTCGACCTCCTGGGCACGCTGGCTCTTGACCCCCACGGTGCCGAGCACGAACAGCAGGATCAGGGTCGCCAGGACCCCGGCCACGAGCATCTCTCTCTTCATCCTGCAAGCCTCCTGCGGAGCCCCAGCAACAGCGCGGCCACCGCGGTGAACACGAGCCACGAGAGCACCGGGATGGACAGCACACCCAAGAGCGCCCACTCGACCTCGGAGCACGAGACGCCCTCGGTGCAGGGGGCCGCGCTCTCGGGGATCACGCCCCAGGTGAGCAGCACGTGGTAGGTCGCGACCGCCCATCCCACACCGGCCAGGGGCAGCGCGAACCGGACGGTCTTGGGCTCGAAGGGGAACAGCCCCGCGAACAGCACGATCACCAGCGGGAACATGAAGGCCCGCTGGACCCAACACAGGGAACACGGCGGCAGGTCCATCACCTCGCTGAAGAACAGGCTGCCGGCCGCGGCCGTCGTCACCAATAGCCAGCTGAGGAACAGCAGGGACCAGTGTCGGTCCTGGGACTCGGGGTGGCGGTCCAGGGTGCCCTCCAGCGGCGTGCCTATCGCGGTGGGTCGCCAGGGCGAGTGCGCCACAGGCGCTCATCCTCGAGGGGCGTCTCGGGCGGTGGTGCTCAGCCGGCCCATTAGGGGTCCTCCATGGGCGACGAACACCGCAGCGGACTCGACCTGGCCGACTACAAGCGCCTCACCGGCTTCGAGGGGGACTGGCGCGACACCTGGTGGGACGAGGACTTCCTGGGCCTGATGGCCGGCGTGCTGGCGCTGGGGTGGGTCCGCCAGGCCCTGGACCTGGGCTGCGGGGTCGGACACTGGGGCCAGCGCTGGGCGCCCTACCTCCACGAGAGCGCCGAGCTCACAGGGGTTGACGCCGAGGCCGCGTGGCTGGAGAAGGCGTCCCAGCGGGCCGCGCGGCGCGGGATCCGAGCTCGCTACCAGGTCGCCGACGTCATGGCCCTGCCCTTCGACGACGCCACCTTCGACCTGGTGACCTGCCAGACCGTGCTGATGCACGTGGCCGACCCGGGCCGGGCCGTGGCTGAGGCCCTGCGGGTGCTCCGGCCGGGGGGGCTGTTCCTGGCCGCGGAGCCCAACAACCTGGCCGACACGGCGGCCGACCTGGTGCGCAGGCCCGTGGCGCCGTGGCCCGTGATGCGGGACCTGCTGGAGCTCGAGTACCACTGCGCCCTCGGCAAGCGGGCGCTGGGCCAGGGCTGGCCCTGCGTGGGCGAGGACCTGCCCGAGCTCCTGCGCCAGGCCGGCTTCCAGGGCGTCCAGGTCCGGAACAACAGCCAGTGTGCGCCGATCACGCCGCCCTACGACCGCGCCGCCCAGGAGCTGGACATGAGGCGGGAGGCTCTGGCGGGAGGCGGTGCCCCGCATGGGGGCGGCACCCGGGAGAACTCCCTGGCGATGTTCCTGGCGGGGGGTGGCGCGGCCGAGCGCTTCGAGGCCCTCTGGCAGGTGGCTCGTCAGCGGACCCAGACCGTGCTCGAAGCGGTCGAGTCGGGCACCGCGGCAGGCGCTGGCGGGCACTTGCACTACCTGATCTGGAGTCGGAAGCCGGGGGCGCGTCTTTCCTCGTAATACCAA
>CAZFLE010000066.1:0-17385 GCA_964519895.1 uncultured Enterobacterales bacterium | reverse complement strand
GCCGCCGCCGCTCAGCCCTCGGGCACCACGAATCGGAACCGCGCCTCGGCATCGAAGTGCACCTCGAGGACCTCGCTCTTCGGCCTCGCACGCCCACCCCGAGACGACGGCCTGCCGCCCCCCGAAGCGTGCACGCGTCGCTTCAGCCTCAGCACCGCACCCTCTGCGGTCTGCTCGAGCACCGGTGGCCCGACCCCCGCGGCTCCCCGGCCTGTCTCCAGGTCGTAGCGGAAGTCCCGCTCCCACCCCTCGGGCGCACAGCCGAAGACCCGGAGCACCTCGGTGACCAGGAGCGCCGATCGGGCCGTCTGGGGGAAGCCCGCTCCGCGCAGCACCGCCTCGGCCCCTGCCGTGCCAGCCGCGGCCTCCAGGACCTGGCCGTCGGCCACGGGCACGGTGCCCCGGTAGTGAGGCATCACCACCAGGCTCACCAGGAAGGGGAGCTGTTCCCCCGTGCCGGTCGTGGTGGGCGCCAGGGTCACGCTGGTCACGTCTGGCTTGCTGATGAGCCAGTCGTAGTGGGCCTCGACCAGGGCGTACGCGTCGGCCCAGCCAGGCTCGTCGGGGGTGTTGCGCTCCACGGTGACGGTCACGGTCTCTTCCTGGGGCTCGGGCTCGGGGGCCGCTGGCGCGGGTGGGGAGGCAGGCTCTTCGGCTTCGGGGGGACTGGCCGCTGCGCAGGCCAGCAACAGCCCCGCCAGGATGCCCCTCAAGCTTGTGCCCTGGTCAGGTCCGGACCACAGCGCGTGATGTTCACGTGAAGCTGGTCGAAGAGCGGGGCGAAGTCTCGCTGCCAGCGGTCTTGTTCGGACGCGACGGCTTCGTAGCGCGCCCGGGGCACGGGCAGGTGCTCGTGGGCCGCCAGGCGGAAGAGCAGGGTGCCGGCGGCGGGATCGACGTCGACCAGTGTAGGCACCTGGTCCGCGTGGGCGGCCAACCCAGGGGCCCGCAGCAGCAGCGCGAGCTTGGTGACCTCGATCGCCCGGTCGTCCAGGCCGTGCTCACCGCACAGGACCTTCTCCCGGAGCTCGTCGTAGCCGAACACGACCCGCCGGCGCACGCTCTGGGCCAGCAGGCGGATCGGCCGAGGGGCGCCGTCGCCTGCGGCGGTGACATAGGCCTGCTCGATCAGGGCTCCGAGGGCGTCCGCCTCGCTCCTCCGGGTTCGGGGGAAGACGCCGATGAACCAGCCGCGCCGCAGCTCGGTGTACAGCAGCTCGGACTCCACCACGAAGTCCACGCCGCAGGCAGAGCAGTCGGCCCGCATGAAGCGACCCTCCAGCACGGCCTGGCGGAGGCCCGGATCCAGGTCCGCGTTCGCGCTCTCGTGGCACGCGAAGGCCACCGGGGCCGCGCACTCGGGGCAGGGGATGCGCTCGGGCCGGGTCCCCTGCATCAGATCAGCCCCACAGCGGGCTCGGTCTCACCAGACCCTGCCGCGGGGGCGCCATAGGGGGTGGCCAGGACGCCGGGTGCGGCCCCCGCCGCCGTCGCGACGCTCGGAGACTTCTCCAGGTCGCTGAAGTAGGTGGTCCAGCTGTTGGCGCCGCGGGCCACCGGCACGGTCCCGCCCGAGTAGTTGGCGGTGAAGGCCTCGGCGAACATCTCCATGGGGCTGGAGAGGCTGTACCAGCCCAGGCTGCTCTTGCAGTTGTCGTGGGCCTGCTTGTCGTACTGGACCCAGCGGTCGCCCCAGCGCGTGGAGTAGAAGGTGATCTTGGCCACGGCCGCCACCCCGTGCTCCAGGATGTAGCCCTCGTCGGGCATGGCGCTGCCCCACCGGTCCACGGTCTTGAAGAGGGTCGTGCCGCTCAGGACACCGTGGGCGCCGAGGGCGGTCATGAGGTCGGCGGTGGCGGCGTACTTGGCCGGGTCGGCGGCGTCGACCAGGGCCGCCGGGTCCGTGGCATTGCTGAGCCCCTTCTCTGCGATCGAGGTCAGGAAGTCCCGGATCACGGTGCCGGCGACCGTGAGGTTCTTGCCGCCGTCGATGAGGGTGTAGTTGGTGGTGTCCATCGCCGTGGTCCACGACATGGAGCGGGCATAGTCCACCGCGGTGCCGGCCTGGGCCCACCCGCCATAGGTCTGGGCGAAGGTGTCGCCCTTGGGCAGGGTGCCGCCGCCGTCCTTGTTGTAGACGGTCTCGCCGACCGAGTGGCCGAACTCGTGCACGGCGTGGTTCTGGAAGTAGGTCAGCCCGCCGGGGATGGTCTCGTTGTCGTCGCCGCCGGTGGCGCTGTTGTCCACGCCGCCGCCGGTCGAGTAGCCCACGCCCTGGGTGTCGTCGGCGCCGATGTGGGTCGGGTCCACGTCGCCCGCGTTCATGTTGAGGGTGGCGCCGGTCTCGGTCACCGTGCCGTCTGCGGCTCGCACCGTCTCGTCGACGGTGTCGCCGGCCTTGTGGGCGGCGATCGTGACCACGCCGCTGCCGGCGTAGGAGGTGGGGATGGCCCGACGCTGGTTGGTCGAGAAGGCGTACCAGGCCGGGGACACGACCGGGGTCAGCTGGGACCAGTAGAACTCCTCCTCGGCCGCGAAGATCAGGGTGTTGGTGGCCATGATCATGCTGCGGGGGGTCTGTCGCATCGCGTTCAGGAACAGGCCCAGGGCGCTGTCGCTCGGATCGACGGGAACCGGGGTCTTCACGATGTCCCAGGTCATCGCGACCCCGCCCACCGTGGCGGCCTCGGCGTCCTTGTGGCTGTAGAGGACATCGGGCATCTGGCCCGCGGTCATGCGGGGGACCTGGATGATCTTGGTGTAGGCCAGGTCGTTCTGGGGCCGCGTGCGGGCCGTGGCGTCACCGACCAGGTTGTAGAGGCCGTCGAAGGTGGTCTCGTCGGTTGCGGCCGGGGCTGCGGTGAGCACGGCGGTCAGGTGGTTGCCGGCGTCGACGCCGTCCCGCCAGGTCTCGTCCAGGGCGGCCAGCTGGATCAACGAGGGTACGTCGTTGGCGACGAGCCACTCGGTCCAGAGGGATCGGTCCGCGATCCCCACGAGGTAGGCCTGCAGGCGGCCCGGGTCGACGAGCATCCAAAGGGTCAGGTCCGGGTTGACCGCCATCGCCTCGGGCAGCTTGAGGTCGTCGGCCGCGAGCAGATCGAAGACGTCGAGCGGGTGCACGCCGAGGGCCTGGAGCTCCGCGGTCAGCAGCCCGTCGGACGCGATCAGGAACTGATCGTCGGGGCTGGCCCCGTTGTGCAGGATGTCGTCCATCACCTGCAGATCGAGCCACACGCCGTCGATCGCCGCGGCGAGCATCTCCACCGGCAGCCAGCCGACCGCGCGCAGCTCGGCGACCGCCGTGAGTGGGTCGTAGGCAGCCAGGGCGTAGAGCATCACCTCGGCTTCCGGGGTGCCCACGATCAGGAGCTCGGCCAGCACCGCGGTCCCCGCGAGCCACGAGCCCCAGGACACCGGGTCCAGCTGGACCAGGTACTCCAGATCTGCCAGCGCGGTGCCCACCAGACCCCGAACCCACTCCTGGGCCGTGCCGGACAGCAGGATGTGGTCGTTGAGCGCCGTGGGGGTGGCGAAGAGCCACTCCCGCCCGGGGCCGCCGGCCAGGAAGATGGCCAGCACCTGTTCGGCGAGCAGGTCCGGCAGGACGCTGAAGGGGTCGATGGAGGGCCAGGTCATCCGCAGGAGCTCGACGCAGGCGGCGTCCTCCAGGCAGGCGGCCTGACCCGCGGGATCGCCGTCGGCGACCAGGGTGGCCAGGACCTGGGGCGAGCAGAAGGCCGGGAAGGGCAGCAGGAGCGACGCGGCCTGGCTCAGCGCCCCGGAGCCGGTGATGCCCACGTCGGCGAGCACGTTGGCGAGCTCCTCGCCGCTGGCGATGTGCGCGCCGGCCATCTCCAGCCACAGGGCCGCGGGTGGCTGCAGGTGGGCCAGGGCATGGCGCGCGTCCGGGTCGGTGACCAGCGCCAGGAAGTTGCCGAGCAGCCGGCCGTCCAGGCAGAGCTCGGTCTGCTCCTGGGGGCTGAGGGCATAGAAGTGGTTGATGGCCGCGGTGGCGTCGCCTGCACTGACGGCGTCGCGCAGCAGCTCGATCTCGGGCAGGCAGACGGGATCCTCGCGCAGGATGCCGCTGGCGGGGGCGCTGACGGCGCCGGACGGCTGACCGCCGGCCACCCGAGAAGCCACCGAGCGGGCCTCGACCTCGGCGGAGTCGCCGGGGCTGGAGAGACCGGTGTCGGCCTGGACGCCCTCGCCGCCGGAGCCACGGGCCTGGACCACGTGGGTGAGCTCGTGGGCCACCGTCTCCTTGGAGGGGTTGGCGTCGGCGAAGACCACGGTCTCGCCCTGGGCCGCAGCGCTCGCCCCGAGGTCCGCCATCGGGCCCCCCTGTCCCAGGTGGACCTGGACGCCGGAGAAGTCCTCGCCGAAGGCGGCCTCCATCTCCTCCTTGAACGGCAGGCGCTCCCCGCCACCGTCCGTGCCGTCGTCGAAGGCGCCCTGGGGGTCGGCCGGCGGGCTGCCTCGTCCACCGCGGTCCTCGCGGCGGATCGTCCCCCTCGCAGGGGCGTCCGCGACAGCCGGGGTGGCTGCGGGACTGGCTTCGGTGCTGTGCGCCGCCTTCTGACGGTAGATGTGCGATGACAAGCGACCTCCTCGGGGGTGAGATCTCTCGGTGCGGATGCGGTGCGCTGACTATGGTGCGCGTGTGGACCACCTGACAGTATTCGCCAGTCATGTCTTCGTCTTCAGGAATCCAGATTCGCAGCGGCTGAATGCCCGGCTCCTGCCGCTGCTGCTGGCGGAGAGCCAGGCCACACCCGGTCTCCAGGTCAGCAACCACGGCGGCTGGCACAGCCCGCCGGACCTGTGCCAGCGGCCCCCGTTCCAGGAGTTGATGGGCCTGTTCGTCTCCCGCGTCGGCAGCGTGGTGCGGACCCTGAGTGGGGCTCGGGATCTCCCGGTGCCCGAGCTGCGCTTCGGGGTGCAGTCCTGGGCCATGGTGATGCCGACCGGCGCCTTCACCCGGCCTCACGACCACGCCACCTCACCGTTCTCCCTGGTCTGGTACGTGGACGGCGGCGAACCTGGCCAGGGTGGCGAGCTGGTGCTCATGGACCCCCGTCGCGCTGCGCCGTCGATCCCGGGCTTGCCCCTGGATCCAAGGGAACTGACCATCCGCCCGGAGACGGGCATGCTCGTGGTGTTTCCTGGTTCCCTGCAGCACTGGGTGCAGCCCTACCGGGGCCAGCGACCCCGGGTCTCGATCTCGGCCAATGTGGGGGTCGAGGTCCAGAGGGCCTGACCTGCCGACCAGGATCCAGGCCCACATGCTCATCCCGCTCCTCCGGCGCTATCATGCCCGACTGCCCGCCTTCTTCCTGGGTTCCCCATGGCACGCACCGCGCTCCTCGCGCTCGCCGCGCTCGTCGCGGTGAGTTGCTCCGACCAGTCCGTCACAGCGACCAACGCCAGCCCCGAGGCGCTGATCACCTCCCACGACGACGGCGCGGTCGTCTACGAGGGCGACGAGCTCACGCTCGTGGGCGTGGTGAGCGACCCCGATCACGGGGCCACGGAGCTCCGGGCCACCTGGTCCCTGGGCGGCGCAGTGATCTGCGAAGGGGTCACCCCAGAGGTCGATGGGTCGACCGCCTGTGTGGGCACGGCCGGCCCGGACGACGCGACCGTCTCCTTGGCTGTGCTCGACCCCGGCGGCGCAGCGGGTGTGACGAGCGTCACCCTGGACGTGGTGGCGACCGGGGCCCCGACGGTCACCATCACCGCCCCGGACCCGGACGGCACCTTCTACAGCGACCAGGGAGTGACCCTGGCGGGCTCGGTCGACGACGTCGAAGACGCGCCCCAGGACCTCGCGGTCTGGTGGCAGTCCAGCCTGGACGGCGCACTGGGTGCAGAGGGCACGGCCGACGCCGACGGTGGGGTCGAGACCACCGCCTTCCTGAGCCAAGGCGACCACGTGCTCACCCTGTTCGCCCGGGACAGCACGGACAAGACCGGCAGCGACACGGCGTCGGTCACGGTAGGCCCGGCGAACACGGCACCGTCCTGCGAGATCCTGTCGCCAGAGGCCGGAAGCACCGGGGCCGAGGGCGCCCTGGTCACCTTCGAGGCCACGGCCTCGGACCCGGACCAGCCCGCGGACTCCCTGGCCGTCACCTGGTCCAGCGACAAGGACGGCGAGCTCGCGACCGGCACGCCCACCACCCCTGGGGACATCACTCTGGCGACCTCGGATCTGAGCCTGGCCACCCACACGATCAGCCTGGTGGTCGCCGACGAGGTGGACGCCACCTGCACGGCCCAGCTCACCTACACGGTCGGAAGCGCCCCGACCGTCAGCCTGACCGCGCCCACCACCGGCGATCTGTTCAACGAGGGCGACGCGGTCACCCTGGCCGCCCAGGTGAGCGACACCGAAGACAGCCCCACCACGCTGACCCTGTCCTGGGACTCCAGCGTCGACGGGACCCTCTCGACCCAAGGCGCGGACTCCACCGGCCTGGCCCAGGTCGTCAGCGGTGCGCTGTCCGCCGGCGAGCACGTGCTCACGGTCACGGTCACCGACAGCAGCGGCATGTGGGCCAGCGCACTGGCCACCTTCACGATCAACGCCCTGCCGTCGGCCCCGACGGTCAGCCTCAGCCCGGACCCCGCCACGACCGACGACACCCTGATCGCCAGCGCCAACGGCAGCACGGATCCCGATGGCTCGGGCACCGTGTCCTACACCTACGCCTGGTACGAGGCCGGGTCCCTGTCCAGCGCCAGCACCGGCGCCACCTTTCCGGCCAGCGCCACCACGCGGGACCTGACCTACAAGGTGGTCGTGACCCCGAGCGATGGCACTGGCGACGGCACCGCCGCCGAAGCCGAGCTGACCATCCAGAACGCCGACCCGGTCATCGCCACCCCGACCATCACCCCCGCCACCGGTGTGACCACGTCGACCACCCTGAGCTGCAGCACCACCGCGACAGACGCCGACGGCGACAGCCCGGCGCTCACCTATGCCTGGGACGCCGATGGCTCGAGCTTGGGCGTGGCGGACAGCATGGACCTGGGTCGCCACGGGGTCGCGGTCGGCGCCACGATCACCTGCACCGCCACCGCGACCGACGACCAGACCGCCCAGGTGTCGGCCAGCACGGCCGTGACCGTGGACAACACGGACCCGACCGTCGACAGCGTCGTGGTCACCGCGCCAGCCGATGGCGCCACCACCAGCAGCACGTTGACCTGCGCTGCGTCTGCAACGGACCCGGACGGCGACACGCCGACCCTGAGCTATGCCTGGGACAACGGGGGGACCTCGCTGGGCACCGGCAGCGGTTTGACCTTGAGCTCGGCCACCGCCGCACCGGGCGACAGCATCACCTGCACCGCCACCGCCACGGATGCAGACGGAGGCAGCGCCACGGGCACCGACAGCGCAACGGTGATCAACAGCGCCCCCAGCGTCGCCAGCATCGCCATCTCGCCGAGCACCAGCGTCACGACCAGCTCGAACCTCCAGTGCAGCGCCACCGCCACCGACCCCGACGGCGAGACCCCGACCCTTGGCTACACCTGGGACGGCGACGGTGTCTCCCTGGGCAGCGGCACGTCGCTGACCCTCGACCCCAGCACCGCGTCTCCGGGGGACACCATCACCTGCACCGCCACGGCGACGGATGGCGCCGGCGACACCGGGTCCGGCACGGCGTTCGTGACCGTCGACAACTCCGTGCCCAGCATCACCAGCGTCAGCATCTCCCCGACCAGTCCGAGCACCACCGACACCCTCACCTGCAGCCACAGCGGCTGGTCCGACCCGGACGGCGACAGCGACCAGTCGACCTATGCCTGGGACGTCAACGGCACAGGGGTCGGCAGCGACACCTCGCTCACCACCACACTGGTCTACGGCGACACCATCACCTGCACGGTCACCCCCTACGACGGCACCGACACCGGCACCCCCGGCAGCGACTCGGTGACCATCACCAACAGCTCGCCCGTGGTGGACAGCCTGACCCTGGACCCTGCGGATCCGGGCACCGACGACACCGTCGCCGCGACGGTCAGCACCAGCGACGCCGAGGGCGACAGCGTGACCGTGACCTATGCCTGGTTCGTGGACGGTGTCGAGACCGGCCACACGGGCACCACCCTGGACGGTGCGTCCTGGTTCGACAAGGACCAGACCGTCACGGTCGAGGTCACCCCGGACGACGGCACGGATGCCGGCGCCACCGCGTCGGACAGCGTGACGGTGGCGAACTCCCCACCCGGCGCACCGACCCTGGCCATCACCCCCAGCACGCCGGATGTAGGGACCGACGACCTGGTCTGCGAAGTCGACGTGGACGCCGCAGACGCCGACGGGGACGCCATCACCTACGTCATGACGTGGACCGTCGATGGGACCGCCTACAGCAGCGCGGGGGACACCGGCGACAGCGCCGGCTGGCTGGGCGCCGAGACCACCACCTGGTCCGACGACACCGTGCCGGCCGAGGACACGAGCGCCGGCGAGACCTGGATCTGCACCGCCGAGCCCGACGACGGAGACGACGTCGGCGCCACCGCCACCGCCACCGTGACCCTGGCTGGCGAGGCGTGGTCCGGCACGATCGAGATGCCCGCCACGGACACCGTCGACGGCTACTCCGGGGGTGCTTGGGGCTCCATGAATGGCGATGGCCGCATCGCCAGCCGCATCGTGCTCACCCAAGCCTGCGTCAATCCGGAGCTGGCGTTCTACCAGCACGGCTCAGCCGACACGACCATCCAGGGCAGCTACTACGTGATGGACAGCAGCGGCACCGTGCTGGCCTATAGCGACTACCAGACCATGGGCAGCTGCAACGACTGCTGGCACCCGCACCCGGGCCGGCTCGCCGTGACCATCGAAGCCGGCACCACGTACTACCTGGGCTTCCAGAACACCGCCGGGGACATGTCTGGCCCGTCCATCTACGAGGACGCCGACGCCCGCACGGTCGACATCGCCACCTTTGACGACCCCCGAGCGGATCAGCCGGGCACCAGCACGAACCGGGGCCTGGCGACCACGCCGGCGGGCTGGCAACATCGCTGGCGCGTGGACTGCGAGTAGAGCGTCGGACAGTCAGAGAGCTCGAACGCCGCACTTGGCGCAGACAGAGGGGTCGAGTGTCGGTGGTGGGGTGCCCGGGGGGCCTGCAGAGCCGTCTGGGGGCGTCAATCCGGCCTGGTCAGAGGCTCTGCGGCGCGTTTGCAGGAAGAACACCGACACTCAACCTCTCTGACTGTGCCGACAGCGGCGTTCGACCCCTCTGTGTGAGGTCGGTCTGGCTTGCTCACCGCGGCCCGAGCGTGAACGCGTCCAGCCGCGTGCCGTCCAGGGTCAGCGCCCGCCAGCTGAGCACGTCGTCGGTCAGCGCCAGCAGGCCGTAGTGGTGGCTCGACTCGATCACGCCCAGGTGATCCCAGTGGGCAAAGGACCGGGTGTCCAGGGTCCCCCCAGCTCCCCCGGTCACCACATAGGTCACACCATTGAGCTCGCCCCGTTGGTAGGCGTGGGCGTGACCGGCGAGCACCAGGTCGACCCCACCGGACTCGAACGCCGGCACCCAGTCCGCCCGAATGGCCGGATCCCCGTCCCAGTCCGCGGTCTTCCAGACATTGCTGTGCGAAGGAATGTGAAACGCCACGATCCGAAACAAGGCGTCCTTGGCGTCGTCTGAAGCCAGCGCCGCTTGCAGGAAGGCCTGCTGATCCGACAGCTCGGCGCCGTGCACGGTGTCCCACTGCGAGTCCAACGCCACCACGAAGAGGTCGCCGAGACGGGTGGCAAACCAGGAGCCGTTGCCCGGGAGGGTGGTGTAGGCAAAGGCCTCGGTCCACTCGTGATCGTGGTTGCCCCGGGCGAACAGGATCGGCGTGGTCTGGCCCAGCTCCTCTTGTTCCAGGGGGGCGAACCACTGGGTGTCCCAGTCCTGGGCGTAGAGCCCGTCCTGGACGATGTCGCCCACGGAGAAGAACAGGTCGACGTCTTCGGACGCCACAGCCTCGACCACCTGGGTGAAGACCCCGGCGCCGACCTGGTTGTCTCCGGTGACGGCCAGTCGCACGTCGCCCGAAGCGGGGGGCGTGCGGAACTCGTAGGTGGCGGACAGCCCCTGGGCCGAGCCCACTTGGTAGGTGTAGGGCGTGCCCGGCGCCAGCCCCGCCAGGAAGACCCGGTGGACCCGCCGATCGTCCGCAAGCCAGGTGGTCTCGACAGCCCCGGGCCAGGGCTCGAGCGACGCTCCTGCCAGGCCGAGGGACAGTCCCTGGGGCTCGGTGGCGCCGCTGGTCTCCCACAGCACCACCAGCTCGCCGGGCTCGCCCGCGTACAGCACCGGCAGCTTGCTCAGGGTCCCGTCCAAGACCGGGGCCTCGGTCACCACCAGGGTCAGACCGTCCACGGCCCCGTCGTTGCGATCGCCCCGGCGGTGCTGGGCCACGGCGGCGATCTCCAGGGAGCGGGTGCCGGCGGGGAGCACACCCCCCGCAGTCGCCGAGAGCCACTCCGGCCCGTCGCCGACCGGGGTGAGAAAGGAGGCCAACAGCGCCCCCCCGGCGTCCAGGCACCGGACCTCGACCCAGGCATGATCATCGAAGATCACGGCCTCACCGGGGCCCCGGTCCCCGTTGTCCGCGGTGGGGCTGTCCGCGGTCCGGACAAAGGCGCTCAGCCGGACCGACAGCGCATGGCTGTCGATGGCGTCGTCGCACAGGTCGTGCTCCGCCAGGCTGACCGTCTGGACCCCCTCGCAGCTCCCGCCGGTACCGCCGCTCAGGATCGCGTCGCCCGCAGGGGATGTGGTGTCCACGACCCACTCGCAGGGCGTGTCGCCTCCGACCCACTCGCCGGCGGAGGCGGACTCGAAGTCCCCGTCAACCAGCAGCTCGGTGTCCAGGGACGGGGCCGCACAGGGTGTACGTGCGAGGGGGTGGGGTGACGGTGCGTCGGGCTGGAGATCCCCTGCCCGTGCGGTGGCGGGGCCGCCTTGCCCGGTCGCCGACGTGGGCTGCGCGTCCGAGTCCGTGGCCGGATTCACCGCGACACAAGCCAGCCAGAGTGCGATCACGGCCCATCCTGCCACGCCCGCTGGGGGTCTGGACCGCTGGACCCAGGATCGGTGCCGTTCCGCCGGCCTGCCCGGGGTATTGTGTCGGACTCTCTCGCCGCGGACCCCTTTCAGCCGCGGCGGCACGCCCTGGAGCTCCCATGATCTGGACGACCTTCGTCCTGGCCCAGTTCGCCTGCACTTCCGCGCCCCCCGAGCTGGAAGAGACCCGCGCCGCGAGCGCCAAGGCGGCCCCCTGCGACCTCCAGGCCTGGTACGCCGACGCCGACGGAGACGGCCGCGGGGACGGCCTGGATGTCCTGTACTCCACGGTCTGCAACTACCCCAACCGGACCACCATCCGCGGCGACTGCGACGACGCCGATCCCGAGATCCACCGGGCTGCCCAGGAGATCTGCGACGGCGTGGACAACGACTGCGACGGCCTGGTCGATGGCGACGACGCCCCGCTCTACGGCTCGACCGAGCTCAACTACTACGTGGACCTGGACGGCGATGGCTTCGGCGACATCACCACCCTGGTCCGGACCTGCAGCCAGCCCCCGAACACGGTCACCGACGGCACGGACTGTGACGACGGGGACGCCGCGGTGAACCCCGACGCGGCCGAGGTCTGTGACCTGGCCGACAACGACTGTGACGGCGCCGTCGACGGGCTGGACGACGACGTCACCGGCACCACGACCTACTACCTGGACTACGACGGCGACGGCTTCGGCAGCACGCGCATCACGACGGACAGCTGCTCCGCACCCACCGACTTCGTGGCCGACGACTCGGACTGCAATGACCTGTCCGCCGACAGCAACCCCGACGGGGTCGAGCTCTGCGACGACGACGACAACGACTGCGACGGCTCGACCGACGAGGGCCTGGACGAGACCTTCTACGCCGACGTGGACGGCGACGGCTTCGGAGACGCCGACAGCACCGTGGTCGGCTGCGAAGCCCCCAGCGGCTACACCGACGACGCGACCGACTGCGACGACGCCAGCGCCGCGGTCTCGCCGCTGGCCATCGAGATCTGCGACGGCCAGGACAACGACTGCGACGGCAGCGCCGACGGCAGCGATGCCTGGGACGCCGTGACCTTCTACGTCGACGCCGACAGCGACGGCTATGGAGACCCCAGCGACACCACCGACGCCTGCGAGGCCCCCAGCGGCTACGCGGCCTCCGACGACGACTGCGACGACGCCGACGCCACCCTGAGCCCCGGCGTCGAAGAGCTCTGCGACAGCCTGGACAACGACTGCGACGGTGACACCGACGAGAGCGGCGCCACAGACGCGAGCACCTGGGTCTTCGACGCCGACGGGGACGGCTACGGCGACGCCGATGCCAGCTTCAGCTTGACGGCGTGCGACCAGCCCACCGGCTTTGTCGACGACCTGACCGACTGCGATGACACCGACGCCACGGTGAACACCGGCGCGACCGAGACCTGCGGGGACGGCATCGACAGCGACTGCGACGGCTCCGGTGGCCCCACCGACGACGAAGACGGCGACGGCCTGACCTGGGAGGAGGAGAACGCCCTGGGGCTCGACGACTGCGACGCGGCCAGCACCGTGGACTGCACCGACGTCGACGTGGGCAACGTGGTCATCTTCAGTGCCGACGACGCCAGCGACATCTGCGCCTGCACCACCACCGTGGACCAGCTCTACGTGAACGCCACGGGCACGGATCCCCTCGATCTGAGCTGCCTGATCACGGTCACCGACAAGCTCGAGATCGAGAACTCCGATGCCGACAGCGTCGACCTGTCCAGCCTGACCACGGTGGGCGGGGACCTGTACGTGCACGACAACGGCGAGATCACGGCGGTGGACCTGTCCGCTGTGGCGACGGTCGGGGGCCACGTCTACATCCAGAGCAACAGCGAGCTCACCAGCCTGGACCTGGCCGCCCTGGAGACGGTCGCGGGCCAGTTCTACCTGTACAACAACGACAACCTGGAGACCCTGGACCTGACCGGCCTGACCACGGTGGGATCCAGTTTCTACATCTACAACAACGACCGGATCGAGACCCTCGAAGTGCCGGCGCTGAGTGCGCTGAGCGACGAGCTCTACGTGGTCTACAACCAGTCCCTGGTGACCCTGTCCTTCCCCGCCCTCACCAGCGTGCCGAGCCAGGTCCAGATCGAGGAGAACTACGACCTGGAGAGCCTGGATCTCAGTGCGCTGAGCAGCGTCTCGTCGAGCTTCTACCTGCGCTACAACTACGTGATGGATTCCGCGGACCTGGGGGCTCTGGAGTCCATCTCGGGCAGCCTGTACATGCAGTACAACTACGAGCTCGACACCTTTGACCTGGGCGCGCTCCAGACCGTCGGATCCGAGTTCTACTTCTACTACCAGTCGGACCTGGTGAGCCTGTCGATGCCGGCGCTCACCGCGATCGGTGGGTCCATGACCATCAGCTGGAGCGAGAGCCTGACCGAGCTCTCGGCACCTGCGCTCTCCAGCCTGGGCAGCAACCTGATCCTCCAGGACAACGACGACCTGGCGACCATCGACCTGTCGTCGCTCACCTGCGTGTCCGACTACACCATCGAGGGTCACAGCCTGGCCGAGGACGAGCACTACGACCTGCTGGTCCAGCTGACCTGCAGCTCGGAAGACTCCCTGATCGTGTTCCGGGACGGCGACGCCGACGACTTCTGTGCGACCGGCGAGACCGAGGTCGAGAACCTGTACATCAACGCGCTGGGGGCAGACCCGGTGGACTTGAGCTGTCTGGTCACAGTGACCGGGGACCTGGAGATCGAGAACGCGATCACCACCAGCATCGACCTGTCCGGCCTGACCACCGTAGGCGGCCAGGTCTACATCCACGACAACGACGAGACCCTGTCCATGGACCTGTCGGCCCTGCAGTCGGTCGGCAGCCACGTCTATCTGCAGAGCAACGGGGACCTGGAGACGGTCAGCCTGACGGCCCTGGACACCGTCGGTGGCCAGTTCTACCTGTACAACAACGACAGCCTGGAGGCCCTGGATCTGTCCAGCCTGACCACCGTGGGCTCCAGCTTCTACATCTACAACAACGACGCGATCGAAGACCTGGCGGTACCGCTGCTCGATGCCCTCAGCGACGAGCTCTACGTGGTGTACAACCAGTCCCTGGTCACGCTGTCACTGCCGGCCCTGACCAGCGTGCCGAGCCAGGTCCAGATCGAGGAGAACTACGACCTGGAGAGCCTGGATCTGAGCGCGTTGACCAGCGTGTCGTCCAGCTTCTACCTGCGCTACAACTACGTGATGGACGCCGCGGACCTGGGCGCCCTGGAGTCCATCTCGGGCAGTCTGTACATGCAGTACAACTACGAGCTCGACACCTTCGACCTGAGCTCGCTGGAGACGGTCGGTTCCGAGTTCTACTTTTACTACCAGTCGGACCTGACCAGTCTGTCCTTGCCCGCGCTCACGTCGATCGGCGGGTCCATGACCATCAGCTGGAACGAGAGCCTGCTGGAGCTCTCGGCGCCGCTGCTCGCGAGCCTGGGCAGCAACCTGATCATCCAGGACGACGAGGACCTGGAGACGGTCGACCTGTCGTCTCTGACCTGTGTCAACGACTACACCATCGAGAACACCAACCTGTCGGCCGATGCCCACTACGACCTGCTGGTGTTGCTGACCTGTTCCGAGGAAGGCGCCCTGATCGTGTTCTCGGCCGGCGACGCCAGCGACTGGTGTGCGACCGGCGAGACCGAGCTGACCGAGCTCTACGTCAACGCCACGGGCGCCGATCCCATCGACCTGAGCTGTGTGACCACAGTGACCGGAGACGTCGAGGTCGAGAACAGCGACGCCATCAGCATCGATCTCTCCGGGCTGACGACGGTCGACGGTCAGCTGTACATCCACGACAACGGAGACACCGAGACCCTGGACCTGTCGTCGCTGACGTCTACCGGGAGCCACGTCTACATCCAGAGCAACCGCGAGCTCACGGGGCTGAGCCTGACCGCCCTGGACTCTGTCAGCGGCCAGTTCTACCTGTACAACAACGACAGCCTGGAGACCCTCGACATCGCGTCGCTGAGCACGGTCTCATCGAGCTTCTACATCTACAACAACGACGCGATCGAAGACCTGGCGGTGCCGGCGCTGTCCTCGCTCGGCGACGAGCTCTACGTGGTCTACAACCAGTCCCTGGTCACCCTGTCCTTCCCGGCTCTGACCAGCGTGCCGAGCCAGGTCCAGATCGAGGAGAACTACGACCTGGAGAGCCTGGATCTGAGCGTGTTGACCAGCGTCTCTTCGAGCTTCTACCTGCGCTACAACTACGTGATGGACTCCGCCGATCTGGGGGCGCTGGAGACCATCTCGGGCAGCCTGTACATGCAGTACAACTACGAGCTCGACACCTTCGACCTGGGCGCCCTGACCAGCATCGGGTCCGAGTTCTACTTCTACTACCAGAGCGATCTGGCGACCCTGTCGACGCCTTCCTTGACCACGGTGGGCGGCTCCATGACCGTCAGCTGGTGCGAGAACATGACCGAGCTGTCGGCCCCGAGCCTGTCCAGCATCGGCAGCAACCTGATCCTCCAGGACAACGACGATCTGGCGACGGTCGATCTGAGCTCGCTGACGTGCGTGTCGGACTACACGATCGAAGGCCACAACCTGAGCTCCGACGACCACTACGACCTGTTGGTGCAGATCACGAGCGGCTGCTGATCACCCGAGCTTGCGGGCCAGGTCCCGGCCGACGATGAGCTGCAGCGCCTGGTGGATGCCGGGGTGACGGTCCAGCAGGGGCTCCAGGGCTGTCGGCTCCCACCGCAGGCAACGCAGGGGCCCGGCCGCCACCACGTCGGCGTTGGGGGGCTCACCGGTGATCCAGCTGCGCTCGCCGATCAGGTGCCCGGCGCCGAGCTCGGCCACGCTCTCCCCGCCCACGTGCACGGTCGCCCGCCCAGCCAGGATCACGGTCAGACCACACCCGGCCTGGCCCCGCTGGACGAGCACCTGGTCGGCTGCGTGCTCGGCCCACTCTCCACAGGTGCACAGGCGGCGGACGTCCCGCGGGTCCAGGCCGGTGAACACCAGCTCCCGCAGGCGCAGCTCGGCGTCGGTGAGCTGGACGGGCCGCCGCTCCTGAACGATCTTCACGATGTGGAAGGCGTTGATGCTGATGAACAGCACATTCCACGCCACGCCCGACCAGATGGGCTCGGCCATGCCCAGGTAGAAGGCGATGAACAGCAGGCCCGCCAGGATGGAGAGCATCCGGAGCCACAGGATGTCCCGAGCCAGGAACGAGAGCAGCACCACCGTGTTGGCCGCTTGGAGAAACACGCTCATCGGGCGGCCGCGAGCCGCAGGGCCTGTTGCACGATCTCGGTGTCCCGGGGGTGACCGGCGGGGCTCTCGCTGACCTTGCGCCAGAGCTCCTGGCCGTCTCTCAGGAACAGCACGCCGCCCATGCGCAACACATCGCCGGTGATGGCGCGGGGCGGGATGCCGTCGGCCAGCAGACGGAAGTGGTCTCGAACGCTGGGCGGACCCAGGGACTGCCACGCGGACCGCGGCAAGCCGGCGAGCCCGTGCACCGTGCCCTCGGGGTCGGTCAGCAGGGTGACGGGCTTGTCGCCGAGCACCATGCGGTCGGCAAAGCCCGCCAGGTGCTCCGGTCGGCCGATGCCCACGAACACCGTGGTGAAGCCCAGGTCTTGGAGCTCGCGCAGACGCGGCGCCAGGTGGGTGACCAGCTCATTGCAGCCGATGCAGCCGTAGTGGCGCAGCAGGACCAGCAGGACCGACCCGGTCTCCACGACGTCGCCCAGGCGATGGCCGGTGCCTGTGGCGTCCAGGACGGTGGCATCGAGCAAGGCCTCAGTCGTCCTGGCCCAGGGACAGGCGATGGGCGATCCAGTACCACCAGGCGCCGGCGGCCAGCACGGTGTCGTCGCGCGTGCAGGACGGGGTGTGGGCCAGGGTGACCTCGCGGGGGTTCCCGGTCTCCGAGTCCGCCACCCGGATCACCACCCGGCCCGCGCTGTCCCACCGCAGGGGGGTGCGCTCGCCCTTGAGCAATAGGAACGAGCCCGCCCCGTCCGAGCCTCCCAGGGCCAGGGTCCGCGGATGGTCCACCCGCCACAGGGCCCCTTCTTCGTCGCGGGTCACGATGCGCCGATCGTCGCCGGTGGACGGCCGCAGCCAGGCGTCGTCCTCGAAGACCACGAACGAGATGCCGGGGCGCACGTTCTCGAAGACGCAGCTCGCCTGAAGTCGCCCGTTGACCACCATGCCCTCGAGGGGATCGAAGTCGTCCAGGGACTCCTCGG
>CAZFLE010000065.1:0-38470 GCA_964519895.1 uncultured Enterobacterales bacterium | reverse complement strand
CGCCGCGGCGCTCGGAGGTGTGGCATGACCCCGATCCACGACAACGCCGTGCGCTACGACGCCGAGCAACCCCGGGACCACGTGGAGAGCTGGTTCTGGCGCGCAAACCACCCCACCCAGCCGCTGGCCGTGTGGCTCAAGGCCACCATCCTGTCCCCCCAGGACGGGCAACCCGTGGCCGAGGCTTGGTGCTGCACCTTTGACGGGCACACCGGCGAGGTGTGGGGCAAGCGCGAGACCGTGCCGGTCGTGCAGGCCACGTTCGGCAGCACGATCACCGTCGCCGGCTGTACCTGGGACCTGGCCTCGCCCCAGGGCCAGGCCGAGGGCTCCCTGGGCGACCGCGGCTGGGACCTGTGCTGGCGACCGGTCGAAGGACCGCTGGGCGAGCCCCTGTGCCTGTTGCCCACCCGCCGCCTGGTCGACGCCCCCTTCCCCAAGAACAAGCTGCTGACCCCCGCACCGATCCTGCGCTTCGACGGCCGGATGCGCTGGGGGGACCGCTTGGTGCCGATGGACGGGTGGCTGGGCATGCAGGGCCACAACTGGGGCGCCGCCCACGCCCACACCTATGCCTGGGGCCAGTGCGTGTTCACCGACGGCGACGGTGAACCGGTGGCGATGTGCGAGGGCTTCAGCGGCAAGATCCAGCTCGGCGGCTGGCTGACCCCGTACCTGTCGGCGCTCACGGTGCGCCATGGCGACAAGACCTACCGCTTCGATCGCCTGGTCGACCTGTGGAACCAGACCCCGTCGCTGGACACGGACACGTGGGTCCTGAAGATGCGCGGTCCCGCAGGCGAGGCCCGGTTGTCGATGACGGCGAAGTCCGGCGAGACGGCGTGTCTGGGCTACGCGAACCCGGACGGCCACCTGTCCTACTGCCTGAACAGCAAGCTGGCGGCGACGACCCTGCGGGTGAACCCGGTCAACGAAGACCCGTTCGAGTGCCACAGCCCCCACGGCGGGGCCCTCGAATTCCTGCGCCGGGATCCAGACACTCGCTTCGACCAGGTGGTGTGACATGGGCCTGAGCTTCTACGAGGTGATGTCCGGGGAGTACGCCGGGCTCGGCGGCCGGACCGGCCCCCTGGCCTTCGAGATCCGGGCCGAGGCCAGCTCGGCTCGGTCGTTCGCTCGGACAGGACGCGCCCGGGTGACCGGCGTGCTCGAAGGCCTGCCGGACGCCCCGGACCTGCCCATCGAAGGCACGATCCACATCAGCCCCGTCCGGCGCCGGACCATCACCTACGACCTGGCGGGCACGGACCCGGAGGGCACTGTCTGGCGCCTGACCGGTCGCAAGGACCTGTCCCTGCGGCACCCGGTGGAAGGCATGACGCGGCTGGCGGCGCAGCTCCATCGGGATGGCCGCTGTGTGGCCGAGGCGGTGCTGCGCTTCGACCTGGACGACCTGGTGCCGTTCATGGGCTCGTGGCACCCGTCGTCGTCGATCCGCAGCCTGGACCTGGACCCCCGGGCTCGGGTGCTCGACGCTGACGAGCGGCGGCTCCTCGGGGCGTGGGCCCAGGCCACGATCATCCCGGGTCAGCGGGTGCCGGCCCCCGACGGGCGCACCCTGGACGGGGCCGAGCAGATGCTCGCCGCCCTGCCGGCTCAGGCCCGCCGCACCTGGCGCGCCTGCCTGCACCTGGTGGACTGGCTCGCCCTGTTGCGCACCGGCCACCGCTTCGAGCACCTGACGCTGAAGCGCCAGCGGGCGTTCGTGCAGGGCCTCGCCGACGGTCCGGCCGCCGCCTCCGGACTGGCCTTCTTCGTGGGCATGCCCCTCAAGTCCGCCCACTTCGAGCGGCCCGACTACCTGGCGGCGGTGGGCGTACCGGACTTCGCGCACACGGTGCGGGAGCCCCCGCCCCGGTACATGACCCAGGTCACCGCGGCCGAGGAGCTGCCCCCGGAGTGCGAGCTGGAGTGCGACGTCGTGGTGGTCGGCACCGGGGCCGGCGGAGGCGCCATCGCAGCGCTGCTGGCCGAGCAAAACCTGGCGGTGGCGGTGCTCGAGGAGGGCCGCTTCCACGAGCGCCAGGCCTTCAGCGGCTCGCCCCAGGCGCGGATGCGCAAGCTGTGGCGCGACGCGGGCCTGACCTTCAGCCTGGGCAACGTGCCGATCTCGATCCCGCTGGGCAAGACGGTCGGCGGAACCACCGCCATCAACTCGGGTACCTGCTACCGCACCCCGGACGACGTGCTCTCGGACTGGCAGCGGCGGCTGGGCTTCCCCAGCGACTTCGGGCCCCAGGCCATGGGCCGCCACTTCTCGTCGGTGGAAGCCGAGCTCCAGGTCACGCCCGGGGATCGCCGGCATCTCGGGGGCATCGCCGACGTGGTCGCCCGCGGCGCAGACCAGATGGGCCACACCCACTACCCCCTGGACCGCAACGCCCCCAGCTGCGACGGCCAGGGCACCTGCATCGTGGGCTGTCCCACCGACGCCAAGCGCTCCACCAACGTGAGCTACGTGCCCCGGGCACTCCAGGCCGGTGCAGAGCTCTTCACCGGCCTGCCCGTCACCCGCGTCCTGCGCCGAGGCCGCCGGGCGGTGGCTGTCGAGGCCCGCGGCTGCGACGCCCAGGGCGTGCGGCACGTCCTGCGGGTGCGCGCCCGTGCGGTCGTGCTGGCCTGTGGCTCCCTGCAGACCCCGAGACTCCTGTGGGACTCGGGCCTGGACCTGCCGCGGCTGGGCCGCAACCTGTCGATCCACCCGGCCCTGGGCATGTGGGTCCGCACGGCCCAGGTCCTGGGCCCCTGGTCCGCCATCCCCCAGAGCTACGCCGTCGAGGGCGTGGTCGACCAGCGGGTGCGCTTCGAAGGCTTCTACCTGCCGCCCCAGCTCACCGGACCGCTGCTCCCCGCCGAGGGCGCCGAGCTGACCCGCTGGATGGACGCCCAGGAACACGTGGGCCAGTTCGGCTTCATGGTGCGGGACGACAACGTCGGACGGGTCCGCCGCGGGCTCGGTGGTCGCACCTGGGTCCACTACGACCTGGACAAGCCCACCCTGCGTCGACTCAAGCTGGGTGCAGCCGCGCTGGCCGAGCTGCTGATCCGCGGCGGCGGCGAAGAGGTCCTGGCGGGCCTGGGACCCATCCACAGCGTCACGACCGTGGATCAGGCCCGCGCCATCGCCAAGGCTCGACTGAAGCCGCGCCACTTCCGACTGACCGCCTGTCACCCCCTGGGCACGACGGCCTTGGGGCGAGACCCGGCGCACGGCGTGGTCGACTTCGACCACCGGGTCTTCGGCACGGACAACCTGTACGTGGTCGACGGCGGCTGCGTGCCGACATCGCTGGGCGTGAACCCCCAGATCACGATCATGGCCCTGGCCACGAGAGCCGCGGAGCGCGTGGGGGCTGCGCTGGCCTGAACAGCGCCGACGCTGTGCCCGACGCTACTTCTTCTTGGGGGGCAACCCGCTGGCGTGGTCCCGGCCCCGCCCGACCCACAGGGACAGCGCAGAATCGTCGAGCACCGCCTGGTTCTGGACCAGGATCCAGCCGCTCATGGGCTTGCCCCCGCGCCGCATGGCGTCGGCGCCGTCGGCCTCCATGAAGGCCTGGAAGTCGTCGGGGCCGCAGCGGATCATCAGCTGGCCGTCGTTGTGGGCCCCACAGGCCATGTGCCCCCCGATGGTCCAGCCGATGCCGCCGAACATCTTCTTCTCGACGAGTCCGGGGGTGTCGGCCAGGAGGTCACGGATGCGGTCGGCGAGGGCGGGGTCGTAGGCCATGCACAGCGGCTATCGGACCGGTGCCACCGCCGCAGGCCGCTCGGCCACGATGCGCCAGTTCAGGTCGGCGAGCTTGGCCTTCTCGGCGTCGGTCCACGCCTGGCCGCCCGTCTGCAGGAGCGCCAGGGTCTCCTCGACCCAGGGCGGCATCAGGCGCACGGCTTCGAGGGCACGTACCAGGGCCCGACCCCGCAGGATCAGGTCCCGCTTCTGCTCGCAGATGGGCCAGGCCTCGCTCTTGGAGGGCGCCGACAGGATGACCCGGAAGCCCGCTCGCTCCAGCGCGGCGCAGACATCGGCCGGGTACATCGACTGGGTCGCGGCGAGGGTCGGCAGGAACAGCCGATGCAGCGCCACGTGCTCAGGGTCGTCCCAGTCGAAGAACGGCGTGAGCAGGTACTCGGAGCAGGCGTAGCGGGCGCCGGGCTTGAGCACGCGGAACATCTCGGCTGCGTGGGCGTCGAGCTCGTGCTTCTTGAAGAAGGGCCACACGGCCTGGAAGGAGAAGCACCCGTCGAAGGCCTGGTCCGGGTAGTCCAGCGGATCGTGGTGGTTGCCGACCCGGAAGTGCAGACGGTCGGTCATGTCGCACTCGGTGGCCCAGTCCCGGGCGTTGCCGATCTGGTCGGGGTCGATGTTGTAGCCCGAGACCTGGCCGCCGGTCAGCGTGGCGAAGTGGTGGGAGATCCGGCCGCGACCACAGCCCATGTCGAGCAGGTGAGAGCAGGCCGGATCCGACAGTGCCAGAGCGTCCAGGACCGCCTGCTCGCACAACAGCTGGTTGCCGTAGAGCCCCAGGCTGTCGTCGAGCTGGGGCGGGATGTAGAGCTTCTCCAGGTCGAAGACCGAGAGCAGGTTGTTCAGCACCTTGTAGTAGGCGGCGACCGCAGCGGTCTCGTCGGCGGTCTCGGTCTGTTCGCCGGCCTGCATGCGCTGGAAGAACTTGTAGGCGTCGATGCAGGCCTGCTTGTCGTCGGCGGGCAGCGCTGCGAGACGCCGCAGGCCGTCCACCGCGGTGCGGGCTCGGTACAGGTTCACGGGGCTACTTGCCGGTGTCCTTGATGATCTGGGGCTCGAAGTCCGGGTCCGCCGCGTTCAGGAGGGCCTCGGCGTACTCGGGGATGCGACCGGTCATCTGGAAGCCCCACTTGTCCTTGACCTGGCGGCCATGGTTCAGGTCGATCTCGCAGACCAGCAGGCCGTCCCGGGTGCGGGAGAGGCCTGGGGTGCGGGACCCGTTCGGGGCCGCGACGTAGCTGGAGCCATAGAAGTGGCCGAAGTCGTTGTGGGACGCCTTGCCGTCGCCCGACGTGAAGGCGTTGGGGAAGGACTCGGTGCCGATGCGGTTGATGCCGGCCACGAAGTAGTTGTTGGCGATGCTGGCGCAGCGGGCCTCGACCGGCCACAGGGGCTCGGACAGGGCGCCGACGGTGGCGGAGGGATTGAACACGATCTCGGCGCCGTTGATGCCGAACATCAGCCAGTTCAGGGGGTGGTGGCGGCCGTAGCAGATGTTGATGGCCACGCGCCCGAACTCGGTCTCGAAGACCGGGTGACCGTCCTCGCCCTCCATGTAGTAGGTGGACTCGTTGAAGTCGCCGACCCGCGGGATGTGGTTCTTGCGGTGGCTGCCCACGATGTTGCCGCGGTTGCCGATGACCACCGCCGTGTTGTGGATCGTGTCGCCGTGGGCCTCGTCGCGCTCCAGGATGGGGCTCACGATGACCATGTTGTAGCGCTTGGCGAGCCGCTGGAGGAACTGGGTCGAGGGGCCGTCGATGGTCTCGGCGAACTCCAGCCAGGGGTGCTTCTCGCGGGTGCAGAACGCGAACGGCATGGTCCACGCCTCCTGGAGGCCCAGGACGTTCACGCCGAGCTCGGCGGCGGCGTGGATGATGGTCTCGATGCGATCAGCCAGCGCCTGGTACTGCTCGACCACCGGCAGGTCGGTCGGCACCACGATCTGGTTCTGGATGACAGCCACCCGCACCACGCGGGGCGGCCGGCGCTGCTCCAGGGCCGCGTGGATCTTGTACGCGGCGACCTCGAAGTCGTGCTCATCGGCGTAGGCCTGGAGCTCGTCGGAGATGGGCAGCGCGTCCGGCAGGTCGCCGTAGAGGATGCGGAAGGCTTCGCGCTGGTCGGCCTCGGGGAGCTTGCGGAGCAGGCTCTCCAGGCTGTCGAGCTCGCGGGTGGCGACCAGGGCGGTGGCGTCGGTCTGCACGTCTGCGGCGGCGGTCGCGGTCTTGGACGGGGTCTTGGTGGTGGCCATGGGTTCCTCTCGGTCCAGTGGGGGACGACAGCGGGGGTCTATCCTACGAACCTGCAAGGGGAAGGCACGATGAGCTGGCTATTGATGGTCCTGGGAGGCTGTCCCCCGATCGACGACACGTCGACGACGGACCCTTGGACCACAGGGGAGAGCGGCCTGGACACCGGCACGGACACTGGAACCGACACAGCCACCGACACAGCCACCGACACGGGCGCTCCCCCGGCCCAGCCCGACACCCCCTACCTGATGAGCTTCCACACCTGTGACACCGACGACGGCCCTTGCGGTGATCCGTCGATCCACGAGGTGCACCTGGCGGGGTCCCACGACGGCTTCTCCTGGACCGTCGTCGACTGGGTCGAGCCCTTCAACGGCTCGGTGCCCGACGTGTTCGTGCGGGACGGCGTGCTCTACCTCTACGACGTGGTCACCCTGCGCACCTATGACCTGGCAACCCGTGAGCTCATCGCCCGCAACAACCTGGAGATCCTGGGCGATGAGCCCATCTTCCAGGCCGATCCGTCGCTGATCCTGGACGACGAAGGCCGGCTGGTCGTGTTCTTCCTGGAAGGCCTGGAGGGCCAGGATCCGGCCAGCTGCCCAGACGAACAGCCGCCCTGTACCAAGCGCATCCTGTCGGCCACCGAGGTGGTCGGCGCAGGCGGGCACCAGTTCACCCTGGACGACGGCGCCCGCGTGGAGATCCTGGTCGAGGACAACACAGCGTCCCGGGTCTCGGACCCGGACATCCTGGCGGACCCCGACGGCTTCAAGATGCTCATCTCCAGAGGCCAGAACGTCCAGGTCTACGAGAGCACCGAGCTGCGCGGCGCCTTCGCCCCGGCCTCGGACAAGGAACTCAACGCCGGCAGCGGCGGCGTTCCGGCGGCGATCTGGGTCCCAGAGGACCAGCAGTACTGGCTGTACCTGACGTCGGACCGCGGGGGCGAGCTGTCCGAGATCACCTTTGCCGCGGTGGACTCCCTGACCGAGAAGCTCGACGACAGTGCCTTGGTGGCCATCGAACTAGGCCCCGAAGCACTGCAGGGGGTGGTCCAGGTCGCGAGCCCCGGGGTCTGGGCCACGGAGTGACGCAACCGGCGGGCCCAGGTGACATCATCTCCTCGGCTCGGCGACCCAGGAGGTGCTGCCGTGTGGATCCTGTTCGCCCCACTGCTCGGCTGCCCCGCCACGGACACCCCGGACCCACCGGGCACGCCCACTGTGGACAGCGCCGCGCCCACGGACAGCACGCCACCGACAGACACCGACGCAGACACCGACACCGACAGCGACACGGACAGCGACACGGACACGGACACCGACACCGGTCCCGTGGAGTGGCAGAGCCTGCCCAACAACTGCACACCCCCGACCGCCAACGGCGTGGACCCATTCCAGCTGGAAGGCGACCTGAACCTGACCCAGGAGCCGGGCTCCAGCGGGTGGTTCGTCGAACTCCTGGACATCGCCTACCTGGCCGACGCCGACCAGGTCCTGGCCGTGGGCCAGGGCGGGCTGGTGGTCTACGCGGCCACCGGAGGCACGGACCCGGAACTCGAGGGCCACTCCGGGCCCGACAGCTCAGGGTCCGAGCGGTACTACAACCTGTTGCCCGCCGACGACGCCACCGTGTGGGTGAGCCACCGGGACAAGGGGCTGAGCCTGTTCTCCACCGCGGATCCCAAGGAGCCGGCGCTGGTCGTCGAGGCTCCAGGAAGCGGGTTCGAGGGCATGGCCCAGGCCGGCTCGTGGCTCTACGTCGCCAGCACCGAAGGCACGGTGGAGGTGTACGACGCCCAGACGCCAGAGAACCTGACGCACCACCGAAGCGTCCCGGGCCTCGATCGGCCCTGGGACCTGCACGTGGTGGGCAGCGTGGCTTACGTGGCCGACGGTGGCCGCGGCGTGGTGGCCCTGGACCTCTCGGACCCGGGCTCGCCCGTGATCGCCGGCGAGGCCGACACCGAAGGCATCCCCATCCGCCTGACCAGCAACGGCGGGGAAGCGCTGTACGTGGCGTCGGGCGCTGGCGGTGTCGAGGTCTACGACATCTCGGATCCGCTGGCCCCGGTGCGCATGGGCGCGGTCGATGTCGGGGGCGGTGCCCAGGACGTGGCGGTCGACGGCACACTGCTGGGGGTCGCGACCCAGGAGGCCGTTGTGCTGCTGGACCTGGCCGACCCCCTGGGGCCGACGCCCTTTGCCTACCAGGAGACCGAGCAGTACGCGATGACCCTGGACGCCGCCGACGGCCTGTGGACCGTCGGGGACTGGAACATCCTGGGGCTCTGGCGGGCCGGCACCGGTCTGGCGCCGGCCATCGATCCATCCCTGGACACGATCGCCTTCCTGGACGGCGGCGAGACCCGGGAGCTGACGATCACGAACCGCGGCGCGGCCACCCTGACGCTAGCCGGGATCGAGTTGCCCGACGGGGTGACTGCCCAGGTGTCCCGCGTGGCCATCGAACCGGGCAAGCAGGCCCGCCTGGCGTTGAGCTGGGAGGGGACCGGCAACCTGGTCGACAAGACCGCCTGCATCGCCAGCGATGACCCCGGGCGTCCGACCGTGTCCCTGGAGCTCACGTCGGGCCTCTCTGGGGAAGGCAAGGCCGTCGGCCAGCAGGCCCCGGACTTCACCCTCCAGGACCTGGACGGCAACACCCACCGACTGTCCGAGCAGCGGGGCCACCCGGTCGTGCTGGCCTACTTCGCCACCTGGTGACCCCAGTGCCAGTCGGAGGTCTCCGACCTGCAGGTGCGCATCCACGAGCAATACGCCGACCAAGGCGTGGTGGTCTGGGGCATGGTCAACCAGGAGCCCGAGGACGTGGTCGAGAGCTATGCCGACGCCCTGGGTCTGACCTACCCGATCCTCCTGGACGAGGACGGCGAGGTCAGCCGGCTGTACGACCAGCAATTCGCGTTCCCGACGGGGGCTTTTCCCAAGGACTACGTCATCGACGTCGACGGACGGGTCATCTACGCCAACAACGAGCCCGACGTCGAGGCCATCGAAGCCGCGGTGCTGGACGCGCTCTGATCAGTCCTTGTTCCGGCGCCGCCCCCGGCCCGATGACTCCGCCACCGGCGGGCTGGGCGGCACGTCGCCGAAGAGCGAACGGCAGTAGAGGGGCAAGGCGAAGCCCAGGTCCGGATAGGCACACACCCCGGTGAAGTAGGACTCGGCCCCCTGGGCGCCCGCGCTGATCACCCAGGATCTCCCGCCGTCCCCATGGGTCACTGCCACCCGGGTACAGGTGGTCTCCTGGCTGGCCAGCTGGCATGGCAGGGTGTCCTCGGCACCTACGTCCTGGTCCGAAGGAAGTCCCCCGAGCACGCCGTCCAGGAACTGCCGCTGCCAGGTGGCGCCGCCGGATCGCGGGGCGGGGATCAGAGCGATCGCCAACACGCCGTCGTCGCACAGGTGAACGAGCGACGAGCTCCGGGCCTGGGTCTCACACCCCAGGGAACGGGGGATGGGCCGGCCTACCTTGGCTTCGACCCCCGCCCAGTCCCCACCGTTGGAGCCGGTGAGCCCCCTCAGCGCCTGGGGCAGCCCGGCGCGGACCACCGCCTGGACCAGGGCGTCGCAGCGCTCCACCCCTTCGGTCGAGGTCCCGGGAGAGCGACAGGCCACCAACAGGCTGCCCATCGGGGACGGCACCGCCGTGGCCAGCCACGAGGACTCCGGCGCCGCCGATCCGCTCGGTGTGACCTGGGTCCGAGCCGCCGGGAGCAGCCCGTCCTGGGACTGCAGAGCCGTCTGCTGGCTCTCGATCGCTCCCCGGGACCCCAGCTCGCTCAGGTGCGAGGCGAGTCGCGCCGAGAGCTCGGTCTCCCCTCCCTCGGTCACCGTGAGGGTCTCCAGGCCACAGGAGAGCTCGGTGGCGATTCCGGCCGCCGCCACGGTGCAAGCGGCAAAGGGCTCCTGGGCATGGGCCTGAACCGGCCACGCCACCAGGAGCACCATCAGAGCGCGTGAAGCGACCATGGCTACTCTCCGGTGCACTCCACCACGACCGTCACGGTGTCACTGCTGGTGTCGCCGTAGCAGTCGGTCACGTCGAGCTGGAACTCGTAGCTGTCGCTGACGACCACGCCATACTCGGCGGTGGTGGTGCCCACCATCGTGGCCGTGGGGGTCGACGTGTCGTCATCGGCCAGCGAGGCGTCACCCGTCAGCACCGTCCAGGTGTAGGTCAGCGGTTCTCCGTCTGCGTCGGCGGTGGCCGTGCCGTCCAGGGGCAGCTCGGAGTCGTCGCACACCGAGCAGTCGTAGCCTTCGTCGCCATAGGAGATCGGGGCGCACCAGATGGCGGCCTCGACGGTCTGATCCCCGCCGGCATCGGCCACAGGGGCGCTGTTGGTCGCGCGCGGGGTGATGGTGGCGGAGACCGAGTCAGGGGTCGAGAGCTCGTCGCCGTCGTCGGTCACCGACAGGGTGAAGACATAGGTCCCCGTCGCATCCGGCCAGACCGTGGCGGTCTCCTGGTCGCGGTCCTCGATGTCCGACGTGGTCAGGGCAGACGAGCCCGGGGCCGACGTGAGTTCCCAGTCCCAGGCCACGATGCTGCTGTCGTCGGACGATCCGCTGCCGTCCAGGGTGAGCTCGGTGCAGGTCTTGAGCGTGGACGACGCGTCCACTGCGGCGACCGCAGTGGGCATGAGCTCCACGTCGCCGTCGCAGTTGTTGTCGGCGGCGGCGTCGATCTCGGGGGCCCCGGGGTAGGCGTCGGGATCGGTGTCGTCGCAGTCGTCGCCGGTCCAGTCCGCGGCCGACTGGTAGGTGTCACCGTCGGCATCGTAGTCGTCGTCGGCGGCACAGTCCTGGTCGACGCCGTCGTACCAGACCTCGGTGGCGCCGGTGTGAATGGTCGCGTCGCTGTCGTCGCAGTCCACCCCGCCGTAGCTGTCGTGCTGCTCGCCGTCCACGTCGGCGTCGAAGTCGTCGTCGCCTGCGCAGTCCTGGTCGACCGCGTCGTACCAGACCTCGGTGGCGCCCGGGTGCACCGAGGCGTCGCGATCGTCGCAGTCTCCGCCTTCGGCCGCGGCCCCGGATGGCTCGGAACACCCGGTGATCACGCTGTCGTCGTTGCCGTACCCGTCGCCGTCGTCGTCGAGGGTCCAGGTGTCGGCGTCGATGGCGTCCTCCTCGTCGGAGAATCCATCGCAGTCGTTGTCGCTGCCGTCACAGACCTCGTCGGCGTCCGGGTGGACCTGGTCGTTGTGGTCGTCGCAGTCCGTGCTGTCCTCGACCGTGCCCGATGGCTGGCTGCAGGCCTGGCTGCCCTGGTTGGGATCGCCGAAGCCGTCCTCGTCGTCGTCGTCGAACCACCATGGAGCGTCGGTGGCCGCGCCTTCGTCGACGGTCGTGTCGCAGTCCTGGTCCAGCCCGTCGCAGAGCTCCGTCGCCCCAGGGTGGACCGCGTCGTCGCCGTCGTCGCAGTCACTGCTGTTGGCCACGTACCCGGTCGCGCCGTCGCAGCTGGTCTCGGCGTGGTCGGCAGAGCCATAGCCATCCTGGTCGCTGTCCAGGTACCAGAGCAGCCCGGTGTTGTCGTCGGCCACGCCGCTGCAGTCCTCGTCCTCGCCGTTGCAGATCTCGGTCGCGGCCGGGGAGACGTCGGGGTCGTCGTCGTCGCAGTCGGTGCCGCCGACCACGTCGGAGGGGTAGCCGTCGCCGTCGACATCGTCGTCGCTGGTGGACTCGTCGCAGTCGTTGTCGACCCCGTCGTAGGGGGTCTCTTCAGCCCCGGGGTTCACCGAGGCGTCGTCGTCGTCGCAGTCGCTGCCGGCGTCGTAGCCGTCGTTGTCCGCGTCGGTGGCCGGGTCGGTGTCCGTGTCGGCGTCGCTGTCGGCATCGGCATCGGCATCGGCATCGGAGTCGCTGTCGCCGTCGGCGTCGGCGTCGCTGTCCCCGTCGGCGTCGGCGTCGGTGTCGGCGTCGGCGTCGGTCACGGTGCCGGCGGTGTCGCTGGTCGTGGTGGTGTCGTCGCCGCAGCTGAGCAGCAGCGGGGCCAGCAGGGCGAGCAGGGTGATGGTGCGCATGATCAGTCCTCGCTCAGCAGGTGCCGATGCCGTCGTACTGGATGACGACGGTGTCGCCGTCTTCCAGCACGCTGCCGTCGACGGAGATGGTGTTGGTGGTGGCGTCCCAGCTCCAGGAGCCAGAGACGTCGCTGCCGTTGACCAGCACGGTGATGACCGAGCTGTCCCAGGGTGTGCCGCTCAGGGCGAAGTCGAAGGTCGGTCGTCCGCCCAGGATGGCGTCGCCCAGGTCCTCGAGGGTGGCGGCCATGTCGGTGGTGCAGATGCTCAGCAGCGTGCCGCCGGTGAGCACGGTCGCCTCGTAGATGCCGGTGTAGGCGCTCGCCGTCGAACAACCGCTCGGGTAGTCGCCGCCGATGCCGTGCACGATCAAGTCCGAGGGATCGTCGACGTAGGCCTCGAAGTCGCTCACGTAGTCGGTGTAGGCATTGGTCGACTGCTCGGGCTCGTCGGAGAAGCCGACCAGGTGGAGCTGGGTGCCGCCCGCCCGGACCAGGCCCTCGTTGCAGCCCCCGGAGCCGGTCTCGGCCAGCGCCGCCTCCCAGAGCATGAAGGCACGCTCGGTGTTGCTGCCCATCAGGGACAGATCGGTCATCTCGTTGAAGGCGGTCTCGATGTCGGCCTCGGCCGTGCTGCTGTCGATCCAGGGCTCGCTGCCCTGGACGCAGCCGTCGTCGGTGACGATGCCGGCGACCTGGTAGTCGGAGCCGCCGGAGCCCAGGTAGTCCGCGAAGTCGGCGACGTAGGTGCCCAGGTCGAGCACGTCGTCGTACATCGAGCAGGACAGGTCCACGGCGAAGAGCACGTCGACGTCAGGCGTGGTGACGGTCGCCGTGTGGATCTCGGACTCGCTCACCCAGACCCCATCGCCGATGAGCACCAGCTCCAGGTCGCCCCGCGGGTCGTTGGTGGCAAAGGTCACCAGCGACGCGAAGCTTGCCTCGGACTCGGGGGCGAAGTCCACGTCGATCGAGACGCTGTCCCCGGCCGCGATGCTGGTCGGGGTGATCAGCTCGTGGGAGAACTCGGCGTCGCCAGCCAGGGCCGCGGAGCTCACGACCAGGGCCTCGCTGCCCGGGTTGGACAGGGTCAGGGTGAGGGTGTCGACACAGCCGGCGTCGACGGTGCCAAAGTCGTGCAGGGTCACGTCCAGGCTGCCTTCGGGCCCGGGCTGCACGGTCACCTCATTGCTGGTGACGGCGGTGCCGTCGCCGTCGGCGTCGGACGGGGTGATCGTGCACTGGAAGACCGCGCCGTCGTCGTCGACCGAGAGGTCGTAGGTGGTGTCGCTGTGGCCCAGGTCCACACCATCTGCGGTCCAGCTCCAGGTCAGCGTGACCGCGTCGCCGTCCAGGTCGTTGGTCGTGCCGGCTGTACAGGTCAGGGTGTCCTCGACGGTCGCCGTGGTCGGCGTCAGCGTGGCGCTGGACAGCGACGGCGGGCTGTTGTCGATGGCGAGCTCGGCCGAGACCGGCGTGCCGGTCTGCTCGCCGTCGTAGGGCGTGACGGTGCAGGTGACCCGATCGTGGCCGGTGAAGCCACTGGCCAGAGTGGCTGTGGTGGAGACCTCGACGCCTTCGACCGTCCAGGAGATCGTGGACAGGTCACTGTCTCCGTCGGGGTCGGCGAAGCCTGCCCAGGAACAGGTCAGCGTGTCCCCTGACGCAGCCGGGTCCGGCGAGATCGCCACGGTGTCGAGCGACGGCGCCGTGTTGAGCACCGTGACCACGTCGGTGGTGGCGCTGGGGCCATCGTCGGTGCCGTCGTTGGGCGTGGCCAGGCAGCGCACGGCATCGCCCTTGAGGGTGAGGCTGGCGCTGAAGGTGTCGCTGGTGGTCGTCAGCACCGGCGCTTCGTCGATCAGCCAGGTGAAGACGTAGGAGACCGGGTCACCGTCGGCGTCACTGCTCTCGATGACCACGTGACAGGTCAGGTCGTCGGACGTTGTCGGCTCGGTCGGCGACAGGCTGATCACCGGCTCGGTCGGCGGGGTGTTCGGCACCTCGGTGTCGGTGTCTGTGTCGGTGTCGGTGTCCGCGTCAGCATCGGCATCCGCGTCGGTGTCTGTGTCTGTGTCTGTGTCTGTGTCTGTGTCGGTGTCCGTGTCTGTGTCGGTGTCGGCGTCGGCGTCGGCGCAGTCGGGCGAGCCGATGCAGCCTTCGTCGTCGCAGTCGAACAGGCCGTCGCGGTCGTTGTCGGCACCGTCCAGGCACTCGCCGGCTTCGTCGCCTTCGTATTCGCCCCCGCCGCTGTCGCTGGTGGTGGTGGTGGTGTCGTCGCCACAAGCGACGAGGGTCATCGTGAGGGCCAGAATCAAGGGCCGCATGACGCGTCTCCCCCTTCGTGCTGTCGAGATCGCAGCAGCGGCAGCCTAATCCGCCATGCCGAGCCAATTCAAGGGCGGGGTCCGCCTCTGGGTCCGCCCGTGCTGACGGGGAGAGTCCGAGTTTGGGGAGTGAGGGATCAGCCTGTACAGTGGGACCCGGAGGGTCATCCGGTTTCCCGTCTTCCGGAGCCACCGCCATGGACAGCTACCTCTACCAGCGCGCGTTGGAGGGGACGCCCGTGCCCGTCGTCGTGTTCACGCACGACCAGCGGCCGGTGTTCGTCAACCAGAGCATGCGGGACTTGCTGAGCCGTCTCCGCACAGTCGGGCCCCCGATTCGAGCCCTCACCCGAGGAACCGGCTTCAAGGTCGCGGGCACGGACTTCCAGTACCCCAGCGAGCGCTGGCCCGTGCCTCGGGCGCTCCTGGGCGAAGAGGCCCTGGTCGACGACGTCGCGTGGAGCGCCGCGGGCAAGGAACGCACCCTCGAGGTGCACGCCGGACCCTTGCTGGATGACTCGGGTGTGCCCACCCACGCGGTGGCTCTGTACCGGGACGTGTCCTGGCGACGCTCCCCCAGTGTGCCGACCCCGGAAGGCGATCCGATCACCCGCCTGCCGACCCGGGACGCCGCGGAGTCCACGTTCACAGCAGCCAGGGATCGGATGCGACGGCGCCCTGGCAAGGGCGTGGCCTGCGTGCTCCTGCGCGTTCTGCACTTCGACGACGTGGTCATTCGCCACGGGATCGATGTCGGCGACCAGGTGCTCCAAGGCATCGGGGACGGGCTCCGGGAGAGTGTGCGCCGAGTGGATCACCCCCACCGTGTCGGGCCCAGCACCTTTCTGATCGTCTGCGAGTCCGTGCGGAACCACATGCAGGCCGTGCGACTCGCCCGCCGCCTGGCCACCGACATCCAGGGGGACTACCCGACCACGGAAGGCAGCGTCCAGATCGAGGTCGCGGCGGGCGCGTCCTTCAGCCAGGACCCTCAGGAGCAGCTGGGCAGACTGGCCCGCAGCGCGGGCCGCCTGGCGCTGGAGGAGTGGCGCTACGACCTCTGAGGGACCAGACGTGCCACCCGCGGCCCGCAAGCTCGAGCGACACTTCTACCGCCTGTTGCTCCAGGACCGGCTCCTGTGGCGTGGCCTGCCTTCGCAGTCGCCCCGGCTGGGGCGCAAGCAAGCCTGCGTCGACGCTCTGCACGCCGCCCGTGGCTTCGACCGCCCCTGCACCCCGGAGCAATTGCCGTCCCTGGACGCCGAGGGCCTGACCCGGGCGTCCTTGCTCGACGCCACCGACGGTCTGCGCCGCTCGGTGGTGATCCGCGGCTTCGCCCGGGACGTGCCGGCGGTCCAGCGCTGGACCCGAGCATCCCTGCGGGCCCGCCTGGAGGGGCACCGGTGCACCGTGCTCCGGTGGGACCAGGACACGGACAGCCGGGAGTGGGACCTGGGGGCCAAGTACCAGGAGCTCGCGTTCTCCGAGTTCTTCGACCGGATGGCCAGCGAGCGCATGTACCTGAACACCAGCCCCGAGCTGGTGACCGCCTGTCCGGACCTGACCGATGACCTGGACCTGCCGCGGCTGGCGTCCCTGGTCAGCACGCCGGGCGCCACGTGGGACGAGTTCTACTTCCTCAACTTCTTCATCGGGGCCCGGCACGTACACTCGGAGCTCCACGCTGCACCCGGTGGGAACTTCTTCCTGAACCTGGTCGGTCGCAAGCGCTGGACGATGCTGGATCCGCGCCTCTCCGCCTGGGTCCACCCGGCCAGCAAGCCGCCCTTCCAGTACTTCCGCTCGGCCTATGGCGGGTTCCGTGCCCAGGCCCGGCGCGGCCTGGGACCCGACGATCCGCTGCTGCGCCTGCCGCGCATGGAAGTCACCCTGGAGCCGGGCGACCTCCTCTACAACGGCCCTTGGTGGTGGCACGAGGTGGAGAACCTGGACGACTTCACCGTCGGCTGCGCGGTCCGTCACATTCCCCCACCGCTCAGGGCGTCCCCCTCGTGGTCGAACCAGGCGGTCCTGACCGGCGCGTCGATGTACCCGGTGGTGCGGGCGTTCTCGTTCTTCCACTGGCTGCGGCACCGCTTGACCGGGTATGCCACCCCGATCCGCGACCTGCTCCACCCGCTCAGTCCGGCGGCGATCCAGCGGTACCTGACCCGGGCCGAGTAGAGCGCCGATCAGGTAAATGGACCGTTTACCTGATTGGCGCTCTATCGCCGTAGAGGCGCGGATGGCGGTCGCGGTACCAGGTCCGCAGGGCCGGCAGGTGGGCCATGCCCGCGGTGGGGTGCAGGTGGTGTGCCACGTGGAACCCGATGTGGTGGGGGGCAAGCAGCACGGTCCCCAGCACGCCCAGGCCCTGGTCCCGGGTGGTCGCGAGCACGGCCTCCAAGCTGTGGTCGGCGGCACGCACGTCGGGGTGTTCGCCGAGCAGGCGCACGGTCGCGACCGAGCCGGCGACGAGCGCCGGTACCGCGTAGCCCCACAGCACAGCCCAGGGCCACACGGCAGCCAGGGACCCGACCGCGACCAGGAAGGCCAACTGTCCGAGCTCGGCCCGGGAACAAGCGAGCACTTCAGGGGAGTCCCGCAGCGACTGCGACGAGACGTCCAACAGGAACACACGCCCATAGGCCGTGCGCAGACCGGGCAGCGCCCACGCCAGGAGCCCCAACGGGGGGCGCAGGACCAGCAACGGGGCCATGCCGAGCCCCCGCAGCCAGTAGAGCGGTCGCAGCGCCGGCCGTCCGGCGAGCACCGCCTTGAGGTAGGGGTCTCCGGGCATGCGAGCGTGCCGGTGGTGGCGAAGGTGGTGGTACCGCATGGCCCGCACGGTCGTGAGCACCGGGTAGGCGACCAGGACCTGGAGCACGGGCCAACGGCGCTGGGGCTGATGGACCAGTTCGTGGGCCAGCACGCCCAGAGCGTGGAGCCGGCCGGCCACGACCAGCACCCACAGCGGCATCAAGACCGGCGGGGTGAGGGCCATCGCTGCCCAAGCGGCCGCGATGACGGCCAAGTCCACCAGGGCCCAGCCCAGCACCAGGCCCTGCGGTGACGCCGCCAGGAGCGACGCAGGGGGCCGCTGCTGGGCTGGAGGCGCTCGCATACCCTGACATCGTGGCACGGCAGGATGATGACCCGAGCGTGACCGGTCCCGATCGACTCCACGGGCTCGCCGTCCTGTGGGCATCGGCCGACGTGGTGCACGCGCTGGTGTTCGCGCCCCCGGTGCTGGCGACGCCCCAGGCCGTCGCCTGGGCGCTCTACCTGGCGGCGGCACTGGCCGTGCTCCTGCGACCCCGCTCGCTGGCGCGGCTCGGCCTGTTGCTCGCCAGCCAGATCGCCCTGACCCTGTGGCACCTGCCGGCGGTGCCCAACCACGGCCTCTACCTGATGCTCGCCAACGGGACTCTGGGCGTCGGGCTGGTGGTCGCCAGCTGGCGGGCTGGCGGCTCACCGGACCGGGCCTTGCTCTTCGATCGCCTGGCCTCGGGTCTCCGGGCGGGCCTCGTGGCCCTCTACGGGGTCGCGCTGTGGCACAAGCTCAACAGCGACTTCCTGGACCCGACCCTCAGCTGCGCCACCGAAGGCCTGCGGCTGCTGCCGGGGGCGGGCGAGTCCCTGCCCTCGTGGGCACCGCCCCTCGCCATCGGCACGACTCTGGCGGTCGAGGGCGCCCTGGCCCTCAGCCTTGCCTGGCGCAAGACCCGGCGGGCCGGGATTGGGCTGGCGCTGGCCTTTCACGGGCTGTTCTTCTTTGTCGGCACCGCCGGGCTCATGAGCTTCTCCGTGCTCATCGGGGCCCAGCTCTACCTCTTCCTGCCCCGGCCGGCGGCCCAGGAGCTCGCCCGCCGCATGGTCCCGCCGCGGCCGGCCGTGATCGCCCTGGCCCTGGGCCTGCTCGCCTGGATCCCTGTCGGCTACGCGGGCTTCACGCCCGGCCCGGCCACTCCTCTGGGGCGAACGGGGCCCTTCCTCCACTCGCCGCTGCTTGCGGCCTTGGGCCTGGCCTGGGGGATCGGGGTGTGGACGTGCCTGGCCCGCTCGCTGGGCCACCGGAGCTGGGGCTCCGACTCGTCTCGGCGTCCACCGATCGGCGCCGTGGCGCTGCCACTGCTGGTGCTGCTCGTCGGCAGCAGCCCGTACCTGGGAGGGCCGACAGCCCCCGTCTTCTCCATGTTCAGCAACCTGAGGACCGATCTGGACGGGTGGAACCACCTGTGGGTCCCGGCCCTGACCCACGGCGCACGGCTCGAGGAGGACCGGGTGGTGGTGGTAGCCACGGATCACCGGCCGTGGCAGCCCGACATGGGCCGCGCGTGGCCATGGCTGGAGCTCCGGCGGCGGCTGGCCGAGACGCCGGACGACCTGTGGCTGACCTACGAGGCCGCCGCCGGCCCGGTCACGGTGGTGCGGGAGCAGGGCGTCCTGCGCACGGACGGACGACCCCTCCCACCCCCAGGGGTCCTGGGCTTCGCCGGGATGCGGACCGTGCCGGTCGACGGTCCCAATCGCTGCGCCTGGTAGGTAGACTTCGCCCGTGGCACCGCTCTCGCTCGTCGCCTGGTCCTGGCTGCTGGCCTGCTCCCCGGGCGACCAGGCCCCAGAGGACCTGGACGGGCTGTTGCACTTCCTGTGGTCCAGCTACGACGACGGCACTGACGCCGAGCTCATCGACGCCCTCGACAACCTGGACGTGGCTATCGACGGCGGCGTCGAGCCCCTGTCCGGGACCGTCAGCCTGCTCGACGACCAGGAGCGGGCAGAGGCCGGCCACGTGGCCGACGTCGAGAACGAGGCCGGCCTGCACGTGGTCGACCCCTTCGACTGCTCCATGGCCATGCTGGAAGCCATCGTCTCCTACCCCGACCAGGACGCGCTGAAGGACATCCTCGACGAGTACGAGCGGCGCTTCGACGGCGACCGCCAGGCCTTCCTGGACGGCGAGACCGACGTGCTCAGCTGGGACGTGACCTACAAGGCGTCGACCCTGTTTGCGTCGCAGTACACCGCCGAGCTCCGGGGCGGGATGCGGCGGGTCTCCGCCACCGGGCTCGGCCAGTCCGCGTTCGGGGACTTCGTGCTGTCGCGAACCGCCCTGGTCGAACCCGCGACCTTCGAAGACGACGACGGCGTGTTCGACCAGGACCGCCGAGTGGAGCTCTGGTACCTGGCGGACAGCGGCCAGATGATCCACGTCGAAGCCCTGTGGCGACACATGGAGGCCGGGGTCGTGAACACCGGCTCCGACGCGATCCAGGACCTGATCATCGATGGGCTTCAGGACTGGGCGGCGGACACCGAGCAGTGGTGTGCGGACGGGCTTCCCTGAGGCTTGGGCTCAAGCGGCGCCGTCGGTCCTCAACTTCTTGAAGGTCTCGTCTGTGTTGCCGGTTCGGCGGTTCATGGCGACCAGGACACCGCCGGCGTAGACCACCCACGGAACGACAGCCGCCACGGTCCACCGCGGCCCATCCATGGCCCACGAAAGCGTGCAGCCCAGCCCGAGCAACACAGTGGCACCGAACGTTCCCTTGTAGAACCAGAGGAGCTGGTCCCGAATGCCCCCATTGGTGGCCACGGCCTTCATGTTGTGTGCCACCTGGGGCAACCAGTCGTGGTCTTTTTCCAGAGCAATGACCTCGTGAAAGACCGCATCCAGCAGCGGGTGGTAGACGAGCAGATCCAGGTTCCAGAGCAGGAGCGTGCCCACAGAGCCGAACAGGGCCACCGCCGCGGCCATGAGCAAGCCGTCCCCGGTGGCCAGCTGCTCGGTCAGCGCAAAGCCAACGCCGGCAAAGGTCGCCAGGAGCCAACCCGAAGCCGTGGCCCGGATGGTGCCCTGCAGGGTGTTGAAGTGCTGCAGTCGCTGGGTGAGCGCCTCATTCAAGGACGAGACCTGCGCGAATTCGCGGTCCGGGGGCTGCCTCATGACCTGAGCGTACCGCACTTCGACCGCTCAGTTCAGTCGCACCCCATCCGAATCGCCGTGGTCCCTGCGCTCGGGAAACAGCAGGCGCCGTTGACGTTCCAGCCCTCTTCCAGCGCCACGAACGGGATGAGGATGAGCCCCTCCCAGGCGAAGTCGAAGACGATCTGGTAGGCCTTTTCCCCTGCGTCGCCAAAGGCCGACTCCTCGTTGCAGGTCGCGCCGGTGATGTCGATGTCCTGGGCGTTGTTGAAGTTGGCCTTGATCAGGTTGGCGCCGTCGAAGGTGGCCCCGCTCAGCTCGGCTGACGAGAAGTCGGCCTCTTCCAGGTTGGCGTTGTCGAAGGACGTGTCCACGCAGGCCGTGCGGTTCAGGGTGGCCTTCTTCAGGTTCGAGCCCGACAGGTCGAAGGACGAGATGTCCAGGTCGGAGAGGTCCGCAGACTGCTGGGAGGTCTCGGGGCCCAACAGCCCGTACGAACGGAAGAAGAAGTCCTCGTGGGGCCAGAGGGTGTCGTCGTCGCCGTCGCCGATGCCCTGGTAGGCCGCGAACTGCCAGTCGGTGTCTTTGACGGTGGCCTGGGTCAGGTCGGCACCGCGCAGATCGGCCAGATACAGACTCGCCCCATCCAGGCGGGCGCCGTAGTCGTCGTCGTCCAGGACGGCGTCGCCGTCGATGCCGCGGGCGTCCGTGAAGCTCGCACCGGTCAGGTCGGCGTAGTCCAGGATGGCGCCTGTCAGGTCGGCGTCGCGCAGGTTGGCGCCGCTCAGGTCGGCCGGGTCCACCACGCCCAGGCTGTCCGGCAGGCTCTGGCTCAGGTCGGTCCCGGCGAGGTCTGCCCCCGTCAGGTTGACGCCGGGCAGCTGGGCACCGTTGAGCTGGAAGCCCGCCAGCTGCGCACAGACCAGGCCGTCGCCGGGCTCGAAGGGCCCAGGGATCGCCTGGGTCCGGACATGGTCCTCGAGCTTGGCGCCCTCGTAGATGCCTGCGGTCAGGGCGGTGTCGGTGCCCCGCACACCCCAGTCCAGCCAACTGCCGACGGGGCGGTCGGTCGAGAACAGGGCCCCTTCGAAGTTCGCCCGGCAGTAGTCGGCCCCGGTCAGATCAGCGGTCTGGAGATCCGCGCCGGTCAGGTCGGCGTCGCGCAAGGTGGCTGCGAAGTCACCGCAGTCCTGGGTGTGGACCACCGCGCCCCGCAGGCTGGCCCGGGAGAGGTCGGTGGCCAGGTCCACGATGTTGCACTCGAGCCAGGCGCTCTCGAAGCTCGTCTCGCTCAGGTCGGCGCCGCGCAGGTCGACGTGCTGGAGACTTGCGCCATCGAACCGCGCGTAGCGGGCGTCTGCGCCGTTCAGGCTGGCACCGTCCAGGTCCGCGTCGCACAGGTCCACGCCGAGCAGCCAGGCTTGAGAGAGGTCCGCGTCGCCGGCTCGGGCACCGCTGAGCACCGCGTCTCGGAGGTCGGTCTGCACGGTGAAGACACCGCTCAGCCTGGTGCCCGCCATGGCGGCCGCCTGGAGGCCCAGACCGCACAGATCGGTCTCGGCGCCGCCGGGCTCCTGGGACAGGTCCGCCTGGTTCAAGGAGATTCCACGGGCTCGGGCAGGCGTGCAGCTGGCCAACAGCTCGCCGTCGGCGTCACAGCAACCCAGCTGGGTCCCCCGCAGGCTCGCCCCGTCCAGGACGGCGTCCGTCAGGTTGGCGCCGACCAACACCGAGCGGTCCAGGACCGCCTGGGCGAGAGAGGCATCGTGGAGGTCTGCGTCCACCAACAGCGTGTCGCTCAAGTCCGCGCCGTCCAGAGTGGCTGCAGACAGGTCGGTCCCGGTCAGATCCGCCCCGGACAGGTCCGCCCCCGTGAGGTTGGCGCCGGCCAGCGAGGCCCCGGTAAAGGACGCCTCGCCCGCGTCGTCGTCCTCGAACACGGCTTCGGACAGGTCGACACCCTCCAGGTCCAGCCCGCTCAGGTCCACGCCGGCCAGGTTGGCCCCGCTCAGGTTGGCCTCGCGCAGGTCCGTGGCCTGGTCGACGAGTGCACCGCGCAGGTCGGCGCCGGACAGGTCGGCACCGGACAGGTCCACGCCGCGCAGGTCCATGCCGGACAGGTTCGCGCCGGCCAGGGTGGCCCCGGCGAAGACCGTGAGCTCGTCCACGAGTGCGGTCGTGAGGTCGGCTCCGGTCAGGTCGGCACCCGACAGATCGGCGGCCCGCAGATCGGCGCCCGCCAGGTCGGCACCGGTGAGATCGGCGCCCGAGAGGTCCGCACCCAGCAGGTCGGCGTCGGACAGCTCTGCGCCGGTCAGGTCGGCCCCCTGCAGGTCGGCACCGGTGAGATCGGCTTCGGCGGCGCGGGCGCCGGACAGGTCGGCCTGGGCCAGGCTGGCGTCGCTCGCGTCGAGGCCTTCGAGCAAGGCGTCGGACAGGTCGGCGCCGGTCAGGTCGGCGTCGGCCAGGGTCGCGTCGCGGAGGTTCGCCGACCCGAGCTCGGCGCCGGCCAGGTCCTGGCGCTGCAGCATGGCGTCGGCCAGGTATGCGCCAGCCAGGGCGAGCTCGCCGGCGGTCGCCAGCTCGGCCGCCAGCCCGGGGTCGAACTCGCCGTCGGCGTCGATAGACGGCATCGGCAGGCCGTCGGGGTCGAAGCCCGTGAGGTCGGTGTCGCTCAGGTTCGCTCCCGCCGCCACCGCGCCATCCAGCCGAGCGCCGTCGAGCTGGGGCCCGATCAGGTCCGCAAAGGACAGGTCGGCCCCGGTGAGCACGGCGTCGGTCAGGTCCGCGCCGGTCAGCCCGGCCTGGGACAGGTCCGCCCCCGCCAGGTCCGTGCCCTCCATGTCGGCCCCGGTCAGGTCTGCCCCCCGCAACACCGCGCCATCCAGCCGTGCGTGCTTGGGCAGAGCACCCGTGAGGTTCGCGCCGGTCAGGTCCGCCCCCGTGAGTACGACGCCCCACAGGTAGCGCTCCGCCAGGTCCACGTCGGCCAGGCTGGAGCCGGGGCCGAGCATGGCCTTGTCGGTCGGGTCGAAGTCCGCTGGCCAGACGGTGGCGTGGTCGTACCAGGCCCCCGCCAGCGGCAGGTCCAGGTCGGCCGTCGACAGGTCCACACCCCGCAGGTCCGTGCAGGCACAGGGGCTCTCGTCGTCCCACACCGTGCAGTGGGGCAGCTCGCGCTCGGTGGTGCAGACACCGCAGTCGGTGCCGCCGTCGGCACAGGTCGTGGTCCAGGTGCCGTCGCCGGTGCCCTTGCAGCCGGACAGGGCGGCGAAGGCGAGAGAGAGCGAGAACAGGGAAGGGGTCATGGAGGGCCTCGGGCTCTTAGGATCCGCCGATCGGATCCGCACGGGGCTCTCTGGCAAGGGGCGTGCCCAGCGGGTCTCCAAGGCTCGATCGGGGCCCGGAGCCACTCCATACCGACGGCTCGGGTCCCAGCTCCGCAGACCTGTCGACCGGTCGACAGGGGGGTGTCGAAGTCTGGATCCCCTCAGCGGGAACGGCTGGCCAGATCCGTCAGCGATGACCCGTAGGCCAGACCCTCGCCGTCCGCGGTGCGCAGCTCCCACACGGCGTCACCGTCTTCGTCCAGGTGCTGGACGTGGCCTCGCCCGTCCCAGATCACTCGGGTCAGGCCACTGCCGAGGGCCTCCACGTCGCCATAGGCGGCGGCGTAGAAGGCGGGCTCGTAGGGCACCGACCAGGTCTCGTCGGCGGTCCAGGCGTCGAAGTCCAGGTCATAGGCGACCGCCCGGGATGCGTTGTCGGACGGGGCGCCGTTGTCGAACAGCACGATGCCCGTCGGCGTCAGGCTGAACTGGTGCTGGGGGCCAAAGGGGGTGCTGTCCGGGGACAGCAGAAAGTCGCCGCCGGTGCCCCCGAGCCACCACGCCAGCTGGCCGGTGCCGCGGTCGATGGCCACGATGCACTGTCGGACGTGCAGGGAGATCAGGTACTGCTCGCTCGCTGGATCCCAGTCCAGGGCGTTGGGGTGGCTCAGGAGCTCTCCCTGGGCGTCACAGACGGCGGGGTCGTCGTGGATGGACCACACCACGCGCTCGGTGCCGTCCGGGGCTCGCTCCACCAGCCCGCCCGCCCGGGTGGTCGGCTCGTCGGGATCGGCCAGCACGTCGGTCAGCGCGGCCAGGGTGCCGTCGGTGTGCTCCAGGAAGTCGTGCTTCACCCGGGGCCACGTCACAGGCGTCTGGACGTCGCCCCACCAATTCACGTGCAGCAGGTGGCTGTCGGCGTCGTCGCCGTCCTGGAGGACCTCCTGGTTGAGCCAGACCCCGGTGCCGTCTGCACTGGCCAGGCCCCGGGTCGCGGTGAAGCCCGCGACGCCCTCGTGCCACCAGACCGGGCGGCCCTCGGCGTCGACGATCACGACAGCGGCCCTGTCGAGCACCGCAAGCACCAGGTGGCCTTCAAAGGTCGCGAGGTCTCCTCCCACCGTGAAGCCCACCAGGTCCGAGGGTGCGCTGCCGGTGGTGATGGACACGGGCTCGGAACGCACCGACCCCGCCACGACGATGGCCGTCACCAGGGCCTCGGGGGGCAGTCCGAGCAGCAGTGCCGAGCCCTGGTCTGTGGGCGCAGTGGTCCTGGTGATGCCGTCCGGGCCGGTGAATTCCACCAAGGCCTCGGGCTCAGGCTGTGCGGACCACGTGACGCGCACCACGGTCGGCACATGGGGACTGACCTGGGCCGCGACGGCGCTGACGGTCTGCGGGGACACCGAGTCCACGGCCGATCCGGAGCAGGCGGACAAGAGCCAGAGTGCGAGGGTCTCACAGGCCACGGCCGAGGATAGACTGCGGGCAGTGACACCGCTCGTACTCCTCGCCGGGCCGTTGTGGCTGGGCGCGTGCTACGGGCCCACGGACACGGCGACCGACACCGCCTCGGCACCGATCGGCACCGACTCGGGAACCCCGCCGGACAGCGCCCCGGACACCGCCACCGACTCGGACCCCGGAGACACAGACTCCGGCGAGCCCCCCTGGCAGGACGACCTGGTGGCGGTCGTGGGCAATTTCGGCGAGGAGATCCGGTGGCTCGAGCGAACTTCAGGGGCGGTGTTCGCGAGCCAGGAGCTCTCGACCTGGTTTCCGGGCCTGTGCGACCAGGGCGGCTGCAGGGCTGCTGGCTTCCAGCATCACGTGATCGACGACACCGACCACATCACCCTGGCCTTCAGCCGACCGCTCGAGGTGGGGGCCGAGGACCGGGGAGGGGTGCTGTCCTTCACACCCGGAGCCCCTGGCACCCTGAGCTGGGAGTTCATCGAGCTGGACTGGGACACCTGGCTACCGGATCTGTACGACGGCCTGTGTGCAGGCGGCGTTCCAGAGGACCACTGCCGCATGGAGAACCCACACACGGTCGCGCTGCTGCCCGACGGCGCCTGGCTGGTCGCTGACACCCGCCAGGACCGCTTCCTGGTGCTCACGGTCGACCCGACAGCCAGCCCGGTCCGGGGCGTGGTCCGGGCGGTGATGGACGCCACGACCCTGCCGCCCTCCCAGTGGGAACGCTGCGAGGGCCCGAACAACATCGAGCTCTGGCTCGACGGCGGGGTCACCTATGCCTTGACCACCTGCCGCGGCGACACCAGCTCCGATGGCAGCATGACCCGGCGGGGAAGTCTGGCCCTGTGGGATCTGACGGACATCGACGACATCCAGCGGGTCTGGCGCTTCCCCAAAGAGGGCTACATCAAGGCGCCCCACCACGGCCGGGTGCTGGACGGTCCGGACGGCCCGCTGGTGGTCTGGGGCCACAGCATGGGGGAGTCCGGGGCCGACAACGAAGAGCGAGGTTCGGTGGGCCTGGCCCGGTTCCACATCACCTCGCGGCCCGAGTACATCGGGGACGGTCGGCTGCCCGAGTCCTACGGACGCTTCGGCTTCGTGCGATCGGTCACGCCGTTGCCCGATGGCGCGGGACTGCTGGTCGCCGACTCGGGCTGTGAGCTGATCTTCGAGCCGTGCGACAACCCGGGGCGTCTGGTGGAGGTGGCGTTTCCGACCTTGACCGCGTCGGGTCTGGGCGGTGCCTGGTCCGAAGACCACGCCGACCAGCACTTCATCGAGCTGGAGGTCCTGGCGCTCCAGGACGGCGAGGCCGTGGGCCATCCCTACGAGGCAGAGCTGCTGGCCTATGAGGATCTCGGCGAAGCGCTGCGGACGCCAGGGGCGGTGAGGACCGAGCCCTGATCCGGACCCCGTGTTCGCCGATCATCAGAGCGCCGTGATGGTGATGGTGCCGTCCCCCGTGTTCGCCGAAGCCGCGCTGCTGGTGTTCGCGCCGGCGTTGTAGGAGCCGCCCCCGCCCCCGCCGTAGCAGTATTCGCCGCCCCCGCCGCCGGAGTACCCGCCGCCGCCACCGCCGTAGATGTCGTGGTAGGTGCCGCCGCCACCCCCGAAGCCCCCCGCGCCCGCGTTCGATCCGCACGTGGCATCGCAGTTGCCGCCCTCGCCGCCATTCAGGAAGCTGCGACCGCCCGAAGAGCTGCCCGGCCCGTCCTCGCCATCGCTGCTGAAGCCCCCGCCCCCTGAGCCATAGCTGCCGCTGCAGGACTCGCCGCCGTCACCGCCGGTGCCGCCGCTACAGGTGCTGGACACGCCGTTCTCCGACGTGGTGGCGTCGGTGGTCGAGCGGGTGTCGGCGTCGCGACAGGCGGCGCCGCCACCGCCGGCGATCAGCAGCGGCGTGTCGTCTTCGGCGACCAGGAAGGACCCGCCCCCGCCGCCGGTGTGCAGGTTCACGGTCTGGCCTTCCTGGCCCACCAGGATCTGGAGCACGTCGCCCTGGACAAAGGTGAATTCTCCATACACGTAGGCACCCCGACCCGGATAGCTCGTGTAGTCCGTGTTCTCCCCAGAGGAAGCCCCATAGGCCTCGACGGCGTAGTCGCCATCGGCCGGCACGGTCCAGAGCTGGATGCCCTGGACGTCCATGGTCAGGTAGCGGCTGTCCTCGTCCCAGACGGTGCTGTAGTATGCGTTGCAGTCGGCCAGGCTCGGGCCTTCGCGCTCGGCGGCGCCGCAGTTCGTGAACGTGTGGGACGAGAACTCGAACAGGGAGCAGTCCTCGTAGAGGGTGACGTCCTCGTCGTCACAGTCGGTGCCCGCGTAGTCGTCGCTGTCGAATCCGTCGCCGTCCTGGTCGTAGTCGCTGGCCCCGTCGCAGTCCGCGTCCACGCCGTCGTACCAGGTCTCGAGCTCCCCCGGGTTGATGCTGGCGTCGCCGTCGTCGCAGTCGGTGCCGTCCTCGACCGTGCCGGTCAGCTCGTCACAGGACTCTTCGGAGTCGTCCCCGTCCCCGTAGCCATCTCCATCTGCGTCGGTATACCAGGTGGTCGCGTCGGTGGACTCCTCGTCGGTGACGCCGTCGCAGTCGTTGTCGACAGCGTCACAGGTCTCTGGGGCGGCGGGCCAGCTCGCCGAGTCGGTGTCGTCGCAGTCCGTGTCGTCGGATACATAGCCAGCGGGCTCCGAACACGTCGCCAGGCTATCGGTCGTGTCTCCGAAACCGTCGGCGTCGGCGTCTCGGTACCACGTCCCAGCGTCGGTGGCGGTGTCTTCGTCTGTGTCGCCGTCGCAGTTGTTGTCGACGCCGTCACAGACCTCCTCTGCATCGGGGCTGACGCCCGCGTCGCCGTCGTCGCAGTCGTCGGCGTTCTCGACCTGGTCGCTCTCGGGCTCGCAGCCCTCTTCGCCTGCGTCCGGGTCCCCAAAGGAGTCGCGGTCGGCGTCGGTGTAGAAGGTCTCGGTGTCCAGGGCACCGACGTCCACGTCGCCGTCGCAGTCGTTGTCCACGCCGTCGCAGACCTCGATGCCGCCGGGCCAGGCCGCGGGGTCGGCGTCGTCGCAGTCGTCGTCGTTGGCGCTGTAGCCAGCGGGCACGCTGCAGGCCTGGGTGGTGGCGTCCGGGTCGCCGTAGCCGTCCCCGTCGTCGTCCAGCCAGAAGGTGTCGGTGGCGTCCTCGTCCACGTCGGAGTCGCAGTCGTTGTCGGTCTCGTCGCACAGCTCGGTCGCCCCTGGGTAGGTCAGGGCGTCCAAGTCGTCGCAGTCTTCGGAATTGGACACATAGGACGACAGCGGTGTGTCGCAGGAGACGGTGGTGAAGGTGGTCGCGCCATAGCCATCGGCGTCGGCGTCCCCGTACCAGGTCTCGGCATCGATGGCGTCCTCGTCGATGTCGCCGTCACAGTCTTCGTCGGTGCCGTCGCAGCGTTCGGGGCCACCCGGGTAGTGGTAAGCACTGGTGTCGTCGCAGTCCTCGCAGGCGGGCACGCCGTCCTTGTCGTCGTCTGCGTAGCCCACCGAGCCGTCGCAGTTGTAGTCGTGACTGTCGGTGCAGTCGGACTCGCTGGCCCCGGGGTGGTACGCGGCGTCGCCGTCGTCGCAGTCTCCGGGGTAGGCGCTGTAGCCGTGGGGCTGGTTGCAGGCGATCTCGGTGTCGTCGTCGTCGCCGTAGCCGTCGCCGTCCCGGTCCTTGTACCAGGTGGGCGCGTCGGCGGCGTCGGGCTCGTCGACCACCTTGTCGCAGTCGTCGTCGGCGCCGTTGCAGAGCTCGGTGGCGCCTGGGTAGACGTCCTGGTCCAGGTCGTTGCAGTCCTGGTCGGCCGTGTACCCGTCTTGATCGGCGTCCACGCCGTCGGTCGGCTCCGTGTCGGTCGGGGTGCTGGTGTCGGTGACCGTGGCCGTGTCGGTCAGGCCCGTCGTGGCGCTGTCCACGGTCCCGGTGAGGGTGTCCGTGTCGTCGCCACAGCCGACAAGGACCAGGAGCGCGAGGGCGGTCTGGGTGGGGAACATCGATCCTCCGGACGGTGGATCCTACCGCTCCTTGGGGCGCGCCGCGCTACTTCACGCAGACCGCGTCGACACCGCCCGACGTGGTGCCCATCAGGTTGCCGACCGGCACGCCGATGCTGATGATCGTGCCGGCGGGCACGTGGGCGGCGACCTCGTTGAGGCCCTTGGTGATGTTGGGGATGACCTTCCACTGCGCAGCCTTGGCGGGCTCGTGGAGGCGGTCCGACACGTAGCAGCGCCACGGCCCGTCGGATGCGGCGTTGGCTTCGCCCTGGAGGAGGAAGGGGGCAGCGCCGAGGAGGGCGCCGGCCAACAAGAGACCGACCAGGCGTAGATCGAGGGTGACGGTGTGACGCATGAGAGCTCCAGGGGTTGAGGAAGGATCGAAGGCTACGCCATCGGGGCGGTAGGCTGGCCCCCGGAGGCACCCATGACCCTGTTCACCACGCTGGCGGTGGGGTTCGCATCTGCCCAGGTCGCCGCAGCGCTGGCCAATGGCGAGCTCACGGTCACGGGCACGGCCGGCGACGACCTGATCCTGGTGGCGGAACAGGGCGCTGCGGTGCTGATGGTGGCCCACGACGGCGCGGGGACGTGGAGCGTGGCGCTGGCCGGAGGGCCGGTGCGCTACGTGAAGGTGCTGGGTCACGCAGGCGACGACAGGGTGCTCCTGCAGGCGAGCATCGATGGCCACGCAGAGGGTCACGCCGGCGACGACGTGCTGGTCGCGGCCGGGACCGCCAACCTGTTCCTGTACGGCGACGGCGACGCTGACACCCTGGTCAGCAGCCCCTCCGGGACCTGGGCCGAAGGGGGACCCGACAGCGACCTGTTGCTGGGCAATGCCGAGCTGGACTGGCAGGTCGGCGGGGCCGGCGCCGATCTGCTCCTGGGGTACGGCGACGACGACGTGCACTTCGGAGACGCGGGCCGAGACCTGCTGGTCGGGGGCGACGGCGACGACAGCCTGGACGGCCGCGCCGACGATGACGTGGTGGTCGGGGGGCCGGGCAACGACGAGCTGTTCGGCGGCGGCGACGACGACGTCCTGTTCGGGGGGCCCGGCACCGACCGGATGAAGGGGGACGGCCTGCTGGGTGGCAACGGCAACGACGTGCTGTGTGGCTTCACCGAAGCGGACCGCCTGGACGGCCAGGGCGGCGACGACCACCTGTTCGGGGAGCAGGGCCCGGACCACCACGACGGCGGACCCGGCAATGACCAGCTCTACGGCGCGGCGGGGCTGGGCGACACCTTTGCCAACGGCCAGATCAACCCGGACGCGCCGTGTCCAGTGGCCCCCCTGGACGACCCCACCGGCATCCAGGTGGTCGCCCACGCCGACCGGTACCTGGTGATCACAGGCACCCCAGACGGGGATGTGATCAGCGTGCACCGGGACGAGGCCGCCGTGGTGCTCCAGGCCGGTGAGCAAGCGCCGCGGCGGGTGACGACAGCGGTCCAGACCCTGGCCCTGCGCACCGGCGACGGCGCTGACCAGGTCACCGTCTCCGGGGACTTCGCAGTGTTGTTCGTGGACGCCGGCGCGGGCCCGGACCGGATCGACCTGTCCGGTGCCTCCGGGACCCAGGTGCTCCTGGGCGGCCCGGGAGAGGACCAGCTGATCGCCGGCGAGGGCGGGGCGCTCGTGCACGGCGGCGCCGACCGCGACACCCTGACCGGCGGACCCGGGAGTGACCTGTTCACGCCAGGGGACGACACCCGGCTGGGCGTCCAGGACACCGACCGCGTCGCCCGAGCCTCGATGGCCGGCCAGGTCATCTTGCGCGACCTTGGCCAAGCGCAAGCCGCGACCCCGTCCGCCGTCGTCGAGGTCGCCGCAGAGTCACCGGACCGCCCGTCGCCCTGGGTGATCCTGGCCTGCCTGCTCGCCGGCCTGATCGGGGGCCTGGTCGCCCGCCGACGGGCCTGAGGAGGGGGGTCGGAGCGGCTATCCTCGCTCCGTGCTTCGACTCCTCCTGCTTGCCGCCGCCTGTACCGGCGGCGGGTCCACCGCCGATGCCCCCGCGAGCACCGGGGCCTCGGACAGCGCCGACGCGGCCTGGATGCCGACCTATGAACCGGCGGTCGTGCCCGCCCAGTGGTCTGCCGACGAGGCACTCGCGGCGCTCGACGGCACCCTGGCCGGGGGATTTCCAGCGCCCTTTGGCATGGCCGAGACCTTTGCCTGGTTCCTGGACCAGGGCAACGACTGGTGCCCGGGCTCCGAGACCTATCTAGGGCCCGAAGCGCTGGAGGGCTGCGCCGTCGAGGGCTGGTGGTACCTGGGCATCGGTGGCTACGACCTGGTGGAGGAGCCCGTGGACGGTGGCGTGCAGCAGCAGCTCTTCCTGTTGGGCGATCTGGAGATCAAGGGCCCCGGGGCCGAGCTCGCTGTGGGCGGCCACTGGGATCACGCGGTCACGCGCACGGACGAGCTGGCCGCCTTCGACGGGGAGCTGACAGGCTCCTGGCAGAGTCCTGGGCGGGACCAGGAGCCCTGGCTCTCGGTCGGGACCAGCGCTTGGATCGCCTATAGCGGAACGGCGAACAAGGCCAGGGGCACGGTCGCGGCCCTCTGGCTCCACGGTGGCCTGGCCCTGGGTGGGCAGGCGCTGGACTTCCAGGACCTGACCTGGGACGACGGGGACTGCGCCGAGCAGCCCTCGGGCGCCGTGGGCTGGCAGGACCCGGGGCTCGGCTGGTGGCACCAGTCCCTGCCGGACTGCACCGGTTGCGGACCGCTCAGCCACGACGGGCAGCTCCTGCAAGAGAAGAGCTGCGTCGACCTGGCCGAGTACGCCGGGGTCGTGGTCCAGGCCCTGGCACCGTGAGCCTGCTGCTCCTGGCCCTGCTTGTGGGCTGCGACGGCACGGCGCCGGCGATCGATTCGGCCCCTTCGTCTGGCCCCTTCGTGCCCCTCGACGACGCCCGTCTGCTGCGCCGGCTGAGCCTGGACCTGCGCGGGCGTCTGCCGTCCCTCGACGAGCTCGACGCCGTGGCCGCCGACCCCGCGGCCCTGGACTCCCTGCGCGACGACTTCCTGGACGACCCGGCCTTCGAGGAGCGGCTGGTGGCCCTGTTCAGCGAGCACCTGCGCACCCGGATCGACGACTTCCAGGTCGAGTACTACGACTACGCCCTGGCCGAGACGTCGGAGTGCGTCTACGAGCGCGAGGTCGGTCAGGAAGCGCCGCGACTGCTGGCCCGGATCGTGGTCGACGACCTGCCCTGGTCCACCGCCGTCACCGCCGACTGGACGATGGCCACCGAGGCCCTGGCGGCCATCTGGCCACTGGAGCGCCTGGCGCGGGACGCCCTCTGGGAGCCCGCCCGGTACACCGACGGCCGTCCTCCCGGCGGTGTCCTGTCCACAAATGGCCTCTGGTGGCGCTACGTGACGAGCCGCTCCAACGCCAACCGCTCGCGGGTGGCCGCGCTCTCCGAGCTGTTGCTCTGCCAGCCTCTGCTGTCCCGCCCCGTGAGCTTCGCCACCAGCCCGTCGCTGGTCGACGAGGATGGCACGGCCGAGGCCCTGCGCTCGGATCCCCAGTGCCTGGCCTGCCACGCCAGCATCGAGCCCCTGGCCGCGGCGTTCTTCGGCTGGGTCCCAAGCATCGACTACAACCCGCTGGAGCTCGGCTACTACCACCCGGAGCGGGAGAGCCAGGGCCCCGAGACGCTGGGGGTGGACGCGGCCTACTACGGGGTGCCCCTGGCCGGATTCCAGGACGTCGGACCCCGGGTCGCCGCGGACTCCCGCTTCTACCGATGCGCCGCCGAGACCGCGGCCAAGTTGCTCTGGCGACGCCCGATCGCCCTGGACGACTTCGACCAGGTCGAGGACCTGCGTCGCGACTTCGTGGCCGGGGACACCCGCTTCGGGGCGTTGCTGGCGGCGGTCACCGACACCCCGGAGTACCGGGCTGCCGACGTGGCCGACGACGCCGAGACCGACCTGGCAGACCGTGCCCGGCCTACGCGCATGCTGTCCCCGGATCAGCTGGCCACAGCTCTGGATGATCTCGCCGGGTTCAGCTGGACCCTCGACTCGTGCGACCAGCTGGACAACGACGACCAGGGCTACCGGGTGCTGGCCGGCGGCGTCGACGGCCACAGCGTGACGCGACCCCAGCAGGATCCCGGGCTGACGTGGGCCCTGGTGGTGGAGCGGGCAGCCCAGGGCGCCGCGGGCCATGCTGTGCAGACCGAGCTGGTCGAGGGCCAGCCCGGGCCGCTTTTCCGCCACGTGACCCTCGACGACCTGCCGGGCGAACCCGCCTGGGAACGAGAGCTGAGCGAGCTCCACTGGCGCCTCTTCGCCCAGGTGACCGACGAGAGACTCGACGCCGACCGGGCGCTCTGGCAAGCGGTGGCCGACGACCACGGGGCGGCGATGGCGTGGATCGCGCTGGTGACCACCCTGCTCCGCGACCCGGACTTCGTGAGCACGTGATGCGTCGGCGCGACCTGCTGGCCGGCCTGCCGGCGCTGGGCCTGGCGGGGCTCCTGCCCGGCCTGGCTCGCGGCCAGGACGCGGTACGGGAGCACAAGTTCCTGTTCATCGTGGCTTATGGCGGCTGGGACATCACGTCGGTCTTTGCGCCCTCGGCGGACAACCCGGCGGTCGACACCGAGCTGGACGCCGTGACCGCCGAGCTCGGCGACCTGCGCTTCGTGGACCACCCAGGGCGCCCGGCCGTGCGCCGCTTCTTCGAGACCTGGGGCGACCAGGCCTGCATCCTCAATGGGCTCGAGGTCCGCTCGGTCACCCACGAGGCCTGCGAGCGCATCCTACTCACCGGCTCTTCGGCGGCAGCGGGAGACGACTGGGCCAGCGTGCTGGCCGCCCACAGCACCAACGACCTGGCGCTTGCGCACCTGGTGGTCGCGGGTTCGGCGCTGACCCAAGAGCACGTGAGCCAGGTCGTGCGGGTGGGCAGCCGCGGCCAGCTGCTGGACCTGCTGGACGGCAACGCCCTGATCCAGAGCGGCCATCTCACAACGGCCCTCCCCAACGACGTGCACGCTCGCATCGACGCCGCAGTGGCCGAGCGCGTCGCCGCGGTCGCCAACGGCGCTTCGCCCAGCGGCCGCCGCTTCGGCGCGGGGTACGACCGGGCCCTCCAGGACCTGGCGACCCTCGAAGGGCTGGCTGGCGATCTGCAGCTCCAGGCCGAGGGCACGGGCTGCGGGCGGGACGCCGCCGAAGACGCCGGCATCGTGCTGGACGCCTTTGAGCGTGGCCTGAGCCGGTGCGGCATGGTCGAGGACGACGGCTGGTGCGGCGAGGGCTGGGACACCCACAACAGCGGGGTGCTGCAGAGCACCAACTTCGAGTTGTTGTTCGGCTACCTGGACCGAATCCTGGGCGATCTGGCCCTGCGCCCGTCCCCATCGGGAGGGGCCCTGGCCGACGAGGTCACGGTGGTCGTGCTCTCGGAGATGGGGCGGCATCCCCAGATCAACGACAGCGGGGGTCGCGACCACTGGACCTACACCAGCGCGATGCTGCTGGGCGCGGGGGTGCGCGGCGGCCAGGTCATCGGCGAGCTGGACGAGGACTTCCAGGGCAGGCCTGTGGACCTGGTGACCGGGGAGGCCCGCGACGACGGCACCGGGCTGGTGCCCGGTCACCTCGGCGCGACCTTGCTGGCGCTGGGCGGAGTGGATCCCGGAGACGTGCTCACCGGGGGCGAAGGGGTCATCGAGGCGGCGCTGGCGTGAGCAGGGACTGGTCCAGGACCGCGCCGTCGCCGTCCAGGAAGGTGACCAGGACGGTCCCCCGATCCGGGTCGGCTTCGAAGCACACGGTGTTCCAGGTCTTGATCAGCGTCGGGATCTGCTCGTGGGTCTGGATCAGGTCCACGTAGTCCAGGATCGGGCTCCCGCCGGGGCCACACTGGACCTCCCACATGTCCCAACCGTGCCCGTCCTCCGGGTCCACTCGGGCCAGGGCGCCGAAGTGGAAGTCGCCGGTCAGCCACAAGACCCCCGGGGTCCCGGCGATCGCTGCGAGCAGAGCCTGGCGCTGCTCCGGGTGGCCCTGCCAGCGGTCCTCGGCCTGGATGTCGCCGATCGAGGCCCGCCAGTCCGTGATCGGCACGCTGTTGAGCACGATCTTGAAGAAGGCTGTGCTGGTGGTGATGCCGTCGATGAGCCACTGGAGCTGCGCGTCGGACAGGTAGTCGTCGCCGCTGCGCTCGCCGCGACAGTCCAGCACGAACACGTCGGCGGTGGCGCCCCAGGACAGCTGGCGCCACAGGCTGGTGCCGTCCGGGCCCCGGCGCTGGGGCACGGCCTGTCGGAACGCAGCCAGGGCGTCGTCGACCAGGGCCGGGTCGGTGTCGTCCGGCCGCCAGTTGTTGTCGACCTCGTGGTCGTCCCAGGTCGCGATCAGGCTGGTGCTCGCGGCCAGGTCCCGAAAGCCCGGCTGGGCCAGGGCTGCGGCCCACTTGGCCTGGGGGCCTGTGTCGTCTCCCCAGTCGTTGTAGATGGTGTCGCCGAGCAGGCAGTAGAAGTCGAAGCGGTGCTCGGCGGCCCGGGAGAGCACCGGCCAGGGCTCCTGGCCGCCCAGGCAGCTGGTGGCGCCGAAGCGCAGCACCCGCTGGGTCCCAGGGGCCAGGGCGGTGCGAAACCGGGTGGCGGCGCTCCGCCGATCGCTGCCCGCCGCAACGGCGACCACGGACCAGCTGGTGTCGGCCGGCAGGTCCGTCAGCTCCTGCTGGATCCAGCCCCCGTCGGTCTCGAGGGCCCGCCACTCCGAGACCTGTTCCCAGCCCTGGTCGGTGGCCCGGGCCAGGAGGAGGTCCACGACGGGCTCATCGCTCCAGACCGAGACCAGCGCACCGGACGGGCTGGCGTCGCCCACCACGACGCCGCGGGCAAAGGCGGTCTCGTCCACCGGGCCTTCCGGGGCCCAGGGGTGATCGGGCTCGGGGCCGCCGGTTCCCGCCCCGGCCCCGGTGTCCTCCGGGTCGCCACAGGCCGTGCAGGCCGCCAGGGCCCCGGCCGACACGATGAAGTCGCGGCGAGAGGTGGACATCAGTCGTCCAGGGCCGGACAGGCTGGGATGGCCACGAGCGCGCACCGGACCCAGGCATCGGTCGGGCGTCGTGCGCTGGGATCCACAGAGCCAGCATAGCTGCGGCCCCCTGTGGAACCATCGGTCCATGAAGCGTCCCGGCTGGGAGGAGGAGTGGACCCCGTCGCCGGGCCCCGGCTCGCCCCTCACCCCGTGGGCCTGGGCGCTCCTGGGTTGGCTGGCCTGGATGTTCATCCAGACCTGGCCGCTGGGAGGGCCCCGACCACTGACCCCCCTCGACCAGGCCCTGACCCAGCTCGCCGAGCGGCTGGATCCACGAGCCGACTCGGTGATCTGGGTCGGGGACTCCCGCCTGCGTCACGCGCTGCCCGAAGGCCCAGTCATGCGAGAGACGATCGCGCAGGCCTGGAGCCCCACCGGTCGCGCCGTGCGGATGCGCCGCCTCACGGTGCCGTGGCTCGACGCGCCCGCCCTCGAGACCCGGCTGGCGCGTCTGGTGGCCCTGCAGCCCGGCCTCGTGGTGCTCCAGCTGGAGGTCCTGCTGCCACCGCCCTTCCACCCGGCCCTGCGCGACCCGGCTGCGTTCGGCGAGCCCCTGGACCTGGAGGGCGGCGGCGGGGCCCGTGGCGCGAGGGTGCGCCGGCTGTGGGAGGACCGCGGCTTCTCGGTCTCGCCCGAGCACGCCGCCGCTGGTGTCCGGTTGCTGACGGGCCTCCAGGACAGTGGCGTGCCGGTGGTCCTGGTGCAGCTCCCCCAGAGCGAGACCGTGCGCGACCTGGCACGGCCAGGCTACGCCGAAGCCCAGGCCGCGGCCGCCAGGACCCTCTTCGACGCCCCCGTGGTGACGCCGCTGGCGACGGCGCCGGACCACTGGTTCAAGGACCAGCTGCACATGACCCCGGCGGGTGCCGAGGCCTTCGGGCCAGGCCTGCTCAGCGCCGTGTTCGAGGCCAGGCCGTGAATCCGTTTTTTGCGCTGCCGCAGCTCGGCGCTGCGCTGGGGGCGGTGGCGATCTACTGGGCGCTGCCCCGGCCGTGGCGCGTCCCGTACCTGGGACTGGCGTCGGCGGCGGTGCTGGCATGGCTCGATCCGGCAGCGCTCGTCGCGCTGGGCGCGCTGACCCTGCTGGTGTCCCGGACGGGCTCGGGCCTGCTCTGGCCTCTGGCCGGGCTCGCGGCCCTGTTCCTCGGGGTACGAGCCGACCCGCTGCTGGGGTTGGGGCTCGCGGTGCCCCTCGGCTTCGGGTTCTGGGTGCCCCGACTGGCCCACGTCCTGGTGGAACGGCAACGGGACACGCTGCCCGCGCACGAGCTCTGGGACCTGTGGGCCTACGTGGCCTTCCTCCCGACCCTGCGCGTGGGGCCGATCCACCGCTTCGACGCTTTCCTACGGGATCACGCCCGACAGCGCTGGGACGTCGCAGTGCTGGCCCGCGGGGCCCAGCGGGTGCTCGAGGGCTACGCCAAGCTCGTGGTGCTGGCGGGCTGGCTGGTGGCCGACCTGGCCCATGGGCAGGTGTTGGCTCTGAGCGCGGCGGGACGTGACGGGGGCGTGGTCCTGCTGGAGTGTGCGCTCTACGGCGGCAACCTGTACTTCGCCTTTGCCGGCTACTCGGACATCGCCATCGGCTTCGCCCTGATGCTCGGGTTCCGGATCCGCGAGAACTTCGACCACCCCTTCCTGCGACCGAACCTCCAGCGGTTCTGGGAGAGCTGGCACCGCAGCCTGTCGACGTGGTGCCGGGACTACGTGTTCACCCCCGTGCTGGCGAGCACACGGCGGCGGGCGCCCGCCCTGGTCCTGGCGATGCTGGTCCTGGCGGGCTGGCACGAGCTAAGCCTGCGCTATCTCTGCTGGGGGTGCTGGCACGCCGCGGGACTGGTGGTGCACATGGTGTGGCGGCGGCGTGTGGCCCCACGGCTGGGCGGGCCCAGCGGACCCTTGGGTCGGGTGGCCGTGCGCTGCCTGTCGACCGGGCTCACCGTGGCGTTCGTGCTCGTGGGCTTCGTGTTCACCAAGAACACCGGCTGGGCCGGCATCCAGGCCGACTGGGGCCTGCTGCTCGGGGGTGCACCGTGATCCACGACGGCATGGCCTGGCTGCGAGAGCATCACCCGGCGGCGTGGCTCGCCCTGCGGGCTGTCTGGTTGCTCGTCCTGTTGGTCGCGGTGTGGCAGCTCTGGGACCAGCCGGGTTGGGAGCTGCGGTACCTGGGGCTCTAGTCCCCTGTCTCGGAAGTTCGTGAGGTGATCGCGCAGCCATCGCCGCGGCT
>CAZFLE010000064.1:26300-38518 GCA_964519895.1 uncultured Enterobacterales bacterium | reverse complement strand
AAGGCGTGCAGGGTCTCCAGGCTCGCCTTGCCGCACTGCTGCAGGAAGACCAGGTCCAGCGCACCCGGGTGGGTGTCGTCCCAGTGGTCCAGGACCTGGGCCACATGGCGCGGATCGAGCCAGCTGGCCCCCCCGTGCTCGTCGTGGGACATCTCGTCCAGGCGACCGCCGTGGTCCAGGAACACCACGCCGTACCGGGCCGCGGGGTGTCGGGCCGCCACGTGGTCCAGCTCTCGCCGGAGCACGCCCAGCTCGGCGCTGCCTTCTTCCCAGGGCAGGGGGGTGGTCTCCCGCCCCTGGTCGGTGATCACGATGCGCGCCATGCCGCCGGGCCCCCGGCGGTCCACGTGCACCGTCACCACGATCTCCGGGCTGGTGACGCCCGCCTCGATCATGTCCAGGATCGGGTCCGCCAGGACCGTCAGGTCGTTGTCGTAGGCCATCCAGTAGATGAGCACCCGCTCCACGGGCTCGACGGCGCCCGCTGGGGCGCCTGCGAGCAGGACGGCTGCGCCCAGGGCCAGGGGGCCGCGGCTGGAGGTGGCCAGGGTCACGCCGCAGGCTACGCCGGGGGGCGGGGGCGGCGCTACACTCCACCGGATGCTGTGGCTCCTGCTGGCGTGTGCCGACGACTCCGGGGTGTCGACCGGCCCCCGGGCGTCTCTGGGCGAGGGCGAGCTGTGGACCTTTGCCCAGGCCGACGAGGACGGCGTCGTGACCCAGCTCGGACTGGCGCTCCAGCCCGAGGCCCTGCAGGGGCTGCCCACCCAGGACACCGAGGTCGTGCTGGCCCTGCCGGACGACCTGGACCTGGCGCCCTACGACCACGTGGCGGTGGGCTGGCTCCCCGCCGGCCACGATCCGCTGGGCATCTGGGACGAGCCGCACTTCGACGTGCACTTCTTCCTGGTCTCCGAAGCCGAGCGGGCGGGGATCGACATCGACGACGAGCGGGTGGTGAGCGAGCCCGCCGCGGAGCACGTGCCCGCCGGCTACGTCCTGGCGCCGGGCAGCGCGGTCCAAGGCCAGGGCAGCCACTGGATCGACCCCGGCAGCGAGGAGTGGAGCGGGGGGTCCTTTACGGGCTCGCTGGTCTTTGGATCCTGGGACGCGCAGTGGACGTTCATCGAGCCGATGATCACCTGGGCGTCGCTGGACGCTGGCACGGCTCTGACGGGCGAGGTGGCGTGGCCCGAGGCCTGGCTGGAGACGGGGCGGTACCCGACCACCTGGGCGGTGACCCAGGGCGACGACGCCGTCGAGGTGGGGCTCCAGGGACTCCAGGACGGGTAGACTCCCGCGGTGACTCCTGAGCGCGAGGCCATCGACCGCGGCTGGTTCTACGTGGTGGAGCCCGCGGCCGGCGAGCACGCGCCGGCGGGCTCGGGTCTGGCAGCTGGCGACGGCCGCGTCCTGACCCGACGCCTGCACGGGCACACCGGCCGGGTGTGGGTCCGGGACGAGAGCGGCGCGGGGCTCGGCCGGGCCACCTGGGTCCGCGCGGCGTCGGCCGTGGGGCGCGCGCTCGAGGACCGGGGCTCCGTGCGGCCCGTGGCCGTCGTCCTGGGGCCAGCGGGGGTGAAGCAAGGCTGGCGAGACGGGACCTTGGTGCTCGATGGACCGGCCCTGGCGGCGGCGCCGTCGCACCACCCGCTCGAGGCCCACGCCCGGGCACTGCTGGGAGAGCCCGTGCCGTGGGAAGGAGCGGGGACCCTGCCCGCCGAACCCACCCCTCGGGCCCTGTTCTTCGAGTCCCTGATGAACACGGACCTGCCCCACAACGACGGCGAGCTGTCCCAGGGCGTGCTGCACATGGTGGCGCCGCTCAAGGGTACTGCTACCCAGGTGGTGCTGGCCGACGTCAAGATGTCCATCACCGGGTCCGAGCGGCCGGTCCAGGGCCTGGCGTCCCTGGACGAGGCCCTCGGGGGCGAACCGATCGGGCTGGTCTGCATCACGCTGCTCGAGGGCTACTTCGAGGGGGTCCAGGCGCTGATCGCCGCCCTGCGCGACAGGGGCTGCCAAGCCCACGTGGCGGTGGGGGGCGTGATGCCGACCCTGGCCCCGGAGCACGTGGCGGCCCACCTGGCGGAGGTCAGCTTCGTGTGTCGGGGCGCCGGCGAGGTGCACGTGCCGGCCCTGGCCGCCATCCTGGGGGACGGGTCGGTGGATCAGCCCTTCACCGACGCCCAGCGGCGGGCGCTGCTCGCCTGCGACGGCCTCCTGGCGTTCGATCCGGCGGGCGGTCTGCTCGCCGCCAACCCGGCGGCGGTCGTCGACGTGCCCGATCTGGATCGGGTGCACCTGGACCTGGACCACCTGCAGCCCCGGCATGTCGAAGGCGGAATCGAGATCGCGACGTCCCGGGGCTGCGTACACAAGTGCACCTTCTGTTCGATCCTGGGGCGCGAGTCGTTCCAGGCCCGCAGCGCCGGCAGCGTGTTCGCACTGCTGGAGGGCTACCGGCAGCGCTTCCAGGCACTGTTCGGAGACCGTATCCCCGACAACGCCTGGCGCGTGCACGTGTGCGATGACGACTTCGCCTGCGACCGGGCCCGCACCCTGGCGTTCTTCAGGGCCCTGCCCGAGACCCCCTTCCGGTTGTCGTCGGTTCAGGTGTCGATCGCGGACATCTGTGCCCGGCGAGACGGCCGGCTGCTGGCCGAGCCGGACCACGAGCTGCTGGACACGATCACACCGGCGTGCTTCGCCGACGCCGGGCGAGACCTGCCAACCCGGGACTTCGTGGCGGACTTTCGGTCCCGGGGCTGGAGCGCCTACCTGCAGCTGGGGGTGGAGACCTTCAGCGACCGGGAGCTGGCTCGCCTGGGCAAGGGCTACACCCGGGCCCACGTGCGAGCCATCGCCGAGGCCATGGCCCAGCGCCAGCTCCACTGGGACGCGTACCTGATCCTGAGCAACGCCGACACCCGGGCCGAGGAGCTGATCGACGTGCTCGAGGAGGTCTCGCGTCTGAAGCTGCGCTACCCGGTCTGGTTCCACGTGCGCTTCCCCGTGGTGCCGCGGCTGGTGTCGTACTTCACCGCGGCGAGTCACCGGCGGCACCAGCGCCAGGGCCGGCCCCAGGTGATGGCACTGCGCGGCCACGCCCAGGTGCCCGGTCACCCGGAGCTGGACTACCCCTTCGTGGCCCACGACCTGCCCCAGGACCCGTGGGTCGACGCGGCGCTGCCGGTCGAAGACGGCCCGACCTTCTTCACCGACGAGGGCCGCTACACCGGCAGCCTGGAGGCTCTGCGCGACCGCTGGCTCCCCAGGCTGGCTCACCTCGAAGGGTCCGCCAGGCTGCGCGGCGAGGCCCTGGTCCGCCGCCTGGACGACGCCCCGCGGCGGCTGGCCTTCGAGGCCCTGCGCGAGGCCCGCGAGGCGGCCCGCACCCCAGACGGTCTGGCCCCGGGTTGGCCCGGCCAGCGCCCCGACGTCGACGCTGCCCTGGGTGCGGTCCGCGAGGTCGTGGGGTCCAGCGACGGCTGGGTCCGGGCATTTGACCGCTTCAGTCACCAGAACACACCCAGGCTGGTGCTGATCCCCACCTGGCAGTGCGAGCTCCGATGTCGCTACTGCTTCATCCCCAAGCAGGACGGGCGGGTGATGACCCGGGAGACCCTGGACCGCTCCCTGGAGCTGCTCCTGTCCAGCCACCGGTCCGAGTTGATCCTGCAGTTCTTCGGCGGCGAGGCCCTGATGGAGTGGGACCGGGTCCAGCACGCCATCGAACGCGGGACCGAACGCGCCGGGGCCCTGGGAAAGGACCTGATGTTCATCCTGAGCAGCAACGGCTTCTCCCTGGACGCGGACAAGCTCGCCTGGCTGGCGGGCAGGCCGGTGAAGCTGGAGCTGTCGCTGGACGGCGACCGGGACGTGCAGAACCACTTCCGTCGGTCCCTCGCCAAGGGCCAGGACAGCTACGACCATGGGATCGCCCACCGCGCGGCGGAGATCCAGGCCAGCGGGCTGGCCTATGACGTGATCATGGTGGTGCACCCGCAGAACGCACACCGCACCGCCGAGAGCTTCTTCCACATCGCTGCCCTGGGGTTCCGTCGGATCCAGATCAACTTCGCCCTGGGCTATGTCTGGACGGCGGCGCAGCAGCAGGCTTTTGCCCAGGGACTGTTCGCTATCGGGCGCGAGCTCCACGAACGTTGGCGCTCAGGGGACGAGCTGGTGTTCGTGAACCTGGAGGGGCGACCGATGCCCATTCGACTGAACGGCGAGGTCACGGTGGACTGGGACGGCACCGTCTACGGCGGAAATGGCTTCCTGCACGAGACCGAACACAAGGACAAATTCCGGGTGGGTCACCTGGATGATCTGTCCGGGTTCGATCGGTACTGGTTGGACGGCCCTACAAACGACACACTCTTGAAGTGGTCCTACCCGGATCCGGTCACGGCGAACAACCTCAAGGTCGGCGCGATCTTCACCAGCTTCCACCGCTGGATGGAGAAATCCCGCAACACGGCCTGACCTTCGTCCGTACAGGACCTCGGTCCCGGAGCTTCCATGCAGCCACTCGCCCGCACCGACGAACTCATCCAGGAATTGGTGATGACCGGGGTCCTGTCCCAGGACGGGCTCCGCCAGCTCGAGGCAGCCTGCAGGCGCACGACGCTCAAGCCGATGGTCTGCCTGCGGGAGCTCGACCTGGTCCCGGAGCCCAAGCTGCTGCGGGCTCGCTCCAAGCTGCTCGGGGTGCGCTACGTCGCGGTGGAGCAGCTGGCCCCGGACCCCGAGGTGGTCACGTCAATCCCCGAGTCCTATGCCCGGGAGCACCGGGTCCTGGCCCTGGAGCGCCAGGGGGCCAAGCTGGTGGTGGCGGCGGCGGATCCCAAGGACCTGAAGCTCGGCGACGAGCTGGCGGCGATGCTGCGGACCCGGCCGGAGTTCGTGCTGGGCTCGCCGGGCGAGATCGCTCGCAAGCTCGCCGAGTACCACGACCACTACAAGGCCGCGGCCGTCGAGCGCCTGATGTCCAGCGTGCAGGATCAAGGGCGGGTCCTGGCCCAGCGCATGGGCTTGAGCTGGGCCGAGCTGGGAGGGCTGGCGAACGAGGGCAGCGCCGCGATCCGCACCCTGAACCTGATGCTGCTCCAGGCCCTGCTCAAGCGGGCCAGTGACATCCACATCGAGCCCAGGGCCCGGCACGTGTGGGTGCGGTACCGGATCGACGGGGTGCTCCAGGAGGCCCAGCGCCTGCAGAGCAGCCTGGGCCCCGCGCTGGTCAATCGGATCAAGGTGCTCTCGAGCCTGGACATCGCCGAGAAGCGACTGCCCCAGGACGGCTCCTTTCGCATCATGGTCGACGGCCGGGAGATCGACTTTCGGGTGGCGACCACACCCACTGTGCGCGGCGAGAAGGTGGTGCTGCGGATCCTGGACAAGCAGGCCACGCTGCTGGGCTTGCAGAACCTGGGCCTGGGCGCCGAGATCTACGACCAGCTGCGCAAGGTCATCCGCCGGCCGAACGGCATCGTGCTGATGGTCGGCCCGACCGGATCGGGCAAGACCACCACGCTCTACGCCGGACTCCAGACCCTGAACACCGGCCACCGCAACATCACCACCATCGAGGACCCGGTCGAGTACCAGATCGATGGAATCACCCAGATCCAGGTCCACGAGGACATCGGCCTGGGGTTCTCGGAGGTGCTGCGCTCGGTGCTGCGCCAGGACCCGGACGTGGTGCTGCTGGGGGAGATCCGGGACCTGGACACCACGGTGAACGCCATCCGCGCCAGCCTGACGGGGCACCTGGTGTTCGCGACCCTGCACACCAACGACGCCGTGTCGGCGGTCTCTCGGCTGATCGACATGGGGGCCGAGCCCTACCTGATCGCCCCCAGCCTGCGGGCCGTGGTGAGCCAGCGCCTGGTGCGCACCCTGTGCCCGCACTGCAAGGAGCCTGGCGAGCCCGATCCGGACCTGATCGCCATGCTGCCCGAGGCGGAGCGCACCCTGACCGCGGTCTGGCACGCCCGGGGCTGCCGCCAGTGCTTCGACACCGGCTACCGTGGCCGAGTCCCGATCGCGGAGATCCTGGTGATCGACGAGGACCTGCGCCGCCTGATCGTGGAGCGGGCCCACCCGAGCCGCATCCAGGAGGCCGCCGTCCAGGGCGGCATGTCGCCTATCTTCCTGGACGGGATGGCCAAGGTCGCCCAGGGCCAGACCACTCTGGAAGAGGTCCTGGCGACCCTCGAGGCGACCCCCTGACCGAAGGGTCCCTGGCCGGGTGTGCCGAGACCGCCCTGCGCACCGCCGATCTGAGGCCCTCTGCGGGCCCCGATGGGCTCTGGCTGACCCAGGACGATCCCTGGCGACAGCCGCTCTTGGCGTCGTCCCCCTGATCCGGTGGGCACTGAGGGGGTAAGCCCGCTTCCTCGCCCGAGGACACCCGGGGTAGCCTCGCGCGTCGACCTTGGCGGAGGCTCAGGCTGCGCCTGTCAGGTGTGCCTGGGTGGCCGCAACCCAGGAGCCTTCCATGATCCAGGACAGAGCGGGAGCCTTCGCTCCGATGTCCCTTGCCCTCGCCCTCGCCGCCCTGGCGCCCGGGACCGCTTGGGCCGTGACCTTTCCCAGCGCTGGCCAGTGGGTCCCCATCAGCCAGGACGGCGCCAACCTGGAGGACGCGCTCGACGACGGCAAGAACAACGGCCGCGAGGTCGTCGGGGATCCGGGCGACGAGCCGCTCTACTTCTACGCGGACGGCAGCCACTTCTTCGTGCGCTTGCGCCTGGACACGTCGCCGCTCAACGTCGCCGAGACCGGACTCCGGCCCTACACCTGGGGGCTATTGGTCGACGCCGACGGCGACTCGGACGCCTACGAGGTGGCCATCCTGCTCGATGGCTCCCAGTCCGAGCTGGTGGTCGCCGAGAACACCAGCCCGGACACCGGCGGCAGCCCGTCCGATGCCGCAGAGACCGACGTGGCGGTGGAGACCGCCGAGCTGAGCGGCGCGAGCATCAACGTCGAGGTGAGCACCGCCGACTCCGCGTTCAATGGCGACGACGACTACTTCCTGGCCTTTGCGGTGAGCTGGGCGTCGATCACGGGGGCGGGCCTGGACGAGGCCCGGGTCCAGGTGGTGGGCGGCACGTCCGACGACACCCGCTCCCTCAACGTCGACCTGGCGGGCGTCGAGGGCCTTGGGGTGCTGGCCGACGCCCTGAGCGACCCCATCATCGTGGGGGCTGACACCGACGAGGACGGGCTGAGCGACGCCGACGAGACGGTCTATGGCACGTCGGTGAACAACTCGGACAGCGACAGCGACAGCCTGAGCGACGGGGACGAGGTCTACATCCACGGCACCGACCCGACGGACTCCGACAGCGACGACGACGGGCTGGACGACTCGGACGAGATCGAGATCTGGGGCAGCGACCCCAACGACCCGGAGACCGACGGTGACGGCATCGACGACGGCGACGAGGTCGACACCTACGGCACCGATCCGGCGTCGGCCGACAGCGACGGCGACGGCCTGGACGACGACGAGGAGCTGTTCGTCACCGGCAGCACCCCGACGGACTCGGACTCCGACAACGACGGCCTGAGCGACGGGGACGAGGTCAACGTCTATGGCTCGGATCCGCTGGACGACGACAGCGACGGTGGGGGCGTGCCCGACGGCCAGGAGGTCGAGCTCTTGGGTTCCGATCCCAACGACCCCAGCGACGACGACCCGACGGACAGCGACGGGGACGGGCTGGCCAACGCGGTCGAGGTCGCGCTGGGCACGGCGCCGGCGTCGGCGGACACCGACGGTGACGGCCTGGACGACGGCGACGAATACCTGGTCTACGGCACCGACCCGACCGTCGACGACACCGACGGCGACGGGGCGTCGGACGGCGACGAGCTGGACGTCTACGGCACCGATCCGCTGGACAGCGACACCGACGACGACGGCGTCAGCGACGGGGACGAGGTCAACACCTGGGGCTCTGATCCCCAGGACACCGACACCGACGGCGATGGTCTGGACGACGGCACCGAGGTCAACACCCTGGGCACCCACCCCAACGACACCGACAGCGACGGGGACGGCCTGGACGACGGCGACGAGGTCAACGACCACGGGACCGACCCGGCCAACGACGACACCGACGCCGATGGCCTGACCGACGGCTACGAGGTCGACACCTCCAAGACCGACCCGCTGGACGACGACCACGACGACGACGGCCTGACCGACGGCGACGAGGTCAACACCCACGACACCGATCCCAAGAAGGACGACGACGACGGCGACGGCCTGACCGACGGCGACGAGGTCAACACCTACGGCACCGATCCCACGGAAAAGGACAGCGACGGCGACACCCTCGAGGACGGCGAAGAGGTCACGACCTACGGCACGGATCCGACCCTCGAGGACACTGACGGGGACGGGCTGGACGATGGCACCGAGGTCAAGACGGTCGGCACCGACCCGCTGGACGAGGACACCGATGACGACGGCCTGACCGACGGCGAAGAGCGCTCGGACGTGGGCACGGACCCGCTCGACGACGACACCGACGACGACGGCCTGAACGACGGCGACGAGGTCGACACCCACGGCACGGACCCCGAGGACGACGACAGCGACGACGACGGCGTCACAGACGGCGACGAGGTGCTGGTCTACGGGAGCGATCCGAACGACACAGACTCCGACGGTGACGGCATCGACGACGGGGACGAGGTCGACACCTACGGGACCGACCCGGCGTCCGACGACAGCGACGGCGACGGCCTGTCCGATCCCGACGAGCTCGACGTGTACGGCACGGATCCGACCGACGACGACAGCGACGCCGACGGCCTGACAGACGGCGAAGAGGTCGACACCTGGGGCAGCGACCCGCTCGACGAAGACAGCGATGGCGACGGCCTGAGCGACGGCGACGAAGTCGACCTCTTGGGCACGGATCCGGCCCTGGAAGACACCGACGGCGACGGCCTGTCCGACAGCGAGGAGCTGAGCACCACCGGCACCGACCCCCTGGACGAAGACTCCGACGCGGACGGCGTGACGGACGGCGACGAGGTCGACGTGTACCTGTCGGATCCGAACGACACCGACACCGACGACGACGGCCTGGACGACGGGGCAGAGATCGCCCTGGGGGCCGATCCGTTGGACCAGGACAGCGACGACGATGGCCTGGGTGACGGCCAGGAGGACGCCGACGGCGACGGCGAGGTTGGCGACGACGAGACCGACCCGGCCACCGCAGACACCGACGGCGATGGCCTGATGGACGGCCAGGAGCTGGGCATGGACGTGCCGGTGCTGGACGACACCGACGACGCGGCCTTCGTGGCCGACGCCGACCCCACCACCACGACCCTGCCTCATGACGCCGACACCGACGACGACGGGCTGCTGGACGGGCTCGAGGACACGAACCTGGACGGGGCCAGGACCGACGACGAGACCGATCCGCAGGTGATGGACACCGACCTGGACGGGCTGACCGATGGCCAGGAGCAGGGCTTCGCCGGGGCCATCACCCTGGACACCGACGACGCGGTCTTCGTGCCGGACTCGGATCCGACGACCGAGACCGACGCGCTGGACCAGGACACCGACGACGACGGGCTGGCCGACGGCACCGAGGATCTGGACCTGGACGGACGGGTCGACGAGGGCGAGACCGATCCGGCGGCATGGGACACCGACGGCGACGGGCTCTCCGACGGCGTCGAGTCAGGCCTGGCGGCTGCGGAGAGCGCGGACACCGACACCGACGTGTTCCAGGCCGACGTGGACCCCGACACGACCACCGATGCCTTCGACGACGACAGCGACGACGACGGGCTGCTGGACGGCGAAGAAGACGCCAACGGCGATGGTGCGGTCGACGACGACGAGACCGACCCGAACGACCCGGACACCGACGGCGACGGTCTGACCGACTTCGACGAGGTCAACAACACCGGGACGGACCCCCTGGACCCGGACACCGACGCCGACGGCTGCAGCGATCTCGACGAGCTGCAGACCCACGGCACGGACCCGCTGAGCGACGACACCGACGGGGACGGCCTGTTCGACTGCGACGAGCTGGAGCTGGGCACCGACCCGCTGGTCGAGGACACCGACGAGGACGGCCTGAGCGACGGCGAGGAGCTCGGCTACGACGGGAGCTACGACGAGGGCACCGACACCGATCCCCTGAGCGCCGACACCGACGGCGACGGCTACGACGACCTGACCGAGTCCGAGCAGGGCACCGACGCGACCGACGCCACGGACTACCCCCGAGGCGGCTACGGCGGCGGCTGCAGCACCGCGCCGGGATCTGGCGCTGGCTGGGCCTGGCTGGCCCTGGTGGGCCTGCTCATTCGACGAACCCGCGGCGCCCAGGAGGTGATCCGATGATCGGCCTCTTGCTCAGCACCGCTCTGTTCGCCCCCGAAGTCCTGGCCCAGGACGAGGTCTACGGCGGGGAGTACCCGGGCCTCAACGCCCAGGCCTACCGCCCTTCGGTCGACTCCACTTCGTTCTTGTGGCTGACCGACTCGGCGCTGCTCGACGACCGCAACTTCTTCGCCCGGGCGGGCGTGGACTATGCCCGGAACGCGCTGGTCTACTACCCCTTTGACCACGAGGAGACCGGCAACAAGACCGTGCTGCTGGAGCACCTGGCCCAGCTGGATCTCGCTGCTGGCTACACCTATGGACGGTTCAGGGCGGCCCTGGTGGTGCCGGTGGTCCTGCGAGCTGCAGGGGACGCGGGCTCGGCGAGCGGCCTGGGCGACGTGACCCTGGACGTCAAGGCCAACCTGTTGGACCGGTCCGACAAGCCCGTGGGCCTGTCTCTGAGTGGAAGGGTGTCGGCGCCGACGGGCACGACCGGCTTGTCGCTGTCCAACGACGGCCTGGGCTACGAGCTGGAGCTGGCCGTCGATCAGGACGTGGGCCCGGTATTGCTGGCGCTCAACCTGGGTCATCGGGGCCAGCCCGAGGTCCAGATGGAGAACACCACCTGGGGCAACCAATTCTACGGTCGGGTGGGCGGTGCTCTTGCCATCGACGACATGACCGGGGTCGCCCTGGAGGTGAACTCGTCGTTCACCTATGCGGCGTTCGCGGACCCGGCGGTCACGCCGGTCGAGCTCATGCTCAGCGGCTGGCGCCAGGCCCAGGCCGACGTGCCCTTCGTGCTCCGTGGCGGCGTGGGGGTCGGCGCGACCAAGGCGATCGGTGCGCCGTCGATCCGCCTGGTCGTCTCCGGTTCATACGTGCCCGGGGGTCGGGACCAGTCCGACATGGACGGTGACGGCATCGGGGATCGCACCGACGCCTGCCCGGCCAACCCCGAAGACATCGACGGCGCCCGGGACAAGGACGGCTGTCCCGAGCTGGTCGAGGTCTTCGTCCAGGTGGTCGATCAGCTGGGCAACATGGTCCAGGACGGCCGGTGGAGCTCCGGCATCTACGCCGGCAACAGCGGCTCGTCGGTCATGGTGCGGGGCAATGTGTTCGAGGGCACGGCCCAGGCCCCGAAGCACGAGCCCGGGACCCTGACCCAGAGCATCCCTGGCGAAGGCAGCACCACCGTGCAGATCGTGGTGCCCATGACGCCGTCGCAGACGGTGTTCAACCTGACGAACCGCTCGGGCCAGGCCCTCGAGGGCGCGACCTGGACGGTCGAGGGCCCGGATGGCGAGGTCACGGCGGCCGCTGGCGAAGCCATCGGGCTCTTGCCCGGCACCCACCAGCTGCGCTTCGAGGCGCCCGGGTACCGCAAGCAGAAGGGCACGGTCCGCACCCAGCTCGCGACGGACGCCACCCTCACCCGCACGCTGTTGGAGAGCCGCGCCGCGCTCAAGGGCAACCGGATCATGATCCTGGACAAGGTCTACTTCGAGTCCGGCAAGGCCGTGCTCAAGAGCGAGTCCGATCAGCTGCTGACCGAGATCTCCGAGATCTTGAAGGAGCACCCCCAGGTCGAGCGTCTGCTGATCGAGGGCCACACGGACACCCAGGGTCGCGCCCGCGACAACCAGGCCTTGTCCCAGGCCCGGGCCGAGGCGGTGCAGGCGCGGCTGGTGTCGCTGGGCATCGCCGAGGGCCGGCTGACCGCCAAGGGCATGGGCGAGGAAGAGCCGCTGGTGCGGGAGCGCAGCCCCGCTGATCGGGCCAAGAACCGTCGAGTCGAGTTCCATGTGGTGGGGCCGGAGCCGGAGCCCGCGCC
>CAZFLE010000064.1:0-26200 GCA_964519895.1 uncultured Enterobacterales bacterium | reverse complement strand
GAGCCCGAGCCCGAGCCCGAGCCCGCGCCTGCCGCAGAGCCTGAGCCCGCCCCTGAGCCTGCGCCCGAGCCCGCCCCAGAGCCCGAGCCCGAGGCTCCCCCAGCCGCTGAATGAACCCGCTGGAGCGCTGGCTGCGCATCCTGGTGGCCGGGGCCGGCCTGGGGGTCGTCACGCTGCCGGTGTTGCTGGCGATGCTGTTCCTGTGGCCCTCCCGGGCGGCCCGCATTCGGTTGGGCTGTCGCTACGGCCACCTCATCGGGACCGTCGGCGCCCGGATCCTGGGCTTCCGCTTCGCGATCGACGGCCGCGAGCGGGCCCAGGCGCTGATGCCGGCTATCTACGTCGTCAACCACGCCTCTGCCCTGGACCTGTTGCTGGGGCTGGCGATGGTGCCCATCGGTGCCTGTGCCATCGCCAAGAAGGAGATGGTCAGGGTGCCCTTCCTGGGCCAGGCCTACCTGCTGAGTGGGCACCTGCTCATCGATCGCAGCGACAAGTCCCGCACGATCGCCGCGATGGACGAGGTCGCCCGCCAGATGCAGGCGCACCGCCTGGGGGCATGGATCTGGCCCGAGGGCACGCGCAGCCCGGACGGCACCCTCAAGCGGTTCAAGAAGGGCTTCGTGCACCTGGCGCTGGCGACCCGACTCCCGGTGGTGCCCATCGTCATCCTGGATGCGCCCGCTCGATGGCCCGCCCGCACCTTGGACTTCCGGCCCGGCACCCTGCACGTGCAGGTGCTCGACCCCATCGACACCAGCCGGTGGCGCCAGGACCAGGTGGCCGAGCACGCCGAGGCCGTGCGGCAGGTGATCGCCGGCCGCTTGCCGGAACACCAGCGCCCGGTCGCCGCCGACTGAAGTAGAGTCGGGCCCCCCCTCCCGAGGCAGCCCCATGTCGGACAAGAAGCCCGAACTCGTCGTCCTCTGTGCTGGTGTCTGGCCCATCTTTGGCTTTGCCCGTGACGAGCTGGAGTCCGCTGCGGACAACTTCGAGGGCGGTGTGCTGGGCTACTGGCGCTTCTGGCCGTCGGCGCTCGAGGAGCGGGGGTACGAGACCCTGATCCTCAAGCAGCCGCCGCTGGGCGGCCAGGAGGCATGCGCCACGGAGGCCATCGAGCAGGTCCGGCCCCACGTCGAAGCAGGCCGACCGCTGATCCTCATCGGGCACTCTCGGGGCGGCTGGATCGTCCGAGCCGTCGCTTGCGAGTTCCCCGAGAACACGCGGGTCTGCACCACCATCGCCACGCCCCAGACCGGGCAGTGGCTGGCGGACTTCCACCTGGCGATGGGCGAGGAGGACCCGGACTCGCTGATGAACATGATCGAGGGCCGGGTCGACCAAGCCGTCGAGGAGGGCACGCGCAGCCTCAAGGAGCTGATCAAGACCATCGGGCGCATGTTCCTGCCCGACGACGTCCGCCAGGCCATCCGCAATGCCCTGGGCCGGGCCCGCGAGGTGCACGCCGAGCTGGCCGACGACTTCAAGGGCGCGCTCGCCTACATCCAGGAGCAGGGCGGCGACTGGGACCAGATCTACGCGGACTACAACACTCCTGCTTCAGTCGCTGCGAACAAGGCCCTGCCCAACCAGGACAACGTGGTCTACATCAACGTGCTGGGCGAGCTCGAAAAGGACGGCTTCGTGCCACCCGAGCTGTCCACCAGCACGGTGCTCCTGGAGCTGGTCTCCACGGATGCGGTGTTGCCGCCCTTTGGGTCCTTTCGCCAGCTGGCGTCGACCTTCCAGAAGCAGCACATGGACGGCTACGGGTCTCCGGTCCAAGGCTTCGAGGGCCCGGTGGTGCGCTACCGCAAGCACGACGGCGCCACCCACGCCGACTGCTGCGTGATCCCGTGGGGTCACAAGGGCCCCGAGTGGGCCAGCGACAACCCGTCGACCTCGCTCACCTGGAAGCTCGACCACTGCCGCCAGGTGGGCCTGTTCCCATCGCGCACTCTCGAGGGCTACATCCACGGGCTGGTCGACCACTGGGAGCAGCGCCGCGCCGAGATGGACTCCGCTAACGGGTGAGCGTGCCCGAGCCGTTCATGCCCAGCTGGGCGGCGTTGAGCGTGAACGAGAACCGGGCGCTCGCCGTGTCGGTCCACGCCAGCTGGGCGTCGCCGGTCGTGTCCCAGCCGGCCTGGGCCGTGATGGTGGTCCGGCCCGACCACAGGGTGTCACTGATGTCCTCGTAGCCGGCGGCGATGGTGAGCTCGAGCTCGGTGCCCATGATGAGCAGCAGCACGGCCTCTTCGTCGGGGTCGTCGTGGGTGACGGGGCAGGTGACGGTGTAGGCCAGCACCCCGGTGTCTCGCACCATGCTCGACGTGCAGGTGAACGTGCCGGTGCGCTCCTGGCCTTCGTAGACGGTGGACGCGCTCGCGGTCACCGTGCCCGAGTACACCCCGTCACCGTCGACCAGCGCGTCGCAGTCGTTGTCGACGCCGTCCCAGATCTCCTCGGCGCCGGGGTAGCGCCGGTCGTCCAGGTCGTCGCAGTCGTCGCGGGCCCAGCTGCCGTCCTGGTCCAGGTCGAAGGGACCGGTGTCCTCGGTGTCCGTGGTGGCGGTTGTGGCTGTGGCGGAGTCGGTCGCGGTGGGGGTCGTGGTGTCGTCGCCACCACAGGCCAGCAGGAACAGGAGCATGGCGGGAGCCTACCGGATCCTGGCGACTCCCGCGGCCCGGCTATTCCAGCCCGACGCAGCAGCGAAAGCCGATGCTGCCTCGGAACCCAGGCGGGTGCGAGCTGCCGGGCCGGGTGCCCTCGCGACACTTCAGGGCGTGTCCGGTGTAGTAGCCGCCGCCGCGCTTGTCGGTGATGGGCAGCCCGTCGGCGTCGACCTGGCCTGGATCGGCCCACTCCCACAGGTTGCCCGTCAGGTCGTAGACCCCGTCCGGGGTGCGGCAGTCCGTCAGGGCGCCGGTCAGCTGCAGCTTGGGCCGGGCGCCGTCTTGGGGGGTGGGGGCGGCGCAACGCCCAGACACGAGCTGCCCGTCCAGGGTGCCGAAGTCCCTGCCCCCAGCTCCTGGCTGGCCATCGCAGGCGTCTTCCCACTCCTGGCTGGTGCACAGGTGGTGGCCCACGGCGTCACAGGCCGCCCAGGCCTGGTACCAGCTGACGGTCGACGGCGTGGCGCCCGGCGCGGACAGCACGGGCCCGCGGGTCGAACCGTCCGGGTGGTCGGGGCCCTGGTCCAGGGCCCCGGGGTGCCCCAGGATGCGGACCTCATAGGCGCTCATGCAGAAGGCACCGCCCGCGCCCTGGACCTGGACCATGCCGGTGGGACAGGCGGCGACCGTAGGCGCGGCGGGCGCGGCAGGGGTCTCTGTGCTGCCACAGCCCCCGACGAGTCCCGCGGCGATCAGAGCAGCGGGTAGAGGAATGGTGCGATCGGGCCTGCCGCGGCCAGCAGGGTCAACAGGACCCCCAGGCACAGGAGCAGGAAGACCAGGGGCACCAGCCACCCGAGCTCGCGCTCCCGCAGCTCCAGGATGAGCTGACGGGACGTGCGGGCGACGCCCGAGACGGCGGCGAAGCGGGGGCGGCGGTTCGACTCGGCCATGGGCCATGCTACCGCGTCGGGCTGGGTCCTGTTCAGTCGTTGGCCGATCCACTTCGATGATCCGGCCGATCAGACCAGACCGAAGACCGCGACCGGGTCCCGCACGCCCTTGAAGCTGTGCAGGCCCAGCGACCGCAAGCTGCCCGGCAGGGCTGCAGCGAAGTGCTCGCTCGCGACCAACGGCTCATCCAGCGAGGCGCAGAGCCCCTCCAGGCGGGAGGCCAGGTTCACGGCCGGACCGATCACGGTGAAGTCCAGTCGATCCGCTCCCCCGATGTTGCCGTAGCTCACCTCGCCCACGTTCAGGCCGATGCCGAATTCCAGCCGGCGCTGGCCGGCCTCTCGGCGCCTGTCATTGAGCGCCTCGATTCCGTCGATGGCCTGGCGAGCGGCGCCCAGGGCCTGGGTGCAGGCGGCCGGCAGGTCCTGGGGTCGCCGAACCGGGAAGATCGCCAGGGCGGCGTCGCCGATGAACTTGAGGATCTCGCCTTGGTGGTCCTCGATGCTGGCGGTGATCGCGCCGAAGAAGGCGTTGAGCAGCGTGACCATCTCCTGGGATCCAAGGGCCTCCGAGAGCGCCGTGAAGCCGCGCAGGGCACAGAACCAGACGACGGCGTCCAGGGACTCCACGCTGCCCCGTCGGATCGCCCCGCTCAGGACCAGCGGGCCGGTGACAGGCCCGATGTAGGTCTGGCAGATGTTCCGGGCGATGGTCCGCAGCACGTGCAGCTGGAGGGTGGGCCGCAGCGCCTGCACCACCAGCTCCAGCACCCGCAGGTGCTCCGGCTGGAACCCGCCCGGTGCCCGGGTCGTGAGGGTCAACAGGTTGGGGGTGTGGTCCCCGGGGATCGACAGACCCAGGTAGTCGGTGAAGCCCTGGGACCTGAAGTCGTCGAGCACCGGCCAGGGCAGCTGGCCCTGGGTCTCGAGGCTCTGGTGGACCTGGGTCTCGGTGCCCGCCAGGAGAGACTTGACGGGGGACTCCTGAAATGCCTGGGACGCCATGCCGGTCCATCGACGCTGGTGGAATTCGTGTGCGCCGTTGTCACGCCAGATCGCCGACGCTGCGGCGAACTGCGGGTGCAGGGTCGGTAGGGTCAGGTTCGCCCGGGCCACCGGGACCCCGCAATGGGCGAGCCCTGCGATCAGCTCGGCCAGCACCACGTCGATGCCCACGTCGCGGGTGGCGTCGGCGTGGGCCCACTTGAGCAGCGGCAGCAGCGGGACGATGTAGCCGGCATCGACGGGCACGGGCGGGAGTCTACCCATTCCCGTGAGCACTTTGGCGCTGGCCAGGCTTGCAATAGGGTGGGGTCAAGCCCCGGAGGCGTGTTGGTGAGTCAGGTCTGGATCGCGCTCGTCGCCTGTCGCATTGCGGCGGTGGGCGATGACACCGGCCCGCCGGACAGCGTGGTGGACAGCGCGCCGACCGACTCGGCGTCGTTGACGGACTCGGCGACCGGTGAGCCTGTGGAGGTTCGCCTGGGGGGCACGGTGACCTGCGCCGAGCCCGGCCGGCGGGACAGCGACGGGCCCTACGTGGAGACCGTGTTGTCGTCGGCCTGGGAGACCCAGCACACCACGGCCTGGGGCGCGACGGCGTGGGTGCCCGGCGAGACCATCGCGGTGAACGATCTGGACGGCGACGGGGCACTGGACATCCTGCTGGGGGACATCACGGGGGCTCAGCTGTTCCTGGGCCCGGAATTCGACGACGACTCGGAGCGCATCCCGCCACCGAGCTGGCTCGAGGACGGGGTGGCCTGGGACATCGGCTCGGCGGCGCCCGTCGATCTGGACGACGACGGCGACCTGGACCTCTACATCGGCAGCAACACCGGCCCCGACACGGTCTACCTGAACGACGCGGGCTGGTTCACCGAGTCTCCGTCGTCATTGGAGTACACCGAGATCGCGCCGACCCACGGGGCGGTCTGGGCCGACATGGACGGAGACGGCGATCTGGACGCCTACGTGAGCAACGACCGGGTGGCGGGCCAGTCCGCACCCGACCCGGGCTTTCCCAGCGCGCTGCTCGAGAATGTGTCCGGCGTGTTGGTCGACGTCTCCGATCGGCTGCCCGAGGAAGCGCTGAACGCCTACACCAAGGTCGCCACCTGGATCGACCTGGACGGGGACGGCACCCAGGACCTGTACCTGAACAACCACCAGCCCGACTACGTGTGCAACCACACGCTGCTGAACCCCGGCGATGGCCAGCTGAGCCTCGCGGCGGAGCACCCCCTGAGCGTCTGCCTGTCCGGCATGGGCACGGGCATCCAGGACATCAACGGGGACCGACTGCCGGACCTGTACCTGTCCGGATGGGGAGAGCTCGTGCTGCTCGAGTCCGCCGGGGACGGTTGGTATGACTCTGCGGCCTCGCGGGGCCTGGTGCCAGACGTCGCCGGGGACCAGGTCGTCGGGTGGGGCACCGAGCTGCTGGACATGGACAACGACGGGCTGGTCGACGCCCCGGCGGGCTTCGGGCCGGCCGGCCTGAACGCCAACGACCCGACCATCGGCACCGACAACAACCCGGTGCTGCAGCCCGACGGACTGTGGATGGGCGAAGCCGACGGGTCCTTTGTGGACCGCGCGGCGGAGTGGGGCGTCGCTGGCGTCAGCTCCGGGCGGGCCTTTGCCACGGTGGACCTGGACGGCGACGGCTTCCTGGACCTGATCAAGTCCCCGCGCAACGCCCCGGCCGAAGCCTGGCTGAGCCGCTGCGACGACAGCGCCTGGCTGCTGGTGCGGCCTCGGCAGGCGCTGCCCAACGCCTGGGCGATCGGCGCCCGCGTCACGGTCGAGGTCGGGGACCAGTCGTGGACCCAGTGGGTCCACGGCGGGGGCACCAGCTACGAGACCCACCGCCCCCAAGAGGTCCACTTCGGCCTGGGGGACATCGAGGGGGTGGACCGACTGACGATCCTGTGGCCCGACGGCGTCGAGACCCAGGTCGAGGATCTGGGCGTGCGCCAGGTGGTCGAGGTGGTGCGCGGGCAGTAGCCCACGCACCGCCCCGGGCTTGGCCTATTCCGGGGCGCCTTCTTCGATCCAGGTCTGGACCATGTCCAGCAGGGCGCTGTCCATCGGTGCGGCGCCACGGGGCATCTGCTGACCGGTCCCGCCCACGTCGGCCTGGGTGCCCTGGAGCTTGTGCCACAGGTAGCTGTTGGTCAGGTCGCCGGGCTCGATGAGGTTCATGCTCGGCACGTCATCGCTGGGGACCTCGATGATGTTGGCCGGGTCATCGAGGTCCAGGCCGCCGCTGGCGCCGCCGCCGGTGTGGCAGCTGAAGCACTCCACGTCGAACACGGTGTCGTAGATGTCCTGCCACAGGTAGGTCGGGCAGGCGTCGTTGGCGGCACCGGGGGTGCCCAGGTCGATGGAGTTGATGACCGACGAGCCCTCGCACCAGTTGGCGCCATTGTCGTTGTCGGTGGCGTTGTCGCTGGCGGGGTCCAGGGACATGCTGGCGCCGGTGGGATCGGGGAAGGTGGTGCCGTTGTCCCACGCGATCTCGTCGATGGTGGTCCCGGACACGCTCAGGATCAGCTCGTCGCCGGAGTTGCCCAAGGTCAGGTCGGATGTGGTGCCGTAGTCGTAGTCGACGGTGACGCCGCCGTTGGTGGCGGCGTCGTCGTTGACGCCGAACACGACATAGTCGCCGTCGGCCACCACCAGGGAGCCCGACACGGTGACGCTGTCCGGCGAGCTGCCGGTCGGGTCGTCGCCGATCTCCAGGCCGTCCAGGTCCACGTCGCCGCCCGCGTCGTTGCGGACCTCGAACCACTCACCCGCCGAGTCGCCCACCTCGGAGGGGTTCTGCATGACCTCTGTGATGACCAGGCTGCCCGCGGTCAGATCCGTGATCGTGAGGGTGGTGGGGGCGTCCTCGTCGATGAAGGTGTCGCAGTCGTTGTCGACGCCATCGGCCGTGTTGTCCAGGGCGCCCGGGTTGATGCTGGCGTCGGCGTCGTCGCAGTCGGTGTCGTCGGAGACGTAGTTGGTGGGGGCCTCGCAGGCGCGGATCCGGTCGTCGGCGTTGCCATAGGTGTCGCCGTCGGCGTCGGCGTAGTAGTTCAGGCTGCTGTCGCCGAAGATCGGGGCGTCGTCGCTGTCGATCGCGCCGTCGCAGTCGTTGTCGATGCCGTCGCAGATCTCCAGGGCGCCGCGGTTCACGCTTGCGTCGGCGTCGTCGCAGTCCCCGCGCACGATGACCCGGCCCGGCACCTTGCAGGACGCGCTGAAGATGACGTCGAGGCCGTAGCCGCGGCCGTCGCCGTCGGCGTCGGTGTACCAGGCCTGGACCGGACAGCCGGTCTTCTTTGCGTCGGCCTCGGCGCCGGTGAGGTCGGCTGTGGGTGCGGACGTGGAGCAACCGGCAAGGAGGAAGAGGCCGACGAGTGGAAGGACGGTGCGCATGGCAGGACTCCGCTGAGGTGCCCTGTTTCCGTAGCCTCGCACCGGGGGGCAGGCGAGCCCGGGCCCCCGACCCGCCATTCTGAAGCTCAGGCTCTCGGCACCACCCGCGGTGGCACTGGCGCTGCTTCGCTCCGGGCCCCGACCCGGCGAACGAGGTGTCGGAGCTTGTTCAGGTCGATGGGCTTGGCGAGCACCTCGGCCTGGGTTCCCGCGAGCAGCTGGCGAGCGGTCACGGTGGTCGCTCCACCGGTGATGAAGACCACCTGGTCCACCAGCTCGGGTCGGTGCTCCTGGATGTGGGCCCAGATCTCCGGGCCGGCGGGGGGCGGCATCATCACGTCCAGCAGCACCACGTCATAGGCGGCCCCCATGCCCAGGAGCGCGATGGCCTCCTCGCCTGCGGTGACGGATGTCACCTCACAGCTGCGCTCCAGACTCAGGGACAGGGAGCGACAGATCAGCGGCTCGTCGTCGACCAGCAGGACACGCAGGCGCTGCCGGGTGGGGCACTGCCCGGTCGTGAGCTCTGTGAGGTGGGGCTCGGCCCGTCGCTGGGGGGCGGGGGGCAGCCACAGGCGGACCAGCCTGTGGCCTTCGGGCAGGTCCCGGCTGATCAGCTCACCGCCCAGGTCCCGTGCCGCACGGACCAGGGGGGCGTCTTCGCTGGCCACCGGGTCCAGTCCGACCCCGTGGGGCGAGCGGCACTCGACCTCGACCCAGGGACCTGCTCCGGCTTCGCCCGTGCGCATGAAGACCTGGTTGTGCTGGGGCTTGTCCTGGGTGAACGAGCGCGTGGCCGTGAGCAACAGGTCCACGAGCAGGCGCACGACCTTGCCTTCGGCGGCCAGGGTCGCGAGGTCGCCCTCGGTGCGCTCCCAGTGCACGCTGGCCTGGTGGCGGACCCGGTGCAGCGCCAGGCCCAGGGCGGTCTCCAGGACCCGGTCGAGCCGCACCCGCGTGACGGCCTCCAGGTCGGCGCGGGCATAGGCCTGGAGGTCCTCGATGATCCGGGCCAGCCGGCGGGTTCCGGCCAGGCCCTCCTGGACCCGGCGCAGGCGGTCCCAGCTGCCGGGGTCGTCCCGGGGCAGGTCTTCGTCGAGCCACGTCAGGCACAGGTGCACAAAGGACAGGGGGTTGCTGAGCTCGTGGGCGACCCCCAGGGCCAGCGCCCCCACGCTGGCCAGGCTCTCCGACTCTTCGACGGCGCGCTGCAGCGCGCGGAGCTCTCCGATCGGGTGCAGGCAGACCAGCACCTCGTCTCCCTCCAGGGGCTCGGCGCTCCACTCCATCCAGTCCAAGGCACCGTCGGCCCGGGCCACCCGGACCGTGGAGGGCGCGTACATCAGGCTGTCCTCGCCGGCCTCGGCCGCGTCGATGTGTTGGGCCGCCATGAGCCGGTCCTCGGGGACCAGGCGCTCGATCAACGGGGTGTCGAAGAGCGGGGCCAGGCGCTCCTCGCCCAGGCAGCGCAACAGGGCGGTGTTGCCGTGGACCAGCCGGCCCTGGCACAGGACGGCGAGCCCGTCCCGAGTCGCCTCCATCAGGGCCCGAAAGCGGATCTCGGCGCGGGTTGGCGCGACCAGGCCTGGTGATTCCACGGGTTCCTCCAATGGACCAGTGTCCAGGAAACCCTTGTCATGTCAAGACATTTGTCCGATCGAGGGACCAGTCAGGGTCGAGTGTCCGGTCTCGGAGACCAGGTGGGGTTCGGTGTCCGCTCTGGGGCATCTCAGGGCCCCGAGAGGACCGAATTCACCGCGAACATGGGGGGCAGGAGACCGCTCAGCGGCACCGCCCGGACACCCCACGACCCCGGTGGCGCCCCCGCGGCATCGGCGGAGGACCACGCCCAGAATGCACCGAGCCTGGCGGCGTTGAGAGGCTTCGTGGCGGCCCACCCGGACGTGCGGGTCTTCGTGGGGCACGAGACGGACGGCGTCGGCACGGGGGTCGACGACATCGCCCGCTGAGCTCCGGCCGCGCGATAGCCTGGGCCTGAGGGGAATCCCCCGGCAATTGCGTCTCGACTTCGGTCAGGTCCCCGCCCTGCCGACCGATGACGCGGGAGAGGTGCACATGTTCGAAGAGTACGGCCAGGGCCAGGAGGTCTCCCAGGACCAGGCCAACGACGTCGAGACCGAGCTCACCCAGGCCACTGGGCCCAGCGTCGGTCCCGAGAACTCCGTGGCGATGGGCAACCTGGCGAATGCCAATGTCCCCACCGCCAGCGAAGGGGACATCGAAGGCCGGGTGGCCAGCAGCGTGTGGACCCCGGACAGCGGCGTGCTGTACCTGAACCGCGGCGAGCAGCACGGCGTCAAGCGTGGCATGTGGGTGCTGTTCGACGTGAACGCCGCGTCGGGCCCAGACAAGGCCCGAGCGAGGATCCAGAGCGTGTTCGCGACGCGCTGCAAGGCGACCTTTCGCACGGGCGGCAAGTGGACCGACGGCACCGTCGACTCGCAGACCGTCACGATCTCCGAGTCCAAGCCGTCGCTCAAGGAGGACAAGGGCCCGGAGAAGCCCTCGGTCGAGCAGTCCGCGCTCATCCTGTCCAAGGCCGCCGAGGCCAACGGCTACCTGTCCATCGTCGACGTGCCAGGCGCCGAGGTCGATCACAAGCTGATGTACGCGCTCCAGGACCTGCAAGGCCTGGTGAGCCAGGTGGGCAAGGGCCTGCCCCTGGACGCGATCGCCCACGACGCGGTCAAGGATGTGCTGGAGGCGTTCGACGAGAAGCTCAAGCAGCCCTGGTACAAGAAGCAGCCGCTCCCGATCCGGGACGAGGACACGCGCAAGGGGATCTTCGGGGCGTGCTCTGCCCTCTCGGTCTACGCGTACCCGATCGAGTAGGCGCACAGTGGGCGCGGTAGCCTGGGCCCGTGCTCCTGGCCCTGCTGGCGCCCGTCCTGGCGGCGGACTGTCGTGAGTCCTTGTCCGTGCGCTCGGTCCGTCCGAACGACGGCCAGGCCGACGTGCCCACCGACGCGCGGGTGCTGGTGTCTCTGATCGGATGGGGCACGACCGACGAGGTCGCCATTCGGGTGGTCGACGACACGGGGGCGACGGTCGAAGGCACCACAGAGACCTGGTGTTATGAGCACGAAGGCCCCCACGAGGTGCACTGCTGGACGCGGCTCACCCCCAACGGCCCGCTGGCGGTTGACACCGCCCACTCGGTCCGTGTCAACAGCACCGACGCCTGGACCGGATCGGGCTCGCTGTCGTACACGACCACCTTCACAACCGGCTCGAGCGCCGCGTCCGCGACGGCAGCCCCGCCGTCGCTGACCCTGGACGAGCGGACCGAGCCCAGCCCGGAGTCCTGCGGCTACGCCGAGCCTCGCAAGTACATCCTGACGCTGACCGCGGCCGAGACCGACGCGGCGGGCCTGGCGGTCTTCCAGCTGGACCACGTGTTCCCCGACGGCTCGGCCGAGACCGAGCGCGTGCACACCGTGCACGTCTTCCACAACCAGGCCGACGTCGACGTCAAGCAGTACCTGGAGGGGGTCGACACCCCGTCCGACTGCTTCCAGGTCACCCACGAAGACGCCGCCGGTCGGCAGACTCCCGGCCCGGTCGCCTGTTGGGGCCAGGACACCGGTGACGCCGACTCGGGGACCCAGGACACCAGCGGGCCGGACAGTGGCACGACCGCCACCGTGCCGACGGACTCGGCCGGTCCCGACAGCGGCGGGGCGGACACCGGTGAACCGGGTGACGACGCCGGGTGTGGGTGCGTGACAGCGGCGCCGGCGCCGGCCTGGCTCGGACTGCTGACGGTCCTGGTCCTGGGTCGCCGCTCCCGGCGGCGCCCGGGGAAGCCGCACCCTGGTCCCCTGTCTCAGAAGTTCGTGGGCGCTCGCTTGCCCTCGCCGCGCCTGGCGGCCCGCTCTCGCCTTGATGTGACTCGGCCACACCGGCCGCTCGAGCAGACCACCAGCCACGGCGATGGCTGCGCGATCACCTCACGAAATTCTGAGACAGGGGACTGGCCGCGGTCGGGCGGTCAGATCCAGGTGTGGAGCAGCGCCAGGGTCTCGGGTGGCATGAACTGGACGTCGATCCAGATCCGCTCGTCTCCGCGGCGCTGGATCATCGCGATGAGCTGGGCCATCGATCCGTCGGGCAGCTGGAGCACGAGCTCGATCACGTCGCCGACCTCGACCGGTCCGACGGCTGCGAGCACGAACCGGGCGCCGGTCTCGTGCTCGTCGAAGGCGCAGGCCAGCGCCAGGGCGTTCTCGAAGACTGCGAACAGGCTCGGCGGCGGGCCCGGTGACCAGAGCGGCGTGACCAACAGGTCCTCGGTCACGCCCTGACGGGTCCTGGGGGCCCGCTCGATCGGGATCCGGGTGCGGCGCTCTGGCGCGAGCTCGGCGACGAGGGCGGGGGGCACCACCAAGAGGCCATCGTCGGTGACGGTGTCCTCGCTGAGGATCGAAGGCTCGGGGGGCGGTGCCTCGACGTTGGAGACCACAGAGCTCGGCGGTGCGGAGCTCGGGCTCGCTGAGCTCGGGGTGCCGGAGCCTGCCTGGGACTCGGCGGGCCGCCTGCGCTTGCGCTTTCGGGTTCGCTTGCGTTCAGGGGTCGGCCGGGACTGGGGGGCCGCCCGCCGGTTGCGGGGCGGCGGCATCTCCCTTCGCTTGCGGGTGCTCCTCTGGATGGCCCGCACGACTCGTGCGCGGCCGCTCCTGGGGGCGGCGCTGGCGGTCTGACTGGGAGAGGGGCTGCTGTGGGCGGGGGGGTCGTGACGCGTGGAGAGCGTGCTCCACGTGGACGGCGAGACACTGCCGGCGGCGGGGTTCAAGGTGCTGAGGCACTGGTCGAGAGCAGACGCGTCGGCCGCGTCGAAGAGCCGGAAGCCGCACTGGTGCACGTGACCGCCCTTGAAGAGGGTGCCCTTGCCGGACTGCACCTGGACGACCTTGATCTCCAGGTCGACCTGGCGGCCCACGTGGCCCAGGTCCAGCCGGACGCGCCGCACGGCGCCCCGGGGCATGCGCGTCCGCAGCAGGACGTGGACCTCGTCCTCGTCCATCCAGACCACCTTGCCGTGCTCCAGGCCCAGATCGCCGGTCGCCGTCACGTTCAGTGGGCGGCGCATTCGTCGAAGGGCGAAGGTGCTATCTGGTGCCGGCACGAGAGAGGACCTCCATGCCATCCCCCCAGGGCCCGCAGTGTACGCTCGGCGACGGGGCGTGCGGGGATTTCCCTGTCATCATGCTGGAAGGCGCTTGGGCCCCATGACGCTGCACGGCCTGCTCCAGGCCATCCGGTCAGAGCTCGAGCGGGCCGAGGGACCGCTGCTGGCCCGCGAGCTCGCCGCCACCCTTCGTCGGCGAGGCTTCGTGGGGCTGGGCCGACGGGAGGTCGAAGGCCTGCTGGTCTCCGGCGCCATCCGCGGCGAGTCCGGGGTCACGCTGGTCGACGTCACGATCACACAGAACGCCTGCGTCGAGTTGTCCTGCCCGATCCCGTCGGTCTGGCAGGCAACCTGGCCGCCGACCCCGAGTACGCCGACACGACCCGGGCCAGCGCTGTGGACTGGGACCTGACTCTGCAGCCCACGTCGGCGCTGATCGACGCAGGGGATCCGGCCGTCAGCGATCCCGATGGCACGAACTCGGACATCGGCGCCCATGGCGGGCCCGGTGCGGCGAACTGGTAGCGAGTGGGTGGGCGCACAGGACAGTCAGGCAGGTCGAACGCCGCACTCGCTGTAGACAGAGGGGTTGAGTGCCGGTGGACTGCTCCGAATCGGTGCCCCAAGCGGGTCACCCTGCGACAGTCGTAGGTTCTGGCTGCCCTCAGACTACCCTACAGCGACACTCGACCCCTCTGACTGCAGCAGCTGCGGCGTTCGAACCCTCTGTCCGTGGTGCCCCCCCTTCCAGGACACCGGTGGGTCATCGGCATCGGGCGGCAACCGATGGAAGATGGGCGAGGAGGATGCGCATGGATCACACATGGAACGGCCCCGCCAGCACCCTCATCGCGCTCCTGTGCCTGTTCGGTCAGGTCGCCTTCGCAGACACCGGCGCCGTCGAGACCCCGACCCACGGCGAGCGGGCCCTCGTTGCCCTCGCAGCGACGGCCGATGCCGGGCTCATCCAGTGTCGGTTGCCCGCGGACCTGCCCAAGGACATCCAGCCACCCTTTCTACACTGTGCAGCGGTCTCGGTCGGCGGCGGCCCGTGAGACCGACGACCCGCACGCACGCGAGCTCCTGCTGGCCTGGCGGGCCGAGGAACAGGCCGAGTTCGACGCCGCCGTCTCGTGGGTGCGCAGTGAGCTCGAAGACCGCGAGCTTCCTGGGCACGTCCACGACGTCTTTCGCACGATGGAGGTGGAGAGCTACCACCCCAGCCCCTGATGGCAAGCTGGACCCGCACTACCAGGAGGTCGCCGGAATCAGCCACACCACACCCTCGTGATAGCCGCCGCCAGGGTTGGCGTGGATGGCTGCCACCGCGAGGTCCTGGTCCCCGTCTCCGTCGTGGTCGAGCGATGCCGTCCTGGCTCCGAAGGCGCCAAACTGATCGCGGCCGTAGATCGTCGCGTCAGCGCCCAACTCCTCGGCACCTCCCGACGTGAAGGGCCCATGGATCACATAGAGCGCCCCTTCGTTTGAACCGGTGCCTGCGTTGGTTGAGTGCACGGTCAGCTCGAGCTGGGCATCGCCGTTGAGGTCTGCTGTGCCCAGCGTGGCTCCGGCGCCCTCCATGTCGGTTCCCACCAGGGTCAGGCCGGCCACGTCGGTGACCGTTCGAGACGCCGTAGACTCGCCTCCAGACACGACATAGACCGCGCCGTCGCCGTCGCCGGCCCGCCAGGCCGAGACCGCGAAGTCGTCCAGGCCGTCCCCGTCCTGGTCCCCCAGGCCGACGACGGAACGGCCGAATTCATCCCCCGCCTGCGCACCCTCGACGGGGCGATCCAGGTCCGAGGACGCCATCACGCCGCTGTGTCTGTCAGAGGCCCCGCGCAAGATGAGCACAGCCCCGCGGCTCCCGTCCCAGGCGGAGAACGGCAGAGCGCTGTCCGCGAGACCGTCGCCGTCCAGATCGCCGACGGCGCCCAGGGCCGGGATCTCCTGGGCCAGCCGACCCTCGCCGTTGTCCTCGATGCGGAGGTCGGCGTCGTCGGAGCTCACGTCGCGCTCGCCGACCTGGGCCGTGCCATAGAACAGGAAGACGTGATCCGGGTTCTCGTTGCGGCTGCCCCCCACGAGCAGATCCACAGCGCCGTCGCCGTCGGCGTCGCCGGCGTATCCGATCGACGTGCCCAGCCTGAGACTCTCCTCGGCGGCGACGTAGGCCATGGGAAGCTCGGCGGAGTCGATCACATCGGTGACGCGGTCCGGGCCACCGGGAATGAGGGTGACCGAACCACCCGACGTCACCCCCCGGCCGCTCAGGCTCGCGCCGACCAGCAGGTCCGCGAAGCCGTCGCCGTCGAGGTCCCCACCGCAGCGCACCATCCCGCCGAACAGATCGCCCTGGGTCTCCCCACGCCAGCCAGGCAGCGCGTTGAAGTCCTGGTCCAGGCCGACGGCCCCGCTGCCATAGGACACCCGCACGGTTCCGTAGTGGGGGGACTCGGAGCCCTCGGCCGACCAGAAGGGGGCCGCGATGAACAGGTCATCGCTCCCGTCCCCGTCGTGGTCACAGCCCGCGACGGGGTCCCCCATGTTCCAGTGGTTTCCGTCGGGCTGCCAGCTGCTCGTGGCGAGCTCCTCGACCCCCAGGACCCCCGCGAGACCGCAGCCGTGGGCCGCGCCGTCGCAGTCGTTGTCGACCCCGTCGTCGCAGACCTCCGTGGCCGTCGGGTTGACGGTGGCGTCGCCGTCGTCGCAGTCCCCACCCTCGAGGATGTAGCTGTCGCCGGGCGCATCACAGGACGCTACGGCCAGGGCATCGGCGCCGAAGCCGTCGCTGTCGTCGTCTGGATACCAGGTCTCGTCGACACACTCGCCCGTGTCGATCCCCGTCGCTGTGCCGATGTCGCTGTCCTGGACAGAAGTCGTGCCCGTCGTGCCCGAGTCTGTCTGGCCGTCTCCGCCTGGGGGACAACCCGGCAGGAGGAGAAGACCGGCGCCCAGGCCCAGCAACGTGACCACGCCGGGATCGCGAGTCCGCGCCTGCTGCTTGTCCATTCCGCACCTCCGTGGGGAGGTCTATGCGGATCCGCGGAGGAGGCCCAGGAGGCCCTGGACACCGCGCTGTCCGAGACACCGCACGACGCCGACCTGGCCGAGGTGCAGGGGGTGTTGGACCGGGCCGGGCGTTGAGTGGTGGCTTCTCGGCGCTCAAGCTGAGGGAGAACGGGCCGAAGTCCCGTGAGGACTCTCCGAGACTCCGTCCCACACGAGGCAGCCATGAAGCAACCGTCTGAGCTCGACCGTTCCTCCTCCCCCCTCCCGCCAGGACCCTGGCTCCTGCTCCTGTCTGGCGGCTCGCTGCTGCTGGCCTGTGGCGGCGATGGCGACACGGCGTCGGACTGTGACGGCCCGGCCGTGGCGCAGGTCGACGGCGAGTGCCTGCCCGTCGGCCTCGACGGAGACGCTGACACCGACGCCGACACAGACACAGACACCGACACCGACGCGGACACCGACGCGGACACCGACACCGACACCGACACCGACACCGATCCCGACTACGGCACCGAGCCGGACATCGACTACACCGAGTGCGCGAGCCCGGGCGCTGGCGCGCCCACGAGCCAGATCTGCAGCAACGACTGCTTCTGCTGGTCCTACCCGCTGCCCGGCGGCGACCGGCTCTGGGACATCTGGGGCACCGACGACGACGACGTCTGGGTCTCCGGGGAAGAGGGCCTCCTGCTCCACTGGGACGGGGCAGGCTGGCTGGCCGGGATGTCGGCCGCGGCCCTCCAGTTCGACGGCATCGCTGGGGCCGGGTCCACCCTGTGGTGGTACGACGGCAACAAGTCCGACGTCTACCGCTACGACGGCTCGGCGATCCAGAGCCTCGGGCAGCCGGCGGGCTACAACCCCGAGGCCATCGGGGCGCGGAGCGACGGCACCGTGTACGTGGCGAATTCCAGCAGCGAGTCCGTCACCCTGGCCAGCGACTCAGGCACCGGCTGGGATGTCGAGGTGGTCCCCATCACCTCCGGCTACGGGGTCGAGGCCATCCACGCAGGCGACGACGGCGACATCTGGGTCGTCGGGCAGGACGGGCTGCTGCTGCACTACGACGGCGCGACCTGGACCGAGCACGCGCTCGACGACGAGCCCGATCTCTACGACGTCGACGGCTCGTCCTCCTACGTGGTGATTGCCGGGCGTGACGGGCTGTGGCACTGGGACGGGGCCACCCTCGTCCAGGTGTCGACCGACTACTACGAGCAGGTGGACGTCATCGGGCCCGGAGACGTGGTCCTGTTGGGCAACAGCAGCCTGGAGCACTGGGACGGCGCCGACACCTTCGAGGAGCTGGCCATGCCCGACCCGATCCGGGTCACCGGGATGCCCACGCCGTCCCGCTCGACCCAGGCGATGCCGTCGAGCACCTGACTGGCCGGTCTCTCCTCGACGCTCCCGGTGTCCCGGTCCACGAAGGTGATGGTGCCCGGGTGCTCGGTGGATGCTGGGGCCGCAGCCGGCGGGGGCTCCGACGCCGGAGGTGGATCCGCCGAGCGGGCTGGGCAGGCGACCAGCCACCCGAGCCAGAGGACCGGACTCATTGGCGGGGCTGGGGCCGGTGCTGCACGGTCGAGGACAGCAGGGCGCCGTCTGCGCCGTGGCTGCGGATCAGCCGCTGCTCACCGCGCATCGACGCCAGCACTCGGGTGACCGGGGTGGGATTCACCACGAGTCCACCGTAGCCCACCGAGGGCTCCATCAGCGGCGAGGGGTGCGGTCCGAGATCTTGTCGTAGCGCTGGAAGGCCTCGCCGCCGTAGGCGTCGTGGTTGCGGTTCCAGTCGCTGATGACCCGCCCCCAGGCGAGCCGACGGTGCTGGCCGTCTTCGCTGGTCGAGGCGTTCCGGTTGTTCTCGACGACCGTGAACCTCCCCGGGTCCTGGCCGGGCAGCTGGGAGTCCTCGAACATGAGGTCGATGTACTCCTCGGGCAGGCTGGTGAGGGGGATCTCCGTGACCGTGTCCCGGCTCAGGTAGAGGATCTTGACCAGCACACCCAGCTGGCGGCCCAGGGTCCAGACCTGCTTGATCAGCTCGGGGTTGCTGTCGCCCTCGTCGGTGGAGACCACGATCTGCTCGCCCTCCAGGCGCTCCGGGCGTGGGCCTTCGCTGGCCTCCTTCAGCAGGTCGTACACCTTCTGCAGGGAGCTCTCGTCGTGGGCGCCGCCGGCGCTCTGGGCGACCACGCCGTCCGGGTCCTTCAGGCGATCGGTGTCGACGAACATCGAGGTCACGCCGGTGGCGTCGTCCCGCCGGCCGTGGCCGCGCTGGAGCTTGAGCTTGTCGAGCTCGGCCATCAGCGCCCGGCCTTCGTCCTGGGAGATCTCCGCGCCCCCGGCGTGCCAGACCATCGGGTCCGCGGAGCCCAGCATGCCGGCGAAGCGAGCGTCGCCGGAGTCGATCTGGTCCATGTAGTCCCGGAGGATGTCGAAGTCGTCGAACATCGAGTCGCTGACGTCGAAGATGTACGTGCTCTTGGAGAAGCAGTCGTCGTCGGGCTCCCCGTCGGGCATCTCCTCGACGACCTGGGTGGTCTGCTCGATGGTGGTCGTGATGGTGACCTCGGGGATCAGCTCGGAGTCCAGGACCGACGAGAGCAGGCGGCACTGGAGCATGGTGGCGCGGCCGTACCACTCGTCGCCGTCAGCGCCGGGCACGACCTGCTCGGTGCCGGGCACGCTCAGGGGGCCCTCGTGCTTCGTGTTGCTGCGGCTGGCCTGGGCGACCTGGGGATCCAGGGCGTAGAGCAGGCCCTGGAGCTCGCTCACGTCGGTCTTGCCCGTGACGTCGGCGCCGGTCTTGGCGTAGGCCCACAGGTTCTCGGCGATGCAGGCGGACTCCTCGCCATAGCGAGCCACGACCGCGCTCTGGAAGGTCTCCACTGAGCTGTAGGCATCGAAGACGCCATTGAAGTTCAGATCGTCCTGGATCTGCTGCTTGAAGTCGTCGAAGTCCTCCAGGCCCCCCTGGCGACCGCCGTTGGCCAGGCTGAACTCGCCGTCGCCGCACTTCACGCCGCGGCGCCAGGCAGGGGGCTGGGTGCCAATGTCCGAGGTCACGCCCTGGTTGTCGTCGTTCATGGTCTGCCACAAGGGGTCCTCCCCGCGGGCCGCCCGGCGGTTGGACTCGGTCACGACCTCCTGGGCCAGGCGCAGGTAGAGCTCGCGATCGCCGCCGTCGTCGCCTTCGTCCAGGCCGCCGTCGGGGCCCTCTTCCCGCATCAGCGCCAACACTTCGGAGTTGCTGGGGTGGTAGCCCCCGGAGCCCGAACGGGGGCTGGTCTGCAGAGGCGAGGCGTGCCGGCTGTGGCGGTGGGAGAGCTGAGGCACGGGGCACCGTCGGTGGAGGGATCACCGACGATCAAGGGCGCCTCGGCCGGAGAGTTGTCAGGTCTCTCAGAGCTGGACCGCCAGGGACGAGTGGTCCAGGGCATCGGGGAAGCGGATCCCGTCCGAGGGCTCCCACAAGCAGGTCCGGCAGACCATCCTGGTCCTGTCGCGCGGCGAGCCCAGCACTGTGACCTCCGCGCTCCACTGAGCGTCGGGTAGAAGGGCGGGTGGGCAGACTGCGACGACCCGGGGGCGGTCCACTTGATGCAAGGCGGGACCGTCAGAGGACTCGAACGCCGCACCTGCTGCAGACAGAGGGGGCGAGTGTCGGTGCTCGGCTTGACTCGGGGTGCACGAAGAGGTCCAAGCGCCTCATTTTCGCCAGTCTGGGGGCCTGGGGCACGCCGAGACCGCGGACGACCGACACTTACCCCAACTGTCTGCGCCGACTGCGGCGTCCGACCCGTCTGACTGTGAGCCACCGGCCTGGCCCGCAGCAACTCGGGTGGGCGATGGCCCCGCTACTCCACGTACCCCAGCGCCCGCAGCGCCTCGAGCTCATCCCCCTCCAGCGTCACCGCCTGGCCGGCGGCCTGGGGCAGCGCGTCACGGAAGCCGGTCAGCGCCTCCCGCAAAGCCTGCACCCTCTCGGGCTCCTCGTCCGTCCGATCCCGGGCCTCGCCCGGGTCCTGGGCCAGGTGGAACAGCTCGGTCCCCGGCTGGGGCAGCGTGGTCTCGATGAGCTTCCAGCCGTCCTGGACGAGTGTCTCCGCCTGGGCGGTCCACAGCGCCCGCAGCTGGGTCGAGCCGTAGATCGGGGCCGGCTCTCCCGACTGGGCCCCCAACAGGTCCCGCCCCTGGAGCGGGAGCGCCGTGTCGACCCCCAGCAGCCCCAGCAGCGTCGGCAGCACGTCCACCTGGCGACTGGGCGTCTCGACCACCCGCGGCGCCAGCCCCGGCGCCCGGATGATCAGGGGGACGTGCAGCTGCTCCTGGTACAGGGTGTAGCCGTGGAGCAGACTGCCGTGGTCCAGCAGCTCTTCGCCGTGGTCCGCGACGAGCACCACGACCGTGTCTTCGGCCAGGCCCCGCCGGTCCAGATCGGCCAGGAGCTGACCGATCGCGGTGTCCAGCTGGAGCACCGCCTGGTCGTACAGGGCGTCGAGCTGGACCTGGTCGGCGGGGGTCAGGGTGTACTGGCCGCGCAGCACGGCATCGAGCTCCTCGTGGGCACCGGTCAGGGGCCCGGCGTAGTCCGGGTCTTCGAAGGGCCCCGGCCCCTCGCCGCCGGTCGCGTAGGGCGTGTGGGTCTCCATGTAGTGGAGGTAGAGCAGGAAGGGCTGCTCGCCGACCCCGTCCAGGAACGCCCCTGCGGCCTGGTGCACGCTCTCGGCCCGGGCGACCGGACGGAGCAGGTAGGTGTCGAAGCCCTGGCCGAACCCGAACCGGGTCGCGACGTTCATGTTGGTCACGAACCCGGCGGTGGCCCAGCCCTGGTCGGACAGCAGCTCGGCCAGCGTGGTCTGGTCGGGGGTCAGGGTGCCCTTGGCGTCAAAGGCGTCCAGCGGGTTGATGACGCCGTGGCTTCGGGGATGGAGGCCGGTGAACAGGGTCGCCACCGACGGCCCGGTCCGGGAGCTGTGGCTGTGGTGGCTGGCGAAGCGCACGCCCTGCTCCGCCAGGCCGTCGATGGACGGCGACGTCGGCCGGTCGTGGCCCCAGGCGCCCAGCCGATCCGCGCGCAAGGTGTCCGCCATCAGGACGACCAGGTTGCGGCGGCCATCGTCGGCCTCTTCGGGGGCCAGACCCAGCCGGGCCAGGAAGGGCGCGTGCCGCCGCGGGTCGTCGTTGTGGTCGAAGTAGTAGGCCTTGTACTGGGGGTACTCCCGGGCGACCTTGTCGTCGGGCATTGCGGGCATCTGGGCGATGTACCGGTCCAGGAAGGCCTCGAAGTCGACGAAGCGGGCCCCGCGGTCGGCGAGCACCCGGGTCAGCTCGCGGCGGTAGATCATCAGGCGGCCGCCCACGCCACCGCCCAGGTCGATCCGGGTCAGCTTGGGGGTCGGGATGTCCAGCCGGAAGTCCAGGACCAGGTCCACCTGGCGCTCCCGCAGATACTCCAGCGTGGCCTTCTTGCCGTGGCCCAGACGGGTGCCGGGCACATTGTCCAGCCGCGCCAGGGCGTGGTCCGTCAGGCCCACGTGGCCCTCGAGCGCCGACGGCACGTCGCCGTAGTACATCAGCATGGCCTGGGTGCCGTAGAACACGACCCGGGCCCGGGTGCCCGCCAGCATCTCGCGGACGATCGCACCCTGCCGAGCGGCCTCGACCGGGGCCTCGGGCGGGTACCAGCTGCGCTCCTCGACGACGCCGTCCAGGCCTTCGAGCGCCAGGAGCTCGGACGGGGGACTCGCCAGTGCCAGGCCGACCAGGACCCCGCTGCCCACGCCGAGTCCGGCCCGCCCAGGCAGTCCCCGCAGGGCCCGCTCGAGGGCGATGAGCAGCAAGGGCGTGATCGGCACCAGGAAGCGGGCGAACATGAAGTCGCCGCCGACGCGGACGACGTGGAGCAGCCACGCCGCGACCAGGGCACCGATCAAGAGCGGCGCCCGCGGTCCGGCCCAGCCTGCGCCGGTGCGGGGCGATCGGAAGGGCCACGCCAGGGCGACCGCAAGGCCCGGGAGCAGCGCCCAGTAGGTCTCGAAGTACTGGCGGAGGAAGATCAGGCCCTGGGCCCAGTCGCCGTCGTCTGCGTCCTTGGCGTAGAAGGTGTTGGGCAGGAGCTCGCCGTAGAACGCGAGCTTCCAGGCCAGCCAGGGTGCGATGAGCACGAGCCCTGGTGCCGCCGCCCACGCCAGGCGGGCAGGCCGCCCGGCGGTCGGGCCCAGGGCCAGGGCCAGCCAGGCCAGGCCATAGATCAGGGCGCCTTCCGGCCGGGTCAGCAAGGCCAGGCTGCCCAACAGGCCAACGCCCAGCCAGCCGCGCCGGGTGCGAGCCTCGATGGCGGTCACGACAGTCGCCGTGACCCACAGGGCGAACAGGGTGGTCTCCAGGCCGCTGGTCGCCCAGCTCCGGTGGTGGGCGTGCAGCGCCACTCCGAAGAGACCGAGGGAGACCCACGGCAGCGGCTGGGCCAGATCCCGGGTCATCGCGAGGCTGGTGCGGGCCAGGACCGCGAGCAGCGCCGCGAAGGACGCGAGTCCCAGCAGGATGGTGAAGGGCTCGGGCGCCAGGCCCAGGGCCATGCCGCCCGCGGTCAGCAGGGTCCACAGGAAGTTCGTGTACCCCTCGACCCGCTCCCCGACGTTGAACACCAGGCCGTCGCCCTGGACCAGGTTCTCCGCGTAGCGGTAGCTGATGAAGGCGTCGTCGCAGACCCAGCTCAGCCGGCTCGCGTCCCACAGAGCTGCGCCACCGGCGACCAGGGCGCCGATCACCATGGCGGGGCGCCAGCGCTGGGCGGCTGGATCCGGGTGGACGGGGGGCATGCCCGAGGTTCTACCGCGGCGGGCCCGTGCAGTAGCCTGAGGCGTGCGCCTGACGACCTGGAATGTGAACGGCTACCGCTCCGCTGTGCGGGGAGGATTCTGGGATCTCATCGGTCGGATCCAGCCTCACGTGCTGATGCTCCAGGAGATCAAGTGCCACCCCGAGCGACTCCGCCTGGACGAGTCCCAGCCCCCAGGCTGGCACACGGCCTGGACCCCCGCGGACAAGGCTGGCTACGCCGGCACTGCGGTCTGGAGCCGGGAGCCGATCGAGCCCCTCGAGGCGCCTCCAGACCCGGACGGCCGGGTCACGCTCGTGCGCACCGCGGGCCTGGTGGTCGGCTCGCTCTACGTGCCTTCGGGCACAGCGGGCCCCGAGCGTCAGGCGTTCAAGGAGACCTGGCTGACCCGTCTCCAGCCCTGGGCCCAGGCGCTGGCCGAGCGGGCCGAGCCCGTGATCCTGGGGGGCGACCTCAACATCGCCCACTCGCGCTGGGACCTGCACGACCCGGTCGCGAACCGAGCCCACACGGGCTTCTTGCCCCGGGAGCGGGCCTGGCTGGACGAGCTGCTCCAGGTCGGGTGGATCGACCTCCAGCGGTGCGTCGTGGGGCCCGAGCTGCAGGCCCCGCACTCGTTCTGGTCCCGCCGTCGCAAGGACCGTCTCAACCGGGGCTGGCGGCTGGACTACGTCCTGGGCAACGATCTGGCGGCCCGCATGTTGCGGGGGGCCGAGACCCACCAGGAGGGGGGGGTCAGCATCAGCGATCACGCCCCGGTGAGTGTGGATCTGGCGTCTTGACCCTGGCGTCCGCACGGCTCCCGGCCCCGCAGGCAGCGGCGGGTAGACTGCCCCGGATGGTTCCACGGCTGGCCGTGCCCGCAGCGCCCGCGGGCTGTCTCCTCTTGCTGGTCAGCTGGTCCTGTGCCCCCGCACCCCCGCCCGCGAGCACAGCGCAGGTCAAGGCTCAGCAGAGCGGGCTCCGGGTCTCCTCGTGGGCCGAGTACAAGGTGATCGCGTCGGACGGCGCGTACTACGACTGGTTCGGCAACGCCGTGTCCTCGGCCGGCGACGTGAACGGTGACGGCTTCGCCGACATCGTCGTGGGCGCCTCCTACGACACTGGCCGGGAGACCAATCGAGGCTCCGCCTATGTCTACCACGGCTCGATCACGGGCATCGACGTCACCACCGAGCAGAAGCTCACCGCGCACGAACGGGGAAACGAGGACTACTTCGGCACCGCCGTGTCCGGGGCCGGCGACCTGGACGGCGACGGCTACGACGACCTGGTCGTGGGGATGCCCTTCGACGACGATCATGGCACCGACAGCGGCGCGGTCTATGTGTTCTACGGCTCTTCGACGGGCATCGACAGCGCCAGGCGGCAGGAGATCACCGCGTCCGACGGGGACGACGACGACGTGTTCGGGGATGCTGTGTCGGGCGCAGGAGACCTGGACGGCGACGGCTTTGACGACCTGGTCGTGGGGTCCCCCAGGGACGACGACAAGGGCACGAACAGCGGGTCGATCTACGTCTACTTCGGCACTGCGACGGGGATCGACACCCTGACCGAACACAAGATCACCGCGTCTGGTGGCGCCGCCTATGACGAGTTCGGGCGTTCGGTCTCGGGCGCCGGAGATGTGAACGCGGATGGCTTCGCCGACCTGGTCGTCGGGGCCCCCTACGACGACGACAACGGCGGGCTGAGTGGATCTGTGTTCGTCTACTACGGGTCCTCGACCGGCATCAAGGGCAGCCGTTCGGACAAGGTCGTCGCGTCGGACGGGGTGGCCGATGCCGCGTTCGGGATCGCCGTCTCGGGGACGCGAGACCTGGACGGCGATGGCTACGACGACTGGGTGGTCGGGGCCAGCGGCGACCCCGACAACGGCCGCCTCAGCGGCGCGGTCTACGTCTACTACGGTTCGCCGGCGGGCCTCGACAGCGCCCGCGAGGACAAGCTCACCGCACCCGACGGGGGATCTGACGACCACTTCGGGGACGCGGTGTCCGGTGCCGGAGACGTGGACGGGGACGGGTACACCGACGTGATCGTGGGGGCAAGCGGCGACGACGACGACGGCTCAGACAGTGGCTCAGCCTACGTCTACCACGGTTCGCCGACGGGCATGAACACCACCACCGCGATCAAGATCACGGCCTCGGACGGGGCCTCTGGCAACGCCTTCGCCTGGACCGTCTCTGGCGCCGGAGACATGGACGGGGACGGCCTGGACGATCTGGTCGTGGGTGCCCCACTGGTCGACGACGACGGCGCGATCTACGTCTACGGGGACTGCCGAGACTCCGACGGTGACGGGTTCTGTACCTCCACGGACTGCGACGACGAGGACGGGGCCATCGGTGAGCCCATGACCTGGTACGTGGACCTGGACATGGACGGCTTCGGGGACCCCGACAAGGCCTGGACCGGGTGCGGCGAGCGTCCGGATGGCTACGTGGCAAATGCCGAGGACTGCGACGACGATGAGCCCCTGGCCTATCCGGGTGGCACCGAGGTCTGTGACGACGTCGACAACGACTGCGACGGCATCCGGGACAACGACGATGCGGTGGACGCCACCCCTTGGTACGCCGACGCCGATGGCGATGGCTACACGTCGGCGACCGACAGCGTCAGCGCCTGCGACCCCCCCCGCGGCTACGCCGCCGAGTCGCAGGAAGCCGACTGCGACGACGCCCAGGAGAGCGTCTACCCCGGTGCGCCAGAGACCCCAGGCGATGGCATCGACCAGGACTGTGACGGCGCCGACCTGGCGGTGGAGGACACCGGCACTCCGGACCCGGACGTCGAGGAGACCCGCTGCGGGGGCTGTGCCGCCCGCGCAGGGGGTTCGGGGCTACCGGGGCTCCTCTTGGCAGGAGTCCTGGGCGTCCGACGACGCCGAGAGCACGCCGAGCTTGGTCAGGGCGTCGGATTCGGCTCGATGCCGACATAGTCCACGGGTGCCGGCGAAGGGTTGGGCTCGATGCTCACCGCGTCGGTCCGAGGGTCCGGAAAGGGCGAAGGCAGCGGTGCGATGCCGATGGGGCCATAGTCGAACAAGACATAGGCGGCGCCGTCCAGGTCATGACTCGCCAGGTCTCGCTCGACGCTCGCGTCCAGGAAGCTTCCGTCGACGATGGAGATGTCGGCTCGGCTGGCCACGCGGGCGTCCAGGATCAAGTCCCCGAGGTCGTCG
>CAZFLE010000063.1:14188-38828 GCA_964519895.1 uncultured Enterobacterales bacterium | reverse complement strand
GCCTACGACGCTGCCGCCAAGGCCGTGGTCGTGCAGGAACTGGGCGCGGGCCAGTCGATCGAGGCCCGGTATGCCTTGTACGCGAGCTGCGACTGATCAGGGCCCAGGGTCGCGCACCAGCAGCACGACGTTGGCGCCGCCGAAGCCGTCGGAGCGGAGCAGGTCAGCGTTCGGGGGCACATAGGGCTCGCCGTCGACCAGGTAGAGGTACTCGTGCTCCCCAGGGGGCACGGCCAGCGTCACGGCCCAGCGGCCGGGCGAGACCTGGACCAGTGGCACCGGGGTCCAGCTGTTGAAGGACGCGACGAGCAGGACCTCGTTGACCCCGGCCAGCTGGATCTCGAAGGCCACAGCGGCCGGATCGTGCACGGTGGGGCCTGGGCCCCTCAGGCGACCGAGCTGCCCGGAGACACCGGCCAGCGCTCGGACCCGGGTCCCGCCGGGCTGGCCCACAGGATGCTCCACCCGCAGGTCGACGGTGAGCCTGAGATCGCGCCAGACCTGGAACCCGGCGCTGGCCAGCATGCGTGCGTAGTGGCCGCCGCCGCCGGGCAGGCCGGCCCAGGGTTCGGTGTCGGCTGTGCCCCCCACACGACTCCAGCCCACGTCGGCCCAGGTGGACCACCGCGGCAGCGGCGTCCACCAGGCCGACAGGTCGGCCTCGGTCACGGAGGGCACGAGCTCGGTGCCGCGCCAGGTCCTCGCGTCCAGCCGGGCGGAGACGCCGAGACGAGGGGTGACCAGCCGCGAGGCTACGGCGGTCGCCGAGACGCCGAGCCCCGCGCGGTCGGACTCGCCGCGGACCGAGGGCCCGCCTTGGAGCCGCAGGTGTACATGGCCGGGCAAGCTCAGGCTCGCGCTCAGTCCGAGAGCTGCGTCTGCCCAGCCCTGGGACAGGCTGGCCCGGATCTCGCCGGTCCCGCCGGGCTGGGCTTGGCCCGGGGTGCTCGCGCCGAGCTGCAGCACGTGGGCATCGGCCACGAACGCCGGCGACCACCCCTGGAGCAGCAGGCTGTAGCTGGCGCGCCAGGTCGCGGTGCCGAGGGAGCGTCGGGTGCCTACGCCGGCGCGAAGTTCGCCAGTCGGGATGCTCAGCGCTTGTTGGTGGTCTACGCCACCTGCGACCGTGACGGCGACCTGATCGTCGGAGACGGTGTCGGCGGACTGAGCCGAGGGTCCGCCGGGCAGCAGCAGGGTGCTGGCGACGGCGGCGGTGGCCGGGGCTCCCAAGGGCGCTCAGATCTCCAGGATGGCGTTCCTGTTGCCGAAGCCATCATCTACCGCGAGGGCGGCGGTGGGATCGGTGACCCAGCGCTGGCCGTCGAGCACGAACATGTACTCGTGCCGACCGTGCGGCAGGTGGATCACGGCGTGGAACAGACCGTCTTCGGTCCGCTCGAGGCGCACGTCGCCAGCGTCCCAGCCGTTGAAGGACCCGGCGACGGCGACCTCGCTGGCGTCGGGGGCGTAGAGCACCAGCCTCACGGGGACCGGGTCGTCGGTGGTGCCCATGGGCAGGGTCGCCTGGGCGAGCACCTGCGGCGCGCTTGCGGGGGTGGCAGGGGCAGGGGCCTGGCGCTGTTGGCCCACGCCAATGCCCAGCAGGAATGCCGCCGCTAGGGCGAGGGGGCCTCTCCACCTGGGCGCGTGGGCGGGAACCGACGATGGGGCCGTACCAACCGGGACGAGACCATCGGGGGCTCGATGGGTGATCAGGTGGTCGCCGTAGTCCAGGGGCATCGGGTCGCCTACTTGTCCAGCCCGTAGGCGTTGCCGTTGCCGTTGCCGCCTGCGTTGCTGTGCTCGGGCGGTCCGTTGCTCTTGCCCCGGCCAGCCGCCGGGTTCTCGCCCAGCTCGATGATGGCTTGGGTTGGCGACATACCCGACGCGACCAAGGATGCGGCCGATGTGGAGAGGCCCGAGAGGTACAGCCCGGGATCCGGGCCGCGGGTGGCCCCGTTCACGAGGCCCAGGGCCTGGGGCTCGGTGAAGCCGTGGGCCAACAGGTCCGCATAGGTCCGGGTGGCCAGGACCAGGTGCTCGGGCGCCTGGTCTGCGAGGGCCCGCAGGGCAGCGTCGGATGAGCCGCCGGACAGAGCCGCCCCGCCGGCGGCCAGGTGCGCTGCCGGATCGACGGTGGAGAGTCGGTCGCCGAGTGCCGTCATGGTGGCGAGCATCGACGCCTCGAGCTGCTCCAGGGCGCCTGCGATTCGCACGGGGGGGACGCCCTTGGCCAGCCCTTCTTGGGCCTTGGCTTCCAGGGGTCCCAGGGGCAGGCCTTGCTCGTCCGCGTGGTCCAGGACGGCCTGGACCTCGGGTGGCAGCGGGTCTGCGGCCCACGACGGCGGCGCCAGGAGCTGGAGTGCGAGCAGGGCGGTGACGAGATTCAAGGCAGAGACCTGGGTTCGTCAGCCAATACGATCGGCCAGGAGCTGCGGATACATCCGTTCCATGGCCTTCTTGAGCATGCGTCCACCACGGCGGACGCGCTGCTTGAGTGCTGCCACCGATGTGCCGGTGATCTCGCTCATCTCGTTGTAGCTCATGTCCTCCAGGTGAAACAAGGCCAAAGCCTCTCGGTAGGCGACCGGCAGGGTGGCCAGTGCCGAGCGCACGAGCGCGTCCCGTTCCTTGGCCGCCAGATCGTCGAAGGTGTCGGCGCTGGGATCCACCGCGGGACGAATCAGGACCACCACCCGCTTCAGCCAGGCCGAGCGCTGGCGATCTCGACAGGTGTTGCGAGCGATCGTGAGGAGCCAGGGCCGAAAGGGTCGGGCGGGGTCGTAGCGGGCGCTGTTGGCGAGGGCCTTGATCAGCGCGTCCTGGGAGATGTCCTCGGCGGCCTCTTTGCTGCCGGTGAGCCGCAGGCACAGGGTGTAGAGGGTGTCGAGGTGTGGCCCCACCAGGTCGTCGAAGGCGTCCGTGTCACCGCGCTGGAAGCGCTCGCGGAGATCGCGCTCGATGGGTCGTGCCAGTTCCACGCTTGCCCTTCTTGGGGACGGTCCCCCCGGGACTCCGCCAGTCTACCGGAGGATGTGGCGGTCTCAGAAACGCGTTTCGCCCCGGTCACTGCCAGCTGGGGCTGGGCTGGCTACGGGACGTGCCTGTCGATCCTTGGGGCCACGGCTGTCCATGATGGTGACTCTCTTGCCTCTGTTGTCCGGCTGCGCCCCGGCCCAGGTGACCCTGTCTGGGGTGGCCTTCGAATTCGCCGGCCAGGGTGCGCCTGTGGCTGACGCGACGGTCTGGATCGACGAGGACCCCGAGCTGTGCACGGTCACCGATGGCGACGGCTTCTGGTCCCTGTCCGTGCTCGATGGAGAGCCGGCCACGCCGATGGTCCGGCACACGGACTTCCGTGAGATGGCGGTCGAGACCTTCACTCCGGCTGGAGAGGACCTGGACCACGTGAACCTGCAGCTGATCGCGCCGGCATTTGTCGAGCTGTACGGACTGCTGCTAGGCATCGCCGAGGACCCGCTGGCCTGTCAGGTCGCCAGCACGGTCAACACGTCGGAGATCTTCGGGCTGTCCCTGGACGAGTTCTACGCCTATGGGCCCCATGGGGTCGAAGGCGCTGTGGTCTCGGTCGAACCGGCGGCGGGCGAGCTGCTGTACATGGCCGAGAACGGTGTGCCGGAGCGCGAGCTGGACGCCACCACGTCGGACGGCGGCGTGGTGTTGCCCAACCTGGCGCCGGGGTCCTACACCTTGCGGGCCGAGCACGACGAGGCGGCCTTCGCGGCCGTCTCGATCTCCTGTGTGGCCGGGCGCTTCATCAACGCTTCTCCGCCGCGGGGGCTGCGGGAGCTCTGAGGGTGTGGCGGCCACCTGCGCCTCGGTCTATGACATGCCCCATGACGGTTCCTGCACTCCTCCTCGCCCTCATCAGCTGCACCGACGCCACCACGGGCGGCACGACGGACACGGCGCCCCTGCGCACGCCGGGTGCCGACGCCACCGTCGTGGCCTTCGACGGGGAGCACGTGTACTACGGCGACGAGAATCGCCGGACCGTCGACCTGCCGGTGTCGCTGCCCGGAGCTTCGTCCACGTACACCAGCATCCTGGGGCGCTTCCAGCTGAGCTGTCCCGACGACGGCTGCGATCACTGGGACCGCTACGGCACCTTTGGCATCGTGGTCGATCCGGGGACTGACGACGAGCAGTACATCGAGCTGGATCGATTCATCACGGCGTACCGGGTGGGCTTCTCGTGGGACGCAGACCTGACCGACGTGCGGCCGCTGCTGTCGGGGGACGTCACGCTGCGGGTGTTCATCGACACCTGGGTCGGGCCGGGCCACTCCGACGGCGCCGGTTGGTTGTTCGACGCCGAGCTGGACTTCGTGGGTGGTGAGCCCCCTTCACCCGAGCCGGTGGAGGTGATCCCGGTCTGGCCCCATCAGTCCTTCCACGCCGGTCTGGCGGACAACCCGCCCGAGGCCCAGGTCGCACCGGTCGACGTTGGCGTGACCGACGCCGCCCAGGTCACGCTGCGGTCCTTCATCACCGGCCACGGCTGGAACAACAGCCAGAACTGCGCGGAGTTCTGCGCCAAGGACCACACCTACACCGTCGGTTCCGAGAGCTGGACCCGCGAGGTCTGGCGGGACGACTGCGAGGACACGGTCACCGACGGCACCCAGGCCGGGACCTGGACGTACGACCGGGCCGGCTGGTGTCCCGGGGACCAGGTCTTCCCCTGGGACATGGACGCCAGTGACGCTTGGACCGGCGACCGCGTCACCGTGGGCTATGCCCTCCAGGACTACACCTGGTCCGGCGACGGCGACCAGCCCTACTACTACCTGTCGGGGAACCTGATCCGGTACGAGTAGTCCCCCCAGTAGGGACCAGAAGGGGTCGGATGTCCGGTCTCTGGGACCAGACGGGGTTCGGTGTCCGCTGCGACACAGGATCGGGGCCACGCGGGGCGGTTTTGGGTCTGCCAGGCACTGCTTTGGCCCCGATCCCGGCAGATCCCGGACACTGAACCCCAACTGGTCCCAGAGATCGGACATTCGACCCCTTCTGGTCGTTGCTTCAGCCGCCCCGGCGCTTCTCGACGGTCAACTCGCCGTCTTCGGACACCGTGATGATGCGGTTGCGGCTGACCTTGTGGATGCGGTCGCAGGGCTCTTCGTTCAGATCCTTGAGCTGGATGGCGTTCCGGATCTCGAACTCCCACCCGGCCTCTTTGACGTCCTCTGCGATGACGACCTCGAGGTTCTTGAACTCGCCGCACTGCTGCTCGTCGGTGAAGCGCTCGTCGCCGGTGGCGATGATGCCGTAGAGCGGCAGCGGGTCGCCCTCGCCAAATACGCTGCCCACGGTCTTGACGGTGTAGCTGTCAGGTCCCGTTCGGGTGCGGTGGGTGGTGCCTTCCACGAAGAAGCCCACGTCGTTGAGCACGAATTCCCACTCGCCACTCAGGTCCGGGTGCAGGTCCGCTGGCGGTGCCGGCTGTGCCGGGGGCTCCGGCACCGGCGCCGCGGTCGCCGCCGGGGCGGTCGCGGCGGGTGTGAGGGCCTGGCCCGAGTCGCAGCCCAGGAGCAGGGTCGCTGAGAAGAGCATCATCATCATGGCCGGGTCCTAACTGGAGGGATCCTCGAGGGAACGGGGCCAGGACAGCGATCCCCTCGATGCCACGCCCATGCAGCGCGGGCCCGAGCCGCCGGGTGGGACTTGACGAAACGAACGGTCGTTCTATTATGGGGTCATGGGAAAGGGTGAGCAGACGCGAGCGGACATCCTGAGCCTGGCGCTGGGCCAGGCCAGCCAGCTGGGGTTGGAGGGGTTGTCCATCGGCAACCTGGCCCGTGAGCTGGGCATGTCCAAGAGCGGGCTGTTCGCGCACTTCGGGTCCAAGGCCGGGCTGCAGCAGCAGGTCCTGGCGCTGGCCGCCCAGCGCTTCGGCCGGGAGATCGTGCTGCCGGCCCTCAGCCTGGCCCGGGGCGAGCCGCGGGTCGTCGCGCTCTTCGAGAATTGGCTGTCCTGGAACGCCAGCAAGGACCTGCCTGGGGGGTGCCTCTTCGTGTCCACCGCGATGGAACTGGACGCCAGGCCCGGCCCGGTCCGCGATCTGCTCGAGGCTCGTCTGGGCCAGTGGCTCCAGACCCTGGAGCGCGCCGCCGGGATCGCCGTCGAAGAGGGTCACTTCCGGGCCGATCTGGACCCCCGCCTGTTCGCCTTTCAGCTCCACAGCCTGACCCTGGGCTTTCACGTCCAGGCCGGCCTGTTCGAGACCCCCGATGCGCTCTCGCTGGCCCGTCGGGCCTTTGCAGAGCTGCTCACCGCTTCCCGTGTCGCCTGAAGGAGGGCCCATGGCCGCCCCGATCCCACGTCCTAGTAAAAGCACGAACGTTCGGCCTGTGAGGTTCCCCGCGCTCCTGCGTGTTGTGCTCGGCGCCCTCCACGGCTTGAGCGTGGTGGCGCCGCGGCTGGCGGTGCATCTGGCCGAGGTCCTGTGGACCAGTCCGCGGCGCCACGAGCGCCCCAGGTGGGAGTCGGACCTGCTGGCGCGGGGGGAGCCGTTGGTGGTGCCCTTTGGCTTGGGAGGACTGAGGGCCTGGTCGTGGGGGCAGGGGCCCGTGGTCTTGTTGGTGCATGGCTGGGAGGGGCGAGGCGCCCAGCTTGGGGCGCTGGTCGATCCGCTCGTGGCCGCGGGCTACCGGGTCGTGGCCTATGACGCGCCCGGGCACGGCGACTCGCCGGGAAGACGGGCGTCGATCGTGAGCTTCTCGGACGCACTGCTCGCAGCTGCCCGTACGGTGGGGCCCGTGGACACAATCGTTTCCCACAGCCTGGGGGCCGCGGCCACCACCTTGGCCCTGGCCGGCGGTCTCCAGGCCCGGCGGGTCGCCTACGTGGCGCCGGTCGACGGAGGCAAGGGCGCGCGGCGCTTTGCGGCCTTCATGGGCATGAGCGCAACGGCCCAGGATCGCCTGCTGGCCCGGGTCGAGCAGCGGTTCGGGCTTCCCCTGGAAGACTTCACGGCCCAAGAGCTCGGGCCGCGACTCCAGGTGCCGTTGTTGGTGGTGCACGACCGCTGGGACCGGGTCGTGCCCTTTGCCGATGGCGAGGGGTTGGCTCGGTGGTCGCCCCGAGCGGAGTTGGAGCCCGTCGAGGGGCTGGGGCACATGCGGATCTTGCGCGACCCCCAGGTGGTGGCCAGGGTGGTCGACCACGTGGGCCCGAATGCGGGTGCGTGACCTATCGCCTGGAGACCCCGACGAGCGCGAACCAGGCTGTCAGCGCCTCTCGCTCGCCAGGCAGCTCTCGGTGGGTCACGTTGGCGATCCTGGGGGGCTGGCTGTCGTCCAAGGTCAGGTATTGCTCGCAGCGGTAGGTGTGCTGGTTCGGCCCTAGCAGCAGGTGATCGGTGAACGTGATCACGGCCCTACCGCGAGCCAGGTGCACAGCGCTCTCGTAGCCGACCGAGTCCAAGTTGGCGGCGCCCCAAGCGGCGCTCTCGGCGTAGCTGGCGACCACCGCCTCGGGCCCGCGCAGGACCCGGTCGCCAAGGTGGTAGGCGACGTCAGGCGCCAGGAGGGAGGCGGTGGTGGCGAAGTCGTCGGCGTCGAGGGCGGCGGCGAAGGCGTGGGCGGGGTGGGGTGGAGGGGGAGTCAACCCGGGGCTCCGATGCGGCGTTCAGTATCCACTCCCCATGATGACGTGCACCGTCCCGAAGAGGGCGGTCTCCCCGCCCGACGGATGGGTGACCCCGAGCGCCAGATCTGCGAGCCCATCTCGGTCCAGATCGTCAGCGAAGAGATCGAAGCCAGCCAGGCCGCCTTCCACGGTCCCGTGGAGCCAGATCGGGCAGTCCGCAAGACTGTTGGCGCCCGAGAACCCGTCCAGGTAGACGCAGGCGCCTCCGGCATCGGTGACGAGAGCGTCGCTGGCCGGAGCGCCCACGACGACATCGGGCCTTCTGTCGCCATTGAAGTCGCCAATGCCCGAAATAACCCCGATCAGGTCGTCGGTGCTCTCCCCGGAGACGATCGCACTGGCGGTCGAGATGGAAGACTCTGAAACCAGGGCGAAGTCGTCTACGAGGTAGAGCGATCCGCCGTCTGTCCCCACTCGGTCGTTGAGGGGAGCACCGATGAGGACCTCCCCGACGCCGTCACCGTCGAGGTCGTGCGTCGGGGTCAATCCAGTTCCGCAGCCGTCGCCCGACGCCTCGCCGAGTCGGATGCCGTTGGCGTCCCCGAGGGAGGTGGCGGGAGCGGGGCCGAGAAAGAGGAAGACAGCTCCGGCATCCTGGAAGGGTGCGTCCCATCCAGTCGCGCTCACTATTACGTCGTCGAAGCCATCACCGTTCACGTCTGCGCCGGCCACGTACTCTCCGAGTTCGTCCCCCGCGTTGTCTCCCAGCCACGTCGCCGCCGGCGAGGCATCGTCCACATTCCCATCTTCGTCCCGGTGGAACAATCGGGCGGCTCCATGCCGGTCGACCCCGTCGGAAGAAGCCGCTGAGTGGCCCAGGATCAAGTCGGGGTTCAAGTCGTTGTTGATGTCGCCGGGGGCGAAGACGCTGTTGGCGAATTCTGTGGCGCCGTCCAGGTAGATGTCGTCTGCGTCGCCGACGTCCAGGCCCCCAATCAATGGGGCCCGAAATGACGCGGCCTGTCCGCTCGTCGTCACCACCACCAACTCAGCCGGGGCCAACCCCAAGGACTTGATCGTCACGATGTCCAGGCCAAGTGCCACCGAGTTCTCGTCGGCAGGGGCCGTGAGGGTGGCTGCGGCGTCGGCCACGGAGAGGCTCGCGCTGATCGGCCCCGCGAACACGTAGACCGCGCCCTGGAGGGAGCCCCCGTCATCCAGCCCGGGGGCGGACACGACCAGGTCGGCCACACTGTCCCCCGTCAGGTCGATGCCGCCCTGGATGACCCGTCCGAAGTGGTCGCCCGCTTCGGAGCCCGAGATCACAACGTCGGCTTCGTCCAGGTCGGTCTCGGGCGGCCAGCCACACGGTGCATGGGTGCCGTCGCAGTCGTTGTCCACCAGGTCGTTGCACACCTCCTGGGCATCGGGACTCACCGCCGCGTCGCCGTCGTCGCAGTCGCCCCCCTGGAACACCGCCCCAGCGTCCGGGGAGCAGGACACGATGCCCCCCTCGGCATCGCTGCCGAAGCCGTCGCCGTCGGCGTCGACCCACCAGGTGTCGACCCCTTCGTCGACCCGGTCGTCGCAGTCGTTGTCGGCGGCATCGCAGACCTCCTGGGCCCCCGGGAACGCCTGGGGATCCTGGTCGTCGCACTCCTGGTCCAGGTCATAGCCATCGCCGTCCTGGTCGTCGTCGTTGGCCGGGTCGCAGTCCTGGTCGATGCCGTCGTAGTAGACCTCGACGTTGCCCTCGAAGACGTCGGGATTCAGGTCGTCACAGTCGCTGGCAAGGGGGGCTCCGTCCCCATCCAGATCATCGTCTGGCGTCCCCGGGGTGCAGTCGTTGTCCACACCATCGTAGGGCTCCTCGAGCGCCGCAGGGTGCACCGCGGGGTCGCCGTCGTCGCAGTCCGCAGCCAGGGCGACCGGGTAGTCGTCGACGTACTGGCTGGCCGGGTAGCCGTCCTGGTCCCGATCCATCAGGCGGACGCGCATGGCGTCGTAGTCGTCGCCGGTCGCCAGGCAACCTGCCAGGATCACGCCCGCGGCGGCGGCTGTCCGTGGTCCCAGCCCCATGCCGGGATGGTAGCACCGGGGATCACTGCGCTTCGGCGTAGAGCTTGAGCTCCTTGAGCACGTCGCCGAAGGCCTTGTTCAGCGCCAACTTGAGCATGGGGTACATGAGGTAGCCGTGGCGTCGAGGGGGCGATCGATGGTCACGTTGGCTTCGAACTTCAAGGCCGGGCGCGGCGCCACACCCTTCGGCCGGCCTATCAGGCGTCCTGATCGACGTAGGCCAACAGCATGCCCGCAGCCGCGATCGCACCCCGGGGGTCTGCTGTGCCCACCCGGTGAGGCGCGGAGCCGTGCACGGGCTCGAACACCCGCACGCCGGGCCCCAACCCCATGCTCGCGGCCGTGGGGAGGCCGGTGCCCAGCGCAGCGAGCAGGTCGCTGAGCAGGTCGCCAACGAAGCTCGTGGCGGCGATGACGTCGTAGGCGTGGGGATCCTGGATGAGCCTGGCCACGAAGGCGTCGGCATTGACCAGCTCCCAGGCGCAGGTCTCGTGTCGCGCAGCGGCCTGACGGAACAGGGCGGCGGCGTGGCGTCGCACGGTGGGCTTGTCGACAAAGCTGACCCGCCGCGTGGCCCGCGAGAAGGCCTCCCGGGCAAGCTCGTCTGCCTGGTCTGGGTGGAGTACCCAGCGGCTCACCACCGGCGGTCCGGGCTCCTCGGGTTCTGCATACAGTCCCGCGAACTCATGGATCACCAGGGTCGGGCCCCCGCCGGGCATGGGACGGACCTGGAGCGACAGGCCCAATGCCCTCCGCAACGCCAGGATCGGGCTGGCGCAGCCCTGGTCCGGGGTGGTCGCTGCCCCCACCAGGGCCACGCCGTGCTGACGGATCGCAGCCAAGGTCTCGGGCGGCAGCGCCGCGCCGGTCTCCCGCCAACACGCCAGCCCGAAGGGTAGCGCGAGCACCGGCACTTCGAAGCCTTGGGCCCGGAGCCAGGCCACCGCGGCGTCGGTCACCTCGGGCCCGATGCCGTCGCCGGCCAGCACCGGGAGCGCTGTCAGAGGCACAGGGTGTCGGGGACCCGCCAGGGACCCAGGTGAAGTGGTGCGGCGGTCCAGCCCTGGGCCAGGGCGGCTGTCTCGACCCGGCGAGCGCGAGCGGCCGTGACCACGCCGCGGGTGGGACCGAGCGCCGGGTCTGCACACCACAGCAAGAGCTCGGCGTGGCAGCCGGGCAGGTAGGCGGCGCCGTACTCCGCCCGAAGCGCCGCGGCCTGGGGAAAGGGGCTGGTCCGGGTCAGGGGTCCGGCGTCGACGCCACCGCCGTGGGTCAACAGGACATCGGCTGCACCGGTCATGCGAGCGATGGCCGTGCGGTCGTCGAAGCACCGCGGAAAGGAGTCATCGACCACGAGGGTGCCGGGGGCCAGGCCAGCCACGTCGAGGGTGGCCCCGCCGCTGCTGGCGCCCAGGATCAGACCGCAGCCGGACAGGTCGTCGTGGCGTGCCTGGCCCGGGTCCGACACCGCCCAGCGGGCCGGCTCCCCAAGCCGCTCCCGCAGCAGTGCCTGGACCGCCTGGCCGACGGCGCCGTGGCCCAGCAACCCGACCTCCAGGCGCCGCCAGTCCCGCCCGGTGCGGGCCAGCACGGCGTCGACGGTCCACGCCATCGCCACCACCGTCATGGCGTGGCCGGTGGTGAGGGGCCGCCCCAGGTCCCGCGCAGCCAGTCCCGTCCTGGCGGGCAGCAGCCCCCCCAGCGCCACCCGGGGGGCCGACGTGCACCCCAAGGCCGCCCGCACTGCGTCCTCGGGATCCGCCAGCTCGGACAGGCAGCGAGGAATGAGCACCAGCTCCGAGCTGGCCTGGGTGGTCTCGACCCGCTCCACGACCACGGCGTCGCTGATCGGCGCCGAGCGCCCCTCCGGCAGGGCCAGGATCAGCGCCCCGTCCGGCGCCGCGAGGGCCCTGAGCCGCTGCTCCAGGGCAGGGGCCAGGGCGTCGAGCAGAGGGCCGCCGTGCAGGTTCAGGTGCAGCCCGTCTTGAACCACGCACCCGACCAAGGCCTCGGTCCGGGTGGCCCGGGTCGCAAAGGCGTAGCGGGCCCGATCCCAGGCACAGCGCACCCGGGTGGCGGGGGTCGGGACCTGGGCCGGGTCCATCCAGGTGAGGAACCAGCGGCCCAGCCGCTCGGGGTCTCCGGACGTGGCAAAGGACGACGGCGCGGCGTCGGCGTGGGCCAGGACCTGGTGCCAGGCCCTGGAGACGGCTTCCGGATCCGGTGTGCTGCGGACCGGCAGCGCTCGGGCAAAGGGCCCCACGACCTGGGCCTGGTCCGGATCCCGGGCCGCATGGGCCACGGCGACGGCCAGGTCCTGGCGCCCGGTCACGTGGGCCAGCGCCGCGAAGAGCGCGCCCAGGACGAGCACGAAGGGCGTGGTGCCCTGCTGCCGCGCTCGCGACCGCAAGCCCTCCCACGCCGCGGCGCCCAGGTGAATGGTCCCTTCGCGGGGCTCGTCGATGGACACCACCGGCTGGTCCAGGCCCTGGAGCGTGTCTTCCCACCAGGGGTCGTGGTCGCCGTCTGGAGGTGGCTGGAAGGGCCGCGGCGGAGGCAGGTCGACCCCGTCGTGCAGCTGGAGGAGCTCGGCCATCATCAGCCAGGCGCTCCAGGCATCGGCGACGATGTGGTGCGCCGCCACCAACAGGCGGTGGTCCTGGGGGCCCAGCCGGCACAGTCGCAGTCGGACCAGGGGCCAGCGGTCCATATCGAAGCGAGCCCGGGCTTCTTCGGCGACCCGTTGCTCCAGGGTGCGCTCGGGCTCGGGGAGCCCGCTCAGGTCGTCGAGCTGGACCCAGGGCACGCCGGGATCGTCCAGCACCCGGGCCGCAGGCCCGTCAGAGAAAGTCGTGCGCAGGATCTCGTGGCGGCGGATCAGCGCGTCGACGGCGTCCAGGAAGCGCCGCAGGTCCAAGGGCCCGGACAGGGGGAGCACGACCCGCCAGGACGGAGGGTTGGCCGGGTCCGCCCTGTGGGCGAGCCAGAACCCGCGCTGGACCGCAGAGAGGCCCGAGCGATGGGGCGAAGGGACGGACGGGACCGGCGTCTGGCCCAGCCAGTCGAGCAAGGTCCGGGCCAACGGCGCCCGGTAGAGCGCCATCGGGCTCGGTGCACGGCCGAAGCGCTGGTGGACCGCGTCGAGGAGCTCCAGCACCTGGACGCTATCTCCGCCCAGCCGGAAGAAGTCATCGTCGAGACCGACCTGGGGCAGGCCCAGGACCCGGGCCACCAGAGCGAGCACCGTGGCTGCGCGGTCACTGTCGGGCTCCTTCGGGCGAGGACTCGCCAGAGCCTTGCGGTCGGCCTTGCCTGCGGCCGTGCGCGGGACCATGCCCAGGTGGATCCGGTGGGGCACCATGAAGTGGGGAAGGCGGTCCGCGACCTGGTCCCGGAGCCGCTGTTCGTCCAGGCCCGCGCCCTCGACCGTGGCCTCGAGGCGTCCGTCCCGCAGCACCACCACGGCGCTGGCCACCCCGGGCAGTGCGGCCAGGGTGTGCTCGATCTCGCCCAGCTCCACCCGATTGCCGTGGACCTGGACCTGGCTGTCCCTGCGGCCCAGGTAGACCAGCGCCCCGTCGGGGCTGCGCCTGGCCAGGTCGCCGGTGCGATACACCCGGCCCACCCCCGGCAGGGTCACGAAGGCCCGCGCGGTCTGGGCCGGGTCCAGGTAGCCCCGGGCGATCAGGCCGCTGACCGCCACCTCGCCGATGCCGTCCCGGACGTCCAGGAGGTGCACGCTCTGCCCGGCCCGGGCCCACCCGATGGGGGTGTGCACCGCCTGGGACGGGAGGTCCCGGGCCACCTCGAAGGCCGTGGCGTTTACCAGGGTCTCGGTGCTGCCGTACAGGTTCGCCAGGCGGATCCGGTGCCCGACCAGGGTCCGCCAGCGTCGCACCATGGCCGCGGGCACAGCCTCGCCGCCGATCAGGCACCACCGCAGGGAGGCGGGGACCCGACCGCGCCGCTCCAGGGCGCCCATCCAGTGGGCCCACAGGCTCGGAACGCTGTTGTAGATGGTGATGCCCTGGCCGTCGATGAAGTCCAGCAGCGCGTCGGGGTCCCGGGCGACGCTCCTGGACACCGGGTGGATCGAGGCCCCGTTCAGCAAGGGGGTGAAGACCTGGCGCAGGCTGCCGCCGAAGGCCAGCGAGCTGGTTTGGATGAAGCGGTCGCGCGAGGAGATGCCAAAGCGGCGACGGACCCAGGCCTGGAAGCCCAGCTGCTCGGCATGACCGACCACCACCCCCTTGGGCTGACCGGTGCTGCCCGACGTGAACATCACATAGGCCAGGTCGGCCGGGCGGTCGGGACCGTCGGACGCCCGAGCGCCGTCGGGGACCACCACCCGCTCGTGCAGGCCCTTGGCTCTCGCCGCGAGGTCCGCGGTGGTGAGCAGCATCGCCGGTGCGGCCGCGGCCAGGACCTGGGTGATCCGAGCGTCCGGCCAGTGTGGATCCACCGGCACATAGGCGGCGCCGGACCGGAGCACGGCCAGGAGCAACACCACCGCGGGTGCGCCGGGGACGGCCAGCACGGCGATGCGCTCGCCCGTGAGTCGCAGGGCCAGGGCCCCCGACAGGGCGTCCAGGTCGCCGTAGCTCAGGTCCTGGACCGCCCGCCGGGCCGGGTGGCGGCGGCAGCGGGCCAGGATCGCGCCGTGCAGCGTGGCGGGCGGGCGCGGCTCCGGTGTGGCCAGCAGCGCTTCGAGCCGGTCGGCCAGGTCGCAGACGGTCGCCGGGGCCAGGTGGCTCTCGGGGTGGTTCCAGCTCAGGTGGAGCCGGCCGTCGAACAACCAGCAGATGAGGCCCAAGCGGGTGAAGCCGTTGGCCGCGGCCCCGATCACGTCGGCCAGCTCCAGCTCGCCGACGACGGCCGGAGCGGGCACCAGGGGGAAGCTGAACCCGGCCGGGCTCAGGCCGGTGGGTCCGCCAAAGGACCGGGCACCCAGGGACGCGAGCCCGCGGGCCGAGCTCGCCGCATGGCCCATGACCCCGGCGAGGGCCCGGGCCACCCGAGGCGCCAGGGTGTCGACGGTGTCGCCCAGGTCGACCTGGACCCGCAGTGGCAGCGAGTCGGCGAAGCTCCCCACGACCCGCCGCACGTCGGGCAGCTTGAGCTCGCGCCGGCCCTGGGCGACCCGCACCACCACGTCGTGCTGGCCGGTGGTGTCCCACAACAGGCGGACATAGGCCGCGAGCACGAAGGCCGGCAGCGTCACCCCGGCGGACCGGGCCCGCGCCGCCAGCAACCCGGTGGTGTGCGCAGACAGGTGCCGTTGGAGGGCCCTCACAGGGGGCTCTGTCGCGGCGTCTGGGGCGCCCGACCAGGGCAGCTGGAGCCGAGGGGCGCCCCCCAGGGTCCGGGCCCAGAAGCCATCGTCGTCCTGGGCAGCGGAACGCAGGGCGTCGCGGGCCTGGGGCCAGCCGGTCTGGAGGCTGGGGAGCGCGATGTCCTGGGCCAGGAGCAGCAGGTCCTGGAGCGCCTGCTGCACGCTCCACGCGTCCACCGCGGCGTGGTGGGCGTTCAAGACGATGCGGCGCCCGTCGCTGAAGACCCGCAGGACAGGCCCCCGTGCCAGGTCGAAGGGCTGCCCGTGCACGTCGGCGAGCTCGAATGCACCGAAGCGGAGCTCGGGGGGTGCCCCGGGGACCTCGATCCAGCCGTCCTCCTGGCGGGCAAAAGCCAAGGACAGAGCCGGGTGGCGCTCGGTCAGTGCGGCCACCGCCTGATTCAAGGCGTCGCGATCGAGCGCCGGGGACACCGTGCAGCCGATCAGCACGTTGCCCGGAATCCGGGGAAAGAAGGCCCGCTGGACCAGGAAGGTCTCCTGGGCGGGCAGGCAGCGGTCGTCGGGCTCGGACGGGGCCTCGACGGGCGGAAGGGGCTCCAGTACCGCCCCGCCGGAGAGCCCGGCCAGGAGCCGGCCGACGGTGGGGAACTCGTAGAGCAGGGTGCTCGGCAGGGTTCGTCCCAGGAGTGCCTCGAGCTGTTCGACCACGTCGAGGGCGGCCACGCTGTCGATGCCCAGGGCCACCAGCTTGTCCTCGTGGCCGATGCCGTCGGGCGAGCGCTCCGCCGCCTGGGCCAGGATGCCCACGACCCCTTGCTCGAAGTCCGGTGGGAGCGGTGCACTGGGGGCTGCCGGTGCTCGGGGCAGCACGACCACGTGGGCCTCGCCCGAGCCCAGGGCCCACTCCAGCGCGGCCAGCGCCTGGGCTGGCGACACCGAGGGGATGCCCCGGTCGGCATAGGCCTGGGCGAGGCCGTCGGCCATGCCTGCACCCTCCCAGGGGGGCCAGGCGATGCTCAGCGCGTCGGTGCGGCCCCGGGCCCAGGCGTCCAGCCAGGCATTGGCCGCGGCATAGGCCTCGAGCCCGGTCGACAGTCCGGGCAGGGTGGCGGCGATCGACGAGAACAGCACGTGAAAGCCCGCGTCCAGCTCCGCCAGGTGCTCGACGGCGAGGCGCTTGACCCCGGGGGCGTCCAGGCTGCCGGCCAGGTGGAAGACACCGTCTACCCGGCCCAGCCCGGCCACACGAGCCCGCGTCGCGACCGGGTCGGTGAGGTCGACCCCGTGCCGGCGGGACAGGGGGATGACGTGGGCGTCGAAGCGGTCCTGGAGCCAGGCCACGAGCTGGCGGCCGATGCCGCCGCTGGCCCCGGTGACCACGTAGCGACCCCCCTGGCGCAGGACGGGCTGGCCCTGGGGCACCGGGGTCCAGGACTGTCCACCGGCGGGGTCCTGGGCCACCCGGTGCACCCAGCCCTGGGCCGACAGCTGGGCCCGCGCTGTGGGCTCGCCGGGCTTCTCGATCACCACGTGGGCGTTGGTGCCGCCAAAGCCGAAGCTGCTCACGGCGCCGTGCTCAGCGGGGGCCAGCTGACCGATGGCGTGGAGCAGTCCAGTCAGGCCCGCAGCGGCGAGCCCGTGGCCGACCCGGGCCTTGACCGCGCCGCGCCGGGCGTGGGGGTAGATCCGCCCCAGGACGGCGTCTTCGACAGCGTCACCCACCCGGGTGCCGCTTCCGTGGGCCTCGACATAGGCGATGCGCTCGGGCCCTACCCCCGCTGCGGTCAGCGCCGCCCGCAGCACGTCCTCCTGGCCCGACGGGTTGGGCGCCATCCACCCCAGGCTGGCCCCGTCGTTGTTGATGGCCGAGCCGCACAGGGTGACCAGGCCGCCCTGGCCGGGCGCCAGCAGCATCATCACGGCCCCGTCAGCCGGCACGGTGCCGTCGGCCCGATCGGTGAAGGGCGCGCAGACCCCCGAAGGGGACAGGGCACCGGCCAGCTCGAACAGGCGCTCGGCGGGCCCGCCCAGGTTCAGGTTGATGCCAGCGACCAGGGCCTGCTCGCACTCCCCGTCCCGCAGGGAACGACAGGCCAGGTGGAGCGCCACCAGCGACGCGCTGCAGGCGGTGTCGACGGTCAGCGCCGGGCCGGTCAGGTCGAAGTGGTGGGCGATGGCCGTGGCCAGGCCGGACAACAGGTTGCCGGCCAGGGTCTCTGGGGGCAGGGGCTCGGACAGCCGGCCCTGCAGCGCGTGCTGAAAGGCCTGTTGGCCGGCGCCCACGAAGACCCCCGTGCGACGGGGCCCGGCGTCGGTCAGGAGCTCCGCGGCCAGGGTCAGGGCCAGCCTGAGCTGGGGATCGAGCACGTCGGCCTGGGCCGGCGTCATGCGGAAAGCGGCCGGTTCGAAGGGCTCGGGAGGCAGGGCCGTGCCCTGCGCGGCCCCCCGCCACAGGGCTTCGGGCGTGTCGGCTCCTGGAAGCCGACACGCGGCCCCCAGGACCGAGACCGCGTCCTGGCGCTTCGGCATCGCCCCACCCCGGGCGCTCGGCAACGCCTCGAGACGAGTCGCCAGGGTGCGCAGCGACGCTTCGCGCAACAGGCCGTGATCCAGGGTGCGACCCCAGCGCTGCTCCAGCGCCGCCAGCAGCTCGACCGCCTCGATGCTGGACGTGCCCAGGGCCCGGAGCTCTGTGTCGGGCTCTGGTTTGCGCCCGGTGGCGTGCTGGTAGAGGGCCGACAGGACCTCCAAGGTCGCTGTGCTGGGGGGATGGGCCGCGCCGCGCCTCTTCTTGCCCGAGGTCGTGCGCAGCACCGTTTGGATCGGTGCCAGCTCGGCGTCGACGCCCAGCTCGCGCCGCAGCCGCTCCCCCAGGGCCCACAGGATCGGCGGGGGCTCGGTGCCCTTGGCGAGCACGGCCTGGACCCGCAGCGTCTCGGTGCCCTGGCTGTCGGCCGCGGTGGCGACGGCGAAGCGCACGCCGTCGACTTGCTCGGCGACCGCTTCGACATCATCGGCATGCAGGTTGCGGCCGTTGACGACGACAAGGTCCTTGCAACGCCCCACGATGGCCAGTCCGTGGGGCGTCTCGACCGCCAGGTCCCCGGTGGGTACCCAGTCTAGACCGTGGGGCGCCTGCCCCCACAGCCGCTGGTGCACGTTGGGTCCCCGCAGCTGGAGCTCCCCGTCCACGAGCCTGTGGTCCAGGCCGTCGAGCACCGGGCCGATGATCACCCGCTCGCGGCCGTCGACGGCGATCGTGTGCAGGCCTCCGTGGTCGGGCGCACAGACCGCGACGGTCGCCTCGGCCAGCCCATAGAGCGGCACGTGCACGGACTCCGGGAGCCCAGAGGCCTGGCAGAAGGCCCGGCAGACCTGGGGGTGGATCGGCTCGGCGCCGTTGAAGATGTGCCGCACCGCCGACAGGTCCAGTGCGGCCCCCCGGAGCCGCCGGGTGGCGCGGGCCAGGGCGAAGTTGGTGGTGCTGAGCAGGGTGGCCCCGGAGTCCTGGGCCAGCCGGAGCCACGCCAGGGGATCCCGCATGGCCTGATCAGGGCGCATCCGAAGCTGCTCGATGCCCACGGCCAGCGGGAGCAGGTGGCAGCCGATCAGCCCCATGTCGTGGTAGTGCGGCATCCACGTGAGCTTCAGGTCGCCGGGGTGGATGGGGAATCGGGCCTGCATCTGGGCCACGTTGGCCAACAGGTGGCGGTGCTCGAGCACGATGCCCGCCGGTGCCCGGGTGCTCCCGCTGCTGAACTGCACCAGGGGCGGCGCCGGGCCCGGGCACACCGTGGGCGTGCCGACAGGCAGCTCGTCTCGCAGGACCCGCGGCCCACCGAGCAGGGCCAGGACCCGGTCGAGCCGCCGGCGCTCCAGGGGGCCGGCGTCCAGGCCGTCCGCCAGGGGCACGGCGGTGCCCCCCGCCAGGACCACCCCCCAGAAGGCGGGGAAGAAGACGTCGGGTCTGGCGGTCAGCAGCACCACCGGATCGCCGGCCGCGAGCCCGTCGGCCGCCAGGCCCCCGGCGATCACCGCCGCCTGCTCCCACAGCTCGGGCAGGGTCACGCGGCCCGCGCCATGCACGGCCAGGCCCCGGTCCGGCCAGCGCTCGGCGGCGGTCCCGAGCAGATCTGCGAGGTTCACGGCCGGGCCACCGGAGGGATCGCGGCACAGACCTGGCGGATGGAGACCACGTCCGGGACTAACCCCCCGGCGATGGCCGCCGGGCACCCGCTGTCAGAGGGACCGAAGGAACGCGACCAGGCCGGCCCGCTCGTCGTCGGTCAGCTGTGAGGTGTCGCCCATGCCCAGCTCACCGGCCCGCTCGACGAGACTCTCGAGGGTTCCGATCCGCCCGTCGTGCAGGTAGGGCGCGGACATGCCCACGCCCTGGAGGGTCGGGGTGTTGTAGGCGGTCGATTCGCCGAGGACTGTGTGCGCTTCATTGTCCGTGAACCGCGCCCCGCTGTGGCAGACCTCGCAGCCCACGTCGCTTCGGGCGAAGAGCTCGGCGCCCAGGGCCACCGCCGCTTCGTCGGCATGGGGGTCCCCATCGCCCGCGGTCGTGGCGTTGACCCAGGCGGCCAGCGCGTCCAGGGACCCGGTGTCCAGGCCGGTGCCGGCCATCAGGGTCGTGCTGGTCTCCAGGGCCTCCCCTTGGACCGTGCCCATGCCTTCGCTCCAGGTGACCGGCGTGGTCTCGGACACGACCCCGCCCAGTGAGGGCGTCTGGCGCTCGCCGCGGGCCAGCGGCCACGTCAGGCCGTCGTCGCGGCCGTCGAAGTGACAGGTGGCGCAGGAGACCCCGGAGCCGAGCTCGGTGAGGCGCTCGTCGAGGGCGCCATAGAACAGGCGCCGCCCCTGGTCGAGCTGCGCCGGCAGGCGCTCGGCCCCGGTCGACAGGGGCTCGCCGGCCCAGGTGTGGCCATCGCTCAGGTAGAACCAGTCCGGGTCGGTCTGGGCCAGCTCGGCGGTCACGCTGTCCACGTCCAGGGGGGCGACCTGTTGGTCGAGCATGCAGTGGACCCAGCGCTCTCCGTCGGCGTCGATGGCCACGCCTCGGGGTCCGGCGCAGGTGCTGATGAAGACCTTGGGGGGTGTGAAGGCGCCGCTGATGCCCGCGTCGGCCTCGTGGCCTCGGGCCCGGGCGGCGTCGGCGTCGTGGGGAAAGGCCACTGCGGTCTCGGCGGCCTCGAAGGTCGCCAGGGCGGTCTCGCCGTCGTCGAGGAAGCCCACGCTGGCGGGGTAGCTGCGCATCATCGCCAGGAAGCGCTCGTCCAGGATCTCCCGCATGTCGCCGGCCAGGTAGAGGGCGTCGATGTCCTCGCCCGGCGCTCCCCACTCCAGCGGCACCCGCGCGACGATCGGGTTGAAGCGGGACACCGACCAGTCCGCAGGGGCTGGTGCGTAGTAGGCCGTCGTGGACTCCCGGCCCTCGACGGTGTCGACGTCGACCCACATGCCCGGCACCAGCAGGGTCCGGCCGTCGGGGGAGATGTCCATGTCCCCGGTGAAGCGGGGCGTCAGAGACGCCACGATGTCGTCGCTGCGCTGGACCTGGGGCATGGGGACCTTGCGCTGGCCGCCGTCGGCCAGGGCGATGTGGGTCAGCAGGCCACCCCGGGCCGAGCTGACGTACAGGTCGCAGCCCTCCGGGTGGGCGGCGAGCCAACGCGGCTCCCCCTCGACCGACCACCGGTGCCGCTCGCTCAGGTCTGCGACCGAGAGCTCCACCACCGCATTCGAGCCGGACAGGGCCACGAAGAGCCAGTCCTGGGACGGGTGTACGACCACGCCGAGCGGCTCGTGGCCGACTTCGACCCGGTCGACCTCGGCCAGTCCGGTGCCGGACTCCTGGAGTGCGAGCAGGGTCCGCTCGGAGCGGAGCGTCACGTAGACCCGGTCGGCGATGCGAGCGATCCGACCCGGCCTGCCGTCAAGATCCAGGGTGGTGGCATCCCCCGTGGCCAGATCGATGCGGCTCAGGCTCTCCACGGCCTCGTTGAGCACGTAGAGGAGGTCGCGCTCGGGGTGGGAAGCCAGCGTGTTGGTGCCGCTGGGAAGGAGCGACTCGCCCAGGTCCGTCGCGCAGGCCACGTGCCGGCCGGGCGGCTGCGGGTCTGGGTCAGCAGGCGGTGGGTTGTCGAGTGAAAGGAGCGAGCCGTCGGTGCAGGCCAGGGGAAGTAAGAGCAGGGCCAGGTTCATGTCGTTGTCCTCTGCACGCTCAACTTTGCAAGCACTGGGCCAGCGCTGCGCTGCGGTGAATGGCCGGTCCGGGTCCGCGACACCGTCGCCCCGAGATGCTCCCCGTCCGCAGCGGACGCTGGGCCGACCGCAGAACCGCTGGAAATAGCCATCGACGCCTCTGGTACAGGCCGTGCACCGGCATGGGCCACGCCCTGGAGTCCGCCATGCTGCTGTCCCTGCTCCTCTCTGCCTGCGCCCCGGAAGCCCTCCACACCCTGTCACCGCATGGAGACACCCCGGCACCCAGCAAGGTCGCGGCCGCCGAGCGCGACGTCTTGATCATCACGGTCGACACCTTGCGGCGGGATGCCCTCGGGGCCTTCGGCGGGACCCAGGACACGCCGTTCCTCGACGACCTGGCCGGGCGGTCTCTGGTCCTCAATGACCACAGCTCCTGCGCGGCCTGGACCCTGGCGTCGATGACCTGCTTCTTCAGTGGCGAGAACCTGTTGGACCTGGACTACGAGCCGGTGGCCGCCGCGGCCGGACTCAGCGGCATCCCCATGGACTTCGCCGGCCTGCCCACATGGCTCCGGGGCGCTGGCTACGACACGGCCTTGATCGCGACCAACCCGTTGGTGTCGGACAAGGTGCCGATCGGCAACGGCTTCGACGACATTGTCCGGCTGGACCAGTCGTCGGAAGACTCGGTGGGTGTGGGGGCGGAGGCGGTCGTCGATGCGGCCCTGGACTGGCTGCTCGCGCGGGGGGAGGACCCGGTACCCCTCTACCTGCACCTGCACCTGCTGGACCCTCACCACCCCTACCAGCCCCCCGCGGACTGGCTGGATGGCATCGAGGACCTGCCTCCGCTGCCCGAGTCCATCGACGGCGAGCTGGACCCCGAGGCGCTGGAGCGGGCCCTGCCTGGACTCGCACCCGAGGACCAGGTGGTGGTGCTCGCCCACCTGCGCTTCCTGTACAACGCCGAGGTGCGCTTCCTCGACAGCGAGTTGGAGCGCCTCTTTGCAGCACCCCAGGTCCAGACCCTGTTGGAGGAGGGCGTGGTGGTCTTCGCGTCCGATCACGGCGAGGCGTTCTGGGAGCACGAAGCTCTGCTGCACGGTCGCAACGTCTACACCGAGGTCACAGGGGTGCCCGCCCTGATCGCAGCGCCGGGTCTGACGGCGGGCGTGTGGCGGGGTCGCACGGGCCACTCGAACCTGGCGGCGTCGGTGCTGGAGCTCGTGGGGCTGCCGGCGCCCGAGGGCATCCGCCCGACGATCTGGGACCGTGCGCCGGACGCCGTGCGAAGCGTCGTGCGATCCAGTGGCGGGCACCGCGCCCAGGTCGCCGTGGACCGAGGCCACCACACCCTGGTGTTCACGTGGGACGGCACCTTGGAGCTGTTCGACACCTGGCGGGATCCCGACCAATTCTACGACCTGGTCGACGAGCGGCCCGACGTGGTGGCGGCCTTGTGGGCCGAGCTGGAGCCCCGGGTGGCCCAGGTCGCGGACTGGGACCAGGACCACGAGCCGGTGCCTCCGGCGCTCTGACACAGCGGGCCGTGCGAAGCTCGGTTCGAACGCTGGTGTGGAGACTCCGATGGCCATCCCCTCTGCCTTGTTGATGTTCCTGGCGTTTGGCTGCAACGGCAGCGAAGGGGACAGCGGCGTGCCCGCCGACTCCGGAGACTGTGCACCGCAGTCCTGGTACGCCGACAGCGACGACGACGGCTACGGCGATCTCGCCCAAGAGGTCGAGGCCTGCAGCGCCCCCAGCGGCCACGTGGCCGACGACACCGACTGTGACGACAGCGACGCCACCGTGGCGCCGGGCCTGGACGAGGTGCCGGACGACGGCATCGACCAGGACTGCAGCGGGTCAGACCAGGTCACCTGCTTCCAGGACCTGGACGCCGACGGCGCCGGCTCCGACGTGACCGTGCTGGCCGACGACGGGAGCTGCGACGCCGCAGATGGCGAGGCCGATGCCGGCGGCGACTGCGCAGACGACGATGCCAGCGTTTACCCAGGCGCCGACGAGCTGCCGGACGACGGGGTCGACCAGGACTGCAGCGGCACGGACACCATCACCTGCTACGAGGACCTGGACGGGGACGGCCACGGCTCCTTGGTGGAGATCCTGGCGGACGACGGGGCCTGCGACGCCGACGCGGGCCAGTCGGACAGCAGCGACGACTGCGACGACGACCAGTGGATGACCTACCCGGGCGCGCCCGAGCACTGCGACGGGGTCGACAGCAACTGCGACAGCGTCGAAGCCAACGTGGTGACCGTCGACGGCAGCTTCAGCTACGAGACCATCCAGCGGGGCATCGACGGCAGCGCCTCGGGCTCGGTGGTGCTCGTCTGTGACGGCACCTACACCGAGAACCTGGTGATCCCCCACACCCTGACCCTGACTTCGGCCAACGGCGCCGAGACCACGATCATCGACGGGGGCGACGCCGGCTCGACCGTGACGGTCGACGCCCCCGTCTCCCTGGTCGGATTCACCATCCAGGGCGGCTCGGGCACCCCGAATCCCTACGACAGCAGCCAGCTCCTGGGTGGCGGCGTGTATGCCGTCGCCGACGTGGGCATCGAGGACTGCGAGGTGTCGAACAACGCCGCGGACTACGGCGCCGGGCTGTTCGCCGACCTGGGGGTGCTGGTGGAGATCGTGGACAGCGTGTTCGGGGGCAATGCCGCGTCGTCGTCGGGCGGGGGCCTGTACCTGCAGGGGGCGATCGTCGATGCCACCGGTGTGACGATCACCGGAAACTCCGCCGTCGGCTCTGGCGGTGGGGGTGTCTGCCTGATCGACGCCTACGTGACCCTGACGAACGGGTCGGTCGACAACAACCTCGCCGAGTTTGGCGGGGGGCTGTACCTGTCCAACTCCGGGCTGATCCTGGACAACACCGACGTGAGCTTGAACGACGGCAACACGTTGGGCGGTGGGCTCTTCCTGACCTCGGCGAGCGAGGTCACGGGTGGGGTGGTCACGGCCAACCTGTCCACGTGGGGCGCGGGGCTGCTGATCGAAGAAGCGTCCCCCGGGACCCACACCACATTGCTGAGCGACATGGAGATCACCGACAACCTGGCCGACCGGACCTACTCGTCCGGGGGCGGTGTCTACGCCGGCAACGCCCTGGTCTCGATGACCAACGTGACCCTGTCCGGGAACTACGCCCAGGACGAGGGCGGTGGGGTCTCCGTCGACGAGTCCGAGGTCGAGCTCGACAGCTGCTCCCTGTCGTCCAACGAAGCCGTGCTCTACGGCGGGGGAGCCCACGTCTTCACCGGCTCGTTGACGTCGATCGACACCAGCTGGGGCGTCGGGCCCTCGGACAACGTGCCCGACGACGTGTCGGTCACCGGTGCGGTGACCTACGACGACCTGGGGTCTGGGGAGAGCTTCACCTGCAGCGACACGAGTGGCATCTGCGAGTGA
>CAZFLE010000063.1:3675-14088 GCA_964519895.1 uncultured Enterobacterales bacterium | reverse complement strand
CGGTGGTCTGCTGGGGCTCGGGTGACGACCATGGTGGCGCGGTCGCCAATGCGCCCACAGACGATGGCCTGGTGGCGGTCTCGGCGGGCGACCGGTTCTCCTGTGCCCTCGACAAATTCGGGGTGGCGCAGTGCTGGGGCACCGACGCCGCGACCACCAACGCGCCGCCGGACCCGACCGAGGTCCCCTTCACCCAGATCGCCAGCGGTGCGGTGACCTGCGCCGTGGACCGCAGCGAGAAGGTGACCTGTTGGGGTCAGGACGTGTTCGGTCTGCTGGACGTGCCCGACGGCTTCGCCCCGTAGTCACGGTCATGGGCGCAGGGCCCGGATCCGTAGGTGGGGTGAGGACCCTCATGACCCCTCTGATGCTCTGCACCGCGTCCCTGTTCTTCGTCGACACCGCCCATGCCGAAGGCGAGATCCGAGTGGGGGTGCCCGAGCCGTCGGGCATCGACATCGATCGCGCCGGGGAGCGGGTCTTCGTGGTCGACGACGGCGGTGAGCTGTGGGTGTTCGACACCGACTTCGAACGACAGGCCGTGTTCGACCTGGGGGGGGATCTGGAGGGCGTGGCCTACCTGCCTCGCCAGGACCAGCTCCTCGTCGCCGTCGAAGGGGACGAACAGCTCCTGCGGGTCGACCCGAGCACCGGCGCCATCGAGCAGGTCTACGACGTCCCTCGCACCTTCCGAGGTCAGACGGTGCTGGCGGCGGGTGGCAACGGCATCGAGACGCTCACGGCCGTCGGCTCCCGGCTGTTCGTCGCCAACCAGGCCTTTGACGATCGGGACGCTGAAGACGCCTCGGTGCTGGTGGAGCTCGCCTTCGGCGTGAGCGGGTCCCTGCGCATCGTCGACGTGCACGCCCTGCCGATGATGGACGTCGCCGGGTCCTTCTACTCGGCCCGCAGCGGTGAGTTGACCCTGGTCTCCGACGCCGAGGACGCGCTTTACAGCATTCGTCTCGATGCCCTGGACGCCGTGCCGACCGGGGCCGCCCTCCGGCTCCAGGCCTTCACCTCGACGTGGGTGCCTGGCGAGGACCAAGAGGGGATCTGCGTCATCGACGGCCAGCTCGTGATCGCCCAGGACTCGGGCAACCTGTACGACGCCGGGCCGCTGGATGCGCTGTGGGACACCTGGGCCAGCCCTTGGGGCCCGCTGCCCTGAGGCGCGTCAGCGGTCCTCTTCGAACTGCGCGACTGTAGGAGACCTCGGGTGCGCCACCGAGTAGGACTACGCTCTGGACTCTGTTCAGGTATTGCTTCGTTCCAGAGGCACCCAACCCCCTGCCCCGAGTGCCCGCGCCATGGCGTCGCCTTCGATAGCGGCCGTCCTCCTTCTCACGGCGCCGACGGGATGCAATCCGTCGCCTTCAGACACAGCGCCATCGGCCGCAGAGCCCCCGATCGACCTTGCTGCCGGGGGTCGTCACACCTGTTTCCTCGGCACATCCGGTGTAGCCGTGTGCTGGGGCGACGGTGAGATTGGGCAGCACGTTCCCGGCGATACCCAGGTTCTGGACATCGCAGCGAGCTATGCCTTCAGTTGCGCCATCCAGCAGTCCGGAACGGTCGACTGCTGGGGCTATGAGCCCGCCGATTACATCCCACACCCGGACGGTGAGTTCGTGAGTGTGGGCGTGGGATCGAGCCACCACGCCTGCGCGATTGATGCCAACGGGGAGGTCGCCTGCTGGGGGGTGGACTATCGCGGGGAGACCCAGCCTCCTGCCAACGACGGATACACGGATGTCTCCGGCGGCGGCAGCTACACCTGCGCCCTGGACTCCGAGCGTCGGATCGAGTGCTGGGGTGAGCTGGACTGGGGCGAGACCGACGTTCCAGACGGCGTCTACACCGACCTGGACGCCGGTGGCCAGGCAGCATGCGCCGTGGCCGAGGCGGGGCAGCTCGAGTGCTGGGGACGCAACCGGTCTGGGGAGACCGATCCCCCGGACGGCGACTTCGTTCAAGTCAGCTGCGGCGAGTACTTCGCGTGTGCACTGGACAGCACTGGGGCGATCCATTGCTGGGGCGACGGCGAGCAGGGTCAGCTCGACACGCCCGCCGGTACCTATCAGCGGGTGGAAGCAGCCAACTCCGGAGCACATGCCTGTGCTGTCGATCTCGATGAGAAGGTGGAGTGCTGGGGGAACAACCCGTTCGGCCAGGCCGACCCCCCCGAGGAACTGAGGCGGGGAGCGCCTTGAGCTTTGCCGCCCAGGGGACCGGGGAGGGAAACCGGAGGGAAGGAGGGAAACCGGGGTCAGGAACCTTTTGTTAAGCATTAGATGGACGGTCGTGGACCATTGCAGCTTGGCGTTTGATGTTCGGGGCATGACTCCGGTTTGGTCTGCACCGCGCGCGGCCGAGAGTGGCTAGTCCCCTGTCTCAGAATTTCGTGAGGTGATCGCGCAGCCATCGCCGTGGCTGGTGGTCTGCTCGAGCGGCCGGTGTGGCCGAGTCACATCAAGGCGAGAGCGGGCCGCCAGGCGCGGCGAGGGCAAGTGAGCGCCCACGAACTTCTGAGACAGGGGACTAGGGCCCAGGACTCAGCGCACCTCTTCGAACTGCGCCACCAGGTCCGTGGACCCCTCGAGCACCACGGTTCGGGACGCTTCAGTCTCGCCGTCGGACCAGCCGGTGAAGGCCCAGCCGTCGGCGGGTGATGCCGTCAAGCTGACCGGCAGGCCCTTCCAGAAGCGGCCGGAGAACGGCGCGGCCACGCTCACGGCGGTGAGGTGGAACTCCCCCGCCCCGGCCGGCTCGGTGTCCAGAGCCAGGTCGACCGTGCCGTCCAGCCCCAAGCCCCGGTTGACGTGGTTCCAGTAGGCCGCGGGACGCGCCTGGACGAAGTCCCGGGCGTAGTCGACGCTGCTGTACCAGCTCGACGCTGAAGCCCCGCACCACAAGGCGTACTGCTCCGGAATCACCGGCTCGATCCGGGCGTGCATGCCGTCCAGCACACCCAGGGCGTGGTCCACCGAGAGCACCGTGTTCAGGTAGTCGCTCGCCTGGTTGGCCAGCAGCACCCGGAAGGCGTCGTTCTGCAGGGCATCGGCGATGGGCAGGCCGGGCCCGGAGAACCCGACGCTCACGCCGAAGTGGTCATAGGTCGCCGACCCCCATCCGTGGCCCAGGTCGAACACCATGTGCCGGAACGGGCCCGGGTCCACCCGCTCGCGCCACAGCTTGATGTTGTTGCTCCACCAGTCGCCGTTGGCCATGTACCCGACGGCCAGGATGGCGGTGGCCATGTTCTCGACGTCGATCATCGACGTGAAGGTGGCCCAGTGGTCGGGATCGGACAGGTCGTGGGTGAACGCAAAGGCGTTCATCGCGTCGAAGGCCTCCCAGTCCCCCTGGCTGACCCGCCACCAGTCGTCGGTGCCGTCGGCCGTGCACTCGATCCGGTCCAGGTTCTCCGGGTCGGCGCCGTGGTGGTGGTCGATGTAGCGCTCGTCGAGCTTCTCCCGGAATGAGTAGAGCCCCCAGAACTCCCCGTTCAGGTAGACCACGGTGGGCTCCCAAGCCTGGGAGTCGATGTTCGGCAGGCGAACGCCGTCCCGGTCCCGAAACAGCTGGTCGACCAGGCTGTTCTCGGTGTGGGTCGGGCACCAGTCCCCCGCGCCCTCCAGCACCATCACCTGGAAGCTGTCCTGGGCCATGTTGGGGAAGAAGGCGTGGTCCAGGGTGGCCGGGCCGTAGGCGTTGCGGGGCAGCACCCGCCAGTTCTTCTGTTCGAAGGCCCGGGTGTAGCCCCCGTGGATCTTGACCCCGGCCTCCTGGTCGATCACCAGGGCGCCGTCGGCCGCGAAGACCTGGATGTGCAGGTCCCGCTCCCAGTCCTCCCAGAAATTGGCGCCGAAGTACGGGTAGTAGGACGTGTAGTCCTCGGGCCCATAGGCGTAGATGCCCGTCAGCTCGTCATAGAGGTCGAAGGGGTCGATGACCAGCGACACGATCTGCAGCCCGTCGTCGAGCACCCCGGGGCTCAGGCTATAGGTGGCGGTGGCCGCCCGGCTGGGCCACAGCCCAGCGGAGATGCCCACAGCGCGGACCACGCTGAAGTCCGGGCGGTCGTCCACGGCAAAGGGGCCCTCGTAGAGCGGATCCGTGGGCCCTGGCAGGGAGCCGTCCCGGGTGATGCGCACGGTCTCGGCGTCGCCGGTGATCGTGACGGTCACACTGTCGGCGTAGAAGCCGGGGGGAGGGCTCAGCTCGGGCACAGGCGCGAAGCCAGGCCTGGACTCGCTCTCGTTGGCCAGGCCTGGGGTGGGCGCGAGGAAGTAGCCCCAGTCGGCCGGATCCGAGAGGGAGCGGCCCCAGGACACGTCGCGGTAGAGCCGGGGGGTCTCGTGCACGTCGACCGGGCAGCCATCGGGGGCCCCCAGCACAACGGTGTCGCCGGTCGCGGCCAGGGAGAAGCTGGCGTGGAGCTCTGGGCCCAGCCGGTCCTTGCCGGACGCGAACACCAGCAGCACCTCGCCGGGCGCCAGCACCTGGGCCGGCAGGAGCCAGTCCAGGGGCGCGTCCGGGTCGTCGGACAGGCCCCAGCCGTCCAGGTCCACCGGCGCGTCGCTGGCGTTGAGCAGCTCCAGCCAGTCCGACGTGTCCTCGTCCCCGTCCAGGAGGCCGTGCACGTTGGCGGCGACGAGCTCGTTGATCACCAGGGCCGGGTGGTCCAGATCGTCGCAGATGTCGCCGACGGACTCCACGTCGGCCGAGTCCAGAGGATCGACATGGTCTGGTGTCTCGCCGGGCGTGACCTGGCCGGAGGTGGTGCAAGCGAGCAGTGCCAGGACCGGAACGACCATGGGCCACGGTAGCAGCGGGGCGGCACCCCCGACCCCTGTTCGCTCGTGGAATGATCCGGGGGTCTCACCCGTCTCTGGGCCGCTTGCACGACGCTCGCCCCACACTGGTCCTGCTCGCCCTGGTCTTGACCGGCCTGGGCTATGGGGCGCCCTGGGTGCTCTCCGCGCTCTACGATGAGCCTGTGGTGCCCACCATCCGCGGTCAGCGGGGGGTCGACGACGGGGTCGTGCAGGTCTGGCTCAGGCCGGAGCCCGAACCGGCCCCGGTGTCCGAGGCTGAGCCCGAGGCGGAGCCTGAACAACCTGCGGCTGCGGACCCCGCCCCGACCCACGCCCCTGTGTCCCCATCGCCCGCACTCACCCCGGCGCCCTCTGTCGAGTCCCTGGACCTGCCGTCGCCCCTGTTCCACCTGGGCCCGGCGGTGCTCGGCGTGCCCCGGGCTCGGCCTGGCGTGGCCCCACAGGGCGGCACCGATGGCCAGTCCGAGACGGCTTCCCGCCCGCGCAAGAAGGGCCGGAAGGGCAAGAAGCGCAGGCGCCGTCCCTGCGAGCCAGATCTGGCTGCGATCGCCCAGGTCACGGACCAGGGCTACCGGGTCGAGGACTCCCTGGTCGCCTTCTACGCCGGCCACCCCCGGGAGACCGAGAAGCTCGCCACCACGTGGTGGAACCGAGACGAGGCCGGCGAGCGGGACGGCTTCCGGGTCGGCCGGGTTCGCTGTGGCACGGTGCTCCACCAGCTCGGACTTCGGAGCGGCGATGCGGTCATGGCCATCAATGGCAAGGCCATCCAGAGCTATGCCGACGGGCTGACCGCCTACCTGCGGGTTCGCCAGAAGCAGCTGATCTGGGTCGACGTGGTGCGCAAGGGCGAGTCGGTGCGCATCGACTTCCTGCTCGTGGCGGACGGCACGGCCGAAGCCACCCGTGAGGGCCTGGACCCCACCGCCCTGGTGGAGCAGGAGCTCGCCCTGGCCGAGCTGCCGTGGCTCAAGCGCCGTCGCGGCAAGAAAGCCCAGAGGCGTCGCCTGGCCGAAGCCGAGGCGTCCTCCCAGGACCTGGGCCTGCCGGGGCTCAAGGAGCTCAGCGAGCTGGGAGATCTGCCGGCGGACGAGTGATCGCGGCCGATGAGGCCTCGCCTCAGCCCAGCAGGCTCCGGCCTAGAGCCACGCCACCCGCCACGGCCGCCAGGCCCAACAGGAGCTGGGCGGCGACGTTGGCCAGGGCCAGCCGCCAGTCGCCGGCTTCGAGGTAGCGGAAGGTCTCGTGGCCAAAAGTCGAGAACGTGGTGAAGGCGCCCAGGAAGCCTACGCTCAGAGGAAGTCGCAGATCGGTGGGCACCGCGTCGGAGTGCAGGATCAGCTCCATCAGCAGTCCGGCCAGCAGGCAGCCGAGGGCGTTGACCGCCAGCGTGCCCCAGGCAAAGGGGCCGCCCAGGGCCCGCTGGGCCGTCGACGCGACCAGGTAGCGGGCCCCGCTGCCCAGGGCGCCGGCGGCACAGATCAGGAGGAAGGCACGCATGGGCCAGGCCCTATCCCCGCTGGCGGTCCAGGAGCCACGCCGCCATCGGCGCGAAGACACGCTCGGGGGCTTCGGGCGCGATGAAGAGGTCGGCGTGGGCGTACCAGTCCGACGGGGTCCCGATCTCGAGCAGGGTGGTGTCGCTTCCGCCCCACAGCCCGAGCGCCGGGGTCGCGCTGGCCGGCGGCACGATGCCGTCCCGGTTGGCCAGGATCACCAGCAGCGGTCGCCGCTCGTGAGCCAGCGCCGCGCTCACGTCGACGCCGTCGAAGACCATGGTCCCGTTCCGCATCCAGCGCACCAGATCCCGGTTCACCCGCCGGTCCGGCTCGTCGACCCCCCGGGTCAGCTCCCGCGCCTCGTGCACGCTCACGTGGTCCAGGTTCATGTAGATCGACAGCAGACCGGGCACCTTGGCCACCACGGGGAACAGCCGCCGGGCGACCCGGTCGGTTCCGGTCATGGGCACCAGGCCTGCCACGCGCTCCGACGCGAACAACACTCTGAGGGCCGGGTGCACGCGATCCCACTGCAGCGGGGCCCCCAGGGCGACCAGGGCACCGACCGGCGTGTCGGGGCACAGGGCCAGGTGGGCATAGGCGACCGATCCCCCCAGGCTGGAGCCCACCAGGTCGACCCTGCTCGCTTCGGTGCGGCTGTGGCGCAGGGCTGCGTCGATCAGCACGGGCACGTCCTGGGCCGCAAAGGCCTGGAGACCGGGCAGGCCCGCCCGGCGCTCGAGTCGTCGGGACCCGCGCTGGCGGCGCATCGACCCCGACCAGATCTCGAGCCCCGCTTCGGCCAGCACGCGGATCATGGGCCGGCCCTGGGGGTGGTAGCCCAGCACGAAGTCGTTCATGCCGTAGCCGGTGAGCAGCAAGATCGGCCTTGTGCCCGGATGGAGCCGTTCCGGGGCCCAGGTCCGGGTCAGCCGGAGCTGCCAGCCGTGTCCGTTGTCGACGGACCGTGTCTCCTGCTCCAGCTGCACCACCGGGGTCCTCTGGCCTGGGCCCGGGGCCGTCTATCCCGCAGTCCGAGGCTGACCGTGCCAGGATCCCCCCCGATGGCCTCGATCCGGCGCCGGCTCAGCTTCGCCCTCGTCACGTTCGCCCTGTTGGCTGGGGCGGTCGAGGGCGGGGCGTGGCTCTACGAGCGCAACACCTGGGTCGCGGAGCGCTCCTACCCGGTGGCCGGCCCCGGGCAGCACCTGGACTTCAACAAGGCCGCCGAGGAGAACCGGCGCCAGCTGAACCAGGGCGGCACGGCCTTGGTGAGCGATCCGCGGATGAAGTGGGGCCTGCAGCCGAACTCGGTCACGTCGAGCCCGCGGGCCACCTTCCGGATCAACGCGCTGGGGCTGCGGGGCCCGGAGCTCGAGTCCAAGGGCGACGACGAGCTGCGGCTCATGTCCCTGGGCGACAGCTCCATCTACGGGGACGGTGTGCGGGAGCAGGACGTGTTCATCGTGGTCGCTGCCGAGTTGCTGGGGCACAGCTGGGAGCGCCCTGTGACCGGTGTGATCGGCGGTGTGCCGGGCCACGACACGACCCAGTCCATGGCACTGCTGGCCAAGGTCGGTCGGCGGGTCAAGCCCGACTGGGTGGTGATCGGGAACCTGTGGAGCGACATCTTCCACGACAAGGGGCGACAGCTGACCGTCGAAGGACGGGCGGACACGATCTCCGGCCCCCTCCGTGGCCTGGCGACCTATCGGGTCCTGCGCCGCTGGCTGGCGCCGTGGCTGCGGGCCCAAGAGGTCGGCTTCCTGTCGTCCAAGGACGACGTGGGCACCCTGGACGGCGAGCGCTCGAGCCGGGTGCTGTTGAAGGAGTACATCGAGAACCTGGCGTCGCTGACCGAGCAGATCGAGTCCCTGGGGGCCCGTCCCGCTTTCCTGATCCTGCCGGCTCCCATGGACCTGGACCCGGTGCCGCCACCCGAGGCCGTGCTCGCCTACCGCGAGGCGATGCGCCAGGCCGCGGCCGCAGCCGATGCGCCCCTGGTCGATGGGCCGGCGCTGTTCCTGGAGCGGGGGGTCGACATCGGGTACTGGACGGACCAGGTCCACCCCGACCGGCCGGGGCACCTGCTCCTGGGCGAGGGCCTGTTCGAAGCGCTGAAGGACCGAGGTCCCTGAGTGGTTGCCCTGTGGACCTGGCGGCTGGGCGTGCCCCTGGCGTGGGGGCTGGTGTGCTTGTGGTGGCACGCGGCGTGGCTGGCGGCCGACGGCACGCTGCCCAGCGGCGACGCCCCGGGTCATCTGCTCAACGTCACCCGGCACCACGCCTGGCTCTACGAGGGTCAGGGCACGCCCATGCAGCCCTTCTTGCCGGGCGTCTACCTGCCGGCCGCCGCGCTCATGCAGGCCCTGGGACCGACCATGGACGCGACCCGGCTGGCGGTCGCGGGCTTTGCCGCGCTTGGGGTCGCGGGCCTGAGCGCTCTGGGCCTCTTCCTCCAGGGGCGCACCGCTGCGGTCCTCCTTCCGCTGCTGTGGCTCGCCGCCCCGAGCGCCGCCAACTACAGCCGCCTGCTCCTGATGGACGTGCCGGCCGCCGCGCTCGTGCCCTGGATCCTGCTGACGCTCTGGGGGTCTCGCGGCTTCCGCCTGCTGTTGCCGACCCTCGCCTTCGGGTTCTTCCTGGGCTGGGCGGTGCTCAACAAGCTGACGATCGTGCTGTTCTTGCTGGTGCCGCTGCTGGTGGCGGGCCTGGGGCTGGCGGTGCGTGCGCCCTTGGGGTTGCTCATGCTGGTGCTCGCTGCGGTGCCACTCGCTCGGGGCTTCCAGGCGGCCTGGGCCCGCAAGGACCTGGCGGCGGCGATGTACACGGGCCCCGACGCCGCGGGGGTGAAGACCACGGTGCTATGGCTCGGCGGTACCCTGGTCCTGACCCTGGTGTTGTGGGTCGCTGCCCGTCGCCGTCAGGATCTGCAGCGGGGCCTCGCGCTGGCGGGTGCGGCCTTGGTGAGCGGGCTCGTGGTGGTGCCCTGGCTCCACGCCATGGCGCCGTCGGTCTACGAGAAGCTCTACCGCGAGGGGGTGGCCGAGGTCATCGTCACCGACCCGGCGCGGGTGCTGTCGTGGAACCTGGAGCAGCTGCTGGTGGTTGTCCCCCACACCTGGTGGTGGGGTCAGGCGGTGGGCTGGCTGTTGATCCTGGTGCCGCTGGCTCTGCGGGTGGCGCGGCTGGAGAGGGTGCTGGGCACCGTGGTCCCTGGCGTCGGGTGGCGGCTGTGGGAGCTCACCGCGTCGGCGGCCCTGGGCACGTGGCTCATCTCTCGGACCCTTCCGATCAACGCCCGCTACGTGCTCCCGGCGACGCTGCTGCTGGTGATCGTGTGGGTCGTGGCGGTCACCCGGGTGCGGGCGACCCGGTGGACCTTGGGGCCGCTGCTCGGGGCGATCGCGGCGGGCCAGCTGTTCCACGGCCAGCTGCCTGCGTCTTGGTCCCTGGAGCTCCAGGAGCCGGTGGATCAACAGGTTCGTGCCGGCGCCGTGCGGGGCCATCGCTTGCTGGTGGCCGGGTCTCCCCAGGAGGGTCCGGAGCAGGCCCTGGAGTCCGCCCTGGGGGCCCTTGTCGGGGTCGCCGGCATCGGGGAGCGCTGCCGCCAGGTCGGCTTCTCGATGGGGCCGGGGTTGAAGATGGAGCCGCGGACCGTGGTCGCGATGGGCACCCTGCTGCCGCTGAAGGAGTGCGTGTGGGTCAGCCTCCGGGACCAGGGCGCGCGGGGGCTGGAGGACCCTCGCGCCGTCCTGGTGCTCGGTGCCGCCCAAGGCCAGGCGCTGGGCACGGCCGCGGGGGTCGCCCGGCAGGTGGGCCTGAAGGCCGTGGCCGTGGACACCGCTGCGACGGCGGCCGGGCCCTGGTTGTTTGCGCTGGAGGCGGAGTGAGGTCGCTGGGTGGAGAGGGTGGGGAGGGTGGGGAGGGGACGAACGTCCGAAGTACGGACGTTTGTCGCGGGCAGCTTGCTGGGGAGGGGACGAACGTCCGAAGTACGGACGTTTGTCGCGGGCAACTTGCTGGGGAGGGGACGAACGTCCGAAGTACGGACGTTTGTCGCGGGCAACTTG
>CAZFLE010000063.1:0-3575 GCA_964519895.1 uncultured Enterobacterales bacterium | reverse complement strand
CTGGGGAGGGGACGAACGTCCGTACTTCGGCCATTGTGGGTCCCCAACTGAGTTGGGCGGGACGAACGTCCGAAGTACGGACGTTCGTCCCCGGCGAGACCCCGCCCTCATTGGAGATTCTCTCGTGGCCCTGAGCCTGGGCAAGAAGCTGGCCTTTGCCGGCGTGACCCTCGTGGGGGTGCTCGGCATCGCCGAGATCGTCCTGCGCATCGGGACCCGAGAGCTGGGCGAGGCCACGATCCCCGACGACCTGGTCAAGCGCCACGTCGCCGAGGGCTCCATGAGCTACCACCCGGTCCTGGGTTGGGTCCGAGCGGAGCTGCCGAACCCCCGGCTGGGGCTCAACGCCGAAGGCTTTCGTTACGGCGACGTTCCGCGGGCCAAGCCGGCCGGGACGTGGCGGGCGTTCACCTTGGGCGACTCACAGACCTATGGCGCCGGCGCCGCCTCGGACGAGACCTACACCTGGATCGCCGAGCAGCTGCTGCGCGAGCGCACGGGGCGCGGGGGCGACCTGCAGCTGATCAACACCGGCATCTCCGGCTATGGCTCGCTCCAGGCGCTGCGACTCATCGAGCACAAGCTGCTCGCCTGGGAGCCTGACCTGCTCATCGTGGACTGCCGGACGTACGACCAGCCCAAGGACGGCCTGCTCCCGCCGGTCGGGCCTTCCCGGGCCGCGATGGAGGGGGTGCTCTGGCACAGCCGGCTCTACTACACGCTCCGTTTCTGGTTGGAGCGCTGGCGGCCGACGACCGGTCGCCACATGCAGCACCAACCCGGACAGATCGACGAGACCGAGCGCAAGGCGGGGTTCGGGAACCACGAGAACCTCAAGGCGCTGGCTGCACGAGAGGGGGTGGACCTGATGTTCGTGGACTACCCGGTCTGGGACCAGCGCCACGACCGCATCGTGTGCCAGGCGCCCCCCGAGGAGCTGCCGGCCGGGGTGCCCGTGGCCCGCGCCTGCGTGGCGCTGCAGCAGGATGGCCGGTCACCGTCGACCCTGTTCATCGACCCGAACCACCTGGAGGCCCCGGGCAACGAGGTCTTCGGGGCGGCGCTCGCCGACGCGATCCAGGGCGCTGGGCTGCTGGACTGAGCAAGGTCACAGGGGCCGAATGCGCCCGCGAGGCGGCGACAAACGTCCGTACTTCGGACGTTCGTCCCTCCCAACTCAGTTGGCCCCCCCAAACGTCCGAAGTACGGACGTTCGTCCCTCGGCAAGCCCTCCGGCACGACAAACGTCCGTACTTCGGACGTTCGTCCCTCCCAACTCACCTGCCCCCTCCCAAACGTCCGTACTTCGGACGTTCGGCCCTCCCAACTCACCTGCCCCCCCAACCTCAAGCCTCACCCCCCCCGCTCCCGCTCCCGCTCCCGCTTCACGTGGTCGGGGATCTCCGGACACAGACCGCGCTGCCCCTGGAGCTGCCGCACGCGGGCTTGGCAGGCCCTGGCCTTGCCGCCACCCGTCGGACACGCCGCCCCGGCGATGTCCCGGCAGACCACCGCGGTCGCCACGTGGAATCCCACCATCTCCGCAAACCCCAGCTCGGTGGCCCCCACGGTCGCGACCTCTTCGGCCGTGGTCACGCGGTCCGCCCATCGCGCCACGGCGTGGCCCACGCAGTCCTCGACGTGGTCGGGCACGAACTCCCGACACTGACCGACGGTGGCAACCAGATCCCGGGGATTGCGGGTGTCGAGCACGTCGAAGGCACAGTCACTGTCTCCGCGGCAGACCTCGAGCAGAGCGTCGAGCGGGGTGGACTTCGACCATCGGGCACGGGCCGTGGCCCAGTTGTGACGGCACTCCCGGCCGTGGTGCGGGACCTGGTCGCAGACCGTGTCGACCGACAGGTGCTGCAGCTTCACGGCATTGGCCGCCAGACAGTAGCCGAGCAGGCGGTCGTCGCTCGCGTGACCGGCGCAGACCTCGAGTCCCGGAGGGAGGACCCGAGCGGGAGCCGGGGTGTCCTGTTGCCCGCAGCCCGTCAGGGCCGCGACAAGTGCGATGAGGCCTGGCGACGCTCGCATATGCGCTTGTTCTCGTCCTGGAGCAGGGCGCAGAGCTGCTGGCCCTGGGCCGGGGTGAGGGTGTTGGGGTTGGCTTCGAGCCAGCCGAAGACCGCGGCACCGCGGACGATCGGGTCGCTCATCGCGCTGACGGCCGCCACGAGCTGGCTCGCCTGGGCGGGCGGGATGGCCAGCACGCGATCAAGCTCGCACTGGTTGCGTGCCGGCGCTTCTGCGAGGGTCGCGCAGTCCTGTGGGGCCGGGGTTCCACAGGCCATGGCGACCACGACGCCGAGCAGGGACAAGCGGGGACCTCCGGGCTCGGGCGAGTCTACCGCGGTAGGCTCAGGGGGAACCCGAGGAGGGGAGGAGACCAGCTTCCGTGCTCCAGGGCGCGCCGATCCCGCTGCTGTTCGAGATCGCCCGCTCGGGCGCGACGGGCAAGGTCCGGCTCAGCGATGGCCGACGTACGGTCACGCTCGCGGTGCGCCGCCGAAACGTGGTGGGCGTGAAGGGCCTGCCCGAGCTGTGGGATCGGATCCAGGGCCCCGGGGTGGACACGAGCACCTGCCGCGGCCACCTGCTCCAGGACATCCCAAGGCTGATGGCCTGTGGGGTCCCGATCGACGACATCTTCGAAGAGGCGGTCTTCAGCCTGGGGCGCTTCCTGGCGGACCTGGCCGACCACGACGACGTGGCCGTCTTCCGCGAGATTCCGGAGCCCCTGAGCGACTCGGTGGGCCTGCCCAAGTCGTTGATGGCCGTGGTCGTCGAAGGGCTGCGCACGTTTCGTCAGCCTCGGTCGGTGCGTCGTGGGCTGGCCGTGGACCAGGATCGCCCGCTCGTGGTGGGCCGGATCACCCCCGACCAGATCGCCAGGTGGGACAGCGAGGCCGCGAAGCTGCTGAGGCAGGCCAGCGACTACGCCACGTTGGACTCCTGGCTCGTGCACATCGACCGAGCGCCACGGGGTCGGCAGGATCAGTTCTGGCGGGCGCTCGACCTGTTGCTCCAGATCGGCGCCGTCGAGCTCAAGGGCAGCCGCCACACCCCGATGGCGGTCCGGAGCGTCAGCCGCGAAGACCGGGACAGCACCACGCCCTCGGTCTCGGGGTTTTCGGAGTTCAGCGTCGCACCCGAGGTCCCGCGCTTCCTGCTGGACCTGGAGAGCAGCAGCGCGGCTTCGGCCAGCGGTCCCAGCTCCAGCAGCGCCAGGACGTCCATGGCGTCGGAGGCCGCCCGCGAGGGCATGAGCTGGCGGCGCTCGGAGAAGGTCACGCTGGGGGAGCCTGACCTGTTCGAGCTTCCGCCGGATGACGACGAGAGCTCCGTGGCGTCTCGCCGCAGCCGGCCCCCGCCAATCGAGGCCGCGAGCCTGGACGACCACGACGACGTCTTCGCCCTCCCCCCCGACGACGATAGCGACGAGCTCGACGCCCCCCTGGGCTCGGGCCTGGACGACCACGACGACGTCTTCGCCCTCCCCCCCGACGACGACGACAGCGACGAGCTCGACGCCCCCCTGGGCTCGGGCCTGGACGACCACGACGACGTCT
>CAZFLE010000062.1:27286-38841 GCA_964519895.1 uncultured Enterobacterales bacterium | reverse complement strand
CGACGACGCGGTCGATGCCACCACCTGGTACGCAGACGTGGACGGCGACGGCTATGGCGGCAGCGCGTACAGCGTCACGGCCTGCACCGTGCCCAGCGGCTACGTGGACAACTCCGACGACTGCGACGACACCGAGCCCCTGGCCTGGACCGGTGCCTCAGAGGTCTGCGACGGTGCGGACAACGACTGCGACGGCACGGTGGACAACGACGACGCGGACGGCACCAGCACCTGGCACGCCGACACCGACGGCGACGGCTTCACCGACGCCGACAGCAGCACCACGGCGTGCGAGCCGCCCAGCGGCTACGCCGACGCCAGCGCCGAACCCGACTGTGACGACGAGGATGCTTCGGTGAATCCGGGCGCAGTCGAGGTCGCCGGCGACGGTATCGACCAGGACTGCGATGGCGCAGACACAGAGCCGGCATCGGAACCCGGCGAGGACGCCGGCTGCGGCTGCGCCAGCAGTGGGAACCCCGCTCGCGGCGTTGCTCTGCTGCTCCTGGGTGTCATTGCGGTCGTCAGGCGGCGGTCACCCGGGAGCTCCCCTCTCTGGGGGGTCCCCTTGGCCCGTACCACTCGGCCCTCGAGAGGGCCCATTCTCTGACTAGCGCAGGCGCCAGGCGAACAACATGTGGGGCCGTGGCTTGCCCACATGGCCCTCCAGCTGGGTAATGGCGAGCTGATCGACGAGCACGTGGGTCGTGCCATCGGTGGTGATGTCCCAGGCGTTGGCAAAGCAGACGTTCTGGACGAAGGTCGACACCTCCTCCTGCCACATCTCGCCGTACTCCGACGTCACCCACCGAGTCTGGACCTCTTCCGGCTGGATCTCGGGGGCCAGGCTCAGGTAGTCGGGCTCGTCGCCGGCCTCGTGATTCGGTGCGTATCGGAACATCCGGTAGGCGTAGAGGGGCTTGCCCAGATCCCGGTATTCCCGAAAGGTCTTGGCTACCCCCGACGAGACCTCATGGCGGAAACACAGGGTCGTGCCTCGCGGTGGAAGGAGCTGCCAGGTCCCCCAGATGCCCGTCTCGAACCCCGTGTCGAAGATCGAGGGGGAGGCGGCCGGGTGGCCGACCAGCTTGGGGTTGCTGAGCATGAGGCCACGGCTGGTGAAGCACCCGATGAGTCCGCAGGCTGCCAGGGTGAGCAGGAACGAGGAAGGGGGGGCGAAACGCACGGGGTCCTCCAGGTGGAGGGGCGGGACGATCCCGAGGGGCGGATCCCCTCACCCGGCCCGGGGAACCGGGGTCGGGAACCGGGGTTGTACCCGGCTCACTCAACCCCGTAGATCCACACCGACCGACCCCCCTCGTGGAACTCCTGGACCAGCGGATACTCCTCGAACAGGGCCCGATAGCGCGACGCGGCCCGGCTGGGGCCGCGCCCGGCGAGGTAGCGCCCGGACATGCCCGAGCTCACCACCAGGTAGTCGAAGCCCTGATCCCGGTACCAACCGGGACGGTGGACCCACAGTGCCGAGAAGCCGCGGCCCGCATCGATCTGCTCGACCTGGAAGCGGCGGCCGCTGATGAACGGACCATAGGACTCCAGCGCGATGTGTGCCCCCCGGGGCAGGTTGCGTCTGATCCACTCCCGGGACGTGTCCCGGGCGTCCTGCCGTGCCAGGGCCGTCACCTCGTCGTGGACCCTGGCCGCGGGCACCCACAGCGTGAGGGCCAGGCCGAGCCTCAGGACACGACGCCACCGCGCCGGCAGCTCCGCGGCCTGGCCCCACAGTGTCGACAGGCTCCAGCCGCCCAGCAAGGCCAGGGGCGGCAACAGGGGCAGCAACAAGCGCTCGACCTGGACCTCGAAGGGCAGGATCAGGCCCAGGTAGACCCCCGGGAAGGCCAAGGTGAGCAGCAGGGCGGGACGCCGGCTCCACAGAGCCACCAGGACGCCCCCGGCGGCCAGGACCACGGTGGTCGTCTCCTGGGTCAGAAGCCGCGTGAAGTACCAGGCGCGGCCCAGGTCGTCCCGGCCAGCGTGGTCCGACGCGTAGTGCGCCAGCTCATAGCTGAAGTCGGCCCAGAAGGTGTGGAAGTCCAGCAGCACATAGGGCGACGTGACCAGGAAGGCAGCGCCCGCCGCTCCGACCCCACGCCACAGGCTCCGAGTGGTCAGCCCCCGACGCCCATCGCGCACCAGGTGAGCCGCCACCAGCCCCACCAGCGCCACCCAGCCGTTGTACTTGGACGCGGTGGCCAGCCCCGCTGCTACCCCGGCCAACAAGCTGTCCCGCGGCAGCCCCCAGCGCCACACCCGTGCGGAAGCCCACAGCGACAGCGCCACGAATCCCACCACCCAGATGTCGTGCCGGGCCAAGTGGCTGGCGACCACGTGCAAGGGAGACAGGGCGAGCAGCAACCCGGCACAGAGCCCCGCGCCCTGTCGACCGAACAGGACCCGTCCGGTGCGCTGGGTGGCCCACACGGCGGTGAGTCCCAGTGCCACCGACCAGCCGCGCACCACCAGCACGATGCCCGGCTGATCCGCCCTGGCAGCGCCCAGGGCGATGCGCCGTACCGCGCCCACGTCGGTGGTCTGGGTGAACACATCGGCCCAGAGTGCGGCCTCGACCCAGGCCCACAAGCTCACCAGCCACGCGTAGAAGGGCAGCGAGGGGTAGTGGAAGAAGGACGGGTTGAGCGTTCCTTCGGTGAGCATGCGCAGCGTGACCCGCAGGCTCTTGGCCTCTCCGGGCACCGGCAGGTAGGGCAGGTGGTGGTCCAGCTCCCAGACCCGCAGGGCGGCAGCCAGGACCATGACCCCTGCGGCCGCTGCAGGGGCCCTTGAGCCAGGGGGGAGCACCAGCGCAGGCACCTGGGCGGGGGCGGGCGGTCAAGCTACCACTGCTGGGCGTGGCACCCGGCCGCTTGTGGCAGGTTGTCCCCGACAGAGGTGAGTCATGCCCAGCCGATCCTGGAGCGAGCACGTAGAGCTCGGCCTGGACATCCACGACGAGCCCCGGACCGGCGGTCTGGTGAGCGCTGCAGAGCGCATCGGGGAGCTCGAGCAGGTCGTCGCCCACCTGGTGGCCCACCTGGCCCGGACAGACCGCTCGATCCTGCAGCAGGACATCATCCGCCGCTACCTGGACATCCGCGGTGCCGACGACGTCCAGGCCCTCAACCGCGCCCAGGCCCGCCTGCAGCCCCTGGGCATGCTCGACTGCACCCGCTGCGGCTCCAAGGTCCGGGATCTGCCGGGGTTCACCGACGAGCGCTGCATCATCTGCGGGCACCGGGTGGGGTCCCAATCGTAGTAGCATTCTGACGGGGGAACCCTCGCACCAGGGTGCCACCTTGCTCACCGTCCTCCTCCTGGATCCGGTGGAGCCGCGCCGGAGGCGGCTCCAGAGTCACCTGTCTCACCGCTTTCGCGTGCTGGCGTGCGCGGAACCCGGCGCTGCGCGCACTTTTGCGCGGTCCGAGCAGCCCCACGCGCTGCTGGCAAACGACTACCAGACCCAGGCCACCGGTGCTCGCTTCCTGCTGTCCGTCAGCCAGCTCCCCCAGCGCAAGGTCACGGTGCTCTACGGCTGCGAAGCCGCCGGGCGCTCGAGCAATGCCACGGACAAGTTCAACGCCGTGGTGCCGGGCCACCCGGACCCGGCGGTGCTCGAGGCGATCGTCTGGGACCAGATGGTCCGCCTGCATGGCCTGGAGGACGACGGCGCGGCGAGCGAGAACTGGCGGGAGCTGCTGGCCGAGGAACCCAGCCTGGGACCGGTGCAGCAGGTGATCGCAGAGCTGCCCAGGGAGCACCCGAGCTGGCAGCAGCTCAAGGAGCTCCTGCACACGGACCTGCTGCCCAAGAAGTCCCCCGAGCCCACGCCCGAGCGGGTGCACCGGGTGGGTCTGCTCTTCGTGGAGACCGACGCCAAGCGGCGCCAGGCCATCACCGATCAGCTCCAGGGCCGCATGGAGCCCCTGTACTGCAAGCACGTGGCGGACGTCCGGGCCCTGCTGATGCGGCACAAGCTCTCCGCAGTCGTGGTGCGTCCCCCGCTGCGATCCCGCTTTCGGCCCGGGTGGGTGGCCCGGCTGCGCCGGGATGCCCTGGATCCGGACTTTGCGGTGATCGTGCACGGGGCAGGAAAGCGCACCCCGATCGAAGGGGCGGACCTGTGGGTGCCCCAGGAGCTGCCGACCGAGGTGTTGGAGGTGACCCTGTGGGAGCAGATGCTCCGGTACCAGAAGGCCCATCCGCCGTCGGAGAGGAGACCGGTGGTGTCCGCGACGGTCGCCACCGCACGACGCACCCAGGAAGAGGTCCAGGCCGAGTACACGTGGGGGGAGCTGCTCAACGCCGAGGCGAACCTGCAGCACCTGCAGCTGCTGCTCAAGCGACACATCGGCCCCGCTCCCGTGTCCGAGCCAGCGCCGGACGATCTGCGGGGACTGCTGCGTGCCGAAGCCACGCTGGAGAATTTCAAGCGCCTGATGACCTACGAGGTGCGGTTGACCGGGGAGGCGTGAGAGAGACGGTGTGAGATCGCAGAGGGGTTCGGGCCGCGGCCCGGTCCAGTACCTCTGGGGCACCCCTGCCTGGAGTGCCCATGTTCCCCACCGTCACCCTGTTCGCCCTCGCCCTGCTCGCCTGTGAGCCCGACACCGACGGCGGGGCCGATGACTCCGCCGACACCGCCGACACCGCGGTCGACGACACCGGCCCGGTCGACCCCGGCTGTGTGATCGAGCGCAACAGTCCCCGGACCACGAGCTGGCACGGTGGCGAGACGATCACCCTGACGCTGGACTGCGACGATCCGGCGGCGGCCGAGTCGTTGGAGGTGGAGGTGGCCGGCCAGCGGGTCGCCGGCAAGCTCGGCGAGATCGACGGCCGCACGCTCACAGCCAGCTACACGGTGCCCGAGGCCGAGCGCGAGGGCATCGAAGCCGTGCTGCTGTTCTTCGGCAAGGTCGAGGTGGACGGCGGCGACCAGCACTTCCGGCTGGACCCCGCCGAGCTGGACCTGCGGGTCGAGACCGACGGCAGCGTGGACGACTGGGGGCTCGGCGGCACGCTGGAGAGCGTCGCCCACAGCTGGAGCGGGAACCGCATGATGCGGAGCCGGCTGAGCAAGGTCCAGGGCTCCGCCCAGATCCTGGCCCGGGTGTACACCGAGCCCGACCTGGGCCCGCTGTCGTCCTACGACGTCATCGAGATCTCCGGCGACGCGGTGGACTACACGCCCTACACCGACGGCAACCTGTGGCTGCACAACACGGCCTACTTGGACTTCTACCGCTCACACTTCAACCAGAGCGACGCCGGCACGGCCGTGCACGTGAACCTGGCGACCCACGACGGCAAGACCCTGAGAGGCCAGGACCTGGTCTTGTCCTACGCGACCCTGGGCCTGGCGACCCTGAAGGACGACGAGCTGGCGGACAAGGCGCCCCGCGTGTGGACCGTGAACGTGCGTCGCGACGACAGCTGGACCCTGGAGGGGGTCGACGTGATCGTCTCCGGCGTCAGCGCCAAGGACGGCTCACCGGTCCTGGTCAGCGCGACCTATGGACCCTCGGGCAAGACCAGCGATGGCTGGAAGGTGAACTGGTCCGGCTCCCTGATCGAAGACATGGTGTCCGTGACCGGCGACGTCCACGGGAGCGACGGCACGCCCGGTGTGATCCAGGTGCGCCGGGCCCAGCCAAACGTGCGCTTCTTGCCGCTCTACGGCGACGGCACCGGCGGCGAGTGGCGCAGCTTCGCCAAGGGCACCGACGAAGACGCCGTGCTCTATGTGACGAGCGCGGTGCGGGAGTCCGAGCGTGGCCAGGACGTGGTGCTGGCGATGTTGGATGACACGGGCGCCGTCACCCTGGGCGAGGTGCCCCTGGACGGCGGCGACATCATCGAGACCCAGGTGGTCGGTAGCGGCGAGTCCACCGCCCTCGCCAACTTCAGGCGCCTGGAGCCCGGCGACCGGCTGTTCTTCCCGCCCATCGAGCTGCGCACCGACGACCAGGGCGGCACCCAGCTGATCAGCAGCTACGTGTGGAACACCAGCTACAACAACCGGGGCTTCGGCTACCGGTACGACGACGGGACAACCAGGCCCGGGGCGTCCTTCGTCGCGGTCTGGGACGGCGCCATCTCGGTGGTCCCCGACCACATGGAGCTGCGCAGCACGGGCGGCCAGACGGTGGTGAGCGGCAGCGGTGGCACCCCGACCCCTGGGGCGCCCGAGCTCTACAACCAGCTCGGCGGCCACACCCTGGGCCTGGGCCCCACGGACATCGAAGGGCGCCATGGCAAGTACAACGGCAACGTGCAAGCCCACACGGCGGGCACCGGGGACTGGATGGTCTTCACCCGCGGTGCCGAGGTCATCGTGGAGACCCCGGACGGCGACGAACTGCCCGAGGCCTTGCCCCTGGACCCGTCCTCTGAATTCTTTACCCAGGTGATCGACGGGCAGCTGGTGATCTTCGGCCAGGTGATGACCCAGGACGCCGACGGTGCGACGACCGTGGGGCCAGGCGTGATCGCCGCCGACCGCCGGTGGAAGGCCGGCATGAGCGTGGCCCTCTTCAACATGCTCGAGCTGGAGATGAAGGGTGCCAAGGCGCCGACCCTGGATGCCATCACCTCGGCTGCGGCCTTTGCCCTGGAGCGCGGCGACCCGGGCTCCGACTTGCGCTTCACCGGCCAGATCACGGCGACCGGGGACGACGGCGAGACCGTCTACGGCACCGTGTTCGGCGGCCTGGACCTGGCGGACCTGCCCGGGGACGGCGAGGAGACGGTCATCGACCTGGACCTCCAGGTCTGGCCGGTCCTGTCCGAGGAACCCGCAGCACCGCTGACGCCCCTGTGGCTGCAGGACGGGCTGGTGGCGGTCGGCGACCACACCGACGCACCCCTGGGCGAGACCGACGGTGTGACGTCCCTCGGCAAGCTGACCGGCCACACCTACAAGGGTGATCTGGTCGTGACCCTGGCCCACGGCGGCAAGGCGTGCACCCTGGCCACGTGGCTCGTGTCACCGGGCAAGGAGGGCGATCTGGACCTGGATGCCGCCATCCTGCTGTCCGAAGGCAAGCAGCCCGACTGCAGCGACCTGGCCGTGGCTGAAGGGGTCGCGGACCTCGACGGCACGGGCCGCAGCACGGTCCTGATGTCCCAGGCCAGCGGCGACGACGACACCCGCGAGCTCTACGAGGTGGTCTGGGACGGCGAGCAGCTCTTGCAGCTGCCCTCGCTCACGCTGCCGGCGTGGGACGACCTGGGTGTCGGCGACCTGGACGGCGACCACTTCGACGACGTGCTGCTCCACGTGAGCAGTGCCGCCGACGAGGATGGCACCGTGGACACGTCGCTGTCCGGGCTGCTGCTGCGCAGTCGCGGCCGACACCTGGCCCAGGAGATCCGGGCCGAAGTCGTGGGCATCAAGAACGCCAGCAAGGTCGCCGAGGACCTGCCCGACGACACCGCCGTGATCGCCGGGGCCGAGCTCCGGCTGGAGGGCAGCGACCTGGATGTGCTGGTCATCGGTGGCACCGCGGGCAAGCGGCTGGTGAGCTTCAAGACGAACCAGCAGCTCAGCTACATGCACATCCGGGCGTATGGGACGCTGTTGGAGTAGGCCCATCTTCCGCACCCGTGCGGAGTAGGCTGGCGGCTGCCTGCTCGGAGCGGTCCATGCGCACCCTCGTCCTGCTCTTCCTCGTCGGCGGGGTGACGCCCGCCGCTGCCCAAGAGACCGAGGCGCCGCCGGCGGCAGCCCCCGCCGCGGCACCGGTCGTCGCCAGCGGCCAGTGGGTCAAGGACCAGTACGACGTCACCGGTGGGTGGCACATCGAGCGCGAAGGCGACCGGCTGGTCCTGGTGATCCATCCCGACTTCACCACCACCCGAGGGCCCGACCTCAAGCTGTACCTGCACCCCAGCCCCATGCAGGGCCTGGGCGGCAAGGACGCGGTGAAGGCCGGGGTGCAGATCGCGGCTCTGAAGAGCCACAAGGGCGCCCAGCGCTACACCCTGCCCGCGGGCACGGACCTGGCCGACTACAAGTCGGTCCTGATCGTCTGCAAGGCATTCAAGAAGCTGTGGGGCGGCGGGGCGCTGTAGCCGACCCATCAGTCCATCATGGACCATTTCCCTCGATGTCCGCCCCCGTGCGCTCGAGGAACTGCTCGATCCGCTGATCACCCAGGAACGACCCCCACGAGGCCCGGGCCCGGAAGCCCTCGGCGACCTTGCGGGCATAGGCCAGCTCCAGGACCAGGTGGTCGATCCGGTGCTCGATGATCAGGTGGCCTGCCGCCGGGATGTAGGGCGACATGCGGGCCTTGAGATCCCGGGCCTCGGCGAGCTGGACACCGAGGGTCTCTGAACGACCGTCGAGCACCGCCAGCACTTCTTCCAGGGGCAACAGGAAGCTGCCGGACACGAACAGGTCGATGTCGAACATCGTCGCGTCCCGGGCGGAGCCCACGTGGTGCAGGCCGTCGCGCAAGCGGGTCCGGCCGGTGGCCGTGATGCCATAGGTCTTCTTCTTGCGGCCACCGGTGGGCTCGCCGGGCACGACCTCGATGTACCCCCTCTTCTCCAGCCGGGCGAGGGTCGCGTAGATGTGGCCGTGTTCGGCCTTGGCCCACCAGCGCACGTGCTTGAACTGGAACTCGAGCTTGATCTCGTAGCCGTGCATGGGCTGCCGAGCGAGGCTGGAGAGCACCAGGATCTCGAGGCGGGAGGCGGTCTTGTCGGAGCGGGCCATGGGGCGACCATGGCCTGTCGGATCCGGTCCGTCAACTTCGTCCTGGATCAATAGTCAATGATTGACTAACTTCTCGGAGTCCCGCACGAGGTGCCCTGTGACCCTGTTCGCCCTGTCGCTCATCGCCTGCTCCGATCCCAGCTGGGAGCCCGACGCCACTGAGCCCCTGGCCACGGCCACCCAGGAGGGCAGCACCGAACCTGGAGACGACGACCCGACCGGCGAGACCGAGCCCGACGACGAGACCACGGACGATCCTGGCGACGAGCCCGAGCTGGACGACCCCTGGGAGCCACTGCCGGCCCTGGCCCCTCTGGGCGAGCGCCGCTGCGATGGCAAGGCGGCCGCGGCGACCCACGACCCCGGGGCCTGGGGACCCCACCCCGTCGGCGTGCGCACGATCCAGCTCACGGATCCTCTGCGGCCGGACCGCACCCTGACGACCGAGATCTGGTACCCGGCCGACGAGAGCGCTCGCGGCATGCCCGGTGTGAGCTATGGCCTGGGCCTGGACGATGTCGCGGCGATGGCCGGCGACGACTACGGCCTCTATGTGGCGCTGATCGCCCTGATCTTCGGCGACGAGGACCTGCTGACCCTGGTGGAGACGTCGGCGGTGCGGGACGCGGCCCTGGCGACCGCCGATCCCGACCGCGGTCTGGTGCTCTTCAGCCATGGCTACCGGGGGGTGCGCTACCAGTCGACCTTCCTGACGACGTACCTGGCGAGCCACGGCTACGTGGTCGCCGCCCCGGACCACGTGGGCAACACCATGTTCGACGGCTCCATGAGCGACGACGACGCGGTCCAGCACCGGGTCCAGGACATGGCCTTCCTGTCCGAAGCCCTGGGCGCGGCCGTGAGGGACTCCGCCGATGTATTCCACCAGGCCTGGGACCCGGAACGCGTGGGCTGGGTCGGCCACAGCTTCGGTGCGAGCACGGTCTTGATGGCCGGGGCCATGGACAACCAGGAGTGGGTCGGCGTGAGCCTGGCGCCGCTCTTCGACGACCGCATGGCCGGGGTGACCGAGCCCGACCAGTACGAGGTCCGAGGCGCCCTGACGGTGCTCGGCGGCACCGAGGACACCACCTGCGAGTGGTCCCACCAGCAGGACGCCTATGACCACACGGCCGCGCCGCGCTTCCTGGGCCAGCTCGACGGCGCCCGGCACTTCGACTTCACCGACCTGTGCGCCAACGACCTGTTCCGGCTGGGCATCACGAGCTTCGTCGAGGAGCTCAACGACGCCTGTGGCGCCGATCCGACCGCGTACCACGCGACCGTACAGGCCCTGAGCACCGCGACCCTGAACCGCTACCTGGCCTGTGATCCGGACGCAGCAGCGGACCTGGTCAGCCCCACGGCAGACCACCTGGTCGGGTGGTGGGCCGACCCCGCGGGGGACATCTCGGAGACGGTCGAGCCGCTGGCCCTTCCTTGGACCACAGAGCCCGAGAGCGCCGTGGAGACCTGGGCGGTAGACGCCGGTAGCACCGAGGTGCTGGCCCACGTCTACGGCAGCGGTGAGCCGCTCGTGCTGGTGCCCGACGCGGGCTTCGACACCGCTCTCTGGTGGTCCCAGGTCGACGCCCTGGCTGCGGAGCACACGGTGGTGCTGGTGGAGAGCCCGGACAGCGGCGCGGTGGCGGCGGTGATCGAGGCCCTGGGGCTGGTGGAGCCCGTCGTGATCGGCTGGGGCGCCGGCGGCCAGGCCGCGCTGGATCTGGCGACCCGACTGGACCTGGCCGGCGCTGTGGTGACGGGCACCGCACCCAGCACCACCGTGAGCTGGGCCGAGCGGCCCGACTACAACGGGGGCTGGACCCTGGCCCATGCGCGGCACCTGGCCCTGGCGAGCGCCGAAGGCTGGACGGCCGCGCTCTCGGACAGGCTCGCCCAGGGCGGCCACCCCGATCACCTGGCCTGGCTGGACGACCACTTCCTGCCGGTCTCCCAGCCCGAGCCGGACCTGTTGGATGAGCTGGGCGACATCCCGATCCCCGTGCTGATCATCCACGGAGAACAAGACGACACCGTGCTGCTGGAGTCCGGCCGCTACCTGGCCGAGACCGTGCCCGACGCGGAGCTCCAGGTCTTCCAGCGCAGCGGCAACCTGCCCTTCGCCGAGGAGCCCGAAGCCTTCAGCGCCGCCGTGCTCGGGTGGCTCGCCACCCTGTGAATGCGGCGCGAATCCAGAAACCGAGAACCAGACGGACAGGTATGCGCACCATGGGGGTGACAGACCGGGACCGGGATGACAGGTGCGTGGCTGTGGCTCTGCCTTGGCGAGGGAACCGCGCTGGCGAAAACGCCGGTGGCGTTGCCGGATGGCTCTGTCATCGCCGAGTGGGACCCCCTGCTGGCACTCCACGGCATGGTGCGCGGGGGACTAGGCCTCGCAGTAAGCCTTCAGACCCGCCACGTGCTCGACCATGCCCCTCTTGTAGAGCCACGACAGCACGCTGTTCATGAACCGCTTGAACGCGGTGCTGCCGATGCAGTCCATGGCAAAGACAGCCCGCGTGCCGTCGCCCTGGGCAGTCAGCGTGATGGTCGTGTCCCACACCGTGCCGTGGGTCTCGTTGACGAAGCGGATGGTGCCCGCGTCGGGCTCGTAGCCCGCGATCTCCAGGTCGAAGGCCATCTCCTTGCCGTTGATCACGCGGACCTCGCGGAACAGCGTGCCCGCTCCCTGCCTCTGGTCGCCCAGGAACGCCACCCTCTCCACAGCGGGGTTGATGTCCGGGAAGTGCTCGATCTCGGAAACCGCGCGAAAGACGGCGTCGGGCGACGCGGCGATGAAGGTCTCGAC
>CAZFLE010000062.1:22274-27186 GCA_964519895.1 uncultured Enterobacterales bacterium | reverse complement strand
TCAGAACCCCCGAAACGGCGTGCGCCCCGGCAGCCACTCCTCGGGGTCCACGTCGAGTCGCTCCAGCAGTCCCGCCACCAGCCCGTCGTAGCCGATGACCTGGCCGCTGGGATCCAGCTCCCCAGTCTCCAGGTCGACCGGGACGGCATCGAGCCGATCGTCCGACGCGGCGATCGTGCGGGTGGCCTGGACGCCTGCGCCCAGGACCATGGCGCTGGTCACCTGCCAGTGGTCCTTGCCCTGGCCGTTGCTGTTGCGCTTGGGCGTGCGGCCCATCTCGGAGAGCACCACCACCGTGGTGTGCTCCAGGAGCTCCGCCCACGCCAGCTCGACCAGCAGCGCATCGAGGCCTCCGAAGAGCGCGTCGAAGTGACCGTGCTGCACGCTGTTGTCCAGGTGGCTGTCCCAGGCCAGGTTCAGGTCACTCAGACACAGGGTCTGGGAGACCCCATGAGACAGCAGCTGCACGCCGATCCGGGCCTGGTCCGCCAACGTGGCGGCCTGGCCGTGCCGGATGGTCTCGGCCAGCGCATCCGCATGGTGGGCCAGGGCTTCGGCCCGCCATAGGGACTGCTCGTAGTCGGCCAGCCTGGCGAGGCTCGAGGGGTCGTGTCCCCGCTCGGCCGAGAAGTCGGACCAGCGGGCGTCCAGCACGGCCTGCATGGCTGAGAAGCGGGCGCCGTCCTGCCCACTGCGTGGGTAGGGGTCCTGGTCCATTGGAGCCACCACCTGGGCCGGATCCAGCAGCGCACCGAGCTGACTCCTGCGACCGACCATGCCCACCGACGCAGCCAGCGGCCCGGGCATCCCGATGCCGCTCAGGTCCATGTGGGGCACCGCCAGCCCTGGCCCCAGAGTGGCTCCGGTGATGGCACCGAAGTCGGGGCTGCGACTGTCCACCGTGCCGGTCATCACCCGGATCCGGTTCTCGCGATGCCCGACAGAGCGGACCTGGAGCCCGTTGATCACCGCGCAAGGCACGGCCAAGACCGACGCCGGGTCGACCCAGGCCTCGAAGAAGTCCGAGGCCTGGGGCCGGCGCACGGGGTTGACCACGATGCCCACGTCGCCGTAGCTCTGGCTGGACTCCACGTCGTCGGGGTCGTCGGTGACAGGGTCGTCCTGGGGCCCCGAGATGGTGTCGCTGCTGACCGAGAGCTTGTCGTCGAGCACATAGGTCGGGTCCCATCCACCCTGGGCCATCACGATGACCAGGTGGCGGGGGTCGGCCTGGGCCCGGGCCCGAGGGGGCAGCGCCAGTCCGGCGGTGGCGGCCAGGCCGGCGCCCATCAGCTTGCGGCGTGACAGCATCAGTAGAACACCATGCGAAGGTCCTGCAGCAGCAGGGTCAGCACGAGCTCCCAGGCATCGGCGGGGCCACCGCCTTCGGACAGCGCCAGCTGGAACAGGTCGAGCTCCTGGTCGATGGCGAAGGAATCTGGGGCGACGCCCTCGCCCAGGATCCGCAGGTGCAGGGCGACCAGCTGGTCACGCACGGCGTCTTCTGACGTGTCGTCGGGGTCGATGAGGTCCAGCAGACGCCGGTCCGACGCCCGGGTGACCCCGAAGTCGTGGGCCACCGCCACCGCCGCGGCCTCGGCCGCCAAGCGGCGGATGCCCATGAGCTGGACCGGCGTGGGCGTCAGGGTGGGCACGACCTTGTTCGTCGCGTCGGTTCCACCGAGCAGGGTGCGCAGGCCGAAGCGGCCGCTGGTGACCAGGTCGACGTCTCCCCAGCAGGCATCGCCGCAGTCGATCGTGTTCGCGTCGACGGTCCAGGCGAAGCCGGTGAGCTGGGCCAGGACCCGGGCGGCCTGTTCGGGCCGCAGGGTCTGGAGCCCGAAGATGAAGTCGTCGTCTGACGTGGGGGCCTGGCTCAAGAAGGCGTCGGACAGGACCACCTGCCTGGCGACGGACTTGAGGCTGAAGCCGCTGGCGACAAAGTCGTCCTGGAGCGTGTCCAGCCAGTCGTCGGGCAGGTCCTGCTGGGGCCTCTGGCCCAGGTAGGCCGCCACCCGCTTCACGGCGCAGCGGGTGAAGCGCGGGTCGTCGGCCATCGCACGCCCCAGGTCATCCAGGCCCAGCTCCGCGCCGCTCACCTGGCCGAAGTAGCCGGGCTCCGGCAGCCCGTGGTCGAGCCAGCCGTCCTGGTCGGCTGGCACGTAGTGCACCAGCGGCAGGCAGTTGCCGTCCGCGGTGGGTCCCCGCTCTGCGGACTCGGTGGACAGCGTCGCCAGACAGGTCGGCTCGCCGTCTTCGTCCAGCACCAGATCCTTGTTCTCGTCGCGCTGGTAGGCCCGGTTCACCACGTGGAACATGTCCGACGCCCGAAAGCCCCACAGGAACGCGGCGAGCGGGTCCAGGGTCTCGTGGCAGCTGGCGCAGGCCGGGTCGTCTCGCAGGGTCTCGGCCAGGGCGTCCGCATCGGTCAGGTCCACCTGGGCCGTGATGGTCACGTCGCCCTGCACGAAGTCGCTGCACAGGAGCGCCTCGGACACCAGGTTCGCCCGCCCCCGGTGGTGGTTCTCGCCGGCGGACAGGTGTTGCATCCACAAGCCCGACGACGCCAGCAGGCCAGCCGCCGGCCGACCATCCAGCCAGACGGCGCGACCCCACTCGTCCGGGGCCAGGTCGGGCTCCAGGCGCTCGAGCTCCAGAGCCCGTGTCATGAGCTCGTTGGCCATGGCGTAGTCGGCGGTGACCACGTCGGTGTAGGGGCTGTCGCTCATGACGACCTCCTCGACCAGCCGCAGCGGCGACTCCAGCAGGGTGCGCGCGATCTCGCCCTGGCTGTAGTCGGCGAGCAGGTCGATGGCAGGCATCACCGGCTCGACCCCGCGCTGCTGGAGCACCTCGGCGTGCATGTCCCGCACCGTCTGCCCGAACTCGGGGGAGTCCAAGTAGTCGTCGACCAGGTCGGCCAGCACCCGGGGGTCCTGCTGGACCCGCACCAGGTCGTCGACCGAGGGCCGGAGCCCCCGCAGGGCCATCGACGCCCGCACGAGGCGGTCGGTGGGGGTCAGGAGGACCGCGGTCACCGGAGACGCCGCGACGGGGGGGTCGTCGCACCCGGCGAGCAGGACCAGCAGCGACCCCAGGAACATCACAGGACCGGGTCCCGAGTGAGCAGGATCTGGCTGCCCGCCGGGACCTGCTCCAGCACCTGGGTGAAGCCGTCGGGCCACGTGACCACGACCTCGTCGGCGACGGCATCGGTCCCGAGCCCCACCATGACCACCTGCTCGGACATGGAGAACGACGTCGACGGCAGGAGCCAGGTGGTCTGATCCTGGTCGCCATGGCGGACCCGGACCTGGGCTCCGATGGCGACGCCGCCCTCGAGCCGCAGGGCGATCCCGTTGCACCCTCCGTCGATGTCCCAGGTCTCCACGGACCACAGCCCCGCCGTGACCAGCTCGGGCCGGCCGTCCCGATCCAGATCCCCGACCACCACACTGCGTCCCTGGCGGGGCAAGTTGAAGTCCCCGTGGGGGTCCAGCTCCTCGTAGGAGCCCAGCGCCGTCGCCCGCAGCAGCAGGCCCTCGGCGGTCTGGTCGACGCCCTCTGCCAGCCCCTGGGGGGGCACCCCGCCCCGGGCCATCAGCAGGTCCTGGAGCCCGTCCAGGTCCACGTCGGCGATCACCGCGCCCCAGGTGGGCTTGGACGTGTTGTCGACGGCGCCGTAGGCCTGTCCGACGGCGATGAAGGCCCCGTCGCTGGCGTTCAACAACAGGTGCTGGGTCTCCAGGTCGCTCACATACAGATCCGGCAGTCCGTCTCGGTTCAGGTCGCCCACCCCGGCCCCCATCGGTGCCGAGCCCACGGCACAGGATGCGTCCTCGGCGACCGTGAAGTGGCCGTGGCCGTCGTTGCGCAGCAGGGTATTCGGCACGGCCTCGGCCACGTGGTCGTTGACCAGGTACAGGTCCAGGTCGCCGTCCCCGTCGGCATCCATGGGTGCGCCTTGGAAGGTCAAGGCTTGGTCGACCTGGGTCGGGAGCCGGTCCGAAGCGTCGTCGAAGGCCCCTTCGCTGTCCTGGAGGTAGAGGCGCTGCCCCTCCCCTTCCAGGGTCGTGGGCCCACCGGCGGTGTGGCCCCGGGTCTCCGGGCTCTGGAAGCCAGCCACGAACAGGTCCAGGCGGCCGTCGCCGTCGAAGTCCGCCACGGTCACCGTCAGGGACTCGGGCTCGCTGTCCGGCAGTGCCTCGGCGGTGAAGTCCCCCTGCCCCAGGTTGTAGAGCACCAGATCCTCCAGCCCGCTCGCGCGGCTGAGCACCACGTCCTGATCCCCGTCGCTGTCCAGATCGGCCACGGCCACAGCACTCGCGACGGGCACCGGGCCGCCATCCACGGTCCACCCGGGGTCCAGGACCAGGTGGCCGGTCCCATCGTTGTGCAGGAACCGAGAGCCGCCCAGGGGGAGCGCCACGACCGCGTCCGTCCAGCCGTCTCCGTCCAGGTCGCCCAGGGCGATGCCGGGCCCCTTCTCGAAGGGCTGGTCCTCGGGCGGCACACCGGCGGGCAACAGGTCCGCGCTGTCGATCATGCCGGTGAGCACCACCGACGCCGGGCTGCACACCGCGGGGGCGTCCGCTGGGGACGGGACACCGTCGGTGCCGGACGGCACGGCGAGCTCTCCAGTGCACCCGCTCCCCAGGACGACCGCCACTGCGCTGGAGAGCACCAGACCGTGCACGCTCGGGGAACCAGTGGACATCGACCGCTCCTTGGGGGCCCGTGGGTCGGCGGGCCTGCCCCGGAGTCCTCAGCAAGATCCACGCCGACCCCACTGGCTTGGGACTTGCAGCGATGCCCTGGGCACCCCGAGCTGGACCCCGACCATGCCCAGGACCCTCACCCCGCTGCTCCTTGCCTTGATGACCGCCTGTGCCCCCGAAGACACGGGGCTCCA
>CAZFLE010000062.1:0-22174 GCA_964519895.1 uncultured Enterobacterales bacterium | reverse complement strand
CCACCGTGTTCACGGTGCGCTGGACCAGCGACGGAGACGGGCCCGGGGCCGTGAGCTTTGGCCACGATGACGTGCACCTGGGCCAGGTCAGCGCCGACCCTCTGGGAGACGGCCGCTGGGAAGCGGTGCTCGTGGGCGTGCCACCGGAGACCGAGGCTTGGTACCAGCTGGCCGACGGCGAGTCCGTCGACCCGGAGCTCCGCGGGTACACCACCGGACCGGGCCCGGACTGGTGGCCCGACGCGCGCGAGCCGGTCGGCGAGGGCCACGACGGCTTCGTGGCCCTGGGCCTCCGCCTGAACGCCGACGACTTCTACTCGGTCATCGTCAACGCCGTAGGCGAGCCGGTCTGGTGGATGGAGAACCAGGGTGCCGCGGGTGAGCGCAGCAGCCGCGTGGCCTTGTCCTTGGACCGCAAGAGCGTCCTGTGGAACACCTTCCACATCAAGGAGCCCGACGGTCCCCGGGACGGTGGATTCTTCGTGGCCAGCCTGGACGGCGAGCAGGTGGACTTCGTCTCCGCGCCGATGGCCCACCACGACTTCTGGCAGCACGACGACGGCACCCTGACCTACCCGGCCTATGAGTTCCGGGAGGTGGACGGGCGGGACATCGGGGGGGATCTCCTCGTGGAGCGGGCGCCAGACGGCTCCGAGCGCACCCTGTGGTCGAGCTGGGACACCCACGACTTCGTCCAGGGCGAGTCCCGCGAGGACCCGATCGGGTTCTACACCATCGCCAACCAGGTGTTCTTCGACGACGCGGCCGACGCCTACTGGCTGTCCGTGCGCAACGTCGACGCCATCCTGAAGTTCGACCGCAGCTCCGGCGAGCTGCTGTGGCAGCTGGGCGGCGACGACGGGGACTTCCAGCTGGACTCCCCCTTTGCCGGCCAGCACGGCTTCGAGGTGCTCGGGGGCGAGCTGCTGGTGCACGACAACAGCGCCAAGGACACGCTCCAGACCCGCATCGCCCGCTACGACCTGGACGAGCAGGAGATGACCGCAGAGCTGCTGGCCAGCTACACCTACGACGACGACTACTACACCGCGGCCCTTGGAGACGCCCTGGCCCTCGACAACGGGAACATCCTGGCCGTCTGGAGCGCCGCGGCCGAGATCCAGGAGCTGGCCCCGGACGGCACGGTCGTGCGTAGCTTCGGCTGGGACGGCCCGGTGCACCTGGGCTTCGCCCACCACTACGACAGCCTGGTCCGCTGAACCCGCCCGGCGCGTCCGTCAGTAGAGACAGGGATCCGGCTGGGGCTCCTGGTCCTCGAGGCCCTCGCCCAGCCCCGCGGGCCACTCCGCCACCGCGAAGCCAGCGTCGACGCTGCCGCTCATGGCCACCCCGCCGTAGCCCCGGTCGTTCTGGTGTCCGCGCACCCAGACCAGCTGGTCGCCGGCGACGGCCACGGGGCCGCCGTCCCGGGCAAAGGGCTGCTCGTCCACGTGGCTGTGTCTCAGGGTGCGTCGGTACAGCAGCTCGCCGTCCTGGTCGACCACCTCCCACCAGTCCGCGTAGTGATCGCAGCCCACGTCGTCGCTGAGCATGGACACCAGGAAGGTCCAGCTGCCTTCGTCTCCGGATGCGGACACCTCGACCACGTCGGCGCGAGCAAGGCCGGTGTCCGTGTCGACCTCGCCGCTGTCAGACGCGGTCGTGCCGCTGTCGGTGGCCGTGACAGCGCTGTCGGTGACAACGCTTGCGCTGTCCGTCGACGTGCTGCTGTCCTGGGTGGTCGTGCCACCACATGCGAGCAGGAACCACCACATGGTCACCTCGGGGCCGGGGGTCGAGTCACCCTACCTTGGCCTCGTTTCAGTTGAATCGATGGCCGCGGTCCGCTACCGGGCGAGTCCGAGGGTCGCCAGCCGGTCTGCGACCTGGGGGCAGAAGCGGGCGTTGGCCAGGACATCGCAGGCGTCGATGCGCTCCGAGCGGTAGACCGTGTCCTGCACGCTCTGAAACTCCAGGCGCCAAGCCACGTCACCCTGGGCCGGATCCAGGGGAAAGACGGCCGAGACCTGGCCCGGGCTGGTGTCCAGACACTCGGCATGGCCTCGGGTCACCAGGACGCGACCGTCGCCCAGGTCGTCCACGTCGCCCATGGCCGACTCGAAGAAGTCGGCTTCGGTCCACCTCCAGGCCCGGGTCGCGGTCCAGCTGTCGAAGTCCAGGTCCAGTGCGAGCACCCGCGTGGCGCCCCGCTGGTGGCCGTTGTCGTAGACCAGCAAGCGCTGGCCGTCCCACGCGAGCCCGTGTTGGCACTGGGGCCAGTCGTCTTCGTCGAGAGGGCTCCCATCGGCATCCAGCCCGGCGAAGTCGCCCCCAGCGCCAAGTCGCCAGAGCAGCTCCCCGGCCTCCAGGTCGATGCCGACGATCCAGCCCTGGCTGCACAGGCTGACCACCGCCCACCCGCGGTCCAGGTCCACGTCGGCCCAATTGGCGTGGTAGACGTCCCCCGCCCCCGGGGGCAGGAGCCCAGCATCGACGGCCTGCTGGCTGTCGTAATGGTGCGAGACGACGCCCGTGGCCGGGTCGTGAACGTGGATCTGGAAGCCAGTCCAGGTCCGATCCCCCCGGCCGTTCTCGGACTCGGCCAGCGTGAGCACCCGGCCGTCGTCGAGCATCCGGGCCTCGTGGTGGAAGACCAGGTCCTCGCTGCCTTCGAAGTTGCCCGGATCCAGGACGGTGCCGGCGAGATCGATCACGTGGGGCGTGCCCTGGAGGCTCTTGCCCCCGCCCCAGAGCACACGGCCGTCGCCCAAGTATTGGACGGCGGTGCCGATGGAGACGTCGTCGGGCAGATCGTCGTGGTGCCAGCGCAGGGTGCCGACGGCATCGACGATGAACAGGCGGTGCGGCTGCTGGCCGGTGCACGGGGTCTCGTGGTTGAAGAGGAAGTAGGGGCCTTCGACCGCCCCGTTCGCAGTCAGCGTTGGCACTTCGGACGGCTGGGGAGCCGTGCGAAGGGCCAGGGTCGCGGACTCTCCAGGCGTGTCGCCGCAGAGGGGGAGCAGGGTGCAGTCGTAGGCTAGGTCCGCGGCCAGCCCGAACAGGGTCACGGCGTGCTCGACGGCCTCGGCGGTCTCCACCAGGTGCACCTCGGACGGTGTGTCGAGGCGGGTGCAGGCGACAGCCAGGGCAGCGGCGGCGGACAGGTCTGTGTGGACCGTGACGGCATGGGTGCCCGGCTCGCCCGCGGTGGCCCCCTCTACCGAGACTGCACAGGTCGCCGGGGAGTCGGAGCCCCTCGTCGCACTGCTGTCCAGGTCCGTGCAGCCCGCCGTCAGGCTCAGCCACAAGAGGAGAGACCGTGGACCCATGGCCAGAGTCTACGCCCGTGCCGTAGGGTCGCTAGGATGAGGAGATCATGCTGATCTGGATGCTGGCCTGCACGGGCACCACGGGCACCGTCGACTCCGCCCCGCCCACGGACCCGGTGGTGGACGCGGACGCAGACAGCGATGTGGACACGGACACAGACACCGACTCGGACGCAGACACCGACACCGACTCGGACACCGACACCGACACCGACACCGACTCGGACACCGACACCGACACCGACACCGCCCTTGCGGGCCTGAGCGACGCCTTCGACGGTGCGGCGCTCGAGGCCTCCTGGAGCGTGCACAACCCGGACCAGGTCGACATCACGGTCGCCGGCGGTGTGCTCGCCCTCGAGCCCGTGGGCCACACCCTCTGGTTCAACGACAGCGAAGGACCCCAGCTGTACAAGGAGCTCACCGGCGACTTCGTGGCCACAGCGCCGGTCCGGGCCCGGCGATCCTCGGACCCGACTCAGCCGGCCGGTGACTACGTCCACCTGGGCGGCCTGATGGCCCGAGACGCCGCCGCGACGGCCGCCGACTACGTCTTCATCGTGGTGGGCTGGGACGTCAACGACAACAGCGTCGAGACCAAGACCACCGACGACGACGTGTCCACCTATGACGGCCCGACCTGGCCAGACGGGGACGCCGACCTGCGCATCTGCCGGGTGGGCAGCGCATTCCAGCTGCTGAAGCGACGCCCCGGCGCCGCCGCCTGGACCCTGGCCGAGACCTTCGATCGCCCGGACCTGGGGGCCACCCTGGCGGTCGGGCCACTGCTCTACGCCCCCACAACGAGCCCCGATCTTCACGTCGAGCTCGACGAGGTCGTGTTCCACTCGGTGTCGGGCACCGAGGACTGCACGGTAGATCCTTGAACTTCTCCGGGATGGCAGGGCATCGGACCAGGCTCAGCCGAGCGGTTCAGAGGCCCCGCGAGGTTCGATGCACGCCGCGAGGGCGGCGGCCACCGCAGCCCGACCCACCTTGACCGGCACGCCGGGCTGCAGGACCGCAGGGTTGTCGGCGGCCAGGTCCAAGGTCTGCAGCGCCAGGGCCAAGGGAAACCGGCAGAAGCGGCGTGCGGCCGCCGCATCGGAGCCCAGGGCTTGGAGGTAGGCCTGGGCGTCCGCGGCCTGGGTGCGGGCATGGGCGACCAGCTCCTGCACCGCGGCCATCGCTCCGGTCCGATGCTCGGGTGCGAGCAGGGCATCCAGCGGCACACCCTGGCGGGCCAGAGCGCTCGCCGGCAAGAAGCAGACGCCACGCTGCCAGTCCTCGGCCACGTCCTTGACGATGTTGGTGAGCTGGAGGAGCCGGGCGAAGCCCCCGGCGGACTGTTCCAGCGTCTGGCGTCGGGCATTCAGCCCCGGCTGGTCCAAGCAGAACAGCGCCGTCAGCAGCTGACCCACCGTGCCCGCGACCACGTGGCAGTAGTCGTCCAGGTCGGCCTGGTCGCCCAGGAACACCGGCACCGGGCTGCCGGCGCGGCTGGCCGCGAACCGGGCCATGCCCGACGCCAGCTCGCCCACGTGCCGGCGAATGGCCGTGATCACCGGATCTGGCGCCGCGTCGAGCGGGGCCAACACCCGGTCGAGGCCCCGGCAGACCCGGCCGTCCGGGCCCGACTCCAGCACGGGGGCCAGGCGAAGGAAGGGGGCGCAGTCCCCCCGGTGGAGCGCGTGCTCGAAAGCCCCGAACAAGGCCTGGCGGTGGGTCTCGTCGAGGGCTGGGGCGTCTTCGACCGTGTCCGCGACACGGCAGAGCAGGTAGCCGACCGTCACCCACATCTGCAGAGGCTCGGGCAAGCCGGCAATGCCGATCGCAAAGGTCCGCGAGACCTGGGGCAGGCGCTCGCGACACCACTGGCTGTCCTGGGTGGGCACCTGACCGCCTCCTGGTGCCCATTCTAGGCGCTCTGTCGGTGATGCTGCGGCCAGCCATCGGACCAGTCCACCCCGAATGTCCACATCGCCAGACCAGACGGGGTTCAGTGTCCGTCGAGGCGGCCGAATCGGCTGCACCAAGGGTCAAAGAGGGGCCACGGGTGGCCCTGGGGCGTGAATTTGGGGGTGGAGCGGACACCGAACCCCGACTGGTCTCAGATTCCGGACATCGGACCCCATCTGGTCGGCCTGTCCGAGGCTGCATTGGCACGTGGGACACTCTTCGCCCTGCCCGGTCCCGGAGGACGTCGTGATCCTGGCCTTGCTCCCTCTGATTCTGGTCGTCGGCTGCGGCGACGACACGACCACCACCGCCGACGACACGGGCACAGCCACGGCGACCGCCGACGACACCGGCACCAGCACCACGTCCGTTGAGGACACGGGCACGACCCCGGACACCGAGCCACCGACCGACGACACCGACGCCGACGCCGACGGCCACCCCGCGAGCACCGACTGCGACGACGACGACCCGGCGGTCAACCCCGGGGCCGACGAGACCTGTGACCACGTGGACAACGACTGCGACGGCGCTGTGGACGAAGACAGCGCCACCGACGCCCCCACCTGGTACGGCGACGACGACAGCGATGGCTGGGGCGAGACCGAAGACAGCACGACCGCCTGCTCCGCGCCTCACGGCTACGTGGCGGGCGACGGCGACTGCGACGACGAGGACCCGCGCTACCACCCCGGGGCCGCCGAGGAGGACTGCACCGACTCCCACGACTACAACTGCGACGGCTCGGTCGGCTACGCCGACGCCGACACCGACGGTGTCGCAGCCTGCGAAGACTGCGACGACGCCAGCGCTTACCACTACCCGGGTGCACCCGAGCGCTGTGAAGGCACCGACGAGGACTGCGACGGCGACGTGGACGAGGACGCCATCGACACCACGACTTTTTACGCCGACAGCGACGGAGACGGCCATGGCGGCGATCGCTTCACCGCAGAGAGCTGCGAGGCCCCCGACGGCTATGTCGAGACCGCCGAAGACTGCGACGACCTGGACCCGGCGGTGAACCCGGACGCCAGCGAGACCTGCAACGGCATCGACGACGACTGCGACGATCTGATCGACGACGACGACGCCGCGGTGAGCGGCCGAGACACCTGGTACCTGGACGCGGACGGCGACGGCTACGGGGTGCTGACCAGCACCACCCAGGCCTGCGAGCTGCCGGACGGCTACGCCGACAACGCCGACGACTGCGACGACGACGACGCCACCCTGAGTCCCGACACGGTCTGGTACGCGGACTTCGACGGCGACGGCGCCGGCAACCCCACCTACACCACCACCAGCTGCGAGACCCCCAGCGGCTACGTCGACGACGACGACGACTGCGACGACCTGGATGCCACCAGCTACCCGGGGGCCGACGAGCTCTGCGACGGCGCCGACAACGACTGCGACGGCAGCGCCGAGACCCTGGACAGCTACTACCTGGACCAGGACGGTGACGGCTACGGCGACGCGCGGTTTACCACCCAGGACTGCGAGACCCCCAGCGGCTACACCGACAACGGCGACGACTGCGACGACCTGGCGGCGTCGGCCTACCCGGGCGCCGACGAGGTCTGCGACGGCATCGACAACAACTGCGACGGCGACACCGACGGCTCCGACGCCCTGGACCCGACGACCTGGTACGAAGACGGCGACGGCGACGGCTACGGCGACCCCGACGCGGCCACCGACGCTTGCGACGCCCCCAGCGACCACGTGGCCGACGACCAGGACTGCGACGACGGCGACGCCGCGGTCTCCCCCGACGCCGAGGAGCTCTGCAACAGCGTCGACGACGACTGCAACGGCGAGACCGACGAGCCCGGTGCCACCGACGGCGACACCTACTGGGAAGACCTGGACGGCGATGGCTATGGCGGGCTGACCGGCTCGATCACCGCCTGTTCCCAGCCCAGCGGCTACGGCACCGACGCCGACGACTGCGACGACTTCGACTTCGACGTGAACCCCGGCGCCAGCGAGACCTGCTCCGGGACCGACTCCGACTGCGACGGCAGCGTGGACGAGGGGGCCTATGGCCAGGACGCGGCCTGCGCCGGCCTGAGCTGCCAGGACATCCTGGACAACGACCCGACCGCCGGCGACGGCCGCTACTGGATCGAGCCCGACGGGGCCGGGTCGTATGAGACCGTCTGCGACATGACCTTTGACGGAGGGGGCTGGACCCTGGCCATCCTGGGCACCCTGGACGGGTCCTACGACGGCTCCTTCGGCGCGACCCCCGACGACACCAAGGGCTTCATGGAGTCCATGGATCGCCTGGACATGGAGGACATCCTGGTCAAGATGGGCTCGCCGGAGACGTCGACCGACTGGGTCAGCTTCCACAACGTCGGCACGGGTACCCGCTCCCTCGACGACGAGATCCACGACTGCTGCACCGGCTCCTACGACGTGGACTACGGCGTCAACGCCCCTCACGAGGTCTACGACCAGTCCAGCTCCCTGAACGGGGTGGACGAGGCCCGGCTGCTGTCCCTGCGCATGTCCCACACCGCCGGCCCCAACGACGCCTTCTTCTTCTCGGTCACCGGGTCCCACTGCGGCAGCGGGTCCGACTCCGGCCTGCGCTCGGTCAGCGCGGACTGCTTCAGCACCATGCTGGGCTTCTGGGAGAGCGGCTACGACTGGCCCAGCTGGGAGACGACCACGTCCTGGGACACGAGCTGTAGCACCGCGGGCTACTGGGGCGGCGGCACGTCGAGCTGCACCGAGACGGGCGGGGTGTTCGTGAGGTAGTTGTCGCCGCTATGTTGGCGTCATGTTCCTCCTGACGGCAGCCGCCCTGGCGGCCGAGCCCCCGCTGGTCACCGCCACGCTGGTGGCCGACGTCGACGCCATCGCGGCGGGCCAGTCCCTGCACCTGGGCGTGCGCTACGACATCGCGCCCGGCTGGCACATCTACTGGCTGAACCCCGGGGAGAGTGGCATGGAGACCTGGGTCGACCCCAAGCTGCCCGACGGCTGGACCGCCCAGGCGGTGCAGTACCCGGGGCCCAGCCGCTTCACCGACGCGGGCGGGCTGGTGAACTACGGCTATGCCGACAGCGCCACGCTGATCGTGCCCGTGTCGGCGCCGGAGACGATGAGCGGGGAGAGTGCGCAGCTGACCGTCGAGACCGGGTGGCTGGTCTGTCGGGAGAAGTGCGTGCAGGGAAGCGACGTGCTGTCGCTGACCGTGCCCCTGGCCGAGACGGCCGAGCCCACAGAGGCTCTGGACGCCGCCCGGTCGGCGGTGCCCCGGCCGTCGCCGCCAGCGCTGCAGGCCGCGTGGCAGGACGGGGTGCTTCGGATCCGGATGCCCGGCTCCAGCGGCCTGACCCTCTTTCCCGCGCTGCCCCTCGAGGCCGCCCTGGACCGCAGCTCGGTGCTCGACCATCCCGACGCGCTCACGCTGGTGCCAGGCACCGGGCCCTGGCGTGCCGGCCTTGCCGCCGTGCTGCACGTGGCCCACGGCCCCTCCGCCGGTCACTACCAACTCACCCTCTCGCCTCCCCCTGGAGCCCCCTGATGATCCGCACCCTCGGCCTCGCCCTCCCCCTGCTGCTCGCCGCCGCATGCACACCGGTGGATGCCGGAACCCCTCCGGCCGGGATCGCCGAGCTCGGGCAGCCGGCCCCGGACTTCACCCTCACCAGCGTGTCCGGACAGACCCTGACCCTGTCCCAGCAGCGGGGCAAGACCGTGGTGCTCGAGTGGTTCAACCCGGACTGCCCCTACGTCAAGTACGCCCACGGGCCGGGCGGACCGCTGAAGACCCAGCCCGCCGCCGCCATCGCCGACGGGGTGGTCTGGTGGGCGATCAACTCCGGGAGGCCGGGCAAGCAGGGCACCGGCAGTGCTCGGAACGTCGAGGCGCGGGGGGCCTATGGCATGGCGTACCCGGTCGCACTGGACGAAGACGGCCGCGTGGGCCGGTCCTTTGACGCCAAGACCACGCCCCAGCTCGTGGTGATCGAGCCCGGTGGGACGATGGTCTACAACGGGGCCCTGGACAACGCGCCGAACGGTCGGGTCAAGGGGGACGCACCGGTGAACCACCTGGCTGCCGCTCTGGGGGACCTCAAGGCCGGACGGGCCGTCGCAGTGCCGCAGACCAAGCCCTATGGGTGCAGCGTGAAGTACTGAGGCGCCTTGCGTCAGGCTCGCTGCTGCCGACGCCGCCGGCTCCACCCGACCCCACACAGCACCATCACCAGCCCCGGCGTCGCCCACGGCACCAGGGCGACCATGCCCAGTGCTGCACTGCGAGCGGCCCGGGCCACGCCCTGGACCGAGCCGGCGAAGGTGTCACCGACCTGGTCCAGGAAGCTCGGAGCGACCGCGGCGGTGTAGGGCGTGCGGACCGAGATCTGGACGTGCAGGGTCGACAGCCCGACCTGGTCGGACAGCACACGCATCCGGCCCTCGGCGGACTCGATCTGGCCGCGGATGCGGGTGAGCTCGCGCTCGACCGCCAGCACATCGGCCAGCTCGCCGGTGTTCGTGGCCAGCAGCTCCTGGAGCCGGGTCTCGGCCCGCTTGCCGTTGTCGATGCGGGCCTGGACGTCGACCCACTCGGCGGTCACGTCCTGGGAGCTCAGGGTCAGCTGCTCGACCTGGACCTTCTCCTCGACCCAGCCGACCAGCCGGTCCAGGGACTCGGCGGGCACCCGGAGGGTCAGGCTGCCCCAGCTGACCTGGCCGTCGGCGTGCTGCAGGTTCGCATCCGCCACGTGGCCCTGGGCCTTGGCGAGCCAGGCGGTGAGCTCCCGCTCGAAGGGGGCATAGGCGTCGACCACGATCGACACCTGGCCGGTGCGGATGAGCCGGGGGGTCACGACGGCTTCTCCAGCGCCGCGCCGAACGTCTTGCTCTCGCTCGATGCCCACGTCCTGCCAGCCGTCGACTGCCGCCGTGACCGGGGCCGGCGCCTTGGCCAGGAGGAAGGCGTCGCCGCCGGCCTGGTCGGCACAGGCCACGGTGAGCAGCAGGGACAGGACGAGGGCGGTGCGGCGCATGGTGACTCCCGGGTGTGGCGGGACAACGCCGCGGACTCCGCCGGACTTACACCGGGCCCAGCCGGTCCAGGCAGCTCTGGAACCCCCGGGAGATCCGGGTCTGGGCGTGGATCCGGGCGAGCTGGGGCCACACCGAGCGGGCGCCCTCGCGGATGAACTTCGCCAGGTCGTCCCGGGTCGGGTTGGACATGACCTTGGCCAGCAGCCGGGGGTCGAAGCGGGGGTGGATGTCGATGTCCCCGCGGTAGTCCTGGCTGACCAGGGCGTGGGCGTGGTCGGCCAGCTGGCCCACAGCGCCGCCACCAGCGGCCTTGCGTGCAAGCTCGGCGGCCCAGACCCCCTGGGTGCGCAGGGTGGTGCTGGTCAGGCCGGCCAGCGTGGGGCGCACGCCGCGGCGGCCGCGGTGGGCCACGAAGGGCAGCACGTGGGGGTTGGTCTGGCTCACGATGAAGTGGTTCACGTTGTGCAGCCGGGACAGCCGAAGCTTGGGCAGGTCACCGTGCAGGGAGCCGTCGACCCAGCGCTCCCCTGGGATGTAAGGCACGACCCGGCCGTCGTGTGCGCGGGCGACAAGCTCGACCGGCGGGAAGAGCAGCGGCAGGGCGCTCGACGCGAGAGCGGCCCGGGCCACGAGCAGGTTCGGTGCGGTGAGCCAGCACAGCAGGCGAGGCTTCTGGCTCTTCCGGGTCGGGGAGACCGAGATGTTCAGGGCCCGCCCGCTGTGCCCAAAGGCCTCGGCAAAGGTCACGTCGCCGACGTTGTGGCGGAGCACTTCATAGAGCCCCTCGGGGTCGAGCCAGCTCCCGGCCTCGAGCGCCCGGCCCAGGCCCCGGGGGACCAGCCCGTCCAGGCGGATCTGGTCCGTGTCGGCGAACATCTCGGCCAGCTCGGCGTTGTCCCGGGCGCAGACCCCGGCAGCGACCATCGCCCCGGTGCTGGCGCCAGACAGCACGTGGGGCAAGAGCCCCGCTTCGAAGAGCGCCTTGACCACGCCCAGGTGGTGGAACCCCCACGTGGCGCCCCCGGACAGGAGCAAGGCCGAGCGGCCGAAGACCTTGCGGGCCGTGCGGAAGCGCGTCCGCTTCTCGGCGACCGAGACCCCGTCGAGCGGCGTGTCCGCCAGCCAGAACAGCGAGCGCTCGGCCTCGTCCAGGTAGGCCTCGACCAGGTCCTTGGTGCCCCCCAGCGCCGTGTCGAAGAGCTCGGGCGCACCCAGGTCGCCCAGGTTCCGGTACAGGTCCTCGGTGAGGCGCTGGATCAAGCCGTGCCCGTCGCCCTGCCGGCGCAGGTCTGCCATCGCGGTCAGGCTGTCGCGCAGGGCGTCGGCGTCGTAGTGCGGGCTCTCGTCGTCCTGGCGCCACGCTGCAGCGCCAGTCAGCTCGTCGTGGTCCAAGGCGGCCTGGTGCCACTCGGCATGGGACCGGGCGTGGTCCAGGGCGGCGCGGGCCGCGCGCATGCGCTTGCGTCGGGAGAGCACGGGTGTGGCTATGGCGGCTCGGGGTTGCCCGGCAAGGGTGCCGCCCCGCGGTCGTCAGGCACCGACCTCGGGAAAACTGACCCGCCCCGCCACCACGGCGAAGACCAAGGGTTCATCGGCGTGCACCACAAAGGCATGGGCCGTGCCCGCGGCGTGCTCCACCACGTTGCCGGCGGTGAAGACGCGGCCGGAGCTGTCGTCGCAGGTGCCGGAGAGGATCAGGAAGCGCTCGGGGTCGTGGTGCTCGTGTCGGGGAAAGGACACGCCTGGGCCGACCTTGACCAGCCCCGTGTTGAGGCCCTGGGTCGCTGGTCCGCCGGCGGCCGGACGGGCCTGGACCCCAGGGAACCAGGGGCCCCAGCCCTCCTGGGCAGCGGCGTCCGCCAGGATCCGGTCCCCCTGTTCCGGGCCCAGGTCGAACAGCGCACAGAGGGGCTCTCGCAGCGCCGCATAGCGGCCACTACCGGCGAGCGAGGCCATCAGCCGCGCCCGCAGACCGCTCGGGGGCGCGACCGGCTCGGTCAGCTCGCTCAGGCCGCCAAAGGCCGCCACCAGCTCGCAGAGCTCCTGGAGCTCGGCGGGGTCGAGGGCCTGGAGCTCCCGCCGCGATGCGTCGTCCTGCTGCCCGGAGAGGACCGCTGCCAACAGACTGTTGGAGATCACGTGGGCCCCCCAGAGCTCGCCAGGAAGTGGACGCGCAGCTTGCGCACACCAGCGCCCAGGCGCGACTTGACCGTACCTGCGGGCAGCGAGAGCTGCTTGGCGATCTCCGACGCCGAGAGTCCGGAGAAGTAGGCCAGCTCCAAGACCTGCTGCTGCTCCGGCGGGAGCCTGGAGAGCGCGGCCCGGACCGCCCTTCGGTCTGGTGCCAGGGCGGGATCTCCAGTGCCCGAGCCGACCAGGGCGGCCAACACGGGCTCGGGATCGTCGACCTGGCGGGACCGGCTGTGGGTGCGCAGGCGGTCGATGGCACGGCTGCGCAGGCGGACCATCAGCCAGGTGCGGACCGTGCCCTTGCCACGATCGTAGCTGTGGGCCTTGTACAGGGCCTCCATGAACAGATCGTGCAACAGGTCCTCGGCCTCGGCCCGGTCCCTCAGCAGCCGCATCGCGACGCCGAACAGGACCGGAGACAGCCGATCGTAGAGCTCGGCCAGGGCGGACTGGTCCCCCCTGGCGACGGCGGCCATCAGATCGGCATCGGTCCGGTTCGACAGGTCGGACAAGCGCGGACGGGAGGGTCGGGGGAGGGAGGGGCCGCGCCGCGAGGCGCAGAGACCCAGCCACTCTACCGAATGCCGGCTGACGGGATGCAGACCCAGGGGGGATCCCCCAGGTGGCACCCGGATGGTCGTGGTCGCGTGCACGTCCGGTGCCCGTTGAGAATCCACAGGGGGTACGGCCAGGGGACGCGATCGGATCGAAAGAGGAAGGGAGAATCCCCCCGATCGGCCCACATGGCCCACCGGCAATCCCGATCCCCGTGCATACGTGGGCGAGCGCACCTTGGATCACCGCGCAAATTCCGACCCTTCGACTCGATCCGATCCGCCACATCAGCCGTACCGCCCTCGCCACTGGCCAACTGCCTCCAGCGGCACCGGAGCCCGACGCGGATGCACACCGAGACGTCCTCGTACCTCGCGTCCTGCCGCCAGCTGGTGGTCCAGGGCATCCAGGATCTAGTCCCCCAGGACACGCCCTATGGCCCGGCGCTGTACGACCTGGTCCTCGACTACCCCCTCCGCCAGGCCAAGGCCCTGCGACCGGCGCTCGCCATCGCCACCTGCCGCGCACACGGCGGTCGGCTGGCCGAAGTGGCCCCCACCGCCACGGTGCTGGAGCTGTACCACAGCGCCTTCCTGGTCCACGACGACATCGAGGACGACTCCGAGCAGCGGCGGGGCCAGCCGACCCTGCACCGGGAGCACGGCGTTCCGATCGCCATCAACGTCGGGGACGCGATGCTCGCAATGGCTCTGGACCCCCTGCTCGACAACGTGCGGGTGGTGGGACTGGCCCGGGCGCTGCGCATCCTGCGGGAGGTCTCTTCGATGGCCCGCCTCTCCGCCGAAGGACAAGCCGTCGAGCTGGACTGGATCCGCCACGGCCGCTGGGCCCTGGAAGACGCCGACTATGTCGAGATGGTGGTGCGCAAGACCGCCTGGTACACCTTCATCACCCCCATCACCGTGGGCGCCCTGGTGGCCGGGGTCGACGGGGGCCGCCTGGCGACGCTGAGGACCTTTGGCGAACACTTGGGCATCGCCTTCCAGGTCCAGGACGACGTGCTCAACCTGACCGCGTCCAGCGGCTATGGCAAGGAGCGCTCTGGGGATCTGTGGGAGGGCAAGCGCACCCTGATCCTGCTCCACGCGCTGCGCTCGGCGAGCCCCACCGAGCGCACAGAGGCCCTGCGCATCCTGGGCCTGGCCCGACCGGGCTCCGTGGGCCAGGGGCCCGGCAAGACCGGCGAGGAGGTCGACTGGCTGCGGTCCCTGATCGACCAGACCGACAGCCTGGTCCACGCCAGACGCATCGCCCTGGACCACGCACACATCGCCCAGCGCATCCTGGAGGGCCTCCTGGACGGCCTTCCACCGTCGGCACACGGGCGCTTCCTGGCGTCGATCGTGTCCTTCGTGGTGGACCGGGACTGGTGATGGAGAGAGACGAGTCCCCTCTGGTGGGTCTGCTGCGGTCTGTGCACGAGAGCAAGCAGCAGCCGGGGGCCGAGGACGCTCGCAGCCAGGACTACGACGCGATCCAGCGGGCCCTCCACCGCCACGAGGACCACCTGAGGGCCTATGGGCGGGCGGTCGAGGAGCTGTTGGGTCCCCCGCCGGAGCCCCCCACGCCGGGCGACGACCTGCCCGGTCTGCTCCGCGGTCTCCAAGGCGCACTGCTGAGGCACCCGATCGCCGCCCAGGCCCTCTTTGCAGGGCTGGTTGCCGAAGGCCGCCGGTTCGCCGCGACGCCCCCCGGTGCCCTCTGGCGAGACGCCCTGGCGGACAGCCAGCTGCTGCGGCGGGCGCGGCCGATGTTCGAGGCGGTGACCCTGGGCGTGCTCGAGGAACACCCGCCGACCTTGGTGCCCACTCGGCTCATCGACGCGCTCTGCCGCGCCACCGACGTCGATCACCTGGAGCCCCTGCTCGCCCACCTGTTCGGACTCCCGGAGGCCGATGGTGAACCAGACCCTCGCTGACTTCGACGAACACAACCCGCTGCTGTTCGCAGCACTCGGGGCCCGGGCGGTGAGCGAACGCTTCGACGCGTGGCTGCGAGGGCAGCTCAGGGCGGTGCGCCCCACGCCCGGCGCTGCCCCCGAGGAAGATCCGGTCCTGTTGGCACTGCTGGGCGTGATCGTGCTGTCCGACCGGATCCAGGACCTGCTCGAGCGAGCCCGTGAGGCCCCGCAGCCCCAGCGCTGGTGCACCGACGACCCCCGCCCACCCTCCGAGCCGGGGTCCCTGTTGCGATGAGCCTGCTCTGCCCCGCCCCCATCGATCGCGCCGTCCGCCTGACCGACGGCCTGCGCCGGCAGTCGCCCCGCCGTCCCGGCTCGGGCGGCCACCAGGAGTGGCAGCACTTCTGCGTGCACAGCCCGGGCCTCGACGTGGTGGTCAACTTCAGCCTGGTCCAGGATCGCCGGCCCAGCGCCACGCCGGGGGCCGAGCGCTACCGGGTGACGGTGCTGGTGCGGACCGACGAGTGGCAAGGGGCGGTCGAGGAGTTCGGACCGGCCCAGGTCCGGGCCCGCCAAGGCCAGGTCGCCCTGGACTACGGCCCCAACCAGCTCCGCTTCGAGGACGGGGCCTATCGGCTGCGCGTCCGCCTGCGCGATCACCCCGTGGCCCTGGATCTGTGCCTGGTCCCCCAGCTCCACCCGACCCTGTGCACGGGCGTGCCGGTCGGGGCCAGCGCCCCCCTCGACTGGCTGGTCCTGCCCCGCCTGCTGGCCACCGGCCAGGTGACCGTGGGCGGCCAGCGCTTCGAGCTGGGGGACGCCGTCGCCTACCACGACCACAACTGGGGGCACTTCAGCTGGGGTGCGGGCTTCAGCTGGGAGTGGGGCTACGGGATCGGTCAGGACGCGGAAGATCCCTGGAGCGTGGTGTTCGTCCGGCTGCTCGACCAGGGCGGGGCACGCGTGTTCACCCAGGGACTGTTCATCTGGCGCGGGCCCCAGCCCTTCCGGGTCCTGCGAGACCGGGAGCTCAGCGTCGCGCACGACGGCCTCATCCGCGCCCAGCGACCCTTCCGGATCCCTCGGGTGTCCGGTCTGCTGGTGCCTTCGGACAGCTGCGCGGTGCCAGCCCGCGTCCAGGTCGAAGGCCGGGGTGAAGGGGACCGGATCTCGTTCTCTTTCGAGACCCGCGACCTGGCCCAGGTCGTCATTCCCAAGGACGAGGACCCGACCGGACTGGCGGTCATCAACGAGGCCTACGGAGACCTGAAGGTCCAGGGCGACCTGCGGGGCGAGCGCATCTCGCTGTCCGGTCCGGCCTTCTACGAGGTGGTGCATGCCTGAGCGCGAGCTGCCCGAGCTGATCGCGGACTCTCTGAAGACCCTCGCCCGGGAGCACCCACCCCTCTATGGACGACTCGTGCAGTCCCTGGCGGGGCTCCAGGTCCACCTCACTCTGGACAACAGCGAGCTGGGCATCCGCGGCGGAGAAGGGGCCGTGACCGTCGGCCCGACCCGGGACCCCCAGGTTCACGTGCGCACCAGCGGCCCGGCGATCCTGGGCCTGCTGGACGGGCGCGTCTCTCTGACCGAAGCGCTGGAGTGCGGTCTCCTGGACCTCCGCGGCGACCTGGAGCCGGTCCTGGCGGTGCACCAGGGCCTGCTGCTCTACCTCCACGGCGCGGTCCGCTGCCCCTCCTTCCCCGACCTGTTCCTCCGGCTGCGCATGGTGCTGAGCGGGTCCCCGAGCCCCACCGCCAGGTGTGCCCCATGACCCCCAGAACCCCAGCCCGCGTCACCATCATCGGCGGCGGCATCACCGGCCTGTCGGCGGCTCACGAGCTCGCCTGTCGGGGCTTCGCCGTGCGCCTGATCGAGCGGGAGCCCGCAGACCACGCCCCGGACTGCAAGGTCGGCGGCATGGCCGCAACCCAGTACGGCATCGCCGACCCGACCCAGGCCGACCGCCCGGATCTGCGCCTGACGCGCCCTGCCCGGCACGGGTCGCGAGACGCGCAGCGACTCCCCGGAGAACACGGCTTCCGCTTCTTCCCGGCCTTCTACCGCCACCTGTCGGACACCATGGGCCGCACACCCCAGCTGGACGCCGAGGGGCAGCCCACCGGCCGCACCGCTCTGGACCGCCTGGTGCCGGCGGAGCGGGTGCGCATCGAGACACCGGATCCGGCTCGGCGGATGGAGATGTCTCGGAGCCGGCCCCGGACCCTGGCGGGTCTGCAAGCGCTGATCCGGGGGCTGACGCACGGCCTGTCGCTGACCCCCCGGGACCTCGCCCGCTACCAGCTCAAGTTGTTCCGCTACGCGACCTCGGGCCCCGGGCGGCGAGCCGAGTGCGAGCAGATCAGCTGGTGGGACTGGGTCGGAGGACCGGACTTCAGCCCGGCGATGCAGGCCCACCTGCGGGGGCTGCCCCGGATCCTGGTCGGGATGCACTGCACCCACATGGACGCTCGCTCCCACGGCACCGTCGGCCTGCAGCTGCTCCTGGACCAGCTGGACGGGACCCAGGCACCGGACCGGGTGCTGGACGGCCCCACCAGCGAGGCCTGGCTCGCGCCCTGGCGTCAGCTGCTCGAGGCCTGGGGGGTGGACTTCGTGCCGGCCACAGTGGCCGCGCTCACCTGGTCCGAGGGTGCCGGCCTGGCCGTGCTGGACCCCACCGGTGCGCGGCTGGACGACTGGGGGGCCGAGACGCCGGCCTTTGTGGTGCTGGCCGTCGACGTGCAGCAGGCCCAGCGGCTGGTGGCGGGACTGCCCGACACCGGCCTGGACTGCGACGGCGACGTGGCGCAGCTGCGACGCTGGACCCTCAACCCGACGGACCGGCCCGCCGCACCCGAAGAGCCGCTCCAGACCCTGACCGGTGTGCAGTTCTTCCTGCCCGGGCGCCACGATCTGGTCCAGGGTCACCTGTACCTGGAGGGCACGCCGTGGGCGCTCTCGGCGGTGTCCCAGCGCCAGTTCTGGGGCGCGGACCACCTGGGACCCGGCGACCCCGGCACGATCCTGAGCGTCGACGTGTGCGACTGGACCACCCCCGGACGCACGGCGGCGGCGGGACGGCCCGCCCAAGGCTGCACGCGGCAACAGATCGTGGCCGAGGTGTGGGATCAGCTCGTCGCAGCGCTGCCCGAGGGCGCCACTCTGCCCAGACCCACCCAGGTCCACCTGGACGAGCACCTGCTGACCCGTCCTGCGCCGGATGGGGATCCGGCCCACGCGACGGTGGTGGACAACCGCTCTCCCTTCCTCACCAACCCGATCGGGGACTGGGCCCGACGCCCGGGCCAGCCCGGCCCGACGCCGGTGGCCCTGGGGAGCCTGGTGCTCGCGGGGACCTACATGCGGACCCACACCCGCCTGACCTGCATGGAGTCGGCCAACGAGTCGGCGCGGCACGCTGTCAACGGGATCCTGGCGGCGCTCCGGACGGCCACCGGCGTGCGGGCGAGCGAGCCCTGTCGGATCTGGAATCCCGAGGACCACGAGCTGCGCGAGCTGGCTTTCCTCAAGGGGCTCGACGAGGAGCTGCTCCAGGCCGGGCTCCCCCACATCTGCGACATCCTGGACCTGGACGACCTGGCCGATCGCGTGGAGCACGGCCTGCGCCTGGGCGAGCTGCTCGCCCGTGCTGCCCGCGGCACGGCCCGGGGGGGTGCCGTCGCAATGGTCGACGACCTGGTCCAGCGCTTCACGGGCTCGGCTCGGTGAGGCGACCCGCAGGCTGAGCCACAGAGGGCGCGGGGAGGCAGCCCCCCCGCGCCAACAGCCGCTCAGCGCTCCCGGCGCCTGCGACCAGGGGTGGTCGCCTCCTCGGCGATCCCGCCTGGCCTGCGCGGCCTCACCGCCTTGGCGGGCCGGGGCACCGACGGGTCGACCAGGATGCCGTCCCGGAGCTTCGAGACCTCGATCAGCTCGGCCTGGATGTCGTCGGAGACCCCGTCGCACGGGCGGTCACGGGCTTCGATCAGGGTGCGCTTGAGCGCCTCGGAGACCTTTTCGATCTCCCGACGGAGCTGGTCGAGCGCCACCAACAGGCGCAGCGCCCGGTCCCGTTGGGCCGGCGTGCGGCCCCGGGCGGCCTTGCGGTAGTCCTTGGACAGGTCCTCATAGAGCTTGCGCAGCCGCTCGAGCAGGGTCCGCAGGGCGGCGGCCCGCAAGCGCAGCGCCGCACAGTCGAACTTGTCCAGCGGCGTCTCCGGGTCCACGTAGATGTCCTCGGGGTCGACCTCCTCGCCGGGGTCCTCCTCGCTGATGTCCGGGTTCTCCGCCTGGTCATCGGGGAACTCGCCGTAGCCGAAGCCGCCCTTGCGGTGCTGGCCTGGGAACAGGCGGGGGTACTTGCGGTGGGTGTCCCGCTGGCGGGGATCCGGCTTCTGGAGGTCCAGGGGCGGGATCGGGTCCTGGGCGCCGGGCAACAGGGCGACCAGGAGCGCCACGATCAGGTCGACGAAGACATCCAGGATGCGCTTGGCGATGGCCGAGGCCTGGCCCTCGTTGACCCCGGCATTCCTCAGGCAGTCCTGGAGGTCCTGGAGGATCTTCTCGACCTTCTGGGCCAGCTTCGAGACCACGTCCTTGGCCAGGGGGTTCGTGCCCAGCTCGATCAGGGCGTCCTGGGCGGCCCGGCCGATCCGCATGACCGCCTTGGCCAGGCACTTCTCCACCGCGGTGATGGCCCGGAGCCGGTCGACCGGGTCCAGGCCCTTGAACTCATTGCGCAGCTTCTCGCGGAGCAGCTTGTCGATCAGCCGGAGCAGGGCCTCCTGGATCTGGCGCAGGGTGCGAAGGATCAACGTGACCAGGGTCGGGCTCAGGCCCCTCGCGAGTGCGTCGGCCAGGGCCAGACCCAGCCCGATGAAGAGAAGCCCGGCCAGGGCGAAGATGCCGACCGCGCCTGCGGTGCCCGCGCCCACCACGGTCGAGCCCGTGCCGGCGGTGGTGCCGCTGCCGACCCCCACTGCCGTGGACCCGGTGGTTCCGGTGCCGACGCCCAGGCCCGCGGTGCTGCCGGGCAGCACGGAAGTGCCGCCGCCGAGCAGGGTGCCGCCGACCTTGACGCCCCCTCGCACCAGGGTGCCAGTGGCGCTCAGCAGCACACCCCCCGGGGTGGGGCCCGGGCCGGGGAAGCCCGGGGCCGCGCCGATGACGGGTGCCCCGGCCGCAGCGAGGGGAGCGGCCAGCCGGGACTGGGCAGCCGCGATCACGCCGCCGAAGCGCAGCCGGTCGCCCGGGCTCAGCTCGCTGTGGGCTCCGTAGAGCTGCTGCAGCGCCGCCGAGAGCAGGTCCATCGGGACCGTCGGGTCCCCGGCCGCGACGGCTGGTGCATAGGCGTCGATGCGGTCCAACAGCACGCTGCCGACGGCAGCCCCACTGGCGACCAGCACGAAGCCGCCCACGCCATCCCGGGAGACCGTGCCGAGTGCCAGGCCGGTCCGGTCGAAGAGCGAATAGGTCTCGCCCGTCTGGGGGGGTCGGCCTTCGGCCAGATCGCCCAGGTCCAGGCCATCGGGCAAGAGATCCACGTTGCCGCGCAGGTCGACGTTCACGGGGAGCTGGGTGGTCATAGAGTCCTCCTCTGGTGCAGCCCCGCAGTGGCGCTGCGTGTGTGCGAAATCGCGGAGGCGGTACGGGTGAGTCCCGGAATCGGATCGACGGCGGCGCCTTCGTTCCGCGCCGGGGGCGCTCAGCGGCCCGAGGTCGTCGACGCGGATCCACTGTCCGTCGGATGCCCCTCACCGGTGTACGCCCCAAAAGTGGCCCGGAGCCAGGCCAGCAGATCGGCGTGCTGCTGGGGGCTCAAGCCTTGAGCCGGCATGTCTCCCTGACCGACGAGCAGGATCGTCAGGATCTCCAGGTCGGTGTGGTACGGCACGTGACCGCCCAGACCGGGGCCAGACTCAGACCCCGAGCCGTCGACGCCGTGACAGGCGGCGCAGGCGTCGGCAAAGAGCGCGGCGCCGCAGGCAGCTACCCCCGGCAGGTCAAAGGGCGAAGCGCCTTGGTCGGAGCCATCGTAGACACAGGCGGGCCCGGTGTCGGTGGGGCTGGAGTCCGCCACCGTGCCGCCGCTGCAGCCGAGCAGCAGGGTCATCAGGGCCATCGGCATCCTCAGGGCTCCCGTATACACACCGCATGGGACCGCAGGCATCACTCGTCGCCCTTGCCCCAGGGCCGGTCCTCGTGGCGCTCGCCGTGGCAGCTGCCGGTGCAACGCAGGGTGCTCCCGGAGTCGTCGACCGCCATCTCGGCCGCTTCCGGGATGTCGAGCAGCACGACGCCGTTGACGTGCTCGACCGAGTCCAAGATGGTGCCCTCGTCGTCGGCCACGGACTCGTGGCAGTTGCGGCAGGAGTAGCCGAGGTTCAGGTGGTGGGCGTGCTTCCCCGACATCGTCTTCATCGCGTCCCGGTCCGAGTCGGGACCGGCGTGACAGTCCCCACAGCTCACCGTGTCGCCGACCTTGACCGCACCGTTGTGGCCCTGGCCGTCGCCGTGGCACCAGACGCTGCTGCAGCTCTGCTCCCCGGCGTCCCAGGAAGCCTGGGCCGAGACGCCCCCGCTGAAGTCCACCTCGGCCACGGCAGCGGTCGCGTCGGCGACCAGGAAGTGACCGGGGTCCAGGGCGTGGGTCGGGGTCAGGTGGCAGGCGCTGCAGGCCAGGGCCACCTTGAGAGGCGAGTCCTGGACGTGAACCGGGTGGGGAGAGAAGCTCAGAGTCTCCGGGTCGCCGCCGTCGTCGATGTCCTGTGGCGGGGCCCCCGTGGCGTCCTCTGTGCCGCCATGGCAGAAGGTGCAGTCCTGGGCCCAACCCTCCGTGTGGCAATCGTCGCAGCTCGGCGCCCCCTCGCCTCCGCGCAAGTCGGCGCCGTGGCAGGCTGTGCAGTCCTCGTCCTGGTGCTTGGCTGCGAGGCCATGGACCTCGGGTACGTCGAAGCCATCTGGGTGGTAGTCGCCGTCGGTGGAGGGCGACCCGGACTCGGTGTCCATCGTGCCGCCGGTGGGCGTCGTCGGAGGGTCGACGTCGCTGTAGCAGGCGCACAACAGGGCCAGCAGCCACATGAACTGCCCGGCCCGGTCACGCACACTGAGTCCCTGGCACACCGCGCCCTCGATCCTGCGGCCCCAGGCCACGGTAGCACCGCTGGCTGCTGCACCGGGTGGT
>CAZFLE010000061.1:0-38894 GCA_964519895.1 uncultured Enterobacterales bacterium | reverse complement strand
CACGCGAAGCACCCGCACTGCCCGCCCTGGAACAGGCCTTCGCCAGCGGCGAGCTGCCCTGGACCAAGGCGCGGCTGCTGCTCCAGGTCGCAGACCCAGACACCGCAGCCGACTGGGTTGCACGTGCTACCCACATCTCGTCCCGAGAGCTCGAGCGCCAGGTGGACTCGGTCTGCAAGGGGGACAAGCCACCGAGCCCCGATGCCGTGGACCTGGCGCCGCCAAGACGCCGAAGGAGCTTCCTGATGGAAGCCACCGATGCCGAGGTGCTGGACAAGACCCTGGCGCTGCTTCGGTCTCAGACATCCTTGAGAGACCAGGACATCGACGACGGCCGGCTCCTGGGACTCGTCATCCGCCGGGCGGCCAAGGCGCTGGCAGACGAAGCCGAACAGGCCCCATCCGAGCCCCTACACCGCACCGTCATCACCCTTTGCCCGGACTGCGCCACCGCTTCACACCCGGACTTCCTGGTCATGGACCACGTGGTGACCCAGGCCCTGGATGACCCCGAGGCGCTCGACCTGACCCACGGTCCCGACCGCGGCAAGCTCACCCGCCACATCCCGGACCGCACCCGACGGGCGGTGCTGGCCCGAGACGACTACCGCTGCGTGTTCCCGGGCTGCACATGCAACCTCTTCCTCGACCTCCACCACCTCCGACCCTTCGCCCAGGGTGGCGACCACAGCGAGGCCAACCTGGTCACGGTCTGCACGGCCCACCACGCCGCAGCCCACGACGGCCACGTGGGCCTGTTCACCGACCAGGGCCAGCTGATGGCCGTGCACCGTGGAGGCGTGGTCGAACCCGCAAGACACCGCCGCCAGCCCAGGACTGCGGCCTGACGACGCGAACTTCAGACTCACTCCATTACTCCGTGCTGTCCGGACTCCGCTCCGGCAGCGGGTCCCCGTGGGCGAAGGCCTTGGCGTCCTCGTACAGGTGCTGGACGTACTGCACGATGGGCGCGGCGCCGCGCTGGAGCGCGATCATCTGCTCGACCACGTCCAGGTGGGTGTGTCCGTCGTCCGTCTCGGTGAGGATGATCGAGCCGACCATCTGCTCGATGACCTCGGAGCCCTCGATCTTCTCGAAGCGGATGCCGACCACTTCGGGGGCGTCGACGGTGCCAGCCACTGCGCTCTCCCGCCACTCCCGCACGTACTCGACCGTGAGGATGTCGTAGACGGTGTTGTAGACCTGGAAGCTCACGTCGAAGTCGTCGCTGCCCTCGCCGGTGAAGCTGTACTCGTGCACCGCCGAGCGATCGACCACGACCTCGAGGTCCTGGAGTGCCGCCCACACGTCGGCCACCGACGCGTGGATGTAGCCCTGGCCGTGCACCCAGTCGTACTCGTACTCCTCGCCCCAGACGGTCTCGAAGGCCTCGGCCTGGTCCGCGGGCAGCGGCGCGGTGTTGACGGCCAGGGCGGCCAGGCCTTCGGGAAAGACCAGGACCTCTTCGTCGCCGGTGCAGGCAAGGGTCAACAGCAGGATCACGGGCGGCAATCTACTCGATCTCCAGCGGCGCCTGGGCTGCGCGTACCGCGGCCAGGATCCGGGCGTCGTCGCCGCGCAGGCGGTAGTCCGTGGCCACGTCGAGCCACCGCACGATGCCCTGGGCGTCGACGAGCACGGTGGTGGGCACCGGCAGCCGGCGCCGGGCACCCCACGGCACCCCGACCGGGACGCCCAACAGGCGCACGGTCCGAAAGACCTGGCCGCCCAGGTGCCACAGGCCCAAGGTCGTGATCGCGTCGAGCTCTGGATCCGCGTAGACCGTCAGGCCCAGCCCGTCCCGAGCCCGCAGGTAGATCACCAGGTCGGGCGTGTCCGCGCTCAGCCCCCGGAGCTGCACCCCGAGCCCATCCAGAGTGGGGGCCAGGGCATCGAGTCGCAGCAACTCTGCGACGCAGTAGGGTCACCAGTGGCCGCGGAAGACCTTGAGCAGGAGCCACTGGCCCTGCCAGCTGGTGCTGGACACAGCGTCGCCCTGCTCGTCCAGCACGGTCACGGCGGGCAGGGGCTCGCCCACCGCGACGGCTGGCGTGATGGGAGGCAGGTCATGGCTGGCGAGCGTGTGGAGGTGGAGCGCCGCGATGACCCCAGTCAGGACCGCCACCGCCAGCACCGGTGCGGCGGGGTCCAGGACCGCGCCGGAGACCGCCAACACGGCCCCGAGGGCCAGCCCCAGCCGATGGCCCCAAGGCCGCTCGGGCACGGCCTCGCGCGGGATCAGCGCCAGGTAGTGGAGCGACGAGGCGCTGGTCACCCCGAGTCCGGCGATGGCCCACCAGAGCCCCATGCCCTTGTCCTAAGGGATAGTCCCAGACCATGCCGTCCTATGACGCCGCGGTGGTGGGCTCCGGCCCGAACGGTCTCTGCGGGGCCATCGCGCTGGCCCGGGCCGGCTGGCGGGTGGTGGTGCTCGAGGGCGCCCCCACCCTGGGCGGGAGCGCCCGAACCGCCGAGCTGACCCTGCCGGGCTTTCGGCACGACGTCTGCTCCGCCATCCACCCGATGGCCATCGGCTCACCCTTCCTGCGCACACTGGCCCTGCACGATCACGGCTTGCGCTGGCTCCAGCCCCCGGCCGCCGTCGCCCACCCCTTCGACGACGGCACCGCCGCGGTCATCGAGCGAGACGTGCGCACCACGGCCCACGCCCTGGGCGAGGACCACGAGGCCTACCGCAGGCTCTTCGAGCCCCTGGCCAGCCGCTGGCAGGACCTGTTCGAGGACGGCCTGGCGCCGCTCGGGCTTCCCTCGAAGCCGTGGCTGATGGCCGGCTTCGGGCTGAAGTCCCTGCGGGCCGCCACCAAGCTCGCCCAGGGCACCTTTCGCACCCCGCGCGCCCAGGCCCTGTTCGCGGGCGTCGCGGCTCACTCGGTGCTGCCGCTGGACATGGCCCCGTCGGCCGCGGTTGGGGTGATGCTCCAGGTCGCGGCCCACGCGGTGGGCTGGGGCTTCCCCCAGGGCGGTGCCCAAGCCATCCCGGACGCCCTGGCCAGCGTGTTGCGGGGGCTCGGGGGAGAGATCGTGCTCGATCATCCCGTGGCGAGCCTGTCCGACGTGCCCACCGATGGCCCGGTGCTGTTCCAGACGAGCCCCCACGCCCTGGCCCGCATCGCCGAAGACGACCTGCCCGCGCGCTTCCGCAAGCGGCTCCGGGCCTACCGCTACGGCCCGGGCCTGTGCAAGGTGGACTGGGCCCTGGATGGGCCTATCCCCTGGGCTGCCCCCGCCTGTGCCCGGGCCGCGACCCTGCACCTGGGCGGCCCCATGGAAGCCTTGGCCCAGTCCGAGCGGGATGCCTGGGAAGGCCGGCTGAGCGACGACCCCTTCGTGCTGGTGACCCAGCCGGGGCTGTTCGACCCCACCCGGGCCCCGGCCGGCAAGCAGACCGCATGGGCCTACTGCCACGTGCCCGCGGGCTGCGACGTGGACCGTACCGCGGTGATCGAGGCCCAGGTGGCACGCTACGCCCCCGGCTTCCAGGACCGGATCCTGGCGCGGCACACCCTGACCGCCACAGCGCTCCAGGCCAGCAACCCGAACCACGTCGGCGGCGACGTGAACGGCGGCGCGGCCACCCTGGACCAGCTGTTCACCAGACCGGTGGCCCAGGCCGTGCCTTACGCCACGCCCAATCCGCGGATCTGGCTCTGCTCGGCCGCGACCCCGCCCGGCGGCGGGGTGCACGGCATGGCCGGGGCCCACGCGGCGGCCGCGGTGTTGCGCCGCTGGCGGGGCTGATCAGGCCAGGTACTCGGCCGCCCCCTGGCCCCTGGTCGCGATCCCCGTGGGCTCGCTCCGGCGACTTGGGCGCACAGGGTGCTCATCCACAGCGCACTGTGCATCTCGCGGTAGGCTCACCAGCCCTTGCTGACGTTCATCCGCCTCGTCCTGGACCGCCGACTGGCCGTCATCGGTCTCTTGATCGCCTTGACCGGGCTCGCCCTGTGGTCCATCAGCCACGGGGTGCTCGGCTCGAGCATGGCCAAGATGTTCCTGGGGGACGATCCGAACTACGCCTCGTACCTGGCCCGCACCCAGGTCTTCGGCAGCCACGAGACCCTGCTGGTCTCCTACTCAGAGCCCTCGCTGTTGGCGCCCCAGGCTCTGGATCGACTGGACGCCCTGGTCCGGGACCTGGGCGACCTGGACGACGTGGGCCAGGTCACGAGTCTCCTGGACGCCACCCGCTTCGCAGCGGACCAGGGCTCGGTGCAGATCGATCGCTACGCAGATCTGGCCAGAGCCTCCCCAGAGCGCGCAGCTCTGCTCCAGGCCGAGCTGGCCCAGGACCCCTCGGCCGGCGGCATGCTGGTGAGCCGAGATGGCGAGCACGGCCTGGTCACCATCTCCCTGCGGGCGGGGGTGGAGCTGCCCGCCGAGACCGGGCCGCGCTTCGTGGGCCAGGTCCTGGACCTCTTCGAACACCACGGCTTCGACGACGCCGGGCTGCACAAGGCCGGCATCCTGGCGGCGCTGTCCGAGCTGATGGCCATGACCCAGTGGAACCTGACTCGGCTGTTCCCGGTGGTGGTGACGAGCACCTGCGTGACCGTGTGGCTGCTGTTCCGGCGCTGGCTGCCGATGCTCATCGCGATGGGGGTCAGCGGGCTGGCGGTCACGTGGACCATGGGCTTCGCCATCGCCCTGGACCCCGAGATCAGCATCTTCATGGGCCTGGTGCCGCCGGTCGTGCTGGTGGTCGCGGTCAGCGACAGCGTGCACCTGTGGAGCGCATACTCCCTGGAGCTCGGGCGAGGACTGGACAAGCGCCAGGCGCTGGAGGTGAGCGGCTCCGAGGTGGGCCGTGCCTGCCTGCTCACGTCCTTGACGACGCTGTTCGGCTTCCTGTCGATCTGCCTGGTGCCGGCACCGGCCTACAAGCAGCTGGGCCTGACCCTGGGGTTTGGCGCGTCCGTCGCGCTGTTGATCACCATCACCCTGATGCCGGTGGTCCTGTCCTTTGCCGCGACCCCCGCCATCCGTCCGGCTGGCAGCACCCCCATGCACGCGGTCCTGGCCCGGATCAGCACCACCACCACCACCCACCCCTGGCGGGTCATCGTCGCTTTTGCCCTGGTCACCGGGCTGCTGGGCTTTGGCGCGAGTCAGGTCACCATCGACGCCGACATCGTCAAGCGCATGTCGCCGGACAGCACCCTGCGCAAGGACACGGCGTTCTTCGAGGCCCACTACGCCGGCACCAACTGGATGGAGGTCTACGTCGACGCGCCGGGTGGCTACGACGCCGACGTCCTCGACGCCCTGTACACCTACCAGGCCACCCTGGACGCGGACCCGGACGTCGACGGCGCGGTCTCCCTGGCGACGGTGGTGTCCGACCTCAACGACGCCCTCACGGGCCAGGCGGGCATTCCCAGCGACGACGACGCGGTCACGCAGCTCTTGTTCCTGCTGGAGATGGGCGACGACGCGGTGCTGGAGCCCCTGGTCGACGAGGAGGGCGAGACCCTGCGGGTCATGGCCCGGCTGACCACCACGGCCCTGCGAGGCACCTCGGCCGCGGTGGGCCGCGCCCAGGCCCTGGCCGACGACGCGCTCCCCGCGCCGCTGGACGCCGAGGTCCTGAGCCTGACGGGGCTCTACGGCGACTTCATGGACGAGATGGTCGGCGGCCAGCGGGAGGGCGTGCTCTTCGCCGCCGGCACCATCGCGTTCCTGATGATGGTCGGACTGCGCTCGATCCCCGTGGGGCTGTGGTCCATGGTGCCAAACCTGTTGCCGCTCCTGTCCGTGATCGGGGTGCTGGGCCTGATCTCGGACATGGTCGACAGCGACACCATGATCATCATGATGATGGCCATCGGGATCGGGGTGGACGACACCATCCACTTCCTGATGCGCTTCAAGCTGGAGTCCACCCGGGGCACGCCCGTGCAGGCCATCCACAACACCATGACCTATGCGGGCCGCGGCATCGTGCTCACGTCTGTGATCCTGGTGGCGGGCTTCGCCCCGATGATCCTGTCGGACTACTTCTCGTTCTGGATCATGGGCAGCTACCTGCCACTGGCCCTGGTGGTTGCGCTGGCCGCCGACGTCTACCTGGTGCCGGCCCTGGCCACGGTCGGCCTGTTGCGGTTCCGCTGATGGTGGGGATCTGGATGCTGGTGGCATGCCAGGTGCCCTGCGAGCGCCAGCCGGCGGGCGCTGCGCGGGACGCCTGCACCTACGCCCAGGTGCTGGACCTGGGCCCGGACAAGGCGGACCACGTGGTCGCCAAGGTGCAGACCATCGACGACCCGGTGATCCACGGTGCCGCCGTGATCGGCTGGGTGGGCGAGCACGCCCGCACCCTGGCACCGTCGGACGGGCGACGGGTGTGCGGGCTCCTGGACGGCCCGGACCAGGGCCAGTGCCTGCGGCGGCTGCAGTCCGCCCACCTGTTGCGCTGAGTGGCGGGCTGGCTGCTGGCGGCGGTGGGCCTGGTGGTGGCCCTGCCCTTGGACGCAGCGCTGGTCGAGCTGTGGCCTTCCCTGACCCGGGACGGACAGGCCGGGCCCCTGGCCGCCGGTGCAGCGGGCGGGGTGCTCGCAGGCGTGGTGCTGGCCTGGCGCGTGCCCTTCCTGTTGGTGCTCGATCACGAGATCGCCCACCTGCTCGCGGCCCTGGTCTGCCTGCGCAAGCCCCGGGGGCTCTCCGTCGGCGAGGACCGCGGCCAGGCGGTCTACGACGCCGGCCGGGGCTCGGTGGTGATCCTGCTGGCGCCCTATGCCTGGCCGTGGCTGGCGTGGCTCGGCTGCGTGCTGCACGAGGTGGTTCGAACCGAGCTCCGCGAAGCCGCGGTGATCGGGATCGGCGCGGCCCTGGGCTTCTCTGCGGTGCGCATCGCCCTGGACCTGCGCCCGCATCAGTCCGACCTGCGGCGGGTGGGGCTGCTGCGCGCAGGGCTGAGCGTGCTGGCGTGGGGTCCGCTGGGGTTCGCGGTGCCGGCGCTGTGGGCCCTCGGGGGCTGGGAGGAGCTCCAGACCTGGGCGGCCCAAGCGATCGCGCTCGCCGGCGGGCTGCTCGGCGCTTGATCACTCCTCGCAGGCCGCCAGGTCCAGGCCCCCATCGGCCAGGGACTCTCGGGACCATGGATCCGCGGCGTGGATGGCGTCGAGGTCGGGCAGCGGGAGCGTGACCCCCAGCTCGGCTTCGATGGCCAGGGCGAACTGCTCGGCGACCAGGCCGTAGCCCGTGTCCGAGAAGTGCACCCCGTCCAGGGTCAGCAGCCCTCCGAAGCGGGTGAAGTACAGGGTCTCCCCGCCGGCGACCACGCCGGTCTGCTCCTGCTCTGAGACGGCCTGGGCCAGGTCGACCACGTGGATCCCGGGCCGGTCCTGGGCCTGGTCGAGCAGCTGCTCGTTCATGGCGGCCGCCAGGTCTTCGATCTCGGCGATCAAGGCGTCCACCTCTTCCGCGGACCGCCCGTCCGCGATCATCGCCGCCCGCTTGACCCCGGTGATCGGCAACAGGCTCGGACGTGGCAGGGTGGCCAGGAACACGTGGGCGCCAGTCGCCTCGAGCCGGTCCAGCAGCGGCACCAGGTCCGCCTCGAAGTCGACGAGGCTCGTGACCCCGGACGGGTCGATGTCGTCGCCCTCGACCAGCGCCCCGATCACGTCGTTGCCGAACAGATCCGTGCAGATCACCAGGGTCGGATCGCCCTGTTCGAGAAGGTCCAGCTGGCTCTCGATGACGGGCGTGCCGAAGGCGCCGTAGGGGTCGACCACCAGGTGGGCCAGGAACTGCTGCCCGAAGTCGTCGCTGGGCACGCCGTGCAGCAGGTCGGCCAGGTCCGAGTCCCCGATGGCCAGGTTCCGAGGCATGAGCTCGGGGGTGATGCGGCCCCACTGGAAGCCGAAGTCCCCGGTCTCGGGATCGGAAAGCGTGGTCAGCACCTCGAGGGCCGCGTTGGTGACGAAGTCCACGATGGGCGGGGACTCGCACTCCGGCGGCGGGCCGATGTCCAGGGGGCCGATGTGGGGAAAGAGGCCCGGCTTCAGGAGGGGCTGGGGCAGGTAGGCACCGGCCAGGTCGGCCAGGACCGCCCCCGGGCTGTTCAGGGCCCCGTGGGTCGTGGGCACGCCGCCCTGGACCCCCATGGTCAGGCTGGCGCCGACGGCGAAGAAACGATCGAAGGCCGGGTCGGCGGGCGCGGCGTAGTCAAAGGCGTCGGCCACCTCGATCACCGCATCGGCCGTCTCGACAACCAGCAGGGCCGGCCCGGGCTCGGGCGCCCCCTGGACCGTGACCTGGAGCGTGTTCTCGCCCACCGGGGTCAGGTCATAGGCCGGCAGCCCGCCGAGCTGGACGCCGAGCACCTGGTCGGGGGCCACGTCGAGTGTCAGCACGACCTCGAAGTACCCACTGGACGGCCCAGAGGCCGGGGCCACCGTCACCGCGGGCGCACAGGCGGCGAGCCACCAGAGGCTCACTCCTGGCCCCCGCGCAGGTCCCGCAGGTGCTGACGGACCATGTCCGCGTCTCGGGCGGTCGGATGGACCAAGAGGTAGGTCTCCAGGTCGTCCACCGCCTCGTCGACACGGCCCAGCCGAGCCAGCACCCATCCCCGGTCCCGACGCTCGGTCATCAGCGTGGCATCCAAGGCCAGCAGCCGGTCGATACAGCGCAGCACGCCCGGCAGCTCCTGACGCCTCAGGTGGCTGCCCTTGAGGTTGTTGTTCAGCCGGATCAGGATCTCGCGGGGGGTCGCGGCGGCGGTGAAGCGGTCCAGGTCGGCCTCGGAGACCCCGCGGCCCCCGAACATGGCCGAGAGCCTCTGGACCAGGTGCTCACGCCGCAGGATCTGACCCTGGTGGAAGGGATCGACGAAGAAGCGGGGCTGGGCGTGGGTGGGCGCGACCAGGAAGTGCGCGGGAAAGGCGACGCCGTCGAGCGCCAGGCCTACCCGTCGGCCGACCTCGATGGTCAACACGCTCAGCAGGATCGGCAGGCCTCGCTGTCGGTCGAGCACCTGGTCGAGCAGGGAGTTCCGTGGATCGTCATAGGTCTCGTCGTCCCCAGCGAAGCCGCACTCGGTGAAGAGCAGGTGGTTGAGCCGTGCGACCCGCTCCACAAGGGGTGCCCCGGCGGGAATGCGGACCCGCGCGGCCAGGTCGTCGAGGGCTGTCAGCACGCTCCCGGGATCGACGCCGGGTTGCTCCTCTGCGGCCAGGACGGCCGCCGCGCGGTCCAAGGGGACGTCGGGACCAGCTCGGTCGACCAGGTCGGCAAAGGAGCCAGCTGGGGCCAGGGTCGGGGCAGACACGGCGATCGCCTAACCGGACCAGCCCCAGGCGCCGGTCCTGGCGGACTTGGGTCGGTTGCGGGTGGAAACCCGGGGGCCAATCCGGTAACGATGGGGCATGATCGCCCCCGGCCTCGCCGAGCACGCCCCCTTCCAGGCCTTCCTTCGCGTGCTCGAGCGCGTGCACGATCTGGGGCTGCGCGAGCGGGCCTTCGTCCAGGTGGCCGAGCCCGCCATGAAGCTGCTCCTGCAGTCGGGCGACTTCCTGCCCGCCCACGCCCACGAGAGCAGCGCGGACAAGTACGCCCGACACCTGCTGTACCGGGACCCCCAGGGCCGCTTCGTGGTCGCGGCCATGGTCTGGCGGCCCGGCCAGGGCACCCCGATCCACGACCACGACGGCTCGTGGGGCCTGCTGGGCTTGGTCCAGGGTTCTCTCAGGGTGGTCAACTACCACCCCCAGACCGACGAGGTCTCTCCGGGTGCAGTGCCGCTCCAGCCCGACCCGCCCCACCAGCCCTGCGCTGGCAGCGACCAGAGCGTCTGCGGCTGCGCCGACGTGCACCAGGTCCAGAACCTGGGCGACCAGCTCGCCGTGAGCGTGCACGTCTACGCCAGGGACATCGACAAGTGCCTGGTCTTCGAGCCCTGCCCCATGGGCACCGAGGGCCAGTTCGAGGCCCGCTTCATGGACCTGAGCTACTCGGCCTGATCGCCCCAGGCGGTGGCATCTTCGAACGGGACGATGGCGTCGTCCCAGGCGGTCCGAGGCTGCCGCACGTAGTCGATCAGCGCCACCTGGCGGAGCCGGTAGTAGCCGGCCGGGGCGATCTGGTGGGGTGCCCTGAACAGGGTCGGTCCGGCGTGCGCTCGCGCCCCGGGCGGATCGACCACTCCCCGGGCTCGCGTGCCATCGCAGTGGTATGTGCTGCGCCCATAGGCACTGCCGCCGCATCGGTGCACGTAGTTGGTCGCGCCGCCGCTCGGGTCTTGCCAGGCGCCGGTCTCCTGGAGCACCCACGCCGTCACGGCCACGTCCAGGGCCCGGGCCAGCATCAGCGGGTCGTAGCGAGTGGCTGGCTCAAGGGCCCGCCAGGTCCCCATGCCGTTGTACTGGGCCGGGTTGGCGCAGGACGCAAAGGACGCGCCCTCGCCGCAGCCGTCGAAGGGTCGGATCCGTGCATCCAGGGGATTCCAGATCGACCGCACCCGCCGGTTGTCGACGGTGTACAGGATGCCGACCGCCTCGGTCAGCGCGTTGGCGTTCTCGAGCAGACGGTCCGCCCCGATCTCGCTGACCAGCAGGCGCACGGCCAGGGACACCTCGCGCTCCCGGTGCAGCCCCGTGGCGGTGAGGGGGCGCCGGAGCTCGTCGGCGTCGTAGCCGACCCAGCCCGAGAACGCGTCCAGGGAGACCTGGACCCACCGCAGGTCCAGGCAAGCGTCGTCGGTGCAGAAGGCGTCGGGCGAAGGGCCCTGTTCCAGCCGCACGCCCTCGATGCCGGGATCCACGCCGCCTGCCCAGCCGGTGGCTGGGAGAGCACACAGCAGGGCTCCGGCGAGGGCCGGGGCACGCCAGAAGGCGGGTCGTATGGGCCAGGGTCCGTGCGGGAACGCCACAGTCTACCCGAGCGGCGATCCCGCGGACGCGGCATACTGGCCCCCTGTGCAGGACCGGGTGGAGGCCGTCACTTGACCAAGCTCACGCTGTTGGCCTTGTTGGCCTGCACCTCTGACGGCACGGACAGCGGCGACACCGGTCCCTGCGGCGGTGACCCCTACTCGGACTTCTACCTGGACGCCGACAGCGACGGTTTCGGCGACGCCGAGGACGTCGAGCAGGCCTGCCAGCCGCCCGCTGGCCGAGTGGCCGACGCCACCGACTGCGACGACGCCGACGGCGCGGTGAACCCGGGGGCCACCGAGGTGTGTGGAAACGGGGCCGACGACGACTGCGACGCGAGCCCCGACAGCTGCGGTGCCCAGGGCTGGATGTCCGCGGCGACCGGCGGCGCCAGCCTGATGGGGGAAGGCGACGCCGGGCGGAGCGTCGCCGGGGTCGGCGACGTGGACGGCGACGGCCGAGACGACGTGGTGGTCGGCGCACCCGAGACGGCCTGGATCGGGACCAAGAGCGGCATCGCCACGATCTTCACCGGCAGCCCCGTCGGCGAGCTCACCCTGGCCGACGGCGGCGCCGTGCTCGCGGGGAGCGCCGCGGGCGACCACGCGGGCTTCGCGGTCACCGGGGCCGGCGACCAGAACCAGGATGGGTTCGACGACGTCCTGGTGGGTGCGCCCCACAGCGAGGTCGGCGGCACGGCGTACCTGGTGTACGGGCCGGCCAGCGGTGGCGTGGATCTGGAGAGCGGGGCTGCGCGGGTCTGGACCGCACAGATCCCCGATGATCGAGCCGGCCAGACCCTGGCCGCTGGCGATGTCGACGGCGACGGGCGGATCGACATGCTCATCGGGGCCCCGGGCGCCGGTCGTGGGCTGGTCTACCTGCTCTTGTCTCCGGTGGGCGTCACGGACACCCTGACCGACGCAGACGCCGTGCTCGAGAGCGAGGTCGAGAGCCCGTCGACCGGATTTGCCCTCGCCACAGGAGACACGGACGGAGACGGCCTGGCCGAGGTCCTGCTCGGCGCTCCCCAGGACAGCAGCGGCGACGACGAGGCCGGGGCGGTCTACCTGTTCGACGGCGGGGTGATCGGCGTCGTGTCCACCGACGACGCGGCCGTGTCGCTATACGGCGAGCACGCGCTGGACTGGGCGGGGTCGGCCATCGGCACCGGCGACCTGAACGACGACGGCCTGGCCGACGTGGTCATCGGCGCCTACCGCTACGACGGCGCGAGCCTGCAGTCCGGTGCGGCCTATGTGCTCTTCGGGCCCGTGAACGACAGCGGCTCGCTCGCGGACAGCGATCTGAAGCTGCTGGGCAACGCCGAACAAGAGCACGTCGGAATTGCCGTGAGCGTCGTGGGCGACCACGACGGCGACGGCAACACGGACCTGTTGATCGGCGCCGACCGCGCAGGCGAGGATCTGGGCGGCGGCTACCTGCTGGCCGGTCCGTTGGTCCCAGGAACCACCACGCTGGCGGACTTCCGCGCTGTGGTCCTGGGCCCCGAAGAAGGCGACAGGCTGGGCGCGGCGACCGCGGCTGCGGGCGACGTGGACGGCGACGGCACGGCGGATCTGCTGCTGGGCGCCCCGGCCCACGGCGAGGGCGGCGCCGCGTTCCTGATTCAGGGCGGGCCTGGCTACTGAGCCGGACCTCAAGTCCCAGTGAGTTTCCGGTCACCCTGCTCAAGTCCCGCTGAACTCGGGCCCCGGTCGTGAAGGCGCGGTCAAACCCGGCTACTGGACCGCCCCCAGGTCCCGAGCCCGTCGATGAAGTCCCTCTCCGAGCACATCCCCGAGCAGGGCTTCCCCAGCGAAGACGACGCGCTGGAGGCCTTCCTGGCGTGGGCCGAGGCCGCCGACCTGGATCTGTACGACCACCAGGAAGAGGCGGTCCTGGAGCTCTTCAGCGGCCAGCACGTGGTGCTGAACACCCCCACCGGCTCCGGCAAGTCACTGGTCGCACTGGCACTGCACTTCCAGACCTTTGCCGCCTGCGGACGCACGGTCTACACCGCGCCGATCAAGGCCCTGGTCAGCGAGAAGTTCTTCGCCCTGTGCGACGCGTTCGGGCCCGAGCACGTGGGGCTGATGACCGGGGACGGCGCGGTCAACCGGGACGCGCCGATCCTGTGCTGCACCGCCGAGATCCTGGCCAACATCGCCCTGCGCCAGGGCGACGACGCCAGGGTCGACTCGGTGGTGATGGACGAATTCCACTACTACGCCGACCGGGACCGGGGCATGGCCTGGCAGATCCCTCTGCTGGTGCTGTCCAAGACCCGCTTTCTCCTGATGTCGGCGACCCTGGGCGACACGAGCGCGATCCGCGACGACCTGACCGCCCGCACGGGCATCGAAGCCGTCGAGGTCCGCAGCGCCACCCGCCCCGTCCCCCTGGAGTTCTCCTACAGCACCGACCCGACCCACGACACCATCGACAAGCTGCTGCACCAGGACAAGGCCCCTATCTACGTCGTGCACTTCACCCAGCGGGCCGCCGCCGAGCAAGCCCAGGCGCTCATGAGCACCAACGTCTGCACCAAGGAGGAGAAGCGAGCGCTCCAAGGGGCCGTCAAGGGCCGGCGCTTCGACTCCCCCTACGGCAAGACGGTCAAGCGCTACCTGCTCCACGGCATCGGGCTGCACCACGCCGGGCTGCTGCCTCGGTATCGCCGGCTGGTCGAAGTCCTGGCCCAGCAGGGCCTGCTCAAGATCATCTGCGGCACCGACACGCTGGGGGTGGGCATCAACGTGCCGATTCGCTCGGTGCTGTTCACCCAGCTCTGCAAGTTCAACGGCGTCGACGTCGAGGTGCTCAAGATCCGGGACTTCCAGCAGGTGGCCGGACGCGCCGGACGCGCCGGCTATGACACCGTCGGGTACGTGGTCGCCCAGGCGCCCGCCCACATGATCGAGAACCGGCGCCAGGCGGACAGGGCCGCCGCCAAGGGCCGCAAGAAGCCCAAGACCAAGCCCGCCCCGACCCGGGGCTACAAGCACTGGGATCGCCACACCTTCGAGCGGCTGTCGACCGGGACCCCCGAGACCCTCGAGAGCCGCTTCACTGTGGATCACGGCCGCCTGGTCTCCCTCATGCAGCACGCCGCAGAGGCCGATGCCGACGCCCGCCGCGGCGTCGACGCGCTGCGCGGACTGATCGACCGCAGCCACGCCACCGCACGGGAAAAGGCCTCCCTGGGCGAGCAGACCCTGCAGCTGCTCGACGACCTGACCGACGCCGGCGTGGTGCGGGACCAGGGCGACGCTCTGGCCATGGCGCCGGACCTGCAGCAGGACTTCTCGCTGCACCACTCGCTGTCGCTCTTCCTGGTCGGCGCCCTGGACGCCCTGGACCCCGCCAGCGAGACCCACGCCCTGGACGTGGTGTCCCTGACCGAGGCCATCCTGGAGCAGCCGCGGGCGGTGCTGATGCGGCAACAGGACAAGGCCCGCACCGCGCTGCACTGGCAGCTCAAGGCCGAGGGCGTGCCCTTCGAGGAGCGCCAGGAGAGGCTCCAGGAAGTGGGCTGGCCCAAGCCCCAGGCCGAGTGGATCTACAACCTCTTCAACAGCTACCGAGAGCACCATCCCTGGGTCCAGGGCGAGGACATCCGCCCCAAGTCGGTGGTCCGCGACATGCTCGAGGAGCTCGCCGCCTTCACGACCTATGTCCAGGACCTGGGCCTGGAGCGCAGCGAAGGGGTGCTGCTGCGGTACCTGACGGACTGCTACAAGGCGCTGCTGCAGAACGTGCCGGCGGAGCGCCACACCGACCCCCTCATCGAGGTCCTGGCCACCCTGCGGGCCATGCTCGCCCGGATCGACGCGTCGCTCATCACCGAGTGGGAGTCCATGGTCGCCGGCGAAGAGCACACCGGCGACCAGGAGCCGCCCCCCATCGACATCTCCCTGGACCGAAAGCGCTTCCACGCCCGGATCCGGGCCGAGCTGCACGCCCTGGTCCGAGCCCTGTCCAAGGCGGACTGGGACGAGGCCGTGGCCTGCGTGCACCCCGGTGACGAGCCCTGGGAGCCCGAGCACTTCGACGAGGCCCTGAGGCCCTTCGTCGACGAGTTCGGGCCGGTCGTCTTCGACCACCGGGCCCGGATGGGCCAGCTGACCACCATTCGCCCAGCCGGGCACCTCCAGTGGGAGGTCTTCCAGCGCCTGGTGGACCCCGACGACGAGGGGGCCTGGTCCATCGACGGGGTCATCGACCTGCGAGGCGACACCAACCCGCCCGGGCCCCTGATCGCGCTGCGGGCCATCGGCGAGTAGCGGGGCGGCGGCGGTCACCATCACCGGGAACGCTCGCGGAGCGGTGGCACCACCACCGTCCAGCGGGCGAGTCTCGCGTACAGGTCTTCCCGGAACCGCCCGCCATCGACCGCGGCCTCCAGATCCCGGTGCGTGGCGGTCACGAAGCGGGTCTTCACCCGGCGGGTTCGGTTGCCCCCCACCGGCCGCACCTCGCCGTCCTGGATCACCCGCAGCAGCGCGGCCTGGAGCCCCGCCGTGTCCCAGGGCCGTGCCCCCCCGACCCAGCGCCACGTCGGCCCGGCGCTGACGCTGACCGCGACCACCAACGTCGGCATCAAGGCGCCGGCGCAGCCGCGCTGGTGGTCTACGACGAGGAGCTGTCGGCACCAGAGCTGGAGTGACCCGCCCGGCCCGCGCTCAGGCCGCCTTCCGGCCGTCCAGCCAGCGCAAGGTCCGGTCGTAGCCGATCATCAGCACGATGCTCGCCGCACCGATCCAGGCGATGTCGACCCAGATCAGCTGCGGGCTGTAGGTCTCGTACAGCATCCGCTGGACCTCCATCGCGGTCATGTCGAGCTCGCTGCCCAGCACGTCGACCACCTCGGAGCGCTGGATGGCGTCGACCTTGTCGGCGCTCCAGCCCACGACCTCTTCCAGGTGCTTGCGGGCCAGGTTGGCCTTGTCGCCCTCGGTGTCGTAGCGGTCCCCGGCCATGAAGCTGCCGGAGATCCAGCCGATGGCCACCGGGATGTTGGCGTAGCCCATGAACAGGCCTTCCTGGCCCTTCGGCGACAGAGTGGCCAGATACTCCATCTTTTTGGGGGAGCTGAACATCTCGCCGATTGAGAAGATGGCGATGCCGCCGATGCAGATCCAGCCCAGGGTGGCCGTGCCGGCGACCAAGGAGCCCAGGGTCGCGATCACCATGCCGATGATGATGCTCGTGAGCGGCCGGACGAAGCTCGACAGGTAGGCGAAGCCGATCATGGTGAAGACGATCAGCCCGGGGTTCAGGTTGATCATCCACTCCGGGTTGACCTGGGCGCCCTCGTTGGCCAACGCGACCAGGCCATCGGCGCTGTCGATGAACGCCCCCCGCAGGGTCCAGAAGCCGGTGACGGCGCCGACCGCGCCGAGCCCAATGGCCAGTGAGCGGGCCGGGATGCGCACCATCATGGCGCCAGAGGCCAGGATGGCGGCGAACCCGGTGGCCAGCCCAAAGGCCAGGAACCCGTCGGCGATGATCAGCGTGCCGGTCCACAGGGCGCCGGTCGCCGCCAGCCAGACCACGGCGTAGGTCTGGGACGTCACGTCGGCCACGTCCCGCCGGTCCGGCCGCATGGACAGCAGCACCCCGACCGCGCAGATCGCGCCCCAGAGCGCACCCAGCAACAGCGCCAGCACCGTGGGGAACGCGGCCCCAGAGAACGCATTGCCCAGGGTCAGGATGATGCCCGAGCTGTCGATCCAGTCGTCGATCATGTTCGGCAACAGATCGAAGACCTGGTTGAACATCAGCCAGAAGCCACTGAACACCAGGCAGAACATCACCACACGGGGCTGGAACAGGCCCACACAGGACTGGGCCAGCACGGCCACCGGGTCGGCCCGCCCGGCGTCCAGCGACGCCTTGCGCAGCCAGAACCAGGCAAAGGCCCACAACAAGATGCCGGCGGTCAGGGCGAACATGCCCCAGGACTGAGCGTTCTCGACAGTGGCCCAGAAGTAGAGGCACAGGGGGAACACCACGGCCCACACCACGGTGCCGGCCTTGGCGGCCCCCAGGGGGATGGCGTTGGCCAACAGCGCCCAAGTCGCCGCGTCGTCGTCGGTGCCCTCGCTGTCGGACTCTTGGGTGGGGTCCTTGTAGAAGGGCAGCCACAGGAAGTTCACGCTCACGATCACCGCACAGGCGAAGAACACGTACTTCCACGCCATCAGCCGGAGCACGCCCGCCACGACGGGCCCCAGGAACCCTCCGATGTTCACCAGCTGGTAGAAGATGCCCCAGCCGATCGAAGCGTTCGACTGCTTGAGCGTGGCGGCCAGCGTGCCCTGGACCCCGGGCTTGAAGATCGCCGTGCCCGCCGCCAGGAAGGCGCAGCCGGCGAAGAAGCCACCGTAGCTCATCAGGCTGCCCATCAGGGCGTAGCCGATGATCTTGAGCACGATGGCGAAAGCGATGGTGTTCTTGTGCCCGTACCGGTCGGCGAAGCCGCCGGTGAACATGGGCAGCACCGACTGGATGTAGGCCCACCAGGCGAAGATCGTGCCCTTCTGCAGGTGGCTGAACTCCGGGCCGCCCAGCTCGCGAGGCAAGACCATGTAGATCGCCACGACCGCCCGCACGCCGTAGTAGGCCAGGCGCTCGAACATCTCCATGACGTTGACGATCCAGAACCGGTTGTCCAGGTCTGTGATCTGTTGGTAGAGGCCTGCGCGCTCGGCGCTGGCGGGGGCAGGCTGGCTCATGGGGAGGTCCCGGGAAGGAAGCCCCCTTGCCTATCCCGGCGGCACCAGCGCGAGTTCCCGCTGACAGTGGCGGGTGCGGTTGGTCTCGGACACCTCCTGGTCGGTGAACGGGAACGGCGACGACTGCACTTCGAAATTCATGTAGTCCTCGACCATGCGACGCACGTGGTCGCCGTACTCGTTGTCCGCCCGGCTCTCCCAGAACGCCAGCAGCGCAGCCCGACGCAGCTCCGGGGTCGGCAACACCTCGCCGGTGTCGGTGTGCTGGCCCAGGAGCCAGATCGCGTCCAGCAGGTCGGCGATCTCTTGCAGGCGAGACCCCAGAGCGCGGGACGCCAGGGCGTCGTTGTACGCCCGGACCTCGTCTTCCACGCCTTCGACGACCCTCTCCTTCTGCTGCTCCAGCCGTGCGGGGGACATGACCAGGCCGGGTGCATGGAAGCAATAGATCGGGGCCAGCACGCACAGGGTCGACCGCAGCGCGATCTCGAGCCCCCGGGGCACGTCGCCCACGTTCGGAGGGGTGTAGGCGAAGCCCCGGCGTCGTATGACCACGAAGCCGTCGTCGTAGACCAGCACCTTGGGCTTGTAGGGCACCGGGTGCAGGTAGACGGTCACCCCGTCCTTGCGGCGCTTGGGCTCGTAGCCCTGCTCCGCCAGAGACCGCGTCACCTCGTGCCGCGCCCGCTCCACGGCGCTGTCTCCGACGATCAGCACTTCCTCGCCCGGCACGTAACGATCGGTGTAGTCGTCTTCGTCCTCTGCGAGCTCGTCGGTGGCGGAGTCGGGCGAAACCGGCTCGGAAACGGGACTCTGTGCGAGCGCCATCGACAGGGTCCAGAACAGGGTCAACACCTGACTCATCTACCACCGAATCGCGGGCTAAGGTACGCCCATGCTGCCTGGCGTCGTCGTGCTGGGCTCCGCCCCTGTCGCAGAGCTCGTCCGGATTGCGTTTGCCCGCTGGTCCGTCCCGGTCTCGCGCACCGACGACCTGCCCTCGGCCGCCGACCAGGCCGACCGCTTGCTGGTGATCGAGCTCGACGAGCCCGCCCGCTGGGCCCGGGCCGCCGCGGCCACCGGGCGCCTGCGCTGGCTCATCGCCCACCCCGACGACCTGGAGCGGGCTCTGAGCCTGGGGGCCGAAGAGGTGCTGACCAGCCCCCTACGCAAGGAGCTCCTGGCGCCCCTCGCCGAGATCTGGGGTGGGCAGGGCCTGGTTGCTCGAGCCCTGCGGGCCCTGGGCACAGGCCTGGAGATCACCGACCAGGATGGCGTGCTGCTGTACGTGAACCCCACCTGGGAGCGCGACACGGGCTTCTCCAGCGCCCAGGCAACCGGGCGTACACCGGCCGAGCTCCTGCGGAGTCCCCTCCACACCGACGACTTCCACGAACACGTCTGGACCGAGCTCTCGGCCGGCCGGCCGTGGTCGGGCCCCTACATCAGCCGCACACGGGACGGCGAGAGTGTGCTGCAGCAATTGACGGTGGCGCCCATTTCCCTACCCCAGGACCCGGGCCACCTGGTGGCGACCCGCCAGCCCATCTCATCCAAGGCCGGGGAAGAGATCGCCGAGCTCCGAACCCGCGTGACCCTGCCCGAGAAGTCACCGCTGCACCAGCGGCTCCGGGCATCCCAGAGCAAGTACAGGGCCCTGGTGGCGTGGGCGATCGACGGGATCCTGATCGCCGACTTCGACACCGCCCGCATCATCGAGGCGAACCCGGCTGCCGAGACCATGTGGGGGTACTCCCAGGCCGAATTCCAGGAGCTGTTCGGCCGTCAGCTCACCGCCGAGCGCTCCCGGCCGGCGGTCGACCAGATCAGCCGGGAGCTGCGGGAACAGGGGTGGGCCATCGCGCCCCGGATCGCCTGCCGTCGCAAGGACGGCAGCGAGTTCTGGTGCGCCATGCGGATCCGCGTCTTCAGCGACGGCGAGAACCGGTACGAGGTCTCCTTTACCCACGACATCACCGACCAGGTCGCCCGCGAAGAGGCCCTGGCCGCAGAGTCCAGGCTGGCCGCCGCGGGACGGGTCGCGGCCGGCGTGGCCCACGACCTGAACAACCCGGCGGCGTACATCCAGATCAACCTGGCGCTCATGCAGGAAGCCCTGGAGTCGGCCCGGGGCTCGCTGCCGGGCCCCCTGCGCCAGGAGCTCACCGAGCTCCTCCGCGAGTGCACCGAAGGCATGGCTCGGATCCAGGCCTCCACGTCGGAGCTGGCGTCCCTGGCGCGCACGGCACGGCCTGCAGACGAGCCGGTCCAGCTCGACGACATCGTGCGCAGCGCCGCCCGCATGGTGTTGCCCGTGGTCCGCCACCGGGCCCGCCTCGAGGTCGCCGAGTGTGCGCCCATGGTCGTCCACGGCAGCGGCGACCAGCTCGTGCGCGTCGTGACCAACCTGCTGCTGAACGCCGCCGAAGCCATCGAGGAAGGACCCGCGGTAGACAACGCGGTCCAGGTGTCCCTGACCCTGGAGGCCGCCACCGCCCGCCTGGTGATCCAGGACACGGGCAAGGGCATGGCCCCCGAGCTGCTGGCCAAGGCCTTCGAGCCCTTCGTGTCCTCCAAGGTGTCCGAACGCGGCTCGGGGCTTGGACTGTGGCTGGTCCAGCAGATCGTGACGTCCCACGGGGGCACGATCCTCCTGGACAGCGAGCCTGGGCGGGGCACCCGCGTGGTCGTTGGGCTGCCTGCACGAGCCGGCCAGATCACCGCAGGTCTGATGCTCCCCCTGGTCGCGACCCGCGCCGACCCGCGCCCCCTCCGCGTGCTGGTCGTCGACGACGAGTCCGCCATCCGGCGCGCCTTCAGCCGGGCTCTGCGCCGCCTGGGGACCATCGAGACCGTGAGCGGTGGCCACGAAGCGGTCCAGCTGCTCGATCAGGGCGCAAGCTACGACGTGGTGGTCTGCGACATGATGATGCCGGACATGGACGGGCAGGAGCTGTACTTGTGGATCGCCCAGCACCGGCCCGAGCTGGTGGCCCGCATCGTGTTCTGCACCGGCGGCTCCATGACGCCGCGCAGCGCTGTCTTTCTCCAGGCGGTCAACCGCCCCATCCTCCAGAAGCCCCTGGGGCCGTCCGAGCTCCGCGAGGCCGTACAGGCCGTGGCCGATGGCCGCGACTTCACCCACACCGCCGACGGCCCCAGGTGGTTCCCCGCCGGACGACGCTGATCAGTCCACGCAGGTCACCGTGATGCGCACCGGGATCCAGATCCCCAGGGTGACCCACCGGATCAACAACCCCGTGCCCGTCACCTGGGTCTTGAGCTCGTAGATGCCGTTGGGGCACACCCCGCTCAGGTCGGTCTGTCCGGGGCTGAAGAAGCCACCGATGAAGGTGTGCTGCCGCATCCGCACCACGTCACCCTTGGACTTGCCCTGGTTCTGGGAGTAGCTCATCTTGGCCGTGTAGCAGCCGGTGAACGCGGTGAGGACGGCCAGGGCGACGAGCAGGCGGGTCATGTTCCCTCCAAGGTGATGGCCCCCGTTGCCCGCCACTGTAGCCCGGCACCGGTGAGGGCCCGGGGGGCTCTGGTACGTTCCTCGAAGGCGCACCCGAGGCGACATGGGCCAGTTGTGGAAGCTCCCGCTGTGGGGGGTCGTGCTCGGGGTTCCCGCAGCTGGCTTCTGGGTCGCCAGCAGTCTGGCGGCCCTGCACAACCTGCCGCTCTGGGCAGTGGTCGCGGCGGGTGCCTGCATGATGCCCCTGGGGCCGGTGGCCTGGGAGCTGTGGGCGTCGCGACGACGCAAGGGCCCCTCGCGCATGGCCCTGTCGGATCGCCTGGTGCTGCGCACCTTTGTGCTCAACGCGGTGGTGCTGGGCGGGCTGGTGGGCCTGGCGCCGCAGAGAGCACTGCTGGCCGTGACCGCCCGCGGCGACTGGTTCCTCGACGCGGCCGAAGGACCCCTGCGCAGCGCTCTGGAGGCCCTGATCGGGCGCCTGGGTGCCGAAGCCCCCGAGCCAGAGGGCTGGCTGAGACCGGGCGAGGAGTCCCCGCCGCCGGACCTGTCGCAGCTCGCGGAATCGGCCATCCAGGCGCCGGCCCTGCACCGGGCGGCCGAGCTCAGCGGCCGCGATCTGTTGGGGGCCATCCGCGGCACCCTGAGCCCCCAGGTCCGCGAAGACCCGGTCGCCGTCAACGCGGCCTTGCACGCCGGGGGCTGGATCGAGCCGGGTCAGTCGGTCGCCTGGTGGACGGGCGCCACCGACGGAGCCCGTCGGGCCTACCTGCTGGAGGCCGTCCTGGTCGCCGCCACGGATCTCTCCGACAGCCGCATCGCCGGCGACACGCTGGTGCTGCGCCCGACCTCGGCCGGCCAGCAGCTGCTGTGCGCCGCGACCACCGACGCACCGCCCGCAACCCTCGCGGCTGTGCGGGACGGCGCCGTGCTGGCGGCGGGCTGGACGGACGCTCCCCTCTGCTCGCCGGAGCTCCTGCTGCCGATGGCTCTGGGGGCGCGGCCGACCCGGGAGCCCGCCCCGACGCCGGTGGCATCGAAGGCGCCCGGTCCCTCGTCCCGAACCGCGTCGGCGCCGCCCTCGGACCCCCGGCCTCGCGTCCGGACCCGAGAGGCCGGGCCCGATCTGTGGCCCCTGCCGCCGGAGCCCTCTCCGCTGGCAATGGACGTGCCCAGGAACTCGCTGCGCACCATCGACGCCCTGGCCGCCTGGTTCCAGAAGAAGGCCCGGGACCCCACCGATCGGATGCGCGCCATCCACGACTGGGTCGCCCTGAACATCGCCTACGACGCGGTGGGCTACCAGATGAAGAGCTATGGCGACCAGTCCGCCGAGTCGGTGTTCGCCGAACGCAAGGGCGTCTGCGCCGGGTACGCCCGGCTCACCAAGGCCCTGGGCCAGGCCGCCGGCCTGAACGTGGTCGTGGTGGGGGGTCTGTCCAAGGGCTACGGCGAGCTCGGCGGCTCCCCCCACGCGTGGAATGCGGTGGCGCTGGACGGCCACTGGTACCTGCTGGACGTGACCTGGGACGCCGGGTTCACCCGGGGGGACGAGTTCATCCAGCGGTACAAGACCGAGTACCTATTCACGCCACCCCAGGTCTTCCTGGGCACCCACCTGCCCAAGGATGAAGGCTGGCAGCTGGTGGCCGACAAGCTCAAGCGGTCCGACTACGTCCAGGCGCCGGAGCGTCGGCCGCTGCTCGAAGCGGCGAACCTGACGCTGCTGGCGCCCAGGCGCTCCCAGGTCACCGTGACACGGGAGCTGGTGGTCCGGCTGAAGAACCCCGATGAGCGGCCGATCCGGGTGACCTGGCGGGGTGGTGAGCTTCGCGGTCCATGCGACGTCGAAGGCGACCGGTTGATCAAGGCCACCTGTGACCTGCCCGAGCCGGGCCGGTACACCGTGGCCATCTGTGCACCCACCGAAGGGGACAACGACGCGACCTGCTCCGTGGTGTTCGTGAACCGCCGCTGACCGCGGCCCCGGATCAGGTCCCCGAGAACTGCACCCCGTCGAACACCAGCGTCGGCACGTGCATGCTCGACCAGGTCCAGGTGTCACTCGCAGCCTCTGAGAAGCTTCCCAGCAGCTCGCGGATGTTGCCCGAGATGTTCATCTCGCTGACGTTCTGGACCGGGTGGCCGTACTCCAGGAGCTGGCCTCGGATCCCGAAGGAGAAGTCGCCCGAAGCGCTCGAGGTGTTGCCCCCCAGGAAGGAGGTCACGCGGATGGCCTTGGGCAGGTCCCGGGCGATGTCCTTGGGCGACCGAGGACCGGGCTGGATGACCACGTTGCTCGTGGAGCCGGTGGTGGGCTCGCAAGCCAGCTTGCGGGAGTGGTACAGGTCCACGAAGAAGGTCTGGAGCACACCGTCCTGGATGATCGGCCGCGGGGTGGCGGCGAAGCCGTCGCCGTCGAAGGGGGACGAGCCTGTGGCCCGGGCGATGCTGGGATCGTCGGTGATGCTGAGCCCGGTCGCGGCGATGGTGTCGCCCAGGGCGTCGGCCCACAGGCTCCGCCCCTGCCAGATCGACCCGCCCGACAGCGGCCCCAGAGCCGCGCCGAGCACCCGACCGGCCGAGCGGTTCGCCAGCAGCATGGGGTAGTTCCCGGACGCCGCGGGTCCAGCAGCCAGGTTCTGGTCGGCCCGGATCCAGAGCTCCCGGGCGACTTCGCCCACGTGAGGGAGGTCACCCAGGTGGCGTGCGCTGAAGAAGGCATAGGCCTCGGGCAGCTTGCCGTTGGGCTCCTTGAGGGTGAGCTCGGCGCCCAGGCCGTAGCTGGTGCTCGCCGACGCGGCGCCGAAGCCGTTGGAGAAGCCCACGTAGCCCTGGGCCGTGACCTCCCAGACGTGGGCCGTGGTCGACACCAGGTCGTCCCGGCCCGGGGCCAGCACGGCCTGTTCGAGCTCGGAGACCCAGGTCCGGCGGTCCTGGGGGGAGCGATCGGAGAAGCTGCCGTCGTAGAGGTCCAGGGCGCCCAGGTCGGCGCTGCCCATGCGCTCGCGGTCGGCCATGCGCCGATCCGGATCGGGCTCCAGGGTGCGGGTGGCGTCGATGGCCCGGGCCAGGAAGGCATTCAGGGCTTCCGGCCGCAGGTCCGACGTGCTGTGGCTGGAGAAGCGGTCGTCGACCAGCACCGACAGGCTGAGCCCCTGGGTGCGGGCCTCGCTGGTCTTCTCTACCCGGCCCTCGCGCTGGGACAGCTCCACGTGGGCGACCCGGGAGCTGCGCGCCTTGACCTCGCCGGCGCCCAGGCTTCGGGCCCGGGCCAGGGCGTACTCGACGACCTCCTGCTGGTTCATGCGTCCACCCCGCCGACCACCAGGGCGCCGACCTTGATCGTGGGTTGTCCCTGGCTCACCGGGACCCCCTGGCCTTCCTTGCCACAGGTCCAGCCCCCGGCGTCGAGCTCCATGTCGTTGCCGACCATCTCGACCTGTTCCAGGGCCGCGGGCCCGTTGCCGATGATGTTCACGTCCTTGATGGGCGCGGTCAGCTTGCCGTCCTCGATCAGGTACCCGGTCTTCATGTAGAAGGCGAAGTCGCCGGCGCCGATCTGGACCTGGCCGTTGGCAAAGGTCTCGCAGTAGATGCCCTTCTTGACCGACTTGATGATGTCGGCCGGGTCGTGGGGACCCCGCTCCATGTAGGTCGCCCGCATGCGGGGCATGGGGGCGTGGCGGAAGCTCTCGCGGCGCCCGGAGCCGGTGGGCGCGACGCCGTAGTGGGCGGCGCTGATCTCGTCGTGGAGGTAGCTCTCGAGCTTGCCGTCGCGAATGAGCACGGTCTTCTCGGTCCGGTTGCCCTCGTCGTCGACGTTGATGGCGCCTCGGCTGCCCGGCACCGTGCCGTCGTCGACGATGGTCACGTGCTCGGGGGCCACCTGTTGGTTCATGCGGGCCGCGTAGATGCTGACGCCCTTGCGGTTGAAGTCGGCCTCGAGTCCGTGACCGATGGCTTCGTGGAGCAGGATGCCGCTGCTGCCCCGGGCCAGCACCACGGGCATCTCGCCCGCTGGCGGCTTGCCGGCGTTCAGCAGGAAGGTCGTGCGCTCGACGGCCTGCTTGACCAGCGCCTCGTGGCGGGCCGGGTCGTCGTAGAACTCCAGGCCCGCTCGGCCAGCCAGGTTGTAAGAGCCGGACTCCCGACGATCGCCGTCGACCGCCGTGCAGACCACGTAGCTCAGGGTCATGGGCTGGTAGTCCTGGACCAGGCGGCCATCGGGGCGGGCGATCATCACGACCTTTTCGCCGTCCATCAGGAAGGCCTGGACCTTTTCGATGCGGCTGTCCTGGGCGAAGGCGGCCTGTTCCCAGCGCTTGACCATCGGCACGCGCACGTCCATGCCCACCGCCTCCCAGCGCTGGCGGACCGGGTAGTAGTCGGGCAGGGCCAGGACCGAGAGATCCACCACCTTGGTGCGGGCGTCGGTCGCGGCGATCTCGGCGGCCGTCCGCGCGGCGGACATGAGCGCGGACACGCTCAGGTCCTCGGTGTAGGCGTAGCCGATGGAGTCGCCGTTCCGGGCGCGCACGCCACAGCCCAGGTCCACGTTGGTGCTGGCGCGGTTGACCTTGTTGTCGGTCAGCCCGACCGACGTGGACAGGGCGTGCTCGAAGAACAGGTCGCAGTCGTCGGCGCCGCGGGACAGGGCGGCGCCCATGACCTGGGCCAGGACCTGGCGGGTGACGCCGAAGCGCTCGAAGTAGGTGCCCGGGGGCAGGTCCAGGCTGGCGCCGGGTCCGGTGAGCAGGGTGTCGGGGTTCACGCGGGCTCCTCCAGGGGTCCAATTCCCTAACAGGGATGCGCGGCGTAGTACCAGACGTGCCGCACGAGCCCGTCCACGAGCTCGTACACCGACACCGCGCACTGGCTGCGGGCCTGGCCTTCGGCCTGCCAGCTGGCCCGCTCGACCGCGGTCAGGAAGGACCCACTCACCTGCACGGAGAGCAGCTCGGAGCGCGCCGAAGGCAGCCCCTCGAAGTAGCTGGTCATGCCCGCCCGCAAGGCGTCGTGACCGCGGGCCTCGACCCCCACGGTGCTCCCCGAGACGCCGAACCAGGCGATGTCCGGTGCGGAGAGCGCCAGCATGGCGTCCACGTCGTGGGCGTTGAAGGCCGCCACGAATTGCCGGACCGGCACCTCGGGAGAAGGCTGGGGCGAGGCCTGGGCCCACGCCAGGGACCCCGTCAGTCCGAGCAGGAGCATGGATGTCATCGGGAGGACCTCGGGCCGTGGGGCATTCCCCGCTATCATCCACGGTCCCAGTCCACCGGCGCGTCGTCGGTCGGCAGGAACCCCTAGGAGGCAGGGTGTTCAAGGGCGGAGGCGGCCGCTTCTCAGATCTCGCGTTCCTGGGCGAAGGGGGCATGGGCCAGGTGTGGAGCGCCTTTGACCAGGAGGTCGGCGAGCGGGTGGCGATCAAGACCATCCCCGCGGCGAGCCCGGAGCTGCTGGTGCGCTTCAAGCGCGAATTCCGCTGGGCCAGCGCCATCCACCACAAGAACCTGGTGCGCCTGCTGGACCTCAACACCGAGGAGCCCCAGGCCTGGTTCACGATGGAGCTGCTGGACGGCGTGCACCTGGACCGCTTCGTGCGCCGGGACCTGCCCAAGAACACGCCCCTGGACTGGACCGGCCTCACCCGCCTGCGGGCGTGCATGTCCCAGCTGGTCGAGGCCATCTGCGTCCTGCACGACGCCAACGTCATCCACCGGGACATCAAGCCCGCCAACGTGATGGTGGTCGGCGACCAGAGGGTGGTGCTCCTGGACCTGGGCATCGCCGACCACCCGGTCCAGCTGAACGACGAGCGCCGCCAGCCCCAGCTCATGGGCACCGCCCACTACATCCCGCCCGAGGGCTGGCGCGGGGTCTACTCGGCGTCGTCGGACTGGTATGGCCTGGGCGTCTTGCTCTACCAGCTGCTCACCGGCACGACGCCTTTTGACGGTGGCCTCCACCAGGTGCACTTCCAGAAGACCGATCCGAACTTCATACGGCTTCCCTCCGACGCGGTGGGCATGGTGCCCGAGCGTCTGGACCGCCTGGTGGGGGCCATGCTCTCGCCGGAGCCCGCAGACCGGCCGGACCGGGACGGGATCCTGGCGGTGCTGGGCACCGACCAGCCCGCGTCGGCGGTCTGGGAGCGGCTCCCGGTCATTCGCTTCGTGGGGCGAGCGCCCGAGGTCGACCGCCTGAGCGAGGCCCTGAAGCCCAGACCGGACGGGGGACCCCAGGTCGTGGTGGTCCGAGGACCCTCTGGGGTCGGTAAGACCCGGCTGGTGGAGCACGCCCTGGCGAGGTGGCGGCAGCAGACCGAAGGACACGTGCTGCACAGCCGCTGTCACCCCTATGAGTCGGTGCCCTTCAAGGCGCTGGACGCCGCGGTCGACGAGCTCTCCAGGCTGCTGCGCCAGCCCTGGAGCAGCCGGGTCATCCAAGCCCCCCCCCGGCACGTCGGGGAGCTGCTGCGGCTGTTCCCGACCCTGATCGGGGTCGGGCGCCTGGGCGGAGAGCCCCACCGACAGAAGAAGCCGCCCTCGAAGACGTGGTGGGAGTCCACGCTGGAGAGCGAGCGCCAGCCCGCCGAGCCGGTGTCCCAGCCCACGCTCGTCGATCCGCCGCCAGAAGCGATTCCCGCTGGGAGCGGGACCGAGGGAGACCGGCGCCTGCGGGCCTTCTCGGCCTTCCGGGACCTGCTGGACCAGGTCTGCGCCCACGTGCCTCTCACCCTGTGGATCGACGACCTCCAGTGGAGCGATGCGGACAGCGAAGCCCTGCTCGCCGAGCTCCTGACCGGGCCGGCGCCGCCGCCGCTGCGGCTGGTGTTGTGCCAGCGCCACGAAGCCACTTCGACGGCGGGCATCCGCGTGGCCCCCGAGGGCTTCCTGGTGGCCGCGCCCACCGCGCCGACCACAGTCCTGGACCTGGCGCCCCTCGATGCCGAAAACTCCCTGGCCCTGATCCGGGCGGTGGGCGGGCCCGACCTGTTGCCGCCGGTCGCCGCCCAGGCGGTCGCCGACGCCGCCGAAGGGTCCCCGCTGTTGATCCGCGAGCTCGCCCGCAGTCCGGAGACCCTGGGCGAGGGCGATCTGGTCCAGGGCGCCGCCGAGCTGGTCCAGACCCTGCTCACCCGGCGGCTCGACCGGCTGGAGCCCTCCCAGCGCAGGCTGGTGGAGCTGGTCAGCCTGTGCGGCGGTCCGCTCCCGGTCGACGTCTCTCTCCAGGCCGCCGGGCTGACGGCCGCGGATCGCCCGGTCCTGGACGAGCTGGCCGACCACGGCTTCCTCCGCATCGCCGCCACCCAGAGCGGCGCCGCGGTCCTGCCCTTCCACGACCGCATCGCCGAAGGCGTGGTCGCCACCCTGGACGAGCCCGAGTCTCGGGCTGGCCACCTGCGCCTGCTGCGGGTGCTGGAGCACACCCAGGATCCGGATCCCGAGATCCTGCTGCGACACGCCATCGGCGCCGGAGACGAGCGGCGGGCGGCCACCCTGGCCCTGGCCGCCGCCACCCGGGCCGAGCAGGCCCTGGCCTTCCACCGGGCGGCCGACCTGTACCGCTTCGCCCTGGACCTGGACTTCGGCGCCGAGCGTCCGCGGATCCAGCGAGCGCTGGCCCAGGCCCTGGCCTGGGCAGGGCGAGGCGGCGAGGCGGGAGCCGCCTACGAGGCCTGCCTGGCGCTGCCGGATCTGGCCGACCAGGCCCGGGTGCTGCAGCGCCTGGCCGCCGAGCAGTACCTGCGCTCGGGCCACCTCGAGGCTGGGGCCCGGGTGCTGCTCCAGGTCCTGGGCGCCCACGGCATCCGCGTGCCGGGGAGCCGCCGGGCGGCCCTGACTTCGGCCATGGGCCATCGCCTGCGCTTCTTGCTCCGGGGGAGCGGCTTCGAGCGCCGAGAGGCGCCGGAGCTCCCCGTCGACGACTTGGAGCGGCTGGACGCCCTGTGGGCCGCGTCGACCAGCTTCGCGGTGGTCGACCACCACCTGGCCGACGCGATGGCCGCCCAGCACCTGCTCTCCGCCCTCAAGCTGGGGGAGCCAAGTCGGGTGGCCAGAGCCCTGGGGTACGAGGCCTGCTCCGAAGGCATCCTTCCGGGGGCGTGGTTCGAGGCGCGTGCCCTGCGGCTCGGACAAGAGGCCGACGACATCGCTCGCAGCACCGGCCGGCCTCGGGACCTGGCCTTCACCATGGCGTGCACGGGCACCGTGCACTGGTCCCACGGGCGCTGGCAAGACTGCGCAGAACGCTGCGAGGCCACGGTCCAGGCCTACCGCGACGTGGGTTTTGGCGTGGACTGGAACCTGGGCCTGACCTTCATGTACCTGTTGTCCGCCTGGGCGTGGGCCGGCGAGCTGGAGCGGCTGCGCACCGAGTCACGGCGTCTGCTGGACAGCGCACGGGCCCGGGGGGACCGCTTCACCGAGACCATGTGCCTGACGGGTCAGCCAGCGCTGACCTGGCTGGCCCAGGACCAGGCCGAACAGGCCCTGGCAGCCGCCGACTCCGCCATCGCGGCCTGGCAGGGTCACGGCTTTCACACCCAGCACTACCACCACCTGATCGCCGGGGCCCAGGCCGCCGTCTACCTGGGGCGGCCCGAAGAGGGTCGCGCTCGGCTGGAGGCCGGCTGGCCGGAGCTGCAGTCCGCGATGTTCCTGGGCATCGACGCCGTGAAGTGCGAGATGTGGCACCTGCGAGGCCGGGTGGCTCTGGCGTGTCTGGCGGCGGGGGGTCCAGAACCCAAGGCACTGCGGGCGACCGTGGTGCGGTCCGCGCGCATCGTCTCCCGGTGCGCCATGCCCCAGGCGCCTGCGCTGGCCCGGCTGCTCCACGCCGGGCTGGCCTGTGTCGACGGAGACCCCGATCAGGCTCGGGCCTTGCTGGTCGAAGCCGTGCCCATCCTGACCGAGACCGGCACGGCGGTGTACGCCGCCGCGGCTCGGGGGGCGCTGGTCGGGCTCGAGGGCTCCACGGACCCTTGGGAGCGACTGCACCTGGGCGGCGAGGTCGAGCGGCCTGCGCGGCTGGCGCGGGTGTTGGTGCCGGGGGTGCGCGGGGGGCTCTGAGGGGCGCCGTCAGTCGGCCCCGCCCAGGCCCTGGAGGAAGTCGCGGAGGGTGTGCATGATGGCGCCGACGCCGCCGGGGACCACGCGCCGAAGCATCCGGCGCATCTCCTTGGACTCGCGGTTGGTCACGGTCTGGATGGCCCGTGCCATGGCGTGGGTCGCATGCTCGGGATCGTCGACGCCCAGGAAGTGATCCAGGGTCTCCTCGACCTTGAGGATCTCGACCAGGTGCGGATAGCCGTGGTCGATGAGCAGGCGGTCGATCTCCTTGAGGGTGACCAGGTCCGGGATCTCATCGTTCTCCATGTTCCAGATCCGGGCAAAAGGCCCGCAACGCTGTCCCGCACCCCAATTGCCCGGCTGCTCCTGGGCCGCAGGAGGAAGGCTGGCGGCTGAGTGTTCGTACAGCAGGTGGTGGATGATCCGGTTTGCCACGTGCCGCCCCGACTCGTTGGCGGCCTCCATGGTGGTCATGCGGGTGAAGGTCTTCATGTGCGGCCCGCCGATGAGCCAGCGCCCAAAGTCCACCGGGTACCACATCAGAGTGGAGGCGCGGCGACCGTCCCGGTTCTCGGCGTCGACCGCCTTGCCCGGAGCGATCTGCTGGATCGTGGAATCCCGGTGGGACCGGGTCGAACCGGGCCTGGCGTTCCACTCTCCGGGGCGGTTGATCAAGAACGGGGCACAGTTGCGCGTGATGCCAGCGGCCCCGTCGTACTCCAAGAAGTCGTCGATGTGGAACCAGATCGGGTCCGGGTACCAGGGCATCGGGTTCCCGGCGTGGTCCACCGGGGCCGCGAGACCCTCCAGCACCTGGGCCCAGCTGCCCTGCGCGAGCTCGAGCGGACTCGCGCTCCACGCGTCGACCATGTTGCCGTTGACGTCGATCTCCTTGTGGAAGTCGCACAGATCGACCGACACGATGCCGCTGACCCCGAGCTCCAGCCAGAATTGCCGCTGGGAGATGGCTGAGACCCCCCAGGGGGCATCGGGGAAGTACATGTGGCCGTCGTGAAGGCTCCAGTCGGTCTCCAGGTAGTACTGGACACCATTCATCGAGCGGAAGGGTCCTTCCTTGAAGGGCCCGTACAGGTTGTATTCGGGGTCCGGGTGCTCACTGTCGGCACGATCCAGCCAAGCCTGGAGCCAGGGAAAGGCCCTCTGGTGCCTGGCCTTGGCCGCTTCGATGGAAGAATTCACCTCGGCGGCGGTCGCCCGCTCCCGGGCGATCCGCGCCCGGGCCTCGGCCATCTGACGCCTGGCGCTGCCCAGCGGGTAGTCCTCGACGGAGCGCTCGAGCTGCAACGCTGTCATGTCCAGGCCCCAGGCGATGAAGCCGCCGACCAGGTAGTCCATGAGGATCGCCCACAGCGACCAGGCGGCGAGGTCCTGGATGGCCACCTGGACGCCGCCCGGGGCAAAGCGCAGCAGGTGCCAGATCCGCTCCAACGGGATCGCCAGCACGTTGTAGGTGGGCAGTCCGATCTCCTGAAGATTCCCGTATTCGTCGAGTGAGTCGAAGTGCTCGAAGCCGATCTCGTCGTCCGGGTCCTCGGGCACCGGGACGTGGTCCGGCCACGAGATGGGGAGGGAGGTCTGACGATTGCTCCGCCGCTTGCAGCTGGTCTGGTCCCCCCAGACCGGCAGCAGCTCCCCGGACGTGGCGTCGTAGGTGAAGTCGACCAGCTCTCCCAGGTAGAAGCGCACCCCGAGTCGCTTGAGATAGCTCTTCCACGGCGCCAGCCAGGCGTCGGTGGTGGGCGCGTTCAGGGTCATGTCCGTGCGCTCGCCGTTGCCCATCTGGTCCAGCATCAGCTGGGTCGAGACGTTGCCGTAGGTGTGCGCGTCGATCTCGTCGAAGGCCATCGCGACCAAGGCCTGACTGCTCGCGGCGAGCTGCTTGCGGAAGCCGCTGGACCAGGTCTCGGGCTGGTCGCCCAGGATGTAGTCCCACCACGTCCCGCTGTTCTTGACCGCCACCACAGCGCCAAAGGAGTTCACCCGGAAGCGCAGCGCCCCATACGCGGCCCGACGGTCCGTGCAGCTGGTCAGCCACTTGAACATCTTGAGCTGGTACCGGACCATGTCCTCGTCGGTGAAGTCGAGGCGGTCGCACATCTCGTCGTGGAGCTCCTTGGCCTCGGTCAGGGAACCGGGTCGGCGCCGCTGGAACACCATCGGGTCGCGGTGGTCGTTGAGTCCCAGCCCCATGTGCGTCGTGGGGTTGAGGTTGTCGTAGACCGTGCGGTGGAGCGCGTCGCCGGTGTAGGCGTCGTAGAGCGGGGTGCGCCGCATGGTGTCGAAGGTGTGCACGTAGAACGACGGGAAGAAGCGATAGCCGTGCTCCCCAGGCAGCTGCAGGGTCACGACGTCGACGATCACGAAGCCGAAGAACTCCGGGATCGGATCCCCCGCTGCCAGGGCGGCGTTGGCGGCGGCCTCGAGGAACTCGGTCGGGGGGACCAGCAGCTCGTACTCGATCGCGTTGGTCCCCAGCCAGAGGTGGGGCGCCCCTCCAACGAGCCCCTGGCCGGTGAAGTAGGCGATCAGGTCGCTCTTGATCCCGATGGCGTCGTTGAAGTCGGTGTCGAAGTCCCGGCCCGACTGCACCGCGATGCGGACCCTGAGCTTGAGCGGCAGACTTCCGAGGGCGATGTACGCCTCCTTCAGCGCCACCATGAAGAAGTCATTGATCGGCACCGGCGGCGGGGGCAGGTCCAGCTCGACGTTGTCAGGGTCTGCGGGAAGAGGGCCAGGGACCCACACCAGCGGGAGTGGGGGCAGGGGTTCGATCTCCGCCACGGCCTGGTTGAAGGTCCCGACACAGTCCTGGATGCCGTAGGCGTTCCAGTTGGCATTCTGGGTCTTGGCGACCCCGCCGACCGCGGTCTCCTGGACGTGGGTGCCGTTGACCTCCAAGGTGTCCCGCTCGGGCTCGATGACCTGGACGGAGAAGCCCCGCATGACCAGCTCATGGGCAATCGTCAGCCCCGTGATGCCTGCCCCGATGATGCGCACCACCGGCGCGGTCTGGCAGTCGAGGTCATTCGACTTGGCGAAGGGCGGGGACTTTCTGCCCCCGATCTTGTCGGGAATTCCCTTGTCACCACCCTCAAAGCCCTCTGGCGCTTCCCAGGTCCCGTCACCCGCCATGTCCGCCTCGCAACCCGGACGCTCCCCCTACCGCAGCGCCGGACTGTCCGATCTACCAGACGCGCGCATCCGGCTCAAGAGTCTTGGAAACGACGGCGCCCGAACGGCCCCGTGCAGGTAGTGCTCCCAGGCGCTGTGCAGGGCGTCGAGTGCCGCCAGCGGGGCCTGGACCTGGACACCGCCGGCGCGAATCGCCGCCGCCAGGCTGCGATGTCCATCGACCAGAGCCAGGATCTCGGCCAGGCCTGCGGCGAGCCGGACGCCCCCATCAGGCGGGCTCGCGAGCAGCCGATGGTGCCCGTCGGTGAAGTCCAACCACGTCAAGCGCTGCCCCAGTGTCACCGTCAGCGGCCAACCCTCGAGCGCCCGTGCCACGCCGGCGTAGTGCCAGGGGGACTCCTGGCGCAGCAGCACCAGCGACGAGACCAACCAGTCCTCAGCCACGGACGAACTCCAAGACAGCGGTGCCAGCCAGGGCCACTGGCTCGCCCAGCACGGTGCCGCTGACCTGGAAGCGACCGGTGACCTCGTGGATGGCCGTGGTGCCCAGAGGGTCCCGCTCGCTGGGGATCACCACCTGGACCACGTCGTGGAGGGCCACGTCGCAGGCCAGGTGATCCCGCCCCTTGCGAGCCTCGACCACCAGCTGCTCGGGCAGGCCGCAGGCGCCGCCGGGGCGAAGCAGGGCCCCGACCCGCGGCACCCGCAGGGCGTCCCCCAGCTGCAGGTGGCCGCTGGGCCGGTAGGTCACGGCGTCCTCGAGGAACAAGCGGTGGTAGCGGTCGCCACGCCACAGGAACAAGCCCTGGGAGCGGGTGCGCAGGCCGCCGGCGTCGCTGACCCGCGAGAACACGAGGCTCCAGGGATTGTCCCGGTCGTCGGGCACCGCGAAGCCCCACTCCCAGGCGAAGTCGTCGCCCCAGCAGAAGGTGCCCCAGTTGTGGTCGTGGTAGCCGGGGGCCCGGTCCAGGGTGTGGACCCGGCCGTCGATGCACACGGTCCCGGACACCTGGAGGCGGGGGTAGACCAGCCACTGGACCCGGGCCGGACGGGTGAAGGGCAGGCGGCTGGTGGCCGTGGGCGCGGCCGTCGGCACGCAGCGCAGGGACAGCTGCACGGGCCGATCCCCAAGGGCCACCTCCAGGTGCCAGGCCCCGTCGCGAAAGGCCAGCCGATGGGGCCCGAAGCGAGCGTCGATGCGCCCGTCCACCAGGTCCAGATCCGCCTCCTCGAAGCGCTCCACCGCGCCGTCGGAGCGGCCATCGTCGACGATCACCGTCGCCCGGCCCACCAGGGTCCCGGGCCGATCCAGGTCTTCCGCGACGCTCAGGTTCACGATGGCCGTGAGCTCCCGGGCCACGACCACGAAGTGGCTCCACTCCTTCCACCCCCCCCACTCGAAGTCGAAGCGGGGGTGTCCCCGCCAGTGGTCGGTGGACGGGACCGGGCCCACCGCTGTCTTCATCGGAGCAGGTCGTCGAGTGCCGGCTGGGGTTCGGTCGGCGCCGGCGGTGCCCCTGCCGCGACGACCTGGTCCACCAGGTCCGCCAGGCGCCCGCGCAGGGCCAGAGCGCCCAGGGTCGCGAAGAGCGCCGGGTCGTCTGGGGCGGGGTCCAGGCCGCCGTGGGGTGGTGCCAGCCGATCCACCAGGGTGTCCAGCCGCTCGCCCAGGGGCACGAGCCCCAGGATCAGGTGCAGGAAGGGATCGACCTCGTGAAAGGCGGGCTTCTGGTCAGAGAGTGCCACCGCCGTCCTGTTGCTGGAAGCGGGCGAGCAGGGCCTCGGCGTGGGGGTGGGCGGCGAACTGGAGCAGGGCGTCGACAAAGGTGGTCGGCAAGACGGTGGGCGGTGACTCCTGCAGCAGCTCGGCTGTGGTCATGTCCCAGGCCACGCGCAGGTCGCGCAGCAGCGGTGAACCCGCCAGCCGACGGCGCCAGGCGCGGCCTTCGGGGGTCTCGGCGAAGCGGCGACCCTCGGCGACCAGCGCGGAGAAGGCGGCCTGGCAGGCCACCGGGTGTCGCAGCACGGCGTACCGGGCCTCGCGCAGCACCTCGACCAGGCCGTCGTCGGGTTGGTGCAGCACGACCCGCGGAAGACCCGTCGTGCTCACGGGGCAGCGACCAGGCGGACCGTGACCCAGAGCTTCAGGGCCGGCCGGTCGGCGATGGAGACGTCGACGTCGAGCTCCAGCTCTTGTCCGGCGACCGCGGAGACGTCGTCGAGCTTCAGGGCGATCGTCACCACCTGGCTGTCCCCCGGGGCCAGCTGGGCGCGGGCCGGGGTGAACCGCACGGGCGCCCACCAGGCCTCGGCCGGGTCCACCCGTCGGAGCTCGGACGGGCGAAAGCTCACCTGGGCCGGCTTGCCCAGGGCGTTGTCGACCACGAAGCGGCCCCGCACCGTGGCCCCGGGCACGCCCTGCAGGGGAAGCTCCTGCTGGGGCACAGCTGCGGGTGTGGCCGACGCCGTCTGGTTCTCCCGGAGCTGGCCGATGAGATCGTCGGTCACCCGGGCCTCGCGCCGAAGGCGCTCTTCGTGGCCGGCGAAGTGCTCCCGCGCTTCCTGGTACAGCGCGGGCTCGGGGGCCTGGGCTGGCTCGGTCCTGGCAGTTCGCTCCAGCAGCGCGTCCAGCGGCGTGCCGCCGCGTTCGTGGAGCTCGCCCAACAGGCGGGCCCAGTGCTCGGGCGGGTGCTGTTCCAGGGTGCCGATCAGCTGCTTCAGGTCCATGGCTCCTACCGGGTCCTGTCCACCACGTAGTCCACCAGATCCTCCAGGAAGTCCCGGTGCACCGAGTCCCCGAACCAGCGTGCCAGGCCGGCAAAGGACACGGCCGCCCGTCTGGCATACCGGCGGGCGACGTCCCGAGCATAGGCCAGGCTGTCCTGGCGATGCACCAGGTTCAGGAGCCAGTCCACCTCGGCGGCGTCCTTGTCCGCCCTGGGCTGGCCCAGCAGCGCGATGGCCCGCTGGCGCTCGGGGCCACCGGCCGTGCGCAGGGCGTGCATCAGGATCAGGGTGTGCTTGCCCTCCCACAGGTCCCCACAGGACTCCTTGCCGATCACGGCCTCCTGGCCGGCCAGGTTCAACAGGTCGTCGGCGATCTGGAAGGCGACCCCCAAGGGCACCGCGAAGCGAGACAGGGCAGCGCGGACCTGGGCTTGGGCCCGGGCACACAAGGCCCCCACCACGGCCGGTGTCACGAAGCTGTAGACCGCGGTCTTCTTGTAGACCATGCGCACGTAGTCCCGGTCCCCCTGGTCCCACCGGTTCTCCTGGACCCAGGACAGCTCCAGGGCCTGCCCCTCCGCGCTCTCCCGGGCCATGGTCGTGACCACGTCCAGCACGTTCAGGGCGGGCCCCAGCCCGACCCGCTCGACGTTCTCCAGCAGGGGCCGCAGGGCCAGCGCCAGCATGCCGTCCCCCACGTTGACCGCGATGGGCACGCCGTGGAGCTGGTGAAGGGTCTCCCGGTGCCGGCGCAGCTCCGAGCCGTCCTCGACGTCGTCGTGGACCAGGAAGGCGTTGTGGAAGAGCTCCAGGGTGGCCGCCGTGCGCAGGACTGCGTCCAGGGGCCCCCCGAGTCCCCGACACGTGGCCATCGCCAGCGCCGGGCGCAGGCCCTTGCCCTCCCGCAGGGGGTAGTCGAGCATGAGCCGGTAGAGGCCGCCGGTGTCGGCACGGTCGGCGGGAATCAGGGCGCGGATCTCGTCCTGGACCTGGCTGCGGCAGTCGGACAGGTAGAGACCGAGCCGTTGGGGGTCGCCGGCCACTCAGAGCGCCTCGATCAGGACCTGGCACGCCTGGCGCACGGCGGGCCCGCGGGCCGTCGAGAACCCCAGGGTGTCCAGGCAAGCCCGCCCGATGGACAGGCTGATGAGCACATGGGCCAGCTCTTGACGCGCAGGGGAGGCGGCGTCCGGTGCACTGTGGGCCAAGGCCCCGGCCAGGGCCACTGCGAAGTGACCGTAGAGCTCGGCCAGGCGGCGAGCCACGTCGGGCACGTTGCCCGCGAGGGCCTGGAAGGCATCGACCACCAGGGCCTCCCGCGGCGGTCCCTCGGGGCCAAAGGGCCTGCAGAGCCAGTCGAGCAGCCGCGGGGTGCGGTCCTGGGGAGGGGTGACCGCCAGGATGGACTGCACGATGGCCCCGTACACGTCGACCAGGCGCTCCAGCGACGCCGCAAGCAGCTGTTCCCGGGTGCCGAAGTGGTGCTGGATCAGGGACCGGTGGAAACCGCCCTGCTCGGCGATGCGGGCGAAGCTGGCGCCCTGGAGCCCGTGGCGCAGGACCGCCTCTTCAAAGGCGACCAGCACGGCCTCCTGGGCCTCCGAGCGAGCCGGAAGCCAGGGTGCCAGGCATTCCAGGTCGATGGGCTTGGCCATGACGTCCTTCTTGCACAGATCGGTCGATCGCGCTGCTATACACTTGCATAGTTCGGAGAGGTGATCGTGCTCTGGTGGCTCCTGGCGTGTGGTGGAGAGGTGGTGTGTGAGGGCGACGACGTCCAGGTCCTGGACGGGGCCTGCGTGCCCGTGGACACCCTCGCCACACCGGACGACACGGACACCGACAGCGACACCGACACGGACACGGACACCGACAGCGGGCCGTCGTCTGCCGGCTGCGGGCAGGCGGCGCCTGAAGCGGCGGGGGGTGTTCAGCTCACCCTGGACGCGGGCACCGACGGCGATGGGCTGCGCAGCTACTACCTCAGCCGGCCAGCCGACTACGACCCGGACCGGGCCTATGGTGTGGTGCTGGGGTACGCCGGCACGGACTGGGTCGGTGAGCAGATCCAGCCCTACCTGGACCTGGAGCAGCACGGCGGGGACTTGATCTACGTCTACCCCGACCCCCTGTGGCGCCAGTTCACCGGCTGGGGCACCTATGGCGGCTGGGTGCTCGGGCCCCACGCCGCGCCCGCCGACGGCCTGGGCGACCTGGTCTTCACCGAGGTGCTCCTGGACCAGCTGGCCCAGGACTGGTGCATCGACCCGGATCGGGTGTTCGTGACCGGTCACAGCTGGGGCGGCGACATGGCCGCGGTGGTGGCCTGCTTCCTGGGGGATCGGGTCACAGCTTCGGTGCCGGTCGCGGCCAACGAGCCCTACTGGTTCGAGCCCACCGGGGGCGCGGCCTTCAGCTGCGAAGGCGACGCCGCGGTCTGGACTTTCTTCGGCAGCGCCGACGACCACTTCACGTGGCAGGACTACCCGGGCGAGTTCGGCGACGCCCAGGACGCCTTCTGGCGCGATGCCCACGGCTGCACGGACAGCTCGACGGATCTGGACGACGTGGGCCGCCCCGGAGACTGCGTGTCGGCGGACGGCTGCAGCGTCGAGACCCGCTACTGCCTCTACGGGCCCCAGACCGGGCACCAGGTGCCCGGCTACTTCAGCGAGGCGGCCATGGACTGGTGGGCCGGGTTCTGACCGGGCCGTTGGCAGGCTTCTGAAGAAGTCGGACCGAGCCAGGCCGAGCGCCGGCCGAGCTGGCTGGTCTCGCCAAGCCGCAGGCATGGCCACGTCATTTCAAGCGCTTGGCGGGGCCGGCCAGC
>CAZFLE010000060.1:0-38956 GCA_964519895.1 uncultured Enterobacterales bacterium | reverse complement strand
ACCGCTACGACTTCGCCTTCGAGGCCCCCCAGGACACCCTGGTGGACAAGGTCGCCGCCCTGGGCCTGCCGACCACGTCGATCGGCAAAGTCAAGTCCATCTTCGGCGGACGGGGCTTCTCCCAGGCGGTCAAGGCCGGCCACAACCCCGAGATCACCCAGGCATTGCTCGACCAGCTCCAGGCCCAGCCCGACGGGCTCATCTTCGCCAACCTGGTCGACTTCGACATGATGTTCGGTCACCGCCGGAACCCCGGTGGCTATGCCCAGGCCCTCGAGGACTTCGACCTGCGCCTTCCGGAGATCCTGGAGCGGCTGGGCCCGGACGATCTGCTCATCATGACCGCCGACCATGGCTGCGACCCGACCCACCCGGGCACGGACCACACCCGGGAGTACGTGCCGGTGCTGGCCTTCCGCCAGGGCGGGCGAGCCCAGGACCTGGGCGTGCTCGACACGATGGCCGACGTGGGCGCCACCCTGGCGGAGTGGCTGGGGGCTGCACCCCTGGGCGCGGGCACCAGCTTCTTGGAGCGCGTGTGATCGATCGCTGGCTCGAAGAGCGGCGGGAGGGTGTGGAGCAGTCCGAGGCCGACATCCGCGGCTTCATCGTCGGCGTGCTCAACGGGTCCGTGACCCGGGCCCAGACCGCGGCGTGGCTGGCGTTCGTCTACTGCCAGGGCATGTCCGATCGGGAGACCGTCTCGCTGACCCGGGCCATGACGGACAGCGGGGTGACCCTGCGCTGGGACGGCCTGGACGGGCCCTTCGTCGACAAGCACTCCACCGGTGGGGTGGGGGACAAGGTCTCGCTGGTCCTGGCCCCTGTGTGGGCCACCCTGGGGCTCAAGGTCCCAATGATCTCTGGCCGAGGACTGGGCATCACCGGCGGCACCTTGGACAAGCTGGAGAGCATCCCCGGCTTCCGCACGGATCTGGAGATCCCCGAGCTGCGAGCCGCCCTGGAGTCCGCGGGCTGCTTCATCAGCGGTCAGACCGGCGAGCTCGCGCCCGCGGACCGGGTGCTCTACGGCCTGCGCAACGAGACGGCGACCGTGCCCAGCATCCCGCTCATCACGGCGTCGATCCTGTCCAAGAAGATGGCCGAGGGCATCTCCCGCCTGGTGCTCGACGTGAAGTGCGGCTCGGGCGCCTTCATGACCACCAAGACCGCCGCCCGGGGCCTGGCCGACAGCCTGGTCCGGGTGGGCAACCTGTACGGCGTCGACACGTCGGCCCACATCACCGACATGTCCCAGCCCCTGGGTCGGGCGGTGGGCAATGCCCTCGAGGTGGCCGAGGCCGTCGCGACCCTGCGGGGCCACGGCCCCAGGGCGCTGGTGGACCTGGTCTGCAAGCTGAGCGGAGAGCCCGAGCAGGCCCGAGAGATCCTGGCCTCGGGCCGGGCCCTGCCCACGTGGCGCCGCATGGTCCAGGCCCAGGGTGGGGACCCCGACGCCCCCTTGCTCGGCGGCGGCTGTGCGGTCGTGACGGTCGAGGCCTCCCGGGCGGGCACCGTCACGCGCTGTGACGCCCAGAGCGTGGGCCGGGCCGCGTTCCTGCTCGGCGCCGGTCGCCGCAACGCCGGCGAAGACGTGCACTTCGGCGTCGGCGTCGAGGTGCTCGCCCACCGTGGCGACGAGGTCGAAGCCGGTCAGCCCCTGTTCCGGGTACACCACGCAGGCCGCGAGCTGGACCAGGCCTTGGCGGCGCTGGAGCAGGCGATCGCCTTCAGGGACTGATCAACGGCCGACGGTAAACGTGTTCGTGGACGCCTTGTTGTTGCCGCGGTTCACGTCTTCGCGCGTGTCGTCGTCGACCGTGACCCGGATCTGCCAGGAACAGGTGCCGCTGGCCATGGGCCCGCCCAAGATGCCTTCGTAGAGCTCGAGCTCCTCACCGGGCTCCAGGGTGTAGAGGGTGTCCATGGCGTATTCGCCCTCGACACTGCCCGCGTCGGCTCCGGCCTCGTTGATCATCGTGAGCGTCACGGTGAACGTGGCCGCGAAGTCGCCCTTGTTGACCACGATGGCCTGGGCGTCGATGAACTCGGCCGAGCCATAGGCCTCTGAGTCGGTCCAGGCTGCGAGCACGTCCAGGTCCACCGGGTCGGTCTCGATCTCGATCATGCCAGGCACGGTCTCTTGGCCCTCAAAGGTTTCCTCGGCCTGGCAGCCCATGAGGGTGATCGTGCTGAGGGCGACGAGGATGAGCCGGTGTGCCAAGGAGTTCTCCTGTCCTGGTCAGAGAATACCAACACAATTCGGACTTTTTGTACTTCAAATGAATTCTGAATCGCAAAGGCCATGTCAACGTCCCTGACGCCGGGTCGCCCCTTGGGCGTGCCGACGGACCCCCGGATAGGGTCGGATTCATGCTGCTGAACCTCCTCCTCGCCCTCTCCAGCCCCGTCGACGCTGCCGTGGTGGCCGGTGCGACCCTCCCCGACAACGTCCAGGTCGCGGGTCAGACCGTCCTGCTCAACGGCGCTGGCCTGCGGGAATTCGCGTGGATCGATCTCTACGTGGGCGCGCTCTACCTGCCGCGGCCCATGACCGACGGCACGGCGATCATCAAGGCCGATGTGCCCAAGCGCCTGGTCCTCCACTTCGTCTTCAAGGAAGTCCCCAAGAACCGGCTGGGCGAGACGTTCACCGAGCGCATCGAGGACGATCCCAAGCTCCAGGCCATCGAGCCGGAGATCATGCGCATGGTCTCGCTGTTCGAGACGATGCACGACGGCGACGAGATGATCCTGGACTACGTGCCCGGCAAGGGCGTGGTCCTGATCGTCAAGGGCAAGGAGAAGGGCGTGTTCCCCGGCCTGCCGTTCATGCACGCCACCTTTGACTTCTTCCTGGGCGCTGACCCGATCCACGGCGGCCTCAAGACGGCGATGCTCCAGGGCGGCGTGAAGTAGGAAGTAGACTCCCGGGCCATGACCCGGCCCCTGCTGTTGATCGCGCTCTTGCTCGTCGCCCTGCCCGCGTGGGCTGCGGGCGATGGGGCCGCCGGCCTGAGCTGGTTCCACCGCGCCGTCTCCCTGCTCGGGCTGGGGGTGATGGTCGGGCTGGGCTGGCTCATCTCGGTGAACCGCCGGGGGGTGGACTGGCGGCCGGTCGTGTGGGGGATCGGCCTGCAGCTCGCCTTTGCGGTGGTGGTGCTGTCCCCAGCGGCCCAGGCCTACTTCTTCGACGTGGTCGACGGCGGGGTGCGCCAGCTGCTGTCCTTTGCCGAGCAGGGGGCGGACTTCGTGTTCCAGACCGTCGAGCCGCACCAGCTGGTGGTGGGCTTTGGCGAGGGCGAGCAGCAGACCTTCATCGGCCGCATCTCGCCCCCCGTCAAGACGTTCGCGTTCTGGATCCTGCCCACCATCATCTTCTTCAGCAGCCTGATGAGCGTGCTGTACCACCTGGGCTGGATGCAGTTCGTGGTGAACCGGCTCGCACGGTTGATGCAGGTGACCATGGGCACGTCGGGGGCCGAGTCGCTCTCGGCAGCGGCGAACATCTTCGTGGGCCAGACCGAAGCGCCCTTGGTGATCAAGCCCTACGTCTCGGGCATGACCAAGTCCGAACTGCACGCGGTCATGACCGGCGGCTTCGCGACGGTCGCAGGGGGCGTGATGGCCGCCTATGTCGGGTTCCTGCGAGACATCCCCGGCATCGCGGGACACCTGGTCACCGCTTCGATCCTGTCTGCGCCCGCGGCGCTGGCGATCAGCAAGGTCGTGTTCCCCGAGGACGGGACTCCCGCGACCTCTGGCCGCACCGAGGCGTCGGTGAAGCGGACCAGCCAGAACGCCATCGAAGCAGCCGGGCGCGGGGCCAACCAGGGCATGACCCTGGCCCTGAACGTCGCGGCCATGTTGATCGCCTTTGTCGGCCTGCTGGCCATGGTCGACTGGATGCTGGGCGCCGTGCCCGTGCGCTTCTGCGACGCTGGCCTGGCCGTCGGCTACGCCGCGGACTGTGCGCCTCTGACCCTGTCCCAGATCCTGGGCTGGGCGTTCACCCCGGTGGCTCTGGCGATGGGGGTGCCCTGGGCCGAAGCGGGCATCGTGGGCCAGCTCCTGGGGGAGAAGCTCGTGCTGACCGAGTTCATCGCCTACATCCACCTGGGCGAGCTCATGGCGGTCGAGGGGGCCCTGTCGGAGCGCTCGGCCATCATCGCCAGCTACGCTCTGTGCGGCTTCGCGAACTTCGCCAGCATCGGCATCCAGCTGGGCGGCATCGGCGGGATCGCACCGGAGCGCATGTCCGATCTGGCGTCGCTCGGCGTGCGCGCCATGCTGGCCGGATCGCTGGCGGCGTTCATGACCGCGACGGTTGCGGGCGCTCTATTGGGCTGAGCGGACGGTCCTCACCCGACCTCTTTGCAGGCCTCCTGGGCGTCGCAGGACGCCTCGATCGCGTCGGCCATCTCGCGCAGGGTGCTGACCAGGGCCCGGGCGTTCACCGTGTAGCGGACCTCGCGGCCGACCTTTGTGGCTTGGAGGATGCCGGCCTTGCGCAGGGTGGACAGGTGGCGACTGACCACCGAGATGTCCACCGGGCAGCAGACGGCGACCTCGGTCACGGTGCAGGCGCCGCCCCGTGCCGCCAGCTCCTTGAGCAGGGCCACGCGGTTCGGGTCGGCCAGGGCCTTGAAGAAGGCCGGGACCATCAGGGCGCTGAGGTCTTCGTCCCGGTTCGCCATCGTGCCTCGCGGTGCCTCCTATATTTGCATGAGCGTGCATGAATAACAAGGACCCGATGAGAGAATCCCCCATGATCGAGCCCTACCTGCGCCTCCATCCCGAGATCCATCCGAGCGCCTGGGTGCACAGCGCTGGCACCGTCATCGGCGAGGTGTCCCTGGGGCCGCGTGTGTCGGTCTGGCCTTCGGCCGTGATCCGAGGGGACATGGGCCCCATCGTGTTCGGCGAGGACAGCAACCTGCAGGACGGCGCCGTGGCCCACAACACCGGCGGCAAGTCGACCACCACCATCGGTCCCCGGGTCACCGTCGGGCACCGGGCCATTCTGCATGGCTGCACGGTGGAGCACGACTGCTTGATCGGGATGGGCGCCATCTTGCTGGACAACTGCCACATCGAGCCAAACTGCGTCATCGGCGCCGGTGCCTTGGTCCCGATGGGTCGTCGCATCCCGGCGGGGTCGTTGGTCCTCGGATCCCCGGGCAGGGTGGTTCGCGAGCTGCGGGATGCGGATCTGTCCTGGATCGCCCACAGCTGGCGGGTCTACTCTGAGACGGCGCAGATCTACAAGGAGCGGGATCTTGGGAGATAGACACCAGAAGCCGGGTTGCTTCCTGACCGCCGTAGGACTTGTGGGGCTCCTGCTGGTGCTCCTGTAAGGTGCACTTCTCCTGCTGGATCGTCCGGGACACCCCGGACCTGCTCCGCGAAGCGACCCGATCGTGGGCCGAGCGCTTCGGGCCAGGCGATCTGGTGCCGGGCGCCGCGCTGGGCATCCGGGTCTCCCCACCCTGGGTGCCCCAGGACCTGTTCCGCCAGGCGGTTCGCGTGCCGGTCCTGCGCACACTGGCGCTTGTCCACCCCGCCGGTCGCGGTCGCTTGCTGCAGGACCAGGCGCTGGAGCGACTGGTGCTGGATCCTCGCGGCTCGGTGGAGCGTGGCGCCGAGCCCTTTGCCGGCGACGCGGTCGCAGCGGTGCTCTCCAGGCGCATCGGCGGCGTGCTGGCGCTGGCCCACCGGGACCGGTCGCCGATGGCCTACACCGCGGACTTCCGCCAGGGGCGCTGCGTGCGCTCGACCTACTTCGTGCCCGGGGAGCGCCTGGCGCGCTTCGATGGGCGTCAGGCCGTGTGCTTCGAGGGCCCCAAGGTCGATCTGCCAGAGCGTGACCGCGCCGGCGTCCTGTTGCTGTCGCTCCAGCGCTTCGCCATGGACGAGTGGCCGGTCGACCCGGACGAGCGGCTCACGGTGCCGGAGCTGTTGGGGTGGGGCCCCGAGGCGGGCGACCTGCACGAGGTGCTTCGGAGCGGCGAGTGGCTCGAGGAGGCCCCGGTGGTGGGCGAGGACGAGCAGACGGCCGAGGGGATTCCGTTGGTGGCGTGACCCGTGGGGCTAGCACTAGAGCGATCCCGCTTCCTGAATGCTGTCCCGGCCCAGCACACGCCGTTCGTCACCGTGCACGTAGATGAGCTCCTCGAAGCTGGCTGCGTCGTCGCCGTCTCGCACCAGGGGCCTGAGGGCCCAGACGCCGTCCAGGCGCTCGGGGTTGAAGAAGTGCACCTGGTGGCGGCGCAACAGCGTCGCGGTGTGGGCCGAGCGCGGCCAGTCGAACTGGAGCAGGCCCTCCTTGGGCAAGATGGCGTGGCCGATGGAGCGCTTTGAGGCCAGGTTCATGCGGTGGTTGTTGGCCCAGGCCCGGGCGTAGACGAACAGCTCCCCGACGGTCTTCCACTGGCTGGCGTAGCCGCTGATGGCGCGGGTGCACTCTCGGGCGACGCCGACCACCTTGGGCTCTTCGGCCTGGAAGGCCAGGGTGGTGCCCACGTCGGCGTAGACGTCGCCGTCGGCCGGGCCCAGGTCGATGGAGACCAGCTCCCCGGGGGACAGGGTGACGCTGGACGAGGGGCGATTCCAGTGGCTGTGTTTGGCGATCCGGTCGCCGAATTGCACCTCGGGCGGGTGGAACCAGCCGCTGAAGCCGTGGGCCGACGCCCGCTGTTCGGCCACGTCGCTCACGTCGGCTTCGGACATGCCGGGCTCGAGCAGGCCGGCGACCTCTCGCAACAGGGAGAACCCCCTGCGCTGGGCGTCGTCGAAGCCGTTGATCAGTGCCGCGTCCATCGAGCGGCATCCTATCGCGGTGCACTCACAGGGCGTGGAGGGTCCACGTGCGCTTGTCCTTCTCCTTCATGCGCACCCGACCGGCGGTGTTGATGCCCAGGAAGCCATCGATGCCTCCGGGCTTCTTGGGCAGCACGAGCACGTCCACCAAGGACATCTCGACGTCGCCGATGCGGGCGCTCTGGACCCGGTACAGGTCGCCGACCCACTTGCCGGGGCCAGCCTTCATGGTCACGCCTTCGGCGATGAGCACGGGGTCCTGGGCCCCCTCGAAGGCGTCGGCGGTCATGTAGGTGAGGGGCGCCGAGGTGTCGAGCCCGAGCCAGGCCTCCTTGCCGCCGATCAGCGACTGGAAGCGCCAGTAGCCATTCTCGGGGTCCTGGCGCACCTTGCCGTCCTGGGTCACCACGACGCCAGGGCAGGCGCCGGTCTCGTCGATGCGGGCCTGGGCGCGCCCGGCCACGCCGCGCTTGTCGGGGCTCACCCACCACAGGGTGCCCCAGCTGACCAGCGCGTCGCAGGGCAGGCCGGCGGCCTCCTGGGCCTGGGCCAGGGACTCCAAGGTGTCGTGGGCCTTGGGGATGGCGTAGTAGCGGCCCTGGAGCAGAGGCACGGCTTCCGCCGGCTGGCCGGCCTCGACCAGCAGGTCCGTGAGCTGGCGGTGGTAGACGGCGTTGTCGGGCAGCAGCTCTCGCAGCTTCCGCGCGGCGCCCAGGGCTTCGTCCAGCTTGCCGGCGGCCCGGGCGTGGTCGACGTGCTTTGTGAGCATCACGCCGTCGGGCTCGCAGACGGCCTCGAAGTCCCGGAAGACCTGGAGCGCTTCTTCGGTCGCGAAGCTGTCCCGCAGGGCAACCGCCAGCTCGTTGGCGATCTTTCCGTCGCAGGGCCGCTGGAGCAGAGTCTTCCGATGGGCCCGGATCATCAGCGTGAACGGGCCGTAGTCGGGGCCGGTGTCACAGGCGAGCAAGGCGAGCAGGGTCCACATGGAACCCCGTCTATCCCTTAGTCGGGCACCGCCTGGTAACAGTGTGTTCCAAGGGACGGCCAGCGGTCGTCCGCCGCGTAGAGCAGCCGGTAGGTCAGGAAACTGTCGGTCACGCGCTTGACGTAGTGCCGGGTCTCGCGGAAGGGGATGGACTCCACGAATTCGTCGGTGGGCAGGTTGCCGCGCTCGCGCAGCCACTTGCGCACGTTGCCCTGGCCTGCGTTGTAGCCAGCCAAGGCGAGTGCCCAGTTGCCGCCGAACTCGTCTTCGATCAGGAAGTCCAGGTAGCGGCCGCCGATGCGCAGGTTCGTCGCCGGGTCGAACATGCCGGCGTTGCTGACGGTCATGCCCAGCCAGCCCGCCACACTGCGGGCGGTCGGCGGCATGAGCTGCGAAAGGCCGCGGGCGCCGGCGTGGGACACGATGCGGGGGTTGAAGTTCGACTCTTCTCGGACCAGGGCGTGGAAGAGCCGGGGATCCCAGCTGTAGCCCACCGTGGCGTCCTGGACCTCGTCCCACCACCGCAGGGGCCAGGCCGTGCGCATGACCTGTTCTCGCTGCAGCGTGATCTCTTCGAGGGGCCGGTGCTCCAGGTACTTGCGGAAGCGGTCGTGGGCGTGGACCGGGTCCTCCAATTGTTGGAGCTCTATGATGAAGGCCATCTCGGTCGGGGTCAGGCTGTCGTCGCCCAGGGTGGCGAATTCGCTCATCGCCTCCTGGTGCAGGCCCAGTCGGTGCAGCGCGACACCCGCAGCCACCGCGGGCTCGCTGAGGAAGGCGGTCCGGACCTCCCAAGGCTCTCGCAGCGGCTGGGAGGGCGGCAGCGGCACGCTGTCCGAGAGACCCGGCTCCAGCTCCTCGAGCCGCGTGGCCGCCAGTGTGCCGTACCAGCTCCACGGTGCCGCTCGGAGCAGCTCGAGCAAGCCCTGGCCGGCTTCGGCCACCTGGGCCGGGTCGCTGTTCTGCAGCTCCGGGGCGTCCAGGTAGGGCCACGCCCTCCACCGGGCGGCCCAGTAGGCTCCGGCGCGCACGCGGGTCGGGTCGACCGCGAGGGGGACCTGGTCGACCATGCGCTCGGCCCAGTCGATGGCCTGGTCTGTGTCCCCGTCCAGCCAGGCCCCCCACGCCAGCCGCCAGAAGCCCTCTCCGGCGAGGTCTCCGGTCGGGTACCGGGCGACCTGTTCCTCCCACAGGGCTCGGGCGCCATCGAGATCGCCGGACTCCTGGCGGGCGATGCCGGCCAAGGCGTAGCCGTCGTCGGCCATGGTGTGGTCCGGGTAGCGGGCAGGGAGTTGCCGGTAGACCCTCGCCGCGCCAGCCCAGTCTTTCTTGCGCTCGCGCCCCTTGCCCGCCAGGTACAGGGACTTGGCCCCCCGGTCGTCGTCGTGGCCGGCGCACTGGGCGCCAGCGGGCTCCAGGACCTTGCCGGCGTCGGTGAGCCGGTTCTGCTTGTAGAGCGAGCGGCCGTGGGCGTACCAGAGCAGGCAGGCGTCGGCGTCGGCGGTGCGGCCCTGGCCGTGACGCTGCCCCAGGGCGATGGCGTCCCGATAGTGGCCCTTGCGCATCAGCCGCTCGGCCCTGCGGGCTTGGGCCGGCCAGGCGGGGGAAGCGCCCTGGGCTGCCAGGGCCTCGGCGGCCTGGCGGCCCTGGTCGTCGAGGGGGTACCAGGCCCACAATCGCTCCAGGTGCGGCCGGGCTTCAGGGGACGCGAGCCCGAGACCCTGGGCGAGCGCCCAGAGGGCGTGGGGAGTGCCCGATGCCGGGTCCGGTCGCTCGGCGAGCGACCTGTAGAGCTCGCGGGACTCGAGGGTGCGGCCAGCCTGGTGGAGGGCTTCGGCCCGGACCAGGGCCGCCCTGGGCCACAGGGTGGCCGCGGGCCCGATCTCCGCGAGGGCCGCGGCGGCTTCGACGGGCTCGCCGGCGGCCAGCAGCAGCTCGGCGACCGTGAGCTGTCTGTAGGCCTGGGGCACGTGTTCGGCCTTGCGCACGACGTCTGTGAGGTGCACGGCCTCGTTCGCGCGATCGGCCCGGATCAGGGACCAGGCGAGCAGGAAGGTGAAGTCCCCGAACTGCCGGCCGGAGAGCCGGTTGGGGTCCATGGTCTGGAGCGCCGAGAACGCCGCGGCGTGGTCACGGGCGGCCAGTGCGTCCAGGGCGTCGAGCCCCAGGGGCAGGACCGGGTGAGCCAGCCCGGGGGAGAGCCGGGTGGTGGGGGCCGACGCCGGGTCGTCGACTGCGGGGAGGGCCGCAGGAGACCCGCCGATCAGGAGGATGAGGAGGAGCGGGATCATGCTGGGAATCCAACGGCTGGCTAACCTGTCTCCTTCCCAGGACGGACCGCTGAACTCGCCCTCGCCCAAGACCGCTGTCGAGCACCGCAACCTGGCCGTGCTCCTGCTCACCACCGCAGTGCTGATCGCGCTGTGGCACCACTGGCTGGTGTTGCCGCTCAAGCTGCTGGTGGTGCTGTTCCACGAGCTAGGCCACGCCGCGGTTACCGTGCTCAGCGGCGGCCAGGTGCTCGAGGTCCAGGTCAACCTGGACCAGGGCGGCCACACCCTGTCCAGCGGGGGGAGCCGCTTCCTGATCCTCAACGGCGGCTACCTGGGATCTCTGCTGGTCGGGCTCGGTCTGCTGGTGGCCGTGCGGCGGCCCCGAGCGGGCAAGGTCGCGGCCGGCCTGTTGGGCGTGGTGGCGTGGATCACCGCGTTTTTGTGGGTGCCGCTGTTCTCCTTTGCCTTCGCCTTCTGCGTGGTGGTGGGGCTCGCCTTCATGGGCCTGACACGCGTAGAAAACCCCAAGCTCTCGCTGTGGAGCGTGCGCACGGTGGGGTTGTTCTCGGTGCTCTACGCCCTGTTGGACATCCGCGACGACGTGTTCGGCGCGCCCGCGGGGGCGACGACCGACGCGACCATGCTGGCGGACCACACGGGGATCCCGAGCCTGGTGTGGGGGTTCGGGTGGGGGGTCGCGGGCCTTGTGTTGTTGTGGCGGCTGAGGAAGTCGTTGGTCTGAGGCTTGCCCGGCCGTCAGCCCCGCCGGCGCACGCCCAGGACCATGCCAGCCAGCCCCAGCAACCAGGCCACGCCGGCGGGTTCCGGCGCCGCTGCACAGCCGCAGCCACCCAGGGGCGACTCCCCTTCTTCTCCCGCACCGTCCCCGGTGTCCTCGACCTCGGCCACCGGCTCCGGGGGCGGCACGATGCCGTCTACGTCGCACCAGACCCGGCTCCCGTCCTCGCATCGGGACCGCATCTCTGCGTCGATCCAGTCCAGGTACGCGCTCACCCGTGTGTCCACCCCGCCCGTCTCGTCGCAGTCCGTGCGGTCATAGGCGTGGGACGTCACCCCCACCACGCGCCACGTCTCCTCGTAGGTGCCGTCGTCGGCGACCTGGAAGAAGCTCGGGCCTCCGGAGTCGCCGTGGCACTTGCGCACGTCGTCTTCCTCGACCCCCACCTGGAATTCCCAGGTGCCCTCGTCGCCGACGTAGCTGTCCCCGACCTGCTTGTAGCCATAGGTGCCCTCTGGCGGTGACTGCAGGGGACTGGACGAGGCCTCTTGCATGCCCCAGCCCACCGCGACCACGTCGACGCCCTCCACCACCTGGTCCGCTTCGTCCGAGGTGATGACATAGGCATGGGGCACGTCGAGCACGGCCTCGTCGAGGAAGATCAGGGCGATGTCGTCGTTCTCGGCGATGCCGGTCTGGAGCTGGGTCAGGTCGAAGTCCTCGTGCATGACCCAGTCCCACCCGGCCACCGCGTCGTCGGGCCAGTCCGGCGTCTGGCGAGCCGAGCCGTCGTACTCCGACAGGTCGGCCTGGCGTGTCCAGCGGATGTCCTTGTTCGTGACGTCGCCCAGGCCAAAGGTCAGGGCGTAGTCGTCCAGGCAGTGGGCCGCGAGCAGCACCACGTCCGGTGCGATCAGGGTGCTGCTGCACACCCACAAGCGAATGTCGCCGCTGCCGAACTGTCCCAGGTCCAGGTGGGCGTCGAGCAACATGGCCCCGGCCATGGGCCAGTCGTCCACGGTGGCTTCCTCGCCGTTGATGATCGGCGCAGCCATGTCGGGCAGCTCGTCGAAGACCGCCTGGGTCTGCTGGGCGAAGGCCAGGGGCATCAGGAGAGAAAACAGCATGAGCACGCCTCCGAGGCGCAGAGCCTGACAGGCCGCAGCGGCACACGCACCGAGGGTGCGCAGTCCTGACACATTCCCGACGCCCGGGGGATCGGATCAGTCGATCCGGAGAACGTAGATCCGCTTGAAGTCCCGGTCCTTCTGGTTGGCCTCGGTTCCTTGGGCGGCGACGGCCAGGTATGACAGCCCGTCGGGGCCCACCACCAGCGCGTGATCGCCGTTGCCCAGTGTGCCCGACGCGACCGGCCGTGCCGCCCGGGGGCTGTCCACCGGGCCCACGTAGATCGGGTCGAAGCGCTCGTCGTCGTTCTTGACGTAGACCAGCCGCTCACCGTCGGGCAGCCAGACAGGCCCGTCGGCGTTCATGACCACGTCGGTCGCCACCTTGCGCGGCTCGCCACCGCCCAGGGACAGCACGTACAGGTCGAAGCGGTCGTTGTCCTCGTGGTTGCTGTAGAAGGCGATCTGCTTGCCGTCCGGAGAGAAGGACGGCCGGGTCTGGGTGCCCTGCCAGGTCGTCAGGGGCACCGGGGCCGGGTAGCGCAGGTCGTCGAGCAGGTAGATGTTGTCGCCCGTGCGCGTGTGTCCGACAAAGGCCAGGGCCGTGGAGTCCGGGCTCCAGGCCACGTAGAGCTCGGACGCCGTCGCGTCGGCCGTGAGTCGCTTGGGGGCCCGCTCCAGGGCGTTCACGTCGAGCAGGTACAGGTCGCCCTGGCCCGTTCGGGCCGACGTGAAGGCGATCCAGGAGCCGTCGGGCGACCACGCGGCGCCCCCGTCGGTCCCGGGCCCCGGATGCAGCGGGCTGCCGCCGTCCAGGTACAGGTCGTAGTCCCGGTCCGAGCCGGACGCGGCGTAGACGAAGCTGCCCATCTTGGCTGGGGCCCAGCTGAGCTCGTGCACGACCATCTCGCCCCCGGCAGACTCGAAGCCCGCCGAGATGCCGGACAGCCCACGGCTCGCGGGCAGCACCTGCCGCGGCTCGACACCTGGCGACCAGATGTACTGCTCCACGACCTTGCGCTCGTGGTAGTTCACCTCGTAGGACAGCTGGGAACCGTCCCGGGACCAGCGCGGGGCCTGGCAGTTCGCTTCGTAGTCAGGGGCCACGGCGACGGGGGCGGCGTGGGCGGTCAGCAGGAGGGTCAGGAACATGGGGACCTTCAGAAGGCGAAGGAGAAATTGGCCAGCATGCGGAAGCCGGTCGCACTCCAGCGGGGGTCAGCGGTCTCGTAGCGGATCTCGGCGCCGTCGCTCAGGACGGTCGCGGTCGCAGGGGTGGGCACGGTGCCGAGGGCCTCTTCCACGGCGACCTTGACACCCAGTCCGGTGGCGGTCGTCCGGCCGGCGCGGCGCCAGTCCACCGCCAGCTCGACAAAGGGGATGTGGGCCCGGCCGACGGCATAGACCTGGGCGTCGACCTCTTGGCGACCGGTCTCGCGGGGATCGGCGCAGGTGTAGGTGCCGCCCGCCTCGAAGCAGTCAAAAGCGATGCCCGGCACGTAGCCGTAGCGGTACCCGATGGAGGGGCGGAAGGCCAGGGGGCCTCCGATCATGAGCTCGCGGCCGACCCGGGCACCGACGGTGAAGGCCGAAGGGTTCACCCGGGGTCCGATGCCTTCGACCACGTAGCTGCGCACCGAGTAGTCCACGATCGCTCCCACCAACCAGCCCTTGATCGGCTGGGTGACGGCCAGCTGGAGGTCGAGGCCCGGACGCAGGTTCTCGACCCGGTTGCTCAGGAACAGCCCCGTGCCCGTGGAGACCTCGAGCCTGGACACCTGGAGGGCGGCGAAGCCCCGACTGCCCAGAGCGTTCATGGGCAGCACCAAGCGGGCGTCGCGGCCGGCGTGCACGCTGATGGGGTGGCCGTTGACCAGGTAGTCGCCGGCCGGCAGTGCGATGCGAACGGGCAAGGCGTTGCGCTTTCTCCAGGCCAAGGCCACCCGGTCCACGAATTTCTTGAGCTCGGGGTCCAACAGTGTGCTGGTGCGCTCGAGCTGCAGCAGCGACGCCATGCCCGCGTAGGGACCGTCGACGACCAGGATGCCGAAGGCACGGTCCAGGGCCTCGGACAGCTCCGTGGCTGCCGCGCCCTGGGCCGGGTCCGTGGCGAGACCTGCGGCGGTGCGGGCGTAGCGCCCGGCCGCTTCGGCGTCGAGGAGCTCGTAGCAGACCTGGGCCAGCAGCCAGTAGGCGGTGAAGGAGCTGCGACCCTCTTCGAGCGCGATCGCGGCCTCGAGCTCGCGGCGGGCGTCGGTGTACCAGTCCTTCTTCAGGAACAGCTCGGCCTGGCTGATGTGGTGGTCCACTGCGGCCTCGTCCTCGCCTGCCGCCCAGGCCGGGGAGAGCCATGCCACGGCCAGGAGCCAGAGGGCGATCACGCGGCCTCCTCTGCGCCGACCACGTGGCACGCCACGGCGTGGCCCGGCTGGAGGGTGCGCAGGCCCGGGCGCTCATCGTGACAGCGCGGCTGGACCCGGGGGCAGGCGCCCGCAAAGGCGCAGCCCTGGGTCGGCCGCCCCTGGGGCCCCGCCGGGTCGGCGTCGGCTCGCCCGTCGCGCATGCCCGCGGTCCGCAGCAGCGCCAGGGTGTACGGGTGATGATCGGCCTGGGCAAGCTCGGCGGTCCCAAAGCGCTCCACGACCCGCCCCGCCAGCATCACCACCACCCGGTCACAGGCATAGGTCACCAGGGGCAGGTCGTGGCTCACCAGCACGATGGCCCGCTCGGGCCCTCGGGCGGCCAGCATCAGGTCGATCAGGTCGGCCTTGAGTGCGGCGTCCAGGCCCGACGTGGGCTCGTCGGCGACCAGGAGTCGAGGCTGCGCCACCAGCACGCGGGCCAGCCCCACCCGCCGCTGCTCGCCGCCGGACAGTGCACGAGGCCGAGCGTCGAGCCTGTGGCCCAACCCGACCTGGTCCGCCACCGCACGGACCACCTGGTCCGGGTCTTCGTCGGGGCGGTGCAGGCCGGCGGACTCGAGCAGGTGCTGGCGCACCGTGAGGCCGGGGTTGAGCATCGAGCGCGGGTGTTGGAACAGCAGCTGGACTTCGCGGCGCAGCCCCCGCAGTGCGGCCGCGGACAGCCCGCCCAGGGCGTGGTCGAGCAGCTTCACCTGGCCGGCCTGGAACGGCAGCAGCCCCAAGGCCGCGCGGACCAAGGTGGTCTTGCCGGACCCGGACTCGCCGATGATGCCGACCACCTCGCCCGGCCGGACCACCAGATCCACGCCGGCCACGGCCGGCACGCCAGCGTCGCGGCGCCACAGTCCCGGGCGGGGGTAGCGCTTGACCAGGTTCCGGATCTCGAGGAGCGCGCTCATCCCAGCACCCCGCCAGCGATGCGTGCGGTCGCTTGCCACAGGGCCCGGGCCGGCTGGGACGTGAGCTGGTCGAGCTGGTCCCCGGGCAGGTCCTCGACCAACGAGCCCGCGTGCATCACGTAGAGCCGGTCGGCCAGGCGAGGCACGATGCGCAGGTCGTGGGTGATGAAGAGCAGGCCCACGCCCTCCTGGTCCCGAAGCGCCAGGAGCTCCTGGAGGATGGCCTCTTGGACCGTGGGGTCCAGTCCGGTGGTGGGTTCGTCGGCGAGCAGGAAGCGACTGCCCCGGGCCAGAGCGAGGGCGATGCTGGCCCGCTGGGCCATGCCGCCGCTGAGCTCGTGGGGGTAGAGGGGCTCGACCCGCTCGGGCTGGGGAAAGCCAGCCCTTGCCAGCCAGGCCGCCGGGCCGTCGTCGTGCGGTTGCTCACGCAGGGCCAGCGCGGCCCGCAGCTGACGGCCCACGGTCCAGAGTGGGTCCAGGCTGCGGCGCGCGTCCTGGGGCAGGTACCCCAGGATCGAGCCCCGGAGGGGTCGGAAGCGTCGCTCGGCGACCGCCCGGGCCCGCCGCGAGTTGAGGTCCAGGCCTTCATAGGGCCGCCAGGTCTGGTCGCCCCAGGTGACTTCGAGGGTCGCCTGAGTGACGCCAGGACGCGCATCGACCATGCCCAACAGGCTGCGTGCAGACAGGGTCTTGCCGGAACCCGACGCGCCCACGAGCACGTGGATCCGGCCCGGCAGGACGTCCAGGTCCACGCCCTGGACGAGCACCCCCTGCGGGCCTTCGACTCGGAGCCCGCGCAGCACGACGCCGTCAGGCATGGTCGCCCTCCGCCAGGCCGTCGGCCAGGAGCAGGGCGCCGAGGATCACCACCCAGATGGCCAGCGCAGGGGCCCAGGTCGCCCATTGGTTGCCGTGGCGCACGCCCCACTCGAACGCGATCATGTTGCCCCAGGACGGGGTCGGCTCGGGCACACCGAACCCGGCCCCGGCTTCGAGGGCACCGATGTAGCTCAGGGTCGTCTCCACCAAGAGGAAGTAGGCGAAGAGCTGCAGCGCGTGGCGGGCGATCAGGGTCTTGCCGTTGACCCACAGCAGGTGCCAGCCCAGGATGCGCGCCCAGTGCACGCCGTGGGCCTCGGCCGCGAGCACGAACTCCCGGCCACGGAAGGTCGCGATGCGGCTGTAGACGGCCTCTGCGATGGCCGGGCTGTAGGCGACCGCTGCCGCTGCGGCGAGGGTCCAGACGCTGCTTCCGTAGATGGCACAGACCAGCAGCACGAGCACGAAGCGCGGCAGCGAGGCGATCACCGTGAACACATAGCGCACCAGCTCTGCGCCGAGTCCGCCGACCCAGCCGGCCCAGGCGCCCGCGGGTACGCCGAGCAAGAGCGCCAGCAGGCACGCGAACAGGCCCGGCCCCACGAACACCTCGGACGCCGTGACCAGCCGCCAGGCCACGTCTCGGCCCAGGTGGTCGGTGCCCAGCCAGTGGGCGCTCGCCGGGCCCAGGTTCATGTGCTCGGGGTTCACGTCGGCGACCACGTCGTAGCCGCTGACCAGGCTCACCCCCCAGGCGACCACGACCGCCGACATCACCGCCAGGCCCACGGCTCCCGACAGGTTCACGTCTGGGTCCTCAGGCGCGGATCCACGGTGACCCGCAGCACGTCGGCCAACAGCCGGGCCCCGCAGACCACGGCGGCGGCGACAAAGGTGATGCCGAGGGCAAGGGGAACGTCGCGCAGGCGGCAGGCCTGCCAGAGCATGGCGCCGACGCCGTTGAGGTGGAGGACCTTCTCCACCACCACGAGCCCGCCCACGAAGAACGCCGCCCGGGACGAGGCGATGGTGGTGAGCGGCGGCACCAGGTTCCACAGCACGTGGGGCCACAGGCGGGCCCCGCGGGCCCGGGCGGCGTCTACGTACCCGCTGCGCCGGATGGCCTTGAGCTCGTCTTCGCAGGCGCTGTGCACCTCGGTCACCGCCGACGAGCCGACGGCCAGGACGCCGATCGCCAGGGCCCACTTGAGCAGGCTCTCCTGGTCCGGCAGGGCGAACCAGGAGGGGCGGACGATCCGGTCTTGGAGCATGAGCTCGAAGGCCCACTCGTTCAGGCCGACGACAAGCACCCACGCCATCAGGAACACCGGGGCGATGCTGACGGCTTGGAGCAGGCGACGCCCCAGGCTGCGGCGACCGGCCGTGACGTAGGCCAGTGCGGTCCCGACCAGCAGGCTCACCACCAGCGCGCCGACCACCAGGACCAGGGACCGCAGGGCAGCGGGCTGGACCAGCTCGAGCACGGCCATGCCCGGTCGGTAGGTCAGCGACCGTCCCAGGTCCCCGCCGAGGGCGTGGGTCACAAAGGCCCACCAGGCCACGTGGGGTGGACGATCCAGTCCCATCTCGACGACCAGCGCGGCGCGCAGCTCCGGGTCCCCGGCCAGCAGGTCCGCCGCGTCGCCGGGTGCGGACCACAGCAGCACCTGGGCCAACAAGGCGGCGCCGAGCAGCGTGAGCACGAAGGCCCCGAAGCGACGACCCAGCGCGCTGAGCAGGGCCAGCTGGCGCCGACGGTCAGGGGGGGGAGCACTCACGACCGAGATGATGACCTAGACCGGGGACTGCACGGGGCCATCACTTCATGCGCCACTCGCGCACGTACGTGAAGAAGTAGAACGGGTGGATGACCACGTTGGACACCTTGGTGCTCAGCGCGGCGTAGCTGTCCAGGGTCCACAGGAAGACCATCGGGGCGTCGTCGTGGGCCAGCTCGTGCACCTTGCGCAGCGCGGCCTTCTTCTCGTAGGGATCGGTGGTGGTGCGGGCGCGGTCCAGCAGCTCGTCGACGGACTCGTTGGCGTAGCTGCCGAAGTTGCGGCTGCCATTGGAGTGCAGCTGCTCGTAGACGTCTTCGTTGCGGTCGAAGGACCACTGGCTCAGGATCACGTCGAAGTTGCGCTCCCGCCAGATCCGGGCCTTCCACGCGGCTTCGTCCAGGAACTCGACGTCGACCTTGACCCCGCCGGCCTCGAGCTGGGACTGGAGGTTGATCACGACCTCTTGGGACGACTCGACGCTCTGGTGGGCGGTCAGGACCAGGGTCAGGACCTCGCCGTCCTTGGTCCAGGTGTCGGCCTCGCGCACCCAGCCAGCGGTCTCGAGCAGGCTGCTGGCCTGCATGTCGTCGTAGGTCCAGGGCTCGACCTTGTGGTTGTAGTAGGGGCTCGACTTCACGAAGGGCCCGCTCAGGACCTCGCCGGTGCCGATGGGGGCGAGCAGGGCGTCGATGTCCACCAGAGAGGAGATGGCCTGGCGCACGGCCGGGTCGTCGAACGGCGCCCGGACCTGGTTGAAGCCCACGTACCACCAGGAGTTTGTCTGGTAGGGGTACAGCTCGACCTTGCGGTTGTTCTGGAGCACGGCCAGGTCCCGAGGCAGCACCCGCACCAGAGCTTCCAGGGACTCGTAGAGCAGCAACTTGGCCTGGTAGTTCTTGTCCGAGACCTCGCGCATCACCAGCTCGGAGATGCCTGTCGAGGAGCGGAAGTCCTCGTAGGCGGTGAAGGTGATCGAGTTGTCGTCGTTGTATCGGTCGAGCTTGTAGGGCCCCGTGCCCAGGGGCCTGCTGCGGAAGGGGTCGCTGCGCTTCAGCGCGGTGCCCTCGAACTTGTGCTTGGGCAGGATCTTGAAGTAGAGCTTGTCCTCGGGCCGAAGCTCGGGCTGCACGAAGGTCAGCCGCACGGTGGCGCTGTCCAGGGCCTCGGCGGCGTCGATCCAGCTCACCCGACCGGCCTCGGTCGACAGGCTCTCCTCGTTCTTCATCGCGTCGACGGTGAAGACCACGTCGTCGGCGGTGAAGGGCGTGCCGTCGTGCCAGTAGACGTCGGAGCGCAGGTTCAGGGTCATGCCCGAGCGGTCGTCGTCGACCGTCGTGCTGCTCACCAGGGCGGGCTCGCTGGCCAGCTCCTGGTTGTCCGTGTACAGGCCGTCGAAGATCAGCTCGTTGACCCGGGCCTCGGACATGGTGGTCGTGAAGACGGGGTTCACGATCCCGGGGGCCTGGTCCTCTGCGTAGCGCAAAGAGCCGCCGGTGGCCGGCAGCGCGAAGCTGACAGCCAGGGCGAGGATCAGGAGCCGGGGACCAGCGTGGGTGCTCATCGGGGCAGTCCTCTGGGAGGGGCGCGAGTGGGTAGAAGGCACGATCAATTCTCTTTGCTGTCGCCGTGGCGGTCGAGACCCTGGAGGATGGCCAGGTCGCCGACCACCTCGTCGACGCCTGCCAGCTCGGGGTAGGCATCGGCGAGGACCTGGAGGGCGTCCAGGGCCTCGCGGGTGTGACCGGTCAGGAGCTGGGCTTCGGCGGTGACCGCATAGAACCCGGGCGGGTTGAGGGGGCCGATCTGCCGGGGCTTCTCCAGGTCCATGGCCACCTGGACGATGGCCAGGGCCTGGCGTGGGTGGTCGGCGGCCAGGGCATGCCGGGCCAGTGCGAGCAGGTACCGGGACCGCAACACCCCGGGCAGGTTGAGCCCGTCCAGCAGCTCGGCGCCGTCGTCGGTGAGGCTGTCGCCCAGGGCCTTGCGCCAGGGGTCGACGGCCGCGTCGAGGGCCCGCACGATCAGACGGGCCTGTTCGGCGTCGTCGGTCTCGCCCAGGTTCGGCTCGACCCCCAACTGGGCCCAGGACGGGGCCAGGGCGCAGAGGGTGCCGTGTCGGCCACCTGCCGCGATGCGTGCGGTCTCCTGGGTCAGGTCTTCGGCGGTCAGGCAGCCGCTGAAGATCAGCGCGTCCAGGCCCTCGGCCGAGCGCTGGGCTGCTTCGCTCCGGAGCACGGCCTCGGCGGTCCAGTTGAGCTGGGGATCGAAGAAGCTGCGCTGCAGGCCCGTGGCGCTGGTCTCCTCGAAGATCGGGCGCACGCCCTCTTCCAGCAGGCCCATCAGCTGGACGGAGCGGCGGGCCTCGAAGTGGGCGTCGAAGCGCTCGAGCAGAGGGTTTCCGAGGGTGTCGGCCAGGGGCTCGTCCAGGGTGTCCCGACCGGCGAGGACCTGGGCGGCCTGGGCGACCCGGGGGTCGGTGGCGTCCTTGGCGCGAGCGAACCAGGCCTGGGCGAGGTCCGATTGGCCCGACTCCATGGCCGCCAGGCCCACGAACCAGGTCACCGCGGAGCCCTCGGGCAGTCCGCTGCGGCTCTCCCACGTCTCGACCATGGCCTGCCAGGCCAGGCTGTCGACCCGGGCCAGGTCGCCGTAGAGCTCGGCCAGCTCGCCTGCGGCGCGGGCACCGGGCACGCCGCCAGCGAGACGTGCCGCCGGCAAGCGGTTGGCGTGCAGGGCGCTCCAGCCGATGCGGTTCGTGTCGACCAGATCGGTGAAGTGGGTGGGTGTGCGGGCCAGGAGCCCGGCCCAGGAGGCGTCCAGCACCGCGGCGTCGGGTCCCGGGTCGGGGGCCGCGCCGTCGTTGCAGCCTGCGCAGCCGACGCCCAGCAGGAGCCAGAGCGCTGCCCCGCCCGTGCGGAGAGCGTCGGTCCGGGCCGCGCTGGAACGAGGGCTGCGCACGATGGGACTACTCGCCCTCGTAGGCTGCGCCCGCCGAGTGGCCCCGGTCGGGGAACTGACCGGGGTCGATGTTCTCGTCGGCGCCCACGACGCGGATGGTGTCTTCCTTGAGGGTCAGGGGCTCCAGGATGAGCTCACCGCGCTTGTACTCCACGCTGGTGGTGGACACGTGGTAGCCGGCCTTGAAGACCTCGATCTCGTAGATCGTGCGCTTGCCGAGCTTGGTGCGCTCGCCGGTCTCGTCGCGCAGGTAGTCGATCTCGAACCAGCCGTTCTGGTCGGTGACGAGCTGCACATTGCCCGGGGCCACGGACACGATGGCCCGCTCGACGGGGGACCCGTTGCGGTCGAGGATGGTGCCGGAGATGGCGTGGTGGGGGGCCGCATGGGCCACGCTGGCCGTGGCCAGCAACACCGGGATCAGGATGCGCTTCATGGTGTCGTTCCCGTCTACTCGAGGCGCCGCTTGGCGTCTTCGAGCTTGGCGATCTGGGTCTCGGCCTGGCCGGCCAGGTCGCTCCGCCCCTTGGTCGAGGCGTGGTTGAGGTAGCGGCTCCAGGCCCTGACGGCCCGGTCACAGAGGTCCAGGTCGTCCTCGGACTTGTAGAAGAGGCCCTGCAGCGACGCGGCCTGGATCTCGTAGATCTCCGACTTGGTGGAGAACACCAGGTCGGGGGGGATCCGGGCCCAGTAGCGCTCGGCCTGGACGGCCTTGTCAAAGGCGGACTGGAAGTCGCCGCGGTTGGCGTAGTAGCGGGCCTGCTTGGACAGGAACACCGGGCTGTAGCGGTTCTCGGGCAGCTGCATGAGCTGGTCGAGGTAGCTCTTGATCTTGCGGCCATCGCCCTTCTTCTCGGCGTCCATCAGCAGCAGGGCCCGGCTGCGGGTGTAGCTGGGGTCGTCCGTGTCGACCATCTCCAGGTAGGTGACGTCGGTGCCCGAGAGTCCGCCCCGGGCGGCGTCCGAGGCATAGGAATCGACCGGGGTGGCGGTGGGCAGGTCCAACAGGGAGGCCTCGCCGTCGCCGCCGGTGTCGCCTTCGGCGTCGTCGTCCGCGTCGTCGTCGGTGATGGCGCTCAGCCAGTCATCGTCGTCGTCGTCCGCGGCGGCGCTGCGAGAGCTGGAGCTGCCGCTCTTGGAGCTGCTGCCCGAGCTCCGGGAGCTGGAGCTGGAGCTGGAGCTGGAGCTGGCGCTCTTGGAGCTGGAGCTGGTGCTCTTGGAGCTACTGCCCCCCGACGAGGAGCCGCCGGAGGAGCGGTTTGCGCTGGACGAGGAGGAGGGCTGGTCGGAGCGATCCGCGGGCGCTGGCTCGGGCTCTGGCTCGGGCTCTGGCTCGGGCTCGGCCTGGGCCACGGCGTCTTCGCCGTCGGTCGGCTCGGCTTCGGCCTCGGCCTCGGCCTCGGCGTCGGCCTGGGCCTCGGCTGCGGCGACCGCGAGGGGTGAAGGCTCCGGGGTGGTGGCGGCCACCGCAGCGGGCTCGGGGTCCCCGCCGACCATGTTGGAGACGATGACGCCGACGCCGCCCACGATGAACGCGAGCAGGACCGCTGCGGCGATGACCAGGGCGTAGGTCCGTCCCTGGCCGCTGCCCTTGTAGGCCGCCAATTCCTCTTCGAGGTCGTCGTCCTCGTAGACCGTGGGGGCCGAGGCAACAGACGGCGGCGGTGGGGGGGGCGCGGCAGCTGGGGGTGGCGGGGCCGCTGCAGGTGGAGGCGGCGGGGCCGGCGCCTTGACCGCGGCCGGCGGCGGCGGCGGTGGCTGCGCGGCGGGCGGCGGCGGGGGCTTGGCGACGGGGGGCGGCGCCATGGCTGCCAGGCGGGCGGACTTGTCGTCGCCGGCGTGTCCGTCGCGGTCGGCCCGGGCCTGGGCCAGGAAGGCGGCGGTCGAGGACGGCGGCGGCGGCGGCGGAACGTCGTCGGCGCGGGCTTCCTCGGTCGGGGCGATCTCTTCTGTCGCGGGGCCGGGCACCGGGACGCGGATGGCCGCGACGCCGGGCATCGGGGCGTCTGCTGTGGGCTGGCTGGCGTCCTGGAAGGTGCCGTCCAGGTCGGCTGACGGCGAGGGTGGATCGAAGGGCGGCGTGGACGCCAGGCCCGCCTGGGACTCGGTCGGACGGTCCTCGGTCAGGCTCGGCTCGTCGGGGATGGCTGCGGTCTCGGCCAGCGCCGCGGCAGAGGTGAGCTTGGTCTCCACCTCGTCCTTGAAGTCGTCCGGGGGCGGAATGTCCGCGTCCTGGGACGCCTTGGCCTGGGCGATCAGCTCGCCGGTGAGCTCGCGCTCGTCGGTGTGCTCGGCCGGCAGGTCCTCGATGGGCACGATGGTCTGGCCCGCGCGGATCGCGGTGGGCGTCGAGGGCGGCGGGGGTGGGCGGTTCGGAACCACCGCCAGGTCGCGCCGACTGGGGGGTTCGGTCGCGTCGGGGAGATCCGCCTCGCGGTCCTGGGCCGCGCGGGCGGCCAGGGCCTCGCGGGCGATGGCCGCGGTGTTGGTCGGGTCCGGATCGATGCGGGTCGCCACGTCGTCTTCGAACCCACTGGCGCCCCGGGGGGCCGACGGGGCGTCGGCCAGGGAGATCGGGGTCAGGCCGTCGGGCTGGTTCTGGTTGAACAGCGGCTGCAGGAAGTTCCGCGTGTCCTCGGCGATGCTCGAGAAGCTGTAGCCGGCCATCAGGCCACGGAGGTCCTCGCGCAGCACGAAGGCCCGCTGGTAGCGGTGGCGCGGGTTCAGGGACAGGGCCCGGTAGAGCACCTTGTCCAGGCCCGGCATGATCTCCTTGACCTGGAGCAACTGTCGGGTGACCTCGGCCTTGCGGACCCGGTGGATGGTCTGCAGGTTGCTGTCGGCCCGGAAGAGGGGCTCCAGGGTGAGCAGCTCGTAGAGCACCGCGCCCAGGGCGAAGATGTCCGACGCCGGGGTGAGCTTCTGGTCCGGGTGGGTCTGCTCGGGGGACAGGTACTCCATCCGGGTGGGGATGGGGCCGGCCACGCCGCCGTGGGGCAGGGACGTGGGCGAGCGTGTCAGGGCATAGGAGCCCACGATGACCTTGCCGTCCGGGGTGGCGAACAGCGCCCCGGGCTTCAGTCCCAGGTGCAGGACGTTCTCGGCGCCGCTGCCCTTGCCGGGGCGGCCGTGCAGGGCCTCGAGGCCGTTGCAGACCTGGGTCGCCAGGTTCAGGAAGACGTTGTGGGGCAGGGTGCGGTTCTGCTTGCGACACCAGGCGATCACCCGATCGAGATCGCAACCCTCGACCCAGTCTTCGACGGCGAAGCGCTGGTCGTCCTGTTGCACCCAGTCCAGGACCTGGACCAGGAAGGGATGGCGCACACCCAGCAGGTCCTTGACCCGGGCCTCGACAGAAGCCAGCCGGCTGGGGTCGTGGAGGATGTACGGCAGCACGCGCCGAACGGCGACTTTGCGGCGTTCGGCGTCGTCGAGAACGCCAGCGTAGGTCTCCGAGACGCCACCCGTGCCCAGCTTGCGCACGAGGGTGAACGGCCCGATCTTCTTCGGGAGGAGCATCATGGAGAGGAATCCTCGAGGGAGGTGGGGTCCAACCGGCGCCAGGGCCCGAGGCGGACCGATGCCCAGGGAAGCCCCGACCGTAGCTGTCGGACTAGGTGCATTCAAGCTGTCTGACGCCACGTTTTCGCCCAATTGACAAGGCGTGCGCGCAGCGGTTCCGCGCGCTCGCCTCCCTAGCGATATCGTGCCGGTCCTATGGGTCTCTGGGATTCCATCCGCCGGCTCGGTGAGGCCGGCCGCCGCGTGGTGGAGAAGATCGACGAGCTGGAGGAGGAGGTCCGCAAGGGCAGCCCCGAGGCCGTCGCTCGCGCAGCCGCCAACCAGCCCAGCGAGCGGGTCTTGGAGGGCGGGGTCGAGGCCCTCGCGGCGATGGACCTGTCGCCCGACCCCCCCGACGAGGACGACCCGACCGAGCTGGGGCCGGAGCCCGAGACAGCCGAGCTGGAGACCGAGGAGCTGAACCGCGCCCCGACCGAGCCGGTGCCGCTCCCCCGGGTCGCGGAGACCCCGGACTTCGGCGATCTGGGCGGAGAGATCACGGATCTGCTCGGCCCGACCCAGGACCCCGACGGGGACCACACCGAGCCCCGCAGTGTCAAGGACGACGACACCCTGGTGCTGGACGAGCCGGCCCCCGGGCCCGACGGCATCCGCTTCCGCAACAGCCTGGGCTTCTCCGACGACGAGGTCGTGACCCTGTTCCGCGTGGAGCACTACCCCCACCTGCCCGACGTGGACGACGCCACCCTGTACCGAATGTCCAGGGTCGAGGAGGACATCCTCTTGCGGTCGATGTACGTCGGCCATGCCTTCCGCGACGCCTGGCGCCGCGTCGTGCCCAAAGAGCCGTTGTGGGAGGCCGCGTTCTGGTTCACCGGCGTGCACCGGGACGCCGCGGCGCTGGAGAGTCTGCTCCGGCTCGAGACAGACTGGACGGATGAGGCCGCCCGACAGCTGGGTTGGGCGGTGTGGCCCTACCGCGAGGAGCTGGTTGGCGCGGTGGCCGGCCTGGAGGATCCCGCGGCCTTGCTCCTTGCCTTCGAAGCCCTGCGAGACGCCTTGGAGGCACGACGCCTGCTCATTCGCCGGGGCCCGGCGGACCTGCAGGTCGAGCTGGACTTCAAGCCCGTGGAGCAGCGGGGCGTGTTCCGGTTCAAGGGCTTCCGTTGGCTGCGCTGACGCGCCTGGTGGGCGTGGCCCTGCTGGGCCTGACCGGGTGTGTGGCCCCCATCCGAGGGGTGGTTCAGCCCGCGGGGGCGTCGGTCGCAGTGGTGGATCTGCAGGGCCAGCGCTACCGCCTGGTGCTGGGCGACGCGGGGCAGCCCCTCCGGTACCTGGACGGCTGCGTGGTCGACGTCGACGGGCCCCTGATCGGGCGCCGGGTCGTGGTCCGGGACTGGACCGTGATCACCGCCGCCGACGGCAGCGCACCCTATGTGGGGCGGCTGCGCCGTCAGGGCTCGAACTTGATCATGGAGGACCGCAACAGCGGCTCGGTCGTGATCCTCCAGGCGGACCCTGCGCTGGGGCTGGCGGCCTGGATCGACCAGACGGTGATGGTGGTCGGGTACATCACCGGGCCGCATCAGATCCAGGTGGTGGGGTTCCGCGGGTTGGGGCCGGACCCGGGGTAGGGCTGGCTCGTGCTGGAGGCTCGTGGCCCGGGCTCGACGCCGTGACCTTCCAGTGACATCCGCCCCCGACCCGCCACGATCCCGCATAGATCGCCGCCATCACCCCTGCCCAAGGCGTTCCGATGTCCAAGCCCCTCGCCCTCCTCAGCGTCTCGGACAAGTCCGGCATCGTGGACTTCGGCAAGGGGCTCGTGGCCTTGGGCTACGAGATCCTCTCCACCGGCGGCACTGCACGGGCGCTGGCCAAGGGCGGGGTCCCGGTCACCAAGGTGAGCGCCCACACCGGCGCGCCCGAGGTCTTCGACGGGCGCGTGAAGACGCTGCACCCCACGATCCACGGCGGCATCCTGGGCCGTCGCGCCCAGGACGAGACCGAGGCTGCGGCCAACGGCATCCGCTGGATCGACGTGGTCGCCTGCAACCTCTACCCCTTCGAGGCCACCATCTCGGACCCGGGTGTGTCTCTCGCAGAAGCTGTCGAGCAGATCGACATCGGCGGACCGTGCATGGTCCGCGCGGCCGCCAAGAACCACGCTCATGTCGGGGTGGTCTGCGATCCGTCGGACTACGACCGCGTGATCAATGCCCTGTCCAACGGCGGGCTGGATGCCCCGACCAGAGGCCAGCTGGCGGTCAAGGCCTTCCGCCACACCGCCGCCTATGACGGGCTCATCAGCACCTGGCTCGCGGCTCGCTACGACGCCGGCGCCCCCCAGGAGGGCGGACTGCCCATTCGCAAGGTGCAGGATCTGCGCTATGGCGAGAACCCCCACCAGACCGCCGGTTTCTACGCCGAGCCCGGTGCCACCGGTCGGTCCCTGGCCCGGCTGAGCCAACACCAGGGCAAGCACCTGTCCTACAACAACCTGGCCGATCTCGACGCCGCGCTCCGGGCCGTGTTCGAGTTCGTCCAGCCCGCTTGTGTGGTGGTCAAGCACGCCAACCCCTGTGGGGCCGCGGTGCACGTGGACGGGCCCGCCAAGGCCTGGGAGCTCGCTCTCTCCGGCGACCCCGTGAGCGCCTTCGGCAGCATCGTGGCCTTCAACCGCCCGCTCGAGGCCGACGACGTGCGCGCCATTCGCCGGTCCAAGGTCTTCATGGAGATCCTGGCCGCCCCCGGCTTCAGCGCCGAGGCTCTGGCGCTGCTCGAGGTGCGCAAGAACCTGCGGGTGATGGAGCTGCCCACCGACTGGGCCGACGCCCGCCCCAGCGGCCAGGACGTCAAGCGGGTCCAGGGCGGCTTCCTGATCCAGGACTGGGACCTGGGCAAGGAGACCGTCTGGACCACCGCCACCGAGACCGGCCCCGACGCCGAGCAGCTCCGAGCCCTGCAGTTCGCCTGGGCCATCGGTCGCAACGTCAAGTCCAACGCCATCGTCCTGGCCCGGGCCCTCGAAGGCGGCGTCGTGCTCAACGGGGTCGGTGCCGGCCAGATGAGCCGGGTCGACTCGGTCAAGCTCGCCATCTCCAAGGCCACCCGCCCCGTGCCCGGCTCGGTGCTGTCCAGCGACGCCTTCTTTCCCTTCCCAGACGGGGTCAAGATCGCCGTCGATGCCGGCGTGGCAGCGGTCGTGCAGCCCGGCGGCTCGGTCAAGGACGACATCGTCACCGCGGCGGTCCAGGAAGGCGGCGCCGTGATGATGCACACCGGGGTGCGGCACTTCAGGCACTAGGTTTTCAGGGGGTGAAAGTCCGGGCTCGCTGTCGCTCGCTGACGCGGTCACCCCTCTGGTCCGGCGGCGTTCGCCTCCGGATGCGGGAGTGGCTCGTGGGCAGTCTTCCCGGGTCCTCGCTGCGCTCGGACTGCCCTCGCTGGCGCTCGGCCGGTCCAGACTCCCCACGAACCACTCCCCCTCCGGCGACCGCCGCCGGGCAGGGCCTGGGCGCTCCGCGCCAGGACCTGCACCCGCGGCGCGGGTGTTGGGCCGAAGGGACCGGGTCGAGAACTGGGGAGAACTGGGGTCAGGAACCTTAAGTTAAGACTTAAGGATTTCAGCTTAGATGGCTGGAAGCAATAGGAAATATATGGGGCACTTGCCATCTGGTAGCTTGCGGTTTGTCTTCGTCATCGTGCCCGCGCCCCTCTCGTGCCCGCGCCCCTCAGTCCGCTCTCGGCAGGTACGTCCGCCTCACCCTCGCCGTGAAGGTCCCCTCCAGGGGATCGCCGTCCAGGACGTCCATGTCCACCAGGGAACCCACCGACCCCGTCATGTGGCGGACCACTTCGTCCAGGGTCATGCCGGTCACCGTCTCGCCCTCGATGGCGACCACGACGTCGCCGGCTCGGAGACCCGCCTGGTGTGCGCCCATGCCGGGCAGGACGGTGGACAGCCTGACACCCGCGGGATGACGGGACAGGGACGCGCCCAGGCCGCCGGTCTCGCCGGGCGGGAAGACCAGGTCCTGTTCCCAGTCGTCGCCGGCCTCCAACACCAGGGTCATGGGCTCGGTCTGGTGGAGCAACAGGCCGCTGGGGCGCCGGCCGATGAAGGTACAGGTGCCCGGCGGCAGCTGAAGCGCCACGACGCCTTCGGTGGCCATGTGGGAGATCCCACAGTCGGGGCTGTAGACCATGGCCAGCTCGGGGCGGGTGCCGTCGTCCTCGAGCAGGTTCAGCACCACACGTGGCGCATCGGTCAGGCCCCGGGCGGTCGGGAGCACCAGGTGGGCCGGTCGCACGGCCTGGGCCTCGGCCCTGGCGTACGCGTCCGGCTCGGTGCGGGTCGGGAGCGGCGCCCGTGCCCTCGGCGTCGCCGCTGTCGCCGCACGCACCACCGGTGCCGGGTCCACCGCCGCCTCGGGCCTTGGCCACGCCCACACCATGCCCACCACCAGTGCCGCGGCCACCAGGCCGTCCATCGCGCGCAGCTTCATGTGCACTCCCGCTGAGCAATCCGACACGCCGGCAGCAGGAGCGGTTCCCATTTGCAATGCTGACCCGATGTGGAGCCTGCTCTTGTCGCTCGCCCTGGCGGCCCAGGACCCCGCCGCGGGGGCCCTGGCCGATGGCGTGAAGCTCTACTACGACGGCGGCTCCGGGGCGGCGGCCGGGGTCTTCGAGGCCCTTTTCCTGGAGCGCCCCTTCGACGACGACGTCGCCTGGTGGGTGGCTCGGACCCGCCTGGATCGGGGCCAGGCCGCAGAAGCCCTGACCGCCGTGGCCGGCCGCCAGGGCCGCAAGCTGCCGCTCTGGCGCTTCCAGGTCCTACAGGCGACGGCGCACCTGGTCCTGGACCAGGACCTCGAAGCATTGGCCCTGCTGGAACAGGCGTGGCCCCAGGTACGGGGCACAGCCGACCGAGCCGCCGTCGCCGCGGCCTTCGGCCTGCTGCTGGCCGAGCTCGGCCGAGACGCAACAGCCGCCCAGGTGCTCGCCCAGGCCGGGCCCGAGCCGTTGTTGGTCCTGGACCCGGCCCTGTCCGGGGCGCTGGCCGAAGCGCGGGTGTTCACGGTGCGCGGGGCCGTCGCTGGTCAGCTCGACGTGACCCGCCGGGACGGGACCTGGCGCGTGGCGCTGGAGACCGGACTGGCCCGCAGGGGACCAGACGAGGACCCGGCGGGACCGGCCGTGTGGCGGCGGAGCGAGAGCCCCCGGGGTCGACCGGATGCCTGTGGGGCGGCCGGCGCGGGCCACGTGTGGACGAGCCCTCGGGAAGCGCTGTTCAGCGGCCTGCCCGGGGTCTACAGGGCCCAAGGCGGCGAGGTCGGCAGCGTGGCCCTGACCCCGCCCGGCGCCGTGGACCTGAGCCCGGCCTGTGTCGGGGACCAGGTCTGGTTCGTCAGACGACTGGGGGACCACGCTGGGGTGATGCGGACGGTGTCCAACCGGCTGGACGAGGTGCCCATCGAAGTCGGCGCGGTCGCGACCGTCGACGCCCGGGCCGGGAGCCGAGGCAGGACCGAGCTGGTCCTGGGGCTCGTCGTCGACGGCGCGCCGGGGGTGTGGTGGCTGCCCGAGGGCACCGATGCGCCCGTGCCGCTGCTCGAGCACGATGACCCACTGCTGGCCCCCCGCTGGGTCGACTGATGGCGATGTGGTTCAGCCACCTGCGCTACGTCGAGGCGGCCGCGGCGCGCCTGGACCGGGACCTGGACCGGCTGTCCCTGTGCTGGGGCGCCGTCTGCTGCGACGTGGACAAGGTGAGCCCGGTCCCGCGGGAGACCAGCCACTACGGCCGGGAGGGGCTGAGCTTCGAACCCGAGGCCTTCCTGGAGCAGGCAGGGCTGACTGCGACCGAGGCCCGACCGAGCGCGGCCTTCCTGGCCGGCTACCTGTCTCACCTGGCGGTGGACGAGGCCTGGTACACGCACCTCTTCGCCCTCCGTGACGCGCCCCAGGGACTGGGCACCGCGTGGAGCTACGAGACCACCCGGGCCCTCAACCTGGCCCTGGATCAGCGGAACCGGTCACTCTACGACCCGGCGGGCCTGGACTTCTCTCAGGCCCGCGGCGAGGAGGTCTTGCCCCACCTGGGCGGGCCGATTCGACAGATCATGGTCCACGCGGCGAGTGCCTATGCCGCCTGGCCCGGGCACATGTCCTGGGCGCCCCAGGACCCCCTGCTGGGCCCCGTCATGGCACGCTTCCGAGCCCTGGCTGCCGCCGAGGCCGACCGAGTCGTCGCCATCCTCGACGCCCTCTCGCCCGAAGACCTGGACCAGGACGTGGTGGCCTTTACCACCCGGACCCTGGGGCGCTTCCTGGACGACCTGGCGCAGAGGCCCGCGTGAGGCCACGTCTGCAGCAGGTGCTCGCAGGGGCGCTGGGCCTGGCGCTCTGTGCCCTGGCCGCTTGGCAGCTCAGCTGGCTTGGCGCAGACCTCCAGGCGCCGATCAACCACGGACGCAACGAGGACTGGGACTGGCAGCTGACCCTGTACGAGGCCTGTCGGGTCGCGCTGGTCGAGTTCGGCCAGCTCCCCCTGTGGACCCCCTGGACCCAGGGCGGCGTGCCCCTGTGGGCCAACCCGGAATTCCCGGCGCTGTACCCGCCGTTCCTGCTGATCCTGGGGCTCGGCACCGACGCCGGACTCAAGGTCTGGATCCTGCTCCATCAGGTGCTGCTGGTGGTGGGGGGCTATGCCGCGGGACGCCAGGCCGGACTGGGGCCTGTGGCCAGCCACGGCGCCGCGGTGGCGTGGCTGTGCTCGGCCTTCGTGCCGGGCTTCATCCAGGCCGGACACGTGATGTACCTGCCCCTGGCCTGGCTGCCGCTGGCGTGGGTCGCCCAGCAGCGCGGGGCCTGGGCCTGGGCTGGGGCTTGCCTGGCCCTGAGCTTCCTGGGCGGAGGGCACTACCTGTTGCTGTACGGGGCCCTGTGGTTGGCCCTGGATGCGGCTCTGCGGGGACTCGAGCCTGGACGCCTGTGGCCCCTGGGCCTCGTGCTCTGGCTCAATGGCGTGCTGCTGGGCTGGCACCTCTTGGCGTGGCCGGTCGGCCTGGCGGGGCTCGCCGCGCTGGCCTGGCAGCGGCCTCGGGGTTGGCGCTGGACCCTGCCCCCGATGCTCGGTGCCGGCGCGATCGCCGGGCTGCTGCTGGGCGCCAAGCTCGCCACGGCGCCCGCGCTGTTCGCCCGGGCCGAGCGACTGACCCCCCAGGCCTCGCTCCGGGTGGCCGACGACTACGACTGGTCCACGGCGTGGGCGGTGCTCACCGGGGTGAGCGAGCGGCTCAGCGGCCACGAGGGGCAGAACGTCTTCTGGCACCCGGTCCCCGTGCTGCTGGGCCTGCTCGGACTGGGGCTCCTGGTGTGGCGGCGCCCGGTGTTCGGCGTGCTCGGCCTGACCTGGTGGTCCCTGGGCTGGGGCGGGGCGACCCCCGTGAACCTGCTGGAGGGCCTGCACCGGCTCCCGGGCTTCGAGCTCATCCGAGTCATCGAGCGCTACAGCCTGGTGTGGACCCTGTTCCTGGGGTGGGGGTGTGGCGCGGTGCTCGACGAGGCCTGGCGCCGCGCACGCTGGCCGGGCGCGCTGCCCGTCGGCGCCGCCCTGGCGTGGTGGTGTGTGACGGCGACACCCCGGGCTGCCCAGGCCCAGCAGCTGGGCCCCGGCCGGACCTCCCAGGTGGCGCCCGCAGCCTTTGCCCAGACCCGCTCCGAGCTGACCAACTACGAGGCGCTCCAGGCCGGCCAGGGCAAGCTCGACTGCTGGACGACCGCCTGGCTGGAGGACCCATCGCCCGCCCTTCGTGCCCGAGGCGAGGAGGGCTACCGTGGTGAGGCCTGGACCCAAGGCGACGGCGCCTCGCTCGCCATCGACTTCACCCCTTCCGTGGTCAGCGTCACACTGGCCGAGCCGGCCACGGTCGTGCTGAACCAGAACGCCTTCCACGGCTGGCAGGTCGGCGGAGAGCCGGCCGGAGCCCACCAGGGTCTCGTGGCCCAGGCCCTGCCAGCCGGCACCCACGCCTTCAGCTATCGGCCGCCGGGTCTGGGTCTGGGACTGGGTCTGTCGGCGCTGGGGCTCCTGGCGCTGGCCGGATGCGCACGGCGGCGAGCACCCGACCCTCCAGCCACTGAAAGCGAGCGGCCGCCCACAGCTTCGGCGCCGGCTCCTCCAGGTGCAGGGTGACGTCGGCACGGCCGTCCAGCCCCAGGGTGATCCCGGCTTCCTGGAAGCCGACGAAGCGGCCCAGGTGGGGATGCAGCGCCTTGTAGACGGCCTCCTTCAAAGCGAAGCGCAACAGGATGGCGATCCAGCGACGCTCGCCGGACAGCCGGTCCACGAGCTCGAGCTCTTCGGGTCGCAGGACCTTGCTGGCGATGGTCGGACGGGCCGGCGCCAGGTCCTCCAGATCCACGCCCAACGAACCGTGCACTTCGCGGGCAGCCAGAGCCACCGCGAGGCCCCGCTTGTGTGAGACCGACGCGGAGACGCCGTCGGGCAGGACGGGCTGCCCGCGCTCGCCGGTCAAGATCGGACCGGATCGCACCCCCAGCTGGCGGATGGCTCGGTGAAGGGCCAGCCTGCCCCCGACCCACTCGACCTGGCGGTGGCCCGTCAGCGTCTCGGCATAGCGTCGCTCTTCGACCTGGAGCTGTTCGAGCACCGCGGTCTCGACCGGCGCTTTGTCGGCGGGCAGCGTGACGCCGGCGAGCAGCCCGTAGGGCATCGCGTCTGCGAAGGCGAGGGCAAAGGGGCGGCTCACGGACACCGCACGTTCCCACGGGCCGTGGCCGCGGCACCGCGCAGCCCCAGGTCATCCACGGTCACGAGCGCCAGCGGGATCCCCGCCAACAGCCCCGAGAAGCGGCCCTTGTCCACGAAGGCATCGGCGACGGAGGCATCAAAGGCCGGCTGGGAAAGGCGGGGCGGAATGCCGCCGCAGATCCACACGCCGCCCGCGGGCAGGTGCGCCAGGGCGCAGTTGCCGGCGAAGTGTCCGAGCAGGCGCCCGAAGCGCTGACGGGCCTCGGCACAGGCTGGCGCGGGTGACGTGCCGATGGCGGCAGGTGTGGGGGTGGGCAGACCCGCCAGCCCTTGGCGGACGGCGAAGTCGTGGAGGGCCACGAGCCCCTTGCCGCACAGCACGCGCTCCCAGCTCACGTGGCCGTGGCGGTCGTGGAGCCAGCGCCACAGATCGGCCTCCCAGGGATCGTGCGGGGCCAGGTCCTGGTGGCCGCCTTCGCTGGCCGCGACGTGCCAGCCGTCGCCTGTCGGGACCATCCAGCCCAGGCCCAGCCCGGTGCCGGGGCCCAGGGCGACCACCGCGCCAGAGGGGTCGGGCGCCGGCCCGGCCAGGGACCTGGCGTCGCCGGGGCCGAGGGTGGGCACGCCACGGGTGGCGGCCGAGAAGTCGTTGATGACCGTCACCGGGGTGCCCAGGGCACGCGAGAGCCGCCGCTCGTCAAAGGTCCAGCTGTGGTTGGTGAGGGTGGCGCGGCCCTGTACGACCGGACCTGCCACCGCGACGCAGGCCGCGCCGATCCCGGTCGGCCCCACGAAGCCCTGGACGGCGTCCAGGAAGGTCCCGGTGGTGGTGGGCACGGTCCGACTGCGCAGGGCCTGAGTCCCTTCGAACAGCGCCAGGCGACAGTTCGTGCCGCCCACGTCCGCGGCCAGGACCGTCGGGGGTGCAGGCATCTTGGGCGGATAACGCGGGGCCGGACAGGCCCTGTCCGGGGGGCGGGCTATGCCATGCCCATGCGGCTGATCCACACGTCGGACTGGCACCTGGGACACCACCTCCATGGGCTCGGGCGCGCCCGGGAGCACCAGGCCTTCCTGGACTGGCTCCTGGACACCGTGGCCGAGCGCCGCGCCGACGCCTTGTTGATCGCCGGCGACGTCTTCGACACCGCCAACCCGTCGGCCGCAGCCCAGCACGCTTGGTTCGACTTCCTGGGGCGGCTGCGCCGACGCCTGCCCGCTCTGGACGTGGTGGTGATCGCCGGCAACCACGACTCCCCGGCCCGGCTCGGCGCCCCCGCGCCCATTCTGGGACCGCTCGGCGTGCACGTGGTCGGCAGCGTGCGCCGCGACGGCGCCACCGTGCACACCGCGGGCCTGGTGGCGCCGCTGAGAGATGCCAGCGGGCGGGTCGCTGCACAGGTCGGGGCCGTGCCCTACCTGCGGCTGCCGGATCTCCCGCCGGTCCAGGTCGACGACGACCAGGACCCGGTCATCGAAGGCGTGCGCTCGCTCTACGACCAGGTCTTCGACGCCGCCCGCCGCGCCGGAGGCCCGGACCAGGCCCTGATCGGCATGGGGCACTGCTACATGACCGGCACGGCGCTCAGCGAGCTGTCCGAGCGGCGCATCCTGGGGGGCAACCTGCACGCGCTGCCAGCGGCGCTCTTTCCCGAAGACGTGGCCTACGTGGCCCTGGGCCACCTGCACAAGGCCCAGCAAGTGGGGGACGAGCGGGTGCGCTACTGCGGGTCGCCACTGCCGCTGAGCATGGCCGAGGCCACCTACCACCACCAGGTGCTCCAGGTGGACTTCCAGGGCCCCCGCCGGGTTGGCGTCGAGTCCCTGACCGTGCCCCGGACCGTCGACCTGGTGCGCATCCCGCCGGGCCCGGATCACCTCCCCGTGGACCAGGCTCTTGCGGCCGTCGACGCCCTGCCCCAGCGCGGTCCTGAGGACGACCCGAGCTCGTGGCCCTACCTCGAGGTCAAGGTCACGCTGACCCAGCCGCGGCCGGACCTTCGCCGGGAGCTCGAAGACCGGCTGGCGACTCGAGCTGCGCGGCTGGTGCGCATCGGCACCCAGGGCACCGGCCACGGCCACGCCCTCGCAGACGGGATCCGCACCACCGGTCTGGACGGTCTCACGCCCACCCAGGTCTTCCGGCGTCGCTGGGCCCGAGACCACGACGACCCGGTGCCGGCGTCGCTCCTCGCGTCCTTCCACGAGCTGGTCCAGGCCGCCCAGGAGGCCGGCGGATGAAGGTCCTGGCGATCTGTGGCCACAACATCGCGAGCATCGAGGACTTCGCCCTGGACCTGGACGGCGACGCCTTGGGCCAGGCAGGCCTGTTCGCCATCACCGGGCCCACGGGCAGCGGCAAGAGCACGCTCCTGGACTGTCTCTGTCTGGCGCTCTACGGCACCACCCCCCGGCTGGACCAGGTGGCCGACGCCGCCCGCACCTTGCGCTCGGGCCACGACGAGCTGACGGCCCGGGACCCCCGCAACCTGCTGCGGCGGGGCACCGCCCACGGCTGGGCCCAGGTCGACTTCCTGGACCATCAGGGGGAGCGTCGCCGGTCCCGATTCGAGGTGAGGCGCGGCTGGAACAAGCCGTCGGGTCGGCTGCAGCCGTGGTCTCTGGCCCTGTTGGATCCCCACACTGGCGAGGACGTGAGCCCAGGCACCAAGAAGGAGACCCTGGCGGCGGTCGCCGATGCTGTCGGGCTCAAGTTCGCCCAATTCCGGCGCGCGGCCGTGCTGGCCCAGGGCGAGTTCGCGGCGTTCCTCCAAGCCCGCGAGGACGAGCGGGCGGAGCTGTTGGAGCGCCTCACGGGCACCGCGCTGTTCGCCGAGATCTCCCGCCAGGCCTACCTGAGGGCCCAGGGCGAGGCCGGTGACCTGAAGGCGCTGCAGCAGGACGCTGGCGGCCAGGCGCCGCTGGGCCCCCAGGAGCGCCGGGAGCTGGAGCAGGCGCTGGAACGAGCCGACGCCGCGGCGTCGACAGCGCTGGCCGCCCACGGGGCAGCTCAGGCGGCGGTGACCTGGCACCGGGTGCGCGGCGAGCGGGAGGCCGCGGTGACCCAGGCCCAGGAGCGGCTGGCCCAAGCATCGGACAGTCTCCGGGACCTGGCTGTGGGTGCCGAGCACCTCGATCGCGCCGAGCACGCGGAGCCGGGCCGGGGGCCGCTCATGTCCCTCGAGACAGCCCAGGCCCTGGCGCGCCGGGCCCGCAGGGTCGAACAGCGGGGCCAGGTCGACGCCCTGGCCCACGCCTTGGGCTGGTTGGCGCGAGCCTCGGACGACCTCCAGGCGCTGGAGGCGACGGGAGCGCGAGTCTCCGGCCGGCTGGCGACCGCGACCCGGTGGCTCCAGGATCACGCCAGCGTCGCACCCCGGATCGAGGCCTGGGCCCTGTGGCGCCGGTGCCTGGCGGACCTGGCCACCACGAGCGCCCGGCTCAGCACGCTCGACCTGTCCCTGCCGGGACTCCAGGCCGGCCTGACCGCAGCCCAGCAGGCCCACGACGTGGCCGTCCAGGCCCTGGAGCCCCTGACCCGGGCGGCGACCGATGCCGACCAGGCGCTCCAGCAGCACCAGGCCGTCGAGGCCGACGACGTGGGTCGGCTGGGCCAGGCCGTGCAGACCAAGAGCCAGGACCGCCAGGCGCTGCTGGCCCTCGCCGAGCTGGGAGAGGCCCTCGCTCGTCGCCAGGTCGCGCTGGACGCCGAGGCAGCTGCCGCGTCCCAGGCGGCGCTGACGGCCGAAGGGCTCGCCGCGGCGCGCCAGGACGCTGAGCTGGCCCACGCGCAGACCCGTGGGGCTCGCCAGGCCGCGGCCCAGGCCTTGGCGCTCCGACAGAGCGAAGCGGCGGCGGCAGCCCATCGCGAGCTGCTCCGCTCCGGCGAGCCCTGTCCGCTCTGTGGTTCGCCAGAGCACCCCTGGGCAGACCACCCCACCGATGAGGGCCCGGTCACCGCCCAGCGCCAGGCACTCGCGCAGGCCGAGCGGGACGAGGACGCGGCCGGACGTCAGCTGGCCCGGGCCCGGACCGCCGCCGACGCCAGCCAGGCGACCCTGGCGGCCCAGCAGGCCCGCCTGGCAGACGAGCGCGAGGCGCTCGTTCGGGACACCGCCGTCTGGCGCGCGGCTCTGGCCACCCGGGGGGTCGAGCCGGGCTCGGTCGCCCAGGCCAGGGCCAGGGCCCAGGAGACCGAAGTGCAGGAGACCGCCCTCCAGGCGCGCCTGGCCGCGGCGGCTCGCCACCAGGACGCGCTGACCCGGGCCCGGGCCTGGGCGGACCGGAGTCGTCTTGCCCTTGACCAGGCCAACCATGACCTGACTTCCGCTGCTGGCGCCATGGCCCAGGCGGCCCAAGCCATCGCCGCCGCTGTGAGCGAGCAGGGCAGGCTGCAGCAAGCGCGCGGGGGCTTGGTGGCACAGCTGGACGGCGTCCTGGAGGCCCGCTGGCAGGCGGGCTTTCTCGCCGATCCGGACACCTGGTTGGCCCAGGCCGAGGCCCAGGTGGCCCGCTGGCAGGGCGAGCAGGCCCGGGTCGAGGCCGCGCGCAGGCAGCTGGCAGAGCTCGAGGGGCGCCGCGGGATCGCACGAAGCACCCTGGAGCGAGCCCGGGGTGCCGTGGCTTCGGCCGAGCGCCTTGCGGAGCACAGCCAGCCACCCCCCGGCCCCGCCCTTGCCGGCACCGCCGAGACCAGCCATCGGGTGGCTGGCCAGGTCATCAGCGCCCGACAGGCTCGGCAGGCAGCCGATCAGGCCGTCGCCGCAGCGGAGAGCGTCCTCCGGGACACCCTGGTGACCTTGGACCTGGACCTCGAGACCTTGCGGGCCGACCTCGCCGAGCGACCTGCGTGGGTCCTCGAGACACGGTCGCGTCTGCGCACTGCCTCGGTCCAACAAGCCCAGGCCCGGGCCCTGCTGGACCAGGCCCTGGCCCAACAGGCCGATCACCTGGCGACCCCTGCCCCGGCCGACGACTCCGCCCAGGCCGCTGCCGGCCTGTCCGCCGCCCAGTCAGCCCTCCAGGCGGCCAACCAACACCGGGGGGCCCTGGGCCAGATCCTTCAGACCGACGACGCCCGCCGCCAGGCCCTCGCCGGGCTCCAGGTCCAGATCGACGCCCAGCAGGCAGTCCTGGACCACTGGCGTGTCCTCGAAGGGCTGATCGGCGCCGCAGACGGCAAGAAGTTCCGCCGCTTCGCCCAGAGCCTCACCCTCGAGCTCCTGCTGGCCCGGGCGAATGGGCACCTCGCCGAGCTCGCGCCGCGCTACCAGCTGACCCGCGCCCAGGGCACCGATCTGGGCCTCCAGGTCATCGACCGGGACATGGCAGACGAGATCCGCTCCGTGGCCTCCCTGTCCGGCGGGGAGTCCTTCCTGACGTCCCTGGCCCTCGCCTTGGGCCTGTCTTCGCTGTCGGCCCGAGACGCCCAGGTCGAGACCCTGTTCATCGACGAGGGCCTAGGCACCCTGGACCCCGAGACTCTGGAGACGGCGCTCCACACCCTGGACCAGCTCCAGGCCTCGGGGCGACAGATCGGGCTGATCAGTCACGTCCCGGGCTTGGCGGAGCGGGTCGGGGTCCAGGTCGCTGTCCGTCCCCTGGGCGGCGGGCTCAGCGAAGTCTCGGTCCTGGGCACCGGCTGAAGCCTAGCAGCGTGCGGTGAATCGGGGGTCGTGAGGCGTGGTCGTCCACGTGCACGGGGGTCGTGAAGTCGTCTGACGTGACACGTGGGACGTCTGACGTGGGACGTCTGACGTGGGACGTGGACCGTGCACGTGAACGTGCACATGGGACGGGAGACCCGGGCCGGGCTGGTGTTCAGGGTGA
>CAZFLE010000059.1:1386-39559 GCA_964519895.1 uncultured Enterobacterales bacterium | reverse complement strand
ACGCTGTCCATCGTGTCGCAGAAGGGCTCGATGAAGCAGTGCTTGCAGCGCTCCGGCTCGCGACAGTCCAGGGCCAGGCCGTGGTCCAGGTAGCGTCGGACCTGGTACCGGCGGCCGTTGACCTCGTCGAGCATCTTGTGGGGGTCCTGGATCAAGTCCTCGAGCCCCTCGAGGTAGCTGACAGGGAAGCGGTTGGTCCAGATGTAGAAGCCCTTGCGGTTCAGGGCGAAGACCTGTTGCAGCTTCGGCAGGTGCTCCCGCACGTCGTAGAACATCACGTCGCGGTTCGCGTACGCCGCCGCCTGCGGGATCACGTGCAACAGGTCGTACTCCCGCACCCCCAGCGACGTGCCCAGGGCCACGATCTCGTCGATGTGGGCGACGTTCTGCTGGTTGATCACCACGTCGATGTTCACGATGGGCCGGCCGTCGCGCTTGGCCCGGATGAGCCCCTTGATGAGCTTGCGGAAGCTGCCGGGGCACTGGACCAGGTGGTCGTGGAGCTCGGCGGTGTGACCGTGCAGCGAGAAGGTGATCTCGCCCAGCCCGGCATCCACCACGCTGTCGAAGAAGGCCTTGTCGGCGTAGCGCAGGCCGTTGGTCACGGTCTGGACGCGTCCGTAGCCGATCGCGAGGGCGTAGCGGATCAGGTCGGGAAATTTCGGGTGGAGCGACGCTTCGCCGCCGCTCATGATCACCTTCCAGGCGTCTTTTTCCTCGCGGCCTCGGCGAAGCTCGCCCTGGATCTCCTCGACGGACAGGTAGACGTTGCGCGGCGTGTCCATGTCCAGGCAAAACAGGCACTTGTTGTTGCAGGCCGTGACCAGCCGGACCCAGTGCTTGGGCCGGTTGGCGATCTGCTCGCGCTCGAGCATGGCCTGGGTGAGGGTGGTCACGGGACCAGCTTAGTGCGGCCAAAGGAAGAGCGGTCTGCTCATCTGTTGCCCAATCCGACGACAAATGAGCAGCATGTGCGCAGTCTGGGGCCAGCCACAAGGAGGCCCCATGACCACCCGCTCCCCCGTTGCCCTCATCACCGGCGCCAGCCGCGGCCTGGGGGCCGCCCTGGCCCGCCAGCTCGCCGCCGCCGGCTACGCCGTCGTGGCCGTGGCCCGGCCATCTGCCGACCTGGGCCGCGTGGTGCGTGAGATCCGCGCCGCGGGGGGCCAGGCCTGGCCCGTCGCCGAGGACCTGGGCGACCCCGATGCGGCCACGCGCATCGCCGCCCGGGCATCGGCCCTCGCCGGTCCGGTGGACCTGTTGATCCACAACGCCAGCACCCTGGGTCCCACGCCCTTGCGGCCGCTGCTGGACACCGCGCCGGCGGACTTCGAGCGGGTGCTCCAGGTCAACCTGCTGGGTCCCTTTCGCCTGACCCGGGCCGTCGCCGGTCAGATGGACCTGCGGGGCCAGGGCACCGTGCTCACCCTCAGCTCGGACGCCGCGGTCGAGGCCTACCCGACCTGGGGTGCCTATGGCGTGAGCAAGGCGGCCCTGGACCACCTGGTGCGGATCTGGGCCCAGGAGCTGCCCCACGTGCGCTTCGTGGCCGTGGACCCGACCGAGATGGACACGGCCATGCACGCCGCTGCTCTGCCCGATGCCGACCCGGCGACCCTGGCGGATCCCAGGGACATCGCCGCCCGCGTGGTGGCCCTGCTCGCCACCGACACCCCCACCGGCACGCGCACCGTCGCCGCCTGAGCTGGAGCACAGGATGTCTGCCATGACCTTTCCCCGTCTCGCCGCCCGCAACCGCTTGCTCGTGCTCGATCGCGAAGCTGGTGACTTCTCCGATCACGCCGTGCACGACCTGCCCGACGTCCTGAGCCCGGGCGATCTGCTCGTCGTCAACGACGCTGCGACCCTGCCCGCTTCGGTCTGGGCGACCTTTCAGGGCCAGGACGTGGAGCTCAGGCTCGCCGAGGCCCCGGACGCTGTGGGCCACGCCTGGGCCGTGACCTTTGGCGCTGGCAGCTGGCGACAGCCGACCGAGCTCCGGCTCGCCCCGCCACCGCTGGACACCGGGGACGTGCTGCGGGTCGGGGGCGTCCCGGTCGCTGTGGTGCGCACCTCTACCCAGCACCCGCGCCTGGTGCGGGTCCAGCTGCCAGAGGCGGCCCTGTGGCGCCACGGACGCCCGGTCCAGTACAGCTACCTGGATCGAGACCTGCAGCTGCACGAGGTCCAGGTGCCCTACGCCGGCCGGCCCTGGGCCGTGGAGATGCCCAGTGCCGGGCGCCCTCTGGGCCAAGCGCTCAGGGCCTCGCTGGCCGAGCGCGGCGTGACGCTCGCTGCGGTGACCCATGGTGCCGGCCTGTCCAGCACAGGCGACCCGGCCCTGGACGCCGCCCTGCCCCTGCCCGAGCGCTACGAGGTCAGCCAGGACACATGGGACGCGGTGGCATCCGCCGAGCGGGTCATCGCCGCGGGCACCAGTGCGGTGAGGGCCCTGGAGTCCGCCGCCCGGGGGCCCCTGGCAGGCCGAACAGAGCTGGTGCTGGGACCTCAGACCCCGCTGCGAGTCGTCGATGGGCTGCTGTCCGGGATGCACGAGCCAGACGAGCCGCACTTCCGCATGATGGGGGCCTTTGCGTCACCGGACCTGTTGCGGGCGGCCCATCGCCACGCGGTGAGCGCGGGCTATCGGAACCACGAGTTCGGGGACAGCACGCTCATTCTGTGACCCGCCGCTGCCGGGCCAGGGCCAGCAGCAGGGCCAGCGCCCACAGGCCCGTGGCCGGCCCGGGGGCCGCGGTGCAGCTGTGGGAGAACAGCACCATGACCCCCGCCAGGTCGGCGAATTCCTCCAGGTTCAGCCCGCCGTTGCAGCCCAGGGGTTCCTCGGCGCCCGCCTCGCCGCCCTGGGCGATGAAGTCCTCGATCACGACCCGGCGACCGTCGATCCACGACCGCAGGTTCTCGATCGCGGAGGCGTGCCCGTCGACGGTCTGCTCGGTCACGTCGACGTGGGCCACCAGCTGGTCGATGCGCGCTTGGAGCACCCCTTCGTCCCAGACCTGGTCCAGCAGGCCCTGGAGGGCGTCCAGGTAGCGCCCGTTCAGCTCGGCATGCCTGGACAGGCGCCGGGCGAATTCCGAGGTCTGGTAGGTGATCGGGGCATCTCCGACAAAGGCCCCGTCGGGTCCCCAGGGGATGAACACCGCGCGGTCGTCGTCGTCGGGGTCGAAGTAGACGTAGGTGTTGTTGGTGTTCGACGCGTGGCCGTCGCTGTGACCGAGCAGGGTCTCCAGGGCCCAGAATTCGATGGCCAGGTCCAGGTCCATGACCGCGTCGAGGGCCTGCTCGAGCTCGTCGTCGGTGGCCTTGAGCGCGTCTGCGACCCCCTGCAGGAGGACCGTGGAGGTCTCGGTGTCCCCGGTCTTGGCCTCCCATCGACCCAGTCCATCGGCCAGGTGGGCGTCGGTGAAGTCCGCCAGGGTGGCTTCGTAGAGCGAGCCATCGGCGCTGGTGAACCACTGGCGCAGGAAGTCCTTCTTGATGGCTTCGACGTGGGTGTAGGCGCCCAGCGAGTCGCCGTTGACCATCACGTTGGCCAGGTTGCACCGGGGGGCCGGGTGACCCGCATCGACGAACACGCTGTAGGCCAGGCACGAGCGCACCCGGCTGCGGTCGGTGAGGTTGTTGTTCAGGGTGACGCGCTCGGTCCCAGCCAGGGTCTGGTCGGGCTGGAACTCGTCGGTCTTGATCTTCAGGGACGGCCGGACGTCGGACCCCTCGAGCACGGAGCCGATGAAGCCCTTCTTGCGCACCCCCACGTCGTCTGCCTGCAGGCCGTCCACGACCACGTCTCCGGAGAACCAGGTGTAGGGGTCCGGAAAAGGCTCGGTACAGGACGCGTAGACGTGGCCCAGCACTCCAGGGAACTGGTCCTCGGCGGAGTCGCCGAAGCGGTACTGGTTCCCGAGCTCCTCGAAGTCCTCGGGGACCATGTCCAGCTGTACGCACACCAGGACCGCGGGGTCGAAGGAGACCTCGGCCAGGTCGCCCGGCTCGCAGGGCCAGGTCTCGTAGACGACGGCGTCGTCGCCGCAGCCGGTCAGCGCCACCAGGAGAAGACTCGCTCTAGAAGGCACAGCCGACACTCGCTGTGAGGAGGGGCATGACCGGCAGGACCGGCTCGGGGGCGCCGGTGTCGGCCAGGGTCTCGGAGTGACTGCGGTAAGCCAGGTTGGTGGACCAGTAGGCGCCCATGCCCAGCTCGAACACCAGGCGGTTCTTGATGAAGACCCGCCCGATCTCGGCCCCCAGCCCCACCGTCGCCCAGTCGGCCAGGCGAGTGTCTCCCGCCGACATGTGGGTGGTCCCGGCCAGCACGAAGGGGGACAACCCCCACCCGACCAGCCCGCGGCGCCCCAGGGACATGCGGGGCCCGACGCGCACGCCGGCGTGGGCGGCCTGGACCAGCAGCTCGGCGCGGGTGAAGTCGATCTGGGCCGTGAAGCCCCAACGATCACTCACGGCGTAGTGGCTGCGCAGGTTCAGGTCGAGGGCCGACACGTCGACGCCGAACTCGAACGGCGCCAGGTGGAATCCCAGGGCGATCGCCGGGCCCAGCGGACTGAACAGCACGACGGTCGTGGGCCCGGGGGGTGGCTCGGGCAAGGGGGCCGAAGCCCAGGCGCCGGACAGGCCGAGCAGCGTGAACAGTCCCGCCACTCTCAGTCCCCGGGGCCCAGGCGGGCGCTGCCGCCGGCGTCGAAGCCGATCCGGGTGGGGATGAGCTCTGGGGACTGGCTCTCCGTCGGGAAGAAGCGCCACTCCCGCTGGGCGTGGATGACCTCGATGGCGTAGGGAATCTCACAGCCGGTGACCCGCACCGCGCTCACGTCGCCGTTCGGCTCGACCACCAGCTTGGACTGGCAGCTGGCGTTGGCGTAGGGCGCTTCGAGCAGGTTCGGGTCCGGCGTGCGAGGGCTGAGGGGCTGGCCGATCCAGGGGCGCTCGGCGAGCGGCCGCTCGTAGACCGTGGTGCCCTTCACGGTGACGCGCTTGTTGTCCGAGTCGCTCCACGAGAAGCGGGAGTCGCCGACCTCTGGGTCCGCGGCGATCAGGGCCGCGAGCTCGGCGTCATGAGCCCGCAGGATCAGGATGTCGTCGATGATCTGAGCTGCGCCGTCCAGGGTGACGGTCTCCCAGGGACTCTGGCTGTCCGAGTTCGCCGAGACCCGGAGCTCGGCCTGGGCGACCCGCTCCTCGAGGGGCAGGTGTTGCCCGGTGCCGCTGAGCCGCAGGCTGAAGCGGTGGTTTCCCACGGATGCCGTGTAGACCAGGTAGCCTTCTTGGTTCATGGCGCCGCCGACGCCCAGCGGAAACTCGACGGCCACGGCCTCGGGTCCCAGCAGCACCAGGTGGCGCTGCTCGGCCGACCAGGTGCCCGACGTGACCGTGTCGTCCGGTGCCACCGGCGCCACCGGCGTGACCGGTGTGGCGGGTGCCACGGGCGTGACCAGGCTCTCGCCGACCGACGGTGCGGTGGCGGGTGGGGCGGTCGCTCGAAGGGCGATAGACGCCCCCATGCCTGCAGCAAGGGTCGCGGCCATGGCCGTCGCGGCCACGATGAGGGGCGCCGTCCTGCCGCCCAGCCGGTCGGCCAGGCGGGTCTTGCCAGCCTGGAGTGCTCGGACCCGCTCCAGCGCCTGCACGGCGCTGCCCAGCCGTCGGCTCGGGTCTGGCTCCAGGAGCCCGCGCAGCAGCGCTGCCAGGCCTGGGCTCATGGGGGCCTGGCTCTCCCACCGGAACCGGCCGTCCCACCCGTGCAGCTTGGCGGGGTCCCGCCCGGTCAGCAGGTTCACCGCCAGAGCGCCCAGCCCGTAGAGGTCCGTGGCCGGCCGGGCGTCGCCCTGGAATTGCTCCGGCGCCATGTAGCCAAAGGTGCCAGCCACGGTGCTGCCCCCCAGCTTGCTGTCCCGCAGCACGTCTCGGACTGCGCCGAAGTCCAGCAGCACGAGCCGCCCGTCGCCGGTGGCGCGCATCACATTGGCGGGCTTGATGTCCCGGTGCAGGACCGGCGGCTCTCGGCCATGGAGGTCCACCAGGATCGCCAGCAGCTCGGCCAGCACCGCCAGCACCTGGGCCTCGTCGAGGGTCCCCCGGGCGAGCTCGTCGGCCAGGGTCTCCCCGTCGATGAAGTCCTGGACCAGGTAGAACGCGCGGCCGCGGCCCTGGCCGGCGATGAAGTGATCGTGGCAGCGAGGGACCCGGGGGTGGTCGATGGTCTGGAGCACGCGGGCTTCTCGAACCAGGAGCTCCCGGGCCTTGGGGCCTTCGGCCCGCAACAGCGGCAGCTCCTTGATCGCCACCGTGGCGCCGTCGGCGTCGCGGGCCTGGAACACGGTGCCTGTGGCGCCGCGGCCGACCTGTCGCAGCAATCGGTAGCGCCCGTGGAGCAGCATCGCGCCGAGGCACTCCGGACACGTCTCCCCCGAGCCCTGGCTGCCACAGGTGGGACACAGGCCGCCGCTGAGCGCCTGGCCGCGGGCGGGGGGGAGGCGGTGCTGTTCCACGGGGTCCTCAGTCCCAGGATGCCACGCTCAGTCGGCCAATAGAGCCTCGACGACCGCCGCCATGGCGTCCGGGTCGTAGCGGGTGTTGACGTACTGCACGGTGCCCTGCTGATCGACGATGACGTCCAGGGGGAACGGCGCCGTGCTGCCGACCGCCTCGTACTGGCCATAGGTCCCGGCGGTGTCGGGCATCACGGGAAAGGTCACCCCGGTCGCCGCGACCCAGGCGCGCAACAGGTCGTCGGTGACCACCTCGATGCTGCCGGCCTGGACGCCCCAGACAGCCAGCTCGTCGGGGTCGTACACCTGGTGGAAGGCGGCTTCGAGATCTGGAAACTCCAGAGCGCAGATCGGTCAGAAAGTGGCGAAGTAGCTCAGGATCACGACCTTGCCCCGCTGGTCCGAGAGTGTCAGCGTCTCGCCGGTGTTCACGGCGGTCGCGGTCAAGTCCGGGGCCGGATCGCCAACGAAGACGCCGTCGCCGCCGACCCGCAGGTCGATGGCGGTGGTGGGCTCGTCGGGATCGTTGGTGTGCAGGATCAGGGCCCCGCGTTGGCTCTCTTCGCCGCCTGCGTAGTGGACGGTGAGGCGCTCCGAGGCCCCTGCGAGCAGCTCGGCTTCGATGGGGTAGACGGTCCAGCCGTCGTCGGGCACGTCGACCCCGTCCAGCACCAGGGGTTGCTGGCCTTCGTTGGTCAGGGTCAGGGTGGCGGTCTGTTCGGCACCGTCGGCTGCCCAGTCCAGGTGCAGGTCGTGGGGGGTCAGCTCGGGGCCGACCAGGTTCCGGTCCAGCTGGAAGACGTGCAGGCCTTCCCACTCTCCGGCATAGACCCGATCCCCTGCCGCCGCCGCAGCCAGGGTCCGGGGCTCGCTGCCCGCTGCCGCCACGTGGTCCACAGCCAGGACCCGCGGCACGGCCCCGCTCACGTCGTAGAGGCGCACGTCGGTCCAGTTGGCGACCAGCAGCTCTCCGGTCTCGAGCAGGGCCAGACGGACCGCGGTGCCGAGGGTGTCACCGCGCCAGGTGCAGGCGGCGGTGACGGTGTCCACCAGGGCCAGGCCTCCAGAGCCCAGCGCCACCGCGAGCCGCCCGTCCCCCAGGTCCTGCACGGCCTGGACGGCGGCGCCGACCGACACCGTGCCCAGCAGGTCCAGGTCCCGGCTCAGCCAGTGCACCTGGCCTTCGGCGGTGCCCACCGCCAGCCCGTCGGCGGTGGTCGCGACCCGCAGCACCGTGCCCAGGCCTCCGACCGGGGTGCCCGGCGTGAGGGTGTCCCCGGCGGTGGAGACCGGAAGCACACCGTGGTCGAGGGCCGCGACCCAGGCCTGGTCCCCGTCCAGGGCGACCTGTTCCAGCAGCAGCTCGTCCGATGCCCACTCGTCCAGGGTCGTCGGTTCGAGGGGGTCGCTCAGGTCGACCAAGGCCAGCCAGGGGGTGGGCTGGATCTCGTCCAGGCGCGACCCGACCAGCAGCCGGTCCCGGTCCAGGGCCAGGTGGGAGCAGCGGGGGTAGATCCGGTCCGAGCCTGCAAAGCTCAGGGTCTCGACGTCGTGGAGCTGGGCCGGCAAGCTCGCGTCGTGCACCACCAGGCTCTTCACCCCGGTGCAGGTGTAGACCGCGTCGCCAAGGGCGACCGCGTCGGTCGTCTCCCAGAAGGTGCTGGTGTCCGAGCGAGCGAGCCACGACAGGGCGTCCCCGGTCTCGGGACCCGTGCTCCCATCGGCCGGCGTGCTGTCGCAGGCGAAGAGGGCGAGCAAGGCGAGAAGGGCGAGCATCGACGCTGGGATGCCGGTCGCGGCTCCAGGTCTCAGAGGGGGCCGATGCCGGTGGGGTCCAGGTTCGGGTCCAGGCCCGGGCAGCGTTCACCGGCGCCACAGGACCCTCGGTGCTCGCAGGGCGTGCCTGTCGGCGCCACGGACGGCTCGGCGGGCGGCTGAGCGCCCCGATCCCAGCCCAGGGGCCGAAGACAGGGCGGCAGCCCGGGCACCGCCCGCTGGACCACCGCCTCGTCCCGCAGGAAGCGAAAGCGGGCCGGCCAGGACGGCACGTCGACACCCTGGGCGGCGACCTCTGCCAGGAGGGCCCAGCTGGCGTCCCAGGCGCCCGGGGTGTCGAGGGCCTGGTCGTGGGCCTCGGCGTGGTCACCCAGCCACCGCCCATCCAGCCGAGCCAGGTGACGCAGGCGCAGCTTGTCCCGGGGACCCCAGGCCGCCACCACGTCGAGCCGACCGCTGGCTTCAATGCGGTCGAAGGACAGGGCCAGGGCCTCGGCCAGCAGCCCCGGGCCCTCGGCGTGTTCCAGCCCCAGCAGCCGGAGGGTCGGGGCCAGCCCTGCGGCCTGGACCAGGCGGTGCCGCACGGTGCGGGTCGCTTCTCCCGGCAGGATGGCGACCGTCACCAGGTCTCGGCGGTGGGGCGGCGCTGGCACGTCCTGCCAGCCAAAGGCCTGCAGGTAGGCCGGTGCGATTCCGTGACAGTCCGGCGGGCCCGGGCACTGTCCACAGGCCCGTCCGACCAACGGGCGGCCCCGGACCCGCAGCGTGGACAGCTCCGCGGCCGCACAGTGCGGGAAGCCCTCCAGCCAGACCCGGAGGTCGGCCTGGTGGGCCAAGGCCACCGCCCGGTTCAGAGGCCCGCGGACCTGGGGCCAGCGCGCAGCGACGGCGGCGTAGTCCGGCGCGTCCTCCTCGAGGGGCCGGAGCCCGATGCCGTGAGGCCGGAGCCGCGCCAACAGTCCCAGGGTCTCCTCCAGGTGGGGCAGGGTCGGCCGGGTGACCACGACCTCGACGTCGACCTGGAGACCCGCCGCGATGCAGGACCGCAAGGCCTGCCAGGTCCGTCTCTGGGCGCCGGGGGTGCCCGCCAGCCAGTCGTGGGCTGCGGCTCGGGCGCTGTGGAAGGGAATTCGGACCGCCCGCAGGCCCGCGTCCTGCAGCGCCGCGACGGCTTCGGGGCGACCCAGGGCCCAGCCGTCGGTCCACAGGCCCTCCAGACGGTGTCCGAGTCCCGCCAGCAGCGCCGGCAGGTCCGCTCGCAGTGTCGGCTCCCCACCCACCACCCACACCGGGTGGGTCCCGGCCAGGAGCTCCGCCAGGGGCGGATCGGGCCCCTCGGCCCGGAAGCGCCGGTCCAGCCGGTCCCGACCCCGGGTCCGGCGGGTGGCCATGAGCAGGGTGCTCAGGAGGTCCTCCAGGCCAGCTCGACTCGCAGGCGGAGAGCGGCCAGGCGGTCCACCTGGTCCCGGGCCCCGGGCGTCGTGGAGCGGATCGAGACGCCCGCTGCGCCGGCCTTGGACAGGCGGTCCACGCCCGCGGCCAGGGCCGCTGGATCCTGCAGGTCCCAGCACACCCAGGGCAGGATCCCGTCCTGGGGTAGGGCGGGGCTGGGCAGGGCCGCGAGCACCGCCAGACTCCGGGACAGCGGGCCCTCCAAGGCCAGGTGGGTGCAGCCAGCGGGCCGCAGTCGGCCGGCGTCGGAGGGGTGCAGCCGATCGGTCCACAGCCAGACGCTGGGCGTCGCTGCGGCCTGGAGCGCCTGCCACGGGACCGGACCCCCGCGGCCGTCGATCACCGCCTGGTCCTGGGGGCCCTCCCAGGGCGGTCGTGTGGTCGCCGGTGCTTCCAGGCCGGAGCCTTGGCGCTCGGTCCAGTAGGCGTGCCAGGCCCCGCCGCACCGGGGCCGCAGGGCGCAGCGGGTGCAGGGCCCGCCGTGGGCCTTGTTGCCGGCCTGCTCCAGCCCCCGAGGGCCGCCCCCCCGGAGCCGGGACTCGATGGCTTCGACGCTGTGGTCCAGGTCGTCCTGCCAGCCGACGCAGGCCGGCAGGCCGCAGTAGGGGTTCAGCAGCTGGATGCCGTGGGCCCGGGCCCGGGACCGGGCCTCGATCACCTGAGGACCCAGCACGGCGTAGTCGGGCATCAGCCCCGTCGCGGCGGCGGCCCGGCCGTGGGGCTGGACTGCGGAGAGCGAGATCGAGTCCACCCGCGGCAGCCGCTCGGCCACGAAGTCCACGTACCCGGCCAGCAGGTGCTGGGTGCTGGCGGCGACGACCACGTTCAAGGCGACCCGGATCCCGGCGTCCAGGAGCGCGTCGATGCCTGCGAGGGTGCGCGGCCAGGCGCCCTCGAGTCCGGCCAAGGCGTCGTGGTGGTCCGGGTCCTGGGACAGCAGGGACACAAAGGCCGAGCTCAGGCCCGCCAGGGCCAGCGCCTGGGCATAGTCGGCGTCGATCAAGACCGCGTTCGTCTGGAGCTCCGCCAGGGGCAGGCCTCGCGCCCGGGCGGCCCGCAGGGTGTCCAGCAGGCGGCGCCGGAGCAGGGTCGGCTCGCCCCCGGAGATGGTCACGGTCTGCTCTCCAGCCGCGGCGAAGGCATCGAGCTGGGCCTCGACCTGGGCCGCCGGGGTCGGCTGACTGGGGAAGTCCTCCATCGGTACGTTGCAGAAGGGACAGCGCTCGTTGCACACCATCGTGAGCCGGATCAGGCCCTTGGTCGCGTGGCTGTCTTCGGCGGTGCGCGGCACGGGCGCATCATCGCAGAGGGGCGGATAGGCTGGGGGCATGGCACTCCCGCTCCTGCTGCTCACCCTCGGGTGCGAGCCCGTCAACGAGCTCGACGGCACCGTGGACGGCGCCGACGTCACCATCGCCAGCGCCTGGTGGGTCCGGTACGTCTCGGCCGACGGCACCGAACACCCCCAGTACCGGCTGTCCCTGTCCAGCATGGACGACGGCTGCGGCGCCTTGATCGGCTACCTGGCGGACAAGGGCGCCCTGGACGCCCGCTACGACGCCGAAGAGCTCACCGCCGAGGACTACGTGGCCGAGGCCGAGGAGCTCTTTGCCCAGTACCTGCCCACCGACCTGTGGCAGGTCGTGGTGGAATTCCTGGTCCAGGAGGGCGAGTTCACCGAGCTTCGTCTGGACGGCGCGGACTGGGACCGGTACCCCCAGACCAACGAGGCCGCGGCGAATTTCGTCCACCAGGAGGGCCTGCGCTACAGCGGGGCTGACATGACCACCCGCTACATCAGCCACCAGGGCCAGGCCGAGCTGACCTACGACGAAGCGCGGGGCACCTTTGAGGGCGACTTCCTCACCAGCGTCGCCGACTACAGCACCGGCCAGATCTTCGAGGAGGTCACGATCCTGTACGAAGTCGAGGTCTGTGAGGGTCTGGACTGGGACGACGCCGCGGTCTGGTGGTAGGACAGGGGCCGTGAACACCGCCTGGATCCAGACGCCGCGCCTCGACCTCTCAGGCCCGGGCAACACCGACGCCAAGCTCATCGCCCTGCGGGGCCGCACCGACGTGCGCGAGCTGGATCTGTCCGGGACCTTCGTGACCCTGAACGGGCTGGCCCATGGGCTTCGGCAGCTGCCGGGGCTAGAGGCCCTGAACCTCCAGGGCACCCTGCTGACCCCCGAGAAGCTCCGTTGCCTGGGCACGCTGGAGCACCTCCAGACCCTGAACCTGGCCAGCACGGACCTCCGGGACAGCGACCTGGCAGAGCTGGGGCCGCTGATCCACTTGCGCAAGCTGGTGCTGCGGGGCACCCCCATCCGGGGGACCGGGCTGCAGTTCCTGGGGCGGCTGGGGCGGCTGCGGCGCCTGGACCTGGGCGGCACCAAGCTCACCTCCGAGCCCCTGGGCCACCTCACCGGGCTCCAGGACCTCCAGTTCCTGGACCTGAGCTGGTCCCGGGTCGGCAATTCGGGCATGGTCCCGGTCTCGCAGCTCCAGGGCCTGCGCTTCCTGGGTCTCGAAGGCACCCGGGTGGGCGACGCCGGGCTGCGGAACCTGGCCGACCTGGGCACGTTGATCAGCCTGGACCTCGAGGACACCCACGTGACCGACGTGGGGCTGCGCTACCTGGTCCACCAGCCGCTGCTCCAGCACCTGGAGCTCCCGGACACCGTCGGCGCCGAGGGCCTGTTGGCGATCTCGCGGCTGGCCAGCCTGGTCGAGCTGACCCTGTGCAATGCCCCGGTCGACGATCGCGGTGCGGCCTACCTGCGCACCCTCACCCGACTCCAGACCCTGCACCTGGGCGGCACCCGCATCGGTGACGCCGGGCTCGAAGAGCTCCGCAGTCTGCGGCTGTTGCGGGTGCTCTACCTGGGCGGCACCCAGGTGAGCGATCTCGGCGCGTCCGTGCTGCCCCAGCTGGCCAACCTCGAGGTCCTCACCCTCGACGACACCCGGGTGGGCCGGGCGGGGCTCAAGGCCCTGGCCCACTGCCCCAACCTGCAGGTGCTGGACCTGAGCAAGACCCGGGTCGACGACGAGGGCATGGAATTCGCCTGCTTCCTGGGGCGCTTGCGGGACCTGAACTTGTGCCACACCCGGGTCGGCGACGAAGGCCTGCTGCGGTTGATGGACCTGTCCAACCTGGAGCGGCTGGACCTGCGGAGCACGCGCACCACCGGGGCCGGGCTGAACGCCCTCCGCGGTGCCCGCCGGCTGGAGCGGCTGGAGCTGGGCCACACCCGGGTCGACGACTTCGGCCTGCCGGTGCTCGGCAACCTCTATGCGCTCCGCACCCTCGATCTGTCCCACACCCAGGTGACCGACAAGGGCATGCGCCACCTGATGTCGCTGTCCAACCTGGAGAGCCTCAACCTCGAGAGCACCGAGGTCTCCGACCAGGGCGCCAAGGCCCTGCGGCTCCTACCGGGCCTGCGCAGCCTGCGACTGGTGGGCACCCGGGTGACCGAGCGGGGCCGGCGACAGCTGCGCGAGGCCCTTCCCCGCTGCCTCGTGACCTGATCCGAGTACCATCTCGGCCGACCCGCCCGGAGTCACCCCATGGTCTCCCTCCTGATCGCTGCCCTCAGTACGTCCGCCTTGGCCGACGAGGGCATGTGGCAGCCCGCTGATCTGCCCGAGTTCTCCGACCACCTGGCCGACCTGGGCCTGGAGATTCCCGCCGCGGACTTCGCTCGCCTCGACGCAGCGCCCCTGGGGGCGATCGTGTCCCTGGGCCACTGCTCCGGGAGCTTCGTCTCGTCCGACGGCCTGATCGCAACCAATGGCCACTGTGTCCGGCGGTGGCTGTCTTTTGCCAGTGACGAGGAACACGATCGGGTCCGGGATGGGGTGGTCGCGACCGCACCGGACCAGGAGCTCTGGGCAGGGCCCAGCGCCCGGATCGGTGTGATGGCCCGCAGCGAGGACGTGACGGCCCAGGTCCTGGACGGCATCGGGCGGCGCACCAAGGACGCAAGGCGCGCCACCACGATCGAGCAGAACCGCAAGGACCTCGTGGCGGAGTGCGAGGAGGACAGCGGGCTGCGCTGCTCGGTTCGCAGCTTCCACGGGGGCCTGGAGTACCGGCTGATCGCGATGAAGGAGCTGCGGGACGTGCGGCTGGTCTATGTGCCGCCCGACAACGTGGTGACCTTTGGCGGCGAGACCGACAACTGGATGTGGCCCCGCCACACCGGCGACTTCGCCCTGCTGCGGGCCTATGTGAGCCCCGAGGGTCAGCCCGCCGGCCACGCTGCCGACAACCTGCCGTACCAGGCGCCGGTCCACCTGGCGGTGAGCACCGCCGGGGTGAGCCAGGACCAGTTCGTGGCCATCGCCGGGTTCCCGGTCTCCACGTCGCGCAACCTGACCGCTGCGGAGATCCGCTACGCCCAGCAGGTCCGCTACCCCGCCGGGCTCACGCTGTTCGACGAGCTGATGGCCATCCTGGATCAGTCGATCAAGATCGACCCGGTGGCCGAACGCAAGCTGGGGCCGATGCGCTTCACGCTGGAGAACGTGCGCAAGAACTACCAGGGCATGCTCGACAACTTCGCGGCGTCGGACATGGCGGCCAGGCGCACGGCCGAGGAAGCCGCGCTGCGGGCCTGGGTCGCCGAAGACAAGGCCCGTGGCAAGCGCTACGGCGACGCGCTCGCGGACCTGGAGGCCGAGCTGTCGGCGTGGCAGGCCCACGGCGACCGGGACCGGCTGGTGCGCATGTCCGGCTGGACCCCACAGTTGCTGCGCACGGCCCGCACCGGTGTGCGGCTGGCGCTGGAGCGCGAGAAGCCAGACGCGGCCCGCAAGCCCGGCTACCAGGAGCGGGACGCCCAGGTGATCGCCGACCGCTTCGCGACCTTGGACCGGACCCTGTACCTGCCCGCCGAGCAGGACCTGATGGCCTGGCTGCTCCAGCGCAGCCAGGACCTGCCTGGGGATCAGCGCATCACGCCCGTGGACACGTGGATGACCGACGTGGGCACCATTCCTGCGGGGCTGGAGTCCCTGTTCAAGGACCCGGCGCTGGCCACCACCGATGGCCGCGAGGCCTTGTTGGGCGCGTCCCTGGCCGAGCTCGAGGCGAGCACCGACCCCTGGATCGTGCTGGCCCTGGCCATGGAGCTCTGGGTCGACGAGCTCGAAGGCGAACGCCGGGCCCACGACGGCGCCATGCTGCGGCTGCGGCCGCTCTACCACCAGGCCCGCATCGAGCGCGGCGATGGGCCGGTCTATGCCGACGCCAACCGCACACTGCGGGTCTCGGTGGGCAAGATCCAGGGCTACAGCCCGGCCGAAGCGGTGAACTACGCCCCTCAGACCACGCTCACAGGCATGGCGGCCAAGGCTGGCGAGGGCGACTTTGCCCTGGACCCGGACTTCCTGGGCCGAATCGACGGCGCCTCTGACAGCCGCTTCGCCGACCCGGGCCTGGGCCAGGTCCCGGTCGACTTCTTGAGCAACCTGGACAACACTGGGGGGTCTTCGGGCTCGGCGACGCTGAATGCCCAGGGACAGCTCGTGGGTCTGGTCTTCGATCGCAACTACGAGGCGATGGCCGCGGACTGGCAGTATGTGCCGGCGCTGAACCGCTCGATTCACGCGGACATCCGGTTCTTGCTGTGGCTCTTGGAGACCACCGACGGCGCTGCCTGGCTGCTGGAAGAACTGGGCGTCGAGTAGCGCGCCAGACGGGGGGTGTTCGGGAACCCTTTGAACCGCCTGTGGTCCGACTGAGGCGACCCACCCTGGGGGGGAGGGGACCGCAGGAGTTGCCGCAATGGGTGTACCGCTTCGTCTGGGCCTTGGGCCCTTCCGGCCTCGTCTTCGGGATCCCGATGACGACGTCTTCCATGGGCTGCTGGGCCTGTTCACCGCCAGCGCGGCGGTGATGCTGGTGTGGGTGGCGGGGGCCCCGGTGGACACCACGCCGCCGGAGATCCGGCTGCCAGAGCCGGTTCGGATCGCGATGATCCCGACCCACGTAGACCCGCTTCCGACACCGCTGCCCGTCGCGCCGGCGCCGAAGCCGGTCTCCTCGGAGCCGGTGTTGGCGCCAAGGCCGGGGCCAGGAGCAGGGTCGGGCCCTGCCGCTGCCGTGCCACCGGCCCAGCCCGACGATGCGGCCCTGCTCATCGCGCTGATGGCCACCCGGGGCGACCGCCACAGGGGGCGGACCTCGGATCCCTACAGCGGGGAGGGGACCGTCGACGAGCAGCTGGACGCCGCGCTGGCACTGAGCAGCGGGGTGCGCGTGAGCGAGCGAGATGGGGCCAGGTCCCGTGTCGCCAGCGCTGGGGGGCGAGCTGATGCGGGCATCGGCGAGCTGGAGCGGGCCCGGGGCGGCACCGGTGTGCTCTACGCGGGCCCGCCGACCGAGCTGACCCGGCGTGGGGCGGCGACCCCCGACCCCGACGCTCCCAGCACGGGCGCACAGCAGCTCCTGGCCCGGGTCGTGCGCACCTATGCCCGGCAGATCAAGGCCTGCTACGAGCAGCGGCTCAAGCTCCAGACTCGCCTGGCGGGCCGGCTGGAGCTGCGCTGGGCCTACGCTGCAGGGCGCGTCGTCGACGCCGAGATCGTCGACAACACCACGGGCGACGCCGAGCTCGAGACCTGCGTCACCCGGCGGGTGCTGCGATGGCGGGTGCCCGAGGAGCTGCCGGACGGCGAGGTGATCACGCCCTTCGTGCTGACCCCGGGGTGAGCGTCAGCTCTCCGCGGCGACCAGGGTGTGGCGGCGATCGGGCGCCGGACCCGCGGCCAGGCTCTCCAGGCTGCGGCGCAGCTTGCGGGGCAGGTCGTTCGGTGCGCCCGGATCCGGGAAGTCCCACTGGATGCGTGCCTCGACCAGGTTCACCAGGGCGTCCTGGCCCAGCAGCGGGCCCCCGGACAGCCTGAACAGCTCGCTGAGGGCTTGCATCTGGCGCTGTTGTCCCCGGAGCACCACGTCGCGGGGGTCGAAGCCCAGGCAGCGCAGGTCTTCGGCGACCTGGACCATGCCATCGAGCTGGCGCATGGCCATGCGGGCGTGCCACGCGAACAGGCGCAGCTTGCGCCGGGGCGCGGCGGCGGCCAGCATTCTCGGGACCAGCTCCCAGCCCAGGACCAGGTGGCGGGTGGCGTCGGCCTCGAAGTGCCCCAGCAGCTCACCCAGGATGGGCTCCAGGCCGGCCTCGCGAACCAGGCTGTACAGGGTCATGGCCACCGGCTCGATCAGCAGCTCCAGGCCGAGCACCCGACGGACCGGGTCGCGGGTCAGCAGGACCTCGTCGAGCACCCCCTCGACCGCGACGGGGAGGGGTTCCGGGTCGCACCCCAGCAGCTCCAGGTAGTCGTGGAGCACGTAGAAGTGGCGGGCTTCGTCGTGGGCCTGGGCCGTGGCGGCCATGCGGGCCTCGACGCTCTCCAGGTCCAGGGCCAGGGCCGCAGCGACCTTCCAGCTGGCCAGCTCGCCGACCAAGGCGATGGACAAGAGCCGGCCCAGGGCCTTGCGCTGAGGGTCCGGCAGATCGATGGCCCCGTGGGCTTCCAGCAGCTCGGCCAGGACCTGGCGACCGTCCCAGGAGCGGTCGTGGCTGGTGTGGTAGAGCTGCTCCAGCAGCCGGGCCGTGCGGACCTCGTCGACCGAGCGGGTCCGGCTCACCAGCTCGGCGGACAGGCGGGGACGGCGTCGGCGGGGGCGGAGCACGGGGGGATCGATAACCCTGGGAGCCGAGGACCCCCATTCCCAACGGTTCCTAGGGTGCGGCCGCTTGGGTCGGGAAGGCCACGCTCACCTGCAGGCAGCCCTCGACCCCATCGTCCGGGCAGGCTTCACAGGGCTGGCCCGCGGCTTCGGCTGCCACGCAGCCGAGGGCGCCATCGAGGATCACGTCGCCGATGTCCAGGAGCCCGGTCAGGATCAGGTCAGCCACCTCGGCCCCCCCGGCCTGCAGCCGTCCGCTCCAGGTGGTCTCGAAGAAGTCGCGGTCCGCGCCATCCAAGGACAGCGTGGTGTCCAGCTCGCCCATGGTGAAGGTGAGGTCCTGGCCGGACATCTTCGACGCGCTGTGGGTTCGGATGGGATCGCCACCCAGGGTCCAGGCGAGGGAGAAGGTCTCGGCGCAGAAGTCCGGCTGTCCCAGGGTCAGAGCGAGCGCGGCGTCGTCGAGCAGCTCGCCCAGCTCCGGGGTTGGCGCCGGGGAGCTCTGGAAGGCCGCCCGGAGATCGTGGTCCAGGGTCGCGCCGTTGGCGATCGATGTCGGCGTGGGCGCGTAGAGGCTGCAGTCCGGGTTGCAGGAGGACTCTGCGCACTCGGCGTGACAGTCGTCCTGGGTCGGCGGGTCCGCTGGCCAGAGTCCGTCGTCGGGCTCCCCGGGGATGCTCCAGGCCAGGCCGTCGACGCAGAACAGGGCCCCGTCGGTGCAGGGCTCGCAGGGCGCACCAAAGCCCGCCAGGTAGGTGCACCACTCGACGTCGGTGTTCTCGGTCCACGTGAGCTGCCGCACGTCGATCCGGCCCTCGAGGGTCGCGCTGAGCTCGGTGCCATCCGGGGAGAAGGTCCCGCTGAAGGTCCAGTCCTCGTGGGGCAGCAGGCAGCCCAGCGCGTCGCCGTCGAGTGCATCGTTGGTCGGCCCGAGCACGAAGTCTGGGAGCGCGTCTTCGGGCACCTGGCCCTCGACCGGTGCCACGTCGGGCCAGGCGTCGCAGGTGTCCAGGTCTTCCAGGTCTTCGGTCCTGGCCCTCAGGCCCAGGGGAACGCTCTGGCCAGCAGCCTCGCCCACCGTCAGCTCCAGCGTGCAGAAATAGGGCCGGAGGGCGGTCCCAATGCCCTCGGGCTCGCCCACCTCGCCCGACCAGGGAAGCACGAGCCAGGGCCCTTGCTCCGGCAGGGTGTGCATGGGCAGGCCCAGGTCCGAGGTCTCGAACTGCCAGGTGCGCTCGTCGACGCACCCCGCCACCCGCACCTCGTGGGTGGCCTCCGGCTGGAGCAGGCCGTCGGTCAGCACGGTCACGCGTGTCCGGTCGTCGTTCCAGGTGTGGGTCACCTCGACGCCGTCCACCCAGGTACGGGCGTCTTCGTGGTGGGGCTTGCTGAACCGGATGACGATCGGGTCCTCCGCGAAGACGCCGCGGGCGTCGGACTCGGGGGTCGTCTCTCGGATGACGGCCTCGCACATCTCGGGTTCGGTGTCGTCGTCTGACTGGATGCCGCAGCCGGCCAGCAGGCCGATCCAGAGGGTAGTCGTCATGATGGGTTCCTCCACGGCCAGCTTGGCACCTAGATGACCAACCCGAAGGGTCCAGAGCCGAGTGACACATCCTGCTACAGGCTCGGCGTCCGGTACCCTATGCCATGCTCGCCACCGCGCTGACCCTGCTGCTCGGGTGCCCTCCGGTTGACAGCACGACACAGGACTCCGGGACCCCGGACACCGGGACCTCAGACACGCCACCGGACCCCGAGCCTGGCTTCACCGGCGAGTTCGAGACCCAGAACTCCGCGGGTCGCACCGGCCGCTACCACGTGCCCGATGGCTGGAACCTGGGCCCGCTCGCAGTGCTGGTCGGCTACCACGGCACCGGTGGCGAAGGGCAGCAGATGGTCAACACCTTTGCCGTCGAGGCCACCGAGCACGGCTTCGCCATCGTGGCGCCCGACTCCCGGGTGTCCCCCAGCGGCGACTACACGTGGGAGGTCGGCACCGAGCCCGACGAGATCACCGAGGACGTGCTCCACACCCAGGCGCTGCTCTCCGAGCTGGCCACGCTCGGGGTGGTCATCGACGACGGGCGCCTGCTGGCCACCGGACACTCCGGCGGGGGCAGCAGCGGTCCCTACATGGGCACCAATGACCCCCGCTTCAACGCCTATGGCTCGCTGCACGGCGGCGCGTTCCCTGGCGGCATGGGGGACAACCTGATCCCGGGGTGGTTCAGCACCGGAGAGGACGACACCGTGCGGGACCCGGACCACGTCCAGGGCCAGGCCGACGACGTGGCAGACGCCGGCTACCCGGTGCCCGAGGTCCGCATCTACCCAGGCGGCCACGGCATCGGGGACCAGGAGCGCGAAGAGCTGGTCGACTGGTGGCTGGCGCAGTCGCGCACGGACTGACTGGACTACCCTGCCGCCCATGAGCAGCTCCTGGGTCGTGCTGAAATTCGGTGGCACCAGCGTGGCCACCGCCGCTCGCTGGTCCACCATCGCGGACATCGTCCAGGAGCGGCTGGCCGAAGGGCTGCGTCCGGTGGTCGTGTGCTCGGCGCTGGCCGGCGTGTCCGATGCCCTCGAAGACCTGCTCGAGCAGGCCCTGCGGGGCGACGGCGAAGAGGCGGTCGAGGTGCTGCACGCCCGCCACGGCGCGATGGCGGCCGAGCTGGGGGTCGACGCGGGCGTGCTCGAGCCCGAGACCGAGCTCCTGGATCGGCTGACCCTGGGCATCTCCCTGACACGAGAGGCGTCGCCCAAGCTCCGGGCCCAGGTGATGGCCTGCGGCGAGCTCATGTCCACCCGGCTGGGGGCCGCCTGGATGCGCGGTCGCGGACTCGACGTGGCCTGGCTGGATGCCCGGGACTGCCTGTCGTCGGAGCCCGAGCCCGACGAGACCCGCCACTTCCTCTCGGCCCGCTGCCTGTGGGAGCGGGATCACTCCCTGCAGCAGGACCTGGCTGGCTACCCGGCCAAGGTGCTGCTGACCCAGGGATTCATCGCCCGGGATGCCCAGGGGCGGACCGTGGTGCTGGGGCGCGGGGGCTCAGACACCTCGGCCGCCACCTTTGCCGCTCGGCTGGATGCCACCCGATGCGAGATCTGGACGGACGTGCCCGGCATGTTCACGGCGAACCCGCGCCAGGTCCCCGAAGCCCGACTCCTCGCCGCCTTGGACTACGACGAGGCCCAGGAGATCGCGTCGCTGGGCGCCAAGGTCCTCCACCCCAGGGCGCTGCCGCCAGTGCGAGAGTCCGGCATCCCCTTGCACGTGCTGTGCACCGAGCGGCCGGACATGGCGGGCACCGTGGTCGCGGGAGACCACCCCGACCCCGGCCCGGGGGTCAAGGCGATCAGCGTCAAGACGGGGCTGACGCTGGTGTCGATGGACGGGCCGAACATGTGGCAGCAGGTCGGTTTCCTGGCCGATCTCTTTGCCGAGTTCAAGGCCTGCGGGTTGTCCGTCGACCTTGTCTCCACGTCCGAGATGAACGTGACCGTGTCCCTGGACCCCACGGCGAATGCCCTGGAGCCGGCCACCCTGGAGCGGTTGAGCGCAGGGCTGAGCCAGCACTGCCAGGTGCGCACCATCGGCCCCTGTGCGGCGATTGGGCTGGTCGGGCGCTCGATCCGGGCGACCCTGCACCGGCTGGGCCCGGCCCTGGCGGTGTTCGAAGAGGAGCGCATTCACCTGGTCTCCCAGGCCGCCAGCGATCTGAACCTGACCTTCGTGGTCGACGAGGACCAGGCGGACCGGCTGGTGCAGCGCCTGCACGTGCTGCTGTTCGGCGAACCTGATGCCGAGGAGGGCCCCATCGGACCCTCGTGGCGGGCCCTGTTCGGCGCCGCCCAGGATCGGACCGAACCCTGGTGGGTGGCCCAGCGAGACGCACTGCTGGCGCTCGCCGAGGAAGGGACGCCGGTCTACGTGTACGACCGGGCGACCGTGGCCGAGCGCGCCCTCTCGCTGCTCGGCCTGGCAGCGGTGGACCGGGTGCTCTACGCCATGAAGGCCAACCCCCACCCGGAGCTGCTGGCGCTGCTCGGTGAACTGGGGGTCGGGTTCGAGTGTGTGTCCCCCGGCGAGCTGGACCGGGTGTTCGAGGTGCTGCCGGACCTGGACCCGGGCCGCGTCCTGTTCACCCCGAATTTCGCCCCCAGGGCCGAGTACGCCGCGGGGCTGGCTCGGGGGGTGCACCTGACCCTGGACAACCTGCATCCGCTCCGAGCCTGGCCAGACGTCTTCGCCGGGGCTCGCCTGCTCTTGCGGGTCGACCCGGGCCGGGGCAAGGGCCACCACAAGCACGTGCGGACCGCGGGCAAGCGGTCCAAGTTCGGTGTCTCAATGGACGAGCTCGACGAGGCCCAGGAGCTGATCCAGGCCGCTGGTGCCACGGTGGTCGGTCTCCACGCCCATGCCGGCTCCGGCATCCGCACCGTGGGCCACTGGTCCGAGACCGCCGCAATCCTGGGCGCCGTCGCCGAGCGCTTTCCAGACGTCGAGGTGCTGGATCTGGGCGGCGGGCTGGGCGTGCCGGAGAAGCCGACGGACCGGCCCCTGGACCTGGACGCGCTGTCGGGGTCCCTGGCCCGGGCCCGGGCTGACCTGGGCGGCGTGAGGCTCTGGCTGGAGCCCGGGCGCTTCCTGGTGGCCGAGGCCGGTGTGCTGCTTGCGCGGGTCACCCAGACCAAGGCCAAGGGCGCCCAGCGCTACGTCGGCATCGACGCGGGCATGAACTCCCTGATCCGACCGGCGCTGTACGGGGCTTGGCACGAGATCGTGAACCTGACCCGCTTCGGCGAGCCCATCGCCTGTACCGCCAGCGTGGTCGGACCGATCTGTGAGACCGGCGACACCCTGGGGGCGGGCCGCCGCCTGCCGGACACCGTCGAGGGGGACGTGCTGTTGATCGGCACGGCCGGCGCCTACGGCCGGGCCATGGCCAGCCACTACAACCTGCGGCCCCCTGCCGGGGAGCTGCTGATCGGTGAAACAGGGACCCCCGAGGCGCCGTAGACCCTGTGCCCTGCGGGGCCCAGGAGGTCGGATCCTTGTCCCCCACGTTCACCGATGCCCTCTCCGCGCTCGCGCCGGATCTGTTCGAGCTGTTCCATGGCGCCTTGGAGACCTACCTGGGGGTGGCCAGCGGGTTCTGGCGCCAGGCCGGGGGGCTTGCCGGGGAGCTCTCGGCCGGCACGGCACCGCCCGAGGCCCGCGGGCGGCTGGGCAAGGTCCTGGCGGACTGGGAGGGGGTGGCCAGCGCGTGGCGGGAGCTCCAGGGCGCCGCCGACATCGCCCTGGCGGAGACGCCGGCGGAGCTCCGCGGGGTCCTGGCTCGGCACTTGGCCGGGCTCCAGCGGGAGTTCGAAGAGCAGGCCTCTGGGCTCCAGGCGCTGATCGATCTGTCCAGCCTGCTCAGCCTCGTGGACGCCGGCCAGGCGCCGAGAGAGGTCCCCGATGCGTGATCGCTTCAAGCTGCGCGGCTGCGGGTCCGACGTCGGAACATGGCCGTCCTGACCCTGCGACTCTCGCTGTCCCGTGACGAGGTGCTCCGCTACTACCAGGGCTCCGCCCGCGCCGTCCAGGCCTGGTCGACCGATGGCCGGTCGGTCCAGTTCCCCGCGGCGGTCCTGCGCCGACACGTCACGCCCCAGGGCGTGCACGGAACCTTTCGCTTGCACGTCGATGCGAACAACCGGCTGGTCGCGTTCGAGCGGATGTGCTGAGCCAGAGCCCTGTTCTTCTTCCGCCTCCGTCGCCAGAGCCCGATGTTTCTTCCGCATCGGCTGCGAGAATCGCCTGGATGGCCCCTAAACGGCCCGAATTCCCCTATCGGGTCGTGCTGACCAGCGCGCTGTTCGAGGATGGGCTGGCCCAGCTGTCGGCGTCCATCGCGCCGGGACAGACAGCGGTCCTGGTGGGTTCGTCGGGGGTGGGCAAGTCCACACTCGCGAATCGTCTGCTGGGGGTGGAGCACCTGGCCACCGCCCAGGCACGGGACGGAGACGACCGCGGGCGCCACACCACGACCCACCGGGAGCTGATCCCGCTGCCCGCCGGCCGAGGCGTCTTAATCGACACCCCGGGGATCCGGGAGCTGCAGCTGTGGGACGGGGAGGCGCTGGACACGGTCTTCCCCGAGCTCGCGGACCTGGCCACCCGGTGCCGCTACCGAGACTGTGCCCACCAGGGTGAGGACGGCTGTGCGATCGCAGAGGCCGTCAGAGACGGCATCGCCGACGCCGACCGGGTGAAGAGCTGGCACAAGCTCCAGCGCGAGGTCGCTCGGCAGTCCGTGCGCCAGGACGACTGGCGGGTTCGCAAGGCTCGGCGCTCCCGGGCCCGGCAGATCCGGAACCGGCAGAGGCTGGCGCCCAAGAAATTTCGATAGCCGGGTCCGGGCAGGTGGCAGACCCTGGACGCCGGGGCGGGTGTCCAGGGTCACGCTGCTGCCGCCTGGGCGTGTGATCTACACTCGCATCAAGCAGGTACTCCCTCCCCACCGGTGCCTGTGGCAGGACCGCACATGGCCAGGACCCCGACCCTCACGCTCGCCAACAGCGCCCTCCCCACCCGCGACCAGCTCACGGCCACGGGCACCGTGCCCGCAGACCAGCAGATGTCCCTGACGATCCAGGTGGCAGAGCCGACCACCACCACGCTGCCGGACCCCCGGACCGCGCTGCAGCGCGCCATGAAGGCCCAGTTCAACGCCGCGCTCGGCCAGCACGTCGCCGGCGTGCCCGACCACATGGACCAGGTCACGGCGTACCTCAAGGAGCACGGCTTCACCATCGAACGCACCCGGGACGGTCTGGGTCAGCTCCAGGTCACGGCCCCCGCCAGCGCAGTCGAGGCTGCTTTTGGGGTGAGCCTGGTCCAGGTGGATCAAGACGGGCAGACGAAGCGCAGCTATGAGGGCGCGGTCCACCTGCCGACGGACCTGGACGGCATGGTCCAGGGTGTGGTCGGGCTGGACGATCTGAAGCTCGCCCCCGGTCTGACCGAGGACCAGTTCCAGACGACCATCAACCCGGATCCCTACACGCCCCAAGAGCTGGCCGAGCGCTACGGCTTCCCGACCGAGAGCGACGGGTCCGGTCGGACCATCGCGGTGGTGTTGCTGGACGGCGGCTTCTACCAGAGCGACATGGACAGCTACTTCCCGTCCGTGGGGCTGACCATCCCGAACATCACGGTGATCGGGGAGAACAACCCGTCGGACTACGAGACCACCGCCACCGTGGTCCAGGCCTTCTCCGACGGCACGCTGCCCCCTGCGGGCTCGCTCACGGACCAGGTCTTCTGGACGATCGAGGCGACCATGGACCTGCAGATGGCGGGGTCGCTGGCCAACGGGGCGAAGCTGATCGCGGCGTTCGCCACGGACAACTCCATCGACGGCGCCACCCAGATCTTGTCCAGCCTGCTGGACTTGGACCCGGTGCCCGACGTGGTGTCGATCAGCTGGAGCTTCAGCGAAGGCAGCCGCTCCCAGTCCGACCTGGCGTCCCTGGACCGGGTGCTCAAGGCCTTGGCGGCGGCCGGGGCCACTGTGTGCGCCTGCACCGGGGACTACGGCTCGTCCGGCACGTCGTCCAACGTCAGCTCCGGCACCCTGGGCGTCGTGTACCCGGCCAGCAGCCACTACGCCCTGGCCTGTGGTGGCACCACGCTTCCGCGGACGGACGACGCTGGCGAGACGGCGACGGAGCGGGTGTGGAACACCACCGAGCAACCCGCCGAGTCCGCCGCTGCGGCGGCCATCAAGATGGCGGGCGGCGGGGGCTTCAGCGCCATCTACGACCAGCCCACGTGGCAGGCCGACGCCGCCGAGACCTATGACTCGACCCAGCGCGGCCTGCCCGACGTCAGCGCCGACGCCGACCCGAACACCGGCGCCCACGTGCTCATCGCCGGCACCAACTACGTCTCGGCCGGCACCAGCGCAGCCACCCCGACCTGGGCGGCGCTCGCGGCACGACTGGATGCCGCCCTGGACGCGTCGCTGGGGCTCATGGCGCCGCACCTGTACCCCTTGGCGGGAGACCCCGCCCTGGACGTGATCTCCGAGGGGGGCAACAGCCTGAGCCAGGCCACCGACGACTGGACCGCCCGGGACGGCTGGAGCCCGGCGTCCGGCCTGGGCAGCCCAAATGGGCAGGCCCTGCTCACGGCGCTGAGGGCCCAGCTCGAGGCCACCGACGGCAGCTGAGCCACCGATGCGACGTCGCCCCGAACCCGAGACGCCCTTGTTCCGCTTCCACGATCTGGAGGCGGGCGACCAGCAAGGGTTCACAGACGCCATCGCGGAGATCCACCGGGGCGACTACGCGGGCTTGATCTGGCGCCAGGCTGTGGCTCCCGAGACCCGCGATGGCCTGGTCGCAGGCCTGGACGCGGGCCGGGTTGACCTGGAGCGGGTGCCTTTTCCCATGCGTCCTGGGGCCCAGGCCCCGCCCTACACCCTGGGCCGGCCCTTGATGCTCTCCGCGGATCCGGTGGACTACCACCGCTCGGCCGACCGCTTTCGACGGGACGCCGCGGCCCTGTGGCGAGACCCTGCGGAGCCATGCCGCACCATCGAAGGGCTGCTCTCACGCTTCTCCGGGCACCGGCCGGTCTCGGTGGCCCAGGTGGGGGAGCAGCGCTGTGCCCCGGCCACGCTCCGGGTCCTCCCGCCGGGCTGTGACATCGGGGCCCACGTGGGCAACGACTTCGTCTTCTTGCCCCAGGCCGAGCGGCTGGCCCGCACCATCGACGTGCGCTGCCAGCTCAGCTGGTTCGTGCCCTTGCGGGGCGCCGAGCAGGGGGGAGAGCTCCAGGTCTATGGGCTGGAGTTCGACGACACGGCGGAGCTGCGGCGCGACCGACCGCCGGGCTCGGACGGCATGGATGAGCTCAAGGGACTCACCTTCCTGGTCGACCTGGCCGACTCGGAGCTGGTGCGGCCCCAGGCCGGCGACCTGGTGCTGTTCGATGGCGGCCGCTGGTACCACCGGGTGCGCCCGGTCCGGGGCCGCTGCGCCCGCATCACCCTGGGCGGCTTCCTGGCGTTCTCCCGGGACCACGACGCCGTGCACTACTGGAGCTGAGATGCGCTGCTACGAGACCCACGTCGCCGAGCTCGCCCGCGCCTGGGAGGGCGTCGAGGCCGCCCTGTCGGCGCTCGCTGAGCCCCTGCAGGGCGAAGCACAGAGGTGGCTCAGCCACATCGCAGGCGCCCAGCCCGAGGGGGAGCACCCCCACCGCCGCTACTTTCGCAAGGGCGCGGCCCCGCCTCTGGTCTTCCTGCCGCTCTGGCTGAGCGACGGGCTCGCCGCCGCCGGCTGCGCCGTGTCGCCGGACATCCTGGACGCGGTGCTCCAGGCCACCATGTTCGGCTACTTCGCCGTTCGGCTCCAGGACGACGTGCTCGACGAGGCCGATGCACCTCGCACGCCGCTGCTGCTCGGAAACTACTGTTCGTTCGCGATGCACGAGCACTTCGGCCGTGCCACTGGAGACGACCCGGCGTTCCGCGCCGCCTTTGCCAGGGCCTGGACCGCCTTCAGTGGCTGGACCCTGGCGGAGCACGAACGCGTTCGCTCAGATGTTGTCTACACCGAACGCGACTTCAGGGCCCACAGCGACAAGGTCGCGTTCGCCCGGGTGCCACTGCTGGCTGTTGCGTTCGCAGCGGGGCGGAGCGATCTCGAGCCCGACATCGCAGCGCTGATCCATGGCCTGGGCGTCTCCTACGGTCTGACCAATGACCTGGGCGGGTGGCGCCGGGACATGGCCAATGGACACCGAACGTATCTGCTGGCTCGCGCCGGCTGGGGTCGGGCCGATGGCCTCGCTGCTGCGCCGGAGATCGCGGCCCAGCTCTACGACGAGGGACTGGCCATCGCGACCCTGTCCGAAGCGCGACAGGCTCTGGAGGCAGCCGGAGAGGTCGCGGACCGGGTTCCGTTCGACGGCTTCCAGGACTACTTGACCGAACGAAAGGAGGTCCTGGCCCAGGCCCTGAAGGACGTCCGGATGATCCAGCTCCAGCGTGCGCTGACCGGGCAGGCCGCGGAGGCGTCGCCGTGACCCCCGATCAGATCCGTTCGCTCTACGACGACGGCTACGCTGCCCGCTACGACGCCTGGTTCCTGCTGACACCGGACCACGGCTTCCAGGAGAAGATGCGCATCGAGCTGTTCACGCTCCAGCTGCTCACCCGCGGGGTGTCGGCGTGGCTCGACGTGGCCTGTGGCACGGGGTTCTTCCTCAAGCATGGACGCAGCCACGGGAACCTGACGGTCACGGGACTGGACCTCTCGCCGGCCATGCTGGCCCGCGCTCGTGAGGCCAACCCCGATGCAGAGCTCATCGAGGGCGACTTCCTGGAGTCTCACCAGGCCCTCGAGGGGCGGTTCGGCCTGGTGAGCAGCCTGTGGGGGGCCTACGGGCTCCAGCAGTCCCTGGACGATGTGTTCCAGCTCATCGACAACCTGACCCGGTGGACAGCGCCGGGTGGCACCGTGTTCATGCCCGTGTTCATGCCCGAACGCTTCGTGGCGCTCCAGGAGAGTGGAGAGCTGATGGCCGGGGTGACCCTGGACGAACCCGATGGCTCCGCTTGGACCTATCTGGAGCCGGACGGGAAGTGCCACAGTCGGGTGTTGGCGCCGCCGGTCGGGCTGCTGAGCGAACGTTTCTCCCAGGCGTTCGAGCGGGTCTCGATCGAGCCCTATCCGCCGGCACCGGGTGTTCCGATGGCGGCTCTGATCGCCAGGAATCGTCACTGATCGTCACCGCTGGACCCGGCGCCTGGGATCTGGCATACTCTCGGACCCTCCCCCCAAGACACAGTGAGGCATCCATGTCTGACAGCATGACCACGGAACAAGTCGACCAGCTCATCGGTCGTACGGTGCGAGACAGCGACTTTCGCGAGCGACTGCTGGCCGATCCGGCCACGGTGCTCGCCGACGAGGGCTACCCGGTCGACGCCAACGTGGTGTCCAAGATCGAGGACGCCCAGAACCACGTGATCGGCGCGGTCTCGACCAGCTTCAACCTGGTCGCCGGTGTGCCAGACGACGGCGACGCGACGCCGGGCTAGCCCGGCGGGACAGCAGTCGCCGGGCGCACCCCCAGGTCCGCCAGGAGCCGGGCCCCCTCTGCGGCGGCCCGGCTCTTCTGCTCTGGGTCCGCCGTGACCTGGGACGCGGCGACCAGGGCCAGGCCCTGCTCGTAAGGCATCCCGATCGCGATCGCGTCGTCCACGCAGGCCTGGTACAGGCGGCTGGCTTCCTGGGAGCGGCCCGTGGCCCGCGCACACTCGGCCGCGATTCTCAGGCGCGGAGGAACGCCGAAGCGGAAGACCTTGGCGAATCCCGTCATGGCCTTGAGCGTGCGCTTCAGGGCGGGCTCGGCGCCGGGGTCGCCGCCGTCGCGGGCGGCCAAGTGGTAGTCCGCTGCGTGGGACAGCCCCAGGACCAGGGTGTAGGGCAAGCCCGGTGCATACTTCAACATCGGGCCCAGGGCGGTCGCGGCCTGGTGGGCCGATTCCTGGGCTCCCAAGACCTGGTGGCCCCGGGCCAGCACGCTCAGCGCCACGAGCTTCTCGGCTGGGAACTCGGAGTCGCCGATCAGCAGCACGGCCTGGTCCGCGTGTTCGGTCGCCAGGTCTGGGTCGCCCTGGCGCAGCAGGATGTCGGCCAGGAAGGCGTGGCCCTGGATCTGGGAGACCAGGTTCGCGCTCCCCTCGGCCAGGGCCAACACACGGCGGTACAGCGTCGCTGCGTCCGCCAGTCGCCCGCAGTATCCGAACACGATGGCCAGGTTCACCTGGGGGTGGAGAGCAGCCTCGGTATGGCTGGCACCGATCCGTGCATAGTGTTCGTTCGACGTGCGCAGGCTGTGTTCGGCACCCTGCCAGTCGGCAGCGAACATGTACTGGAAGCACAGCACATGCCGAACGTAGCCCTTGGTGGCGATGTGTTCGGTTGTGCCCAGCAGCTCTTCGGCGCGGTTGTTGTAGTAGCGGGCCAGGCCGGGCATTCCCAGCACGCTGAAGAATGCACCGGCACTCGCCAGAGCGCTGGCCAGCTCGGGGGACGGCCCGGCCATGTTCGCCTCGTTGAGCTGCCGGATCATGGAGTACAGACCCTGGCCGATGTGCTGGCCGAAGAAGTACAACTTGACCAGCTCGTTTCGGATGCCTGCCGAGCGGCGCACACGCTCCCGACCGGCCGTGAGCCTGGGGTTCGTGCGCTTGCGGAGGCGGGACCACACGTGGCTCAGGATCTCGCCGATGAGCTGGGTGGCGATGCCGCCCCCGCGCCGGGGGATCGGGGATCCGAGCAGTCGGAGCGCGTTCTCGTAGTGGCCGATGGCGTCGCCGTAGTGGCCCAGCCGCATCAGCGCCTCGGCCCGGATCTCCTCGCGGCGCTCCAGCTCGGTGTCGGTGGGCACCAGGCCACCTTGGGACTCCAGGGTCTCGACCTCGTCCAGGAACGCCAGGGCTTCGGGGTTGGCATAGGCCGCGAGGGCCTGGACTGCGGACCGAGAGCCATAGGAGACGGCCTTGACCTTGTCGTCGGCGAGGGTCCAGTGGTGGGTCAGGAGCGGGAGCCACTGGACGTCGTCGGCGTGCCTCGACTCCAGCCACTCCGCCAGCTTGCGGTGCAGAGACCGGCGCTGGGCAAAGAGCATCAGGTTGTAGGCCACGTCGCGCGTGATCGCGTGCTTGAAGTAGTAGCTGGCGACGGGCTCGGTCTGCCGGATGGGCGTGAAGTCCAGGACGGACAGTTCGTGCAGGTAGGCGTGTAGCTCCCGGCGGGCGTCGGACACGGGGAAGATGCCGTCCAGCGTCGGCTGCTCGAACTCCCGACCGATGACGCTGGCGACCTTGAGGGTGAGCTGGAGGCTGGGGGCCACCCGGTCGATGCGTGCGGTGATCACGCCCTGGAGGGTCCGGGGCAGGGTGTCCTGGAGCAGGTCGGGGTCGACCACGCTGCAGGCGCCGTCGGCGACCTGGATAGTGCCGGCGTCGAGCAGCTCCCGCAGCAGCTCCACGGCATAGAAGGGGTTGCCGTCCGAGCGCTCCTGGAGCAAGCGGATCAGCCCCTCGGGCAGCGCCTCGACCCCCAGGCTGCGGGCGGCCAGGGCCACAGTCTCGCTGGGGGAGAGCCCGCCCAGCGACAGCGCCAGGCCGGCTGGACCTTCGACCAGGAGCTCCCGGTCCTCGCGGCCGCCTTGCTCGGCGGGGCGCGCGGCCACCAGCATCATCAGCGGCCTGACCTCGCGGGCCACGGCCACCGCGAGCTTCCACGACGCCGAGTCGAACCAGTGGGCGTCCTCGAGCACCAACACCACCGGGAGGGCCCGGCACTTGGACTGGATCAACTGGACGACGAGCCGATGGGTGGTCTCTCCCCGGGCGTCCCCGGACATCTGTGCGGTCACGGGGTTGTCGGGCAGGTCGAGCCCCAGCAGTGGGTTCAGCAGGGGTGCGAAGTCGGTGTCTTCTGGGGCGACCCCAGCTGTCACGAGCGCTTGTTCGACCTGGTCGTGCGGCAGGCCCACCAGGTGACCAGCCAGATCGCGCACGATGGCCCGCCAAGCGAACCAAGGGGTGAAGCGCTCGATGGGATCTGCGGCTCCCAGCAGGATGTGGACCGGCTCCTCGACCGCCGAGGTGAGCAGGTCGTGGACCAGGGTGGACTTGCCGATGCCCGCTTCGCCTTCGAGCAGCACAACGCTCGGTGTCGACGTCGCCACCAGGGCGTCGAGGCGCTCGCGCAGGGCCTGCCGCTCGGCGACCCGGCCCACGGTGCGCGCGTCGGGTCCACCGGGCGTCTCCTCGCGGACCTGGAGCGGCCGGAACACGCCCACGGGCTCCGAGCGGCCCCGGATGGGCACCGCCGGCAGGGCCTCGAAATGCAGCCGGGCCCTGGCGCCTTCGGCCGTGACGGCGTCGCAGAGCACGTCGTCGTCGGCCTGTTGCATGAGGCGTGCGGCCAGGTTCATGGCGTCGCCGATCAGCGCATAGAGCCGCCGCTGGGGCGTGCCGATGATGCCCGAGAAGACCCGGCCGGTGGCGACGCCGATCCGACAGGGCACCCCTTCGGCCCGGACCGCGTCGCGCACGGCGAGGGCGGCGAAGACCGCGCGCTCCGGGTCGTTCTCATGGGAGATCAAGGGCAGGCCGAAGGCCGCGATGACGGTGGCGCCCTTGTTGTCGACGAAGAACTGGTAGAGCGAGCCCTCGTAGCGGTAGAGCGCCCGCTGGATGGCCACCAGCAGGCGGTGGGTGCGGGCCACGTCTCGGTGGTCGAGCTCGGCCAGACTGATGAATACCGCGCTGATCTCGCGCAGCTCGGCCAGCCAGTCCCCGTGGCCGGCTTCGAGCCGCACCCGGATCGAGCGTTGCAGGAAGGACTTGACCGCTGCCTCGCGGGCTGGCGGCACGACCTGTTCCTGGGTCGGCCAAGGATCCACCAGCGCGCGCACGCCCAGCAGGTGGGCGCCGGTCTCGTCCTGGGGGCCCAGCTCGACCCGATCCCCGAGAGCAGCGATCACCCGGCCCGACAGGGTCACCGCCTGGGGCACCAGGTGCAAGGCGGGGTCGCAGATCCACTGCAGGGCCTGGCCGGTGACCACCGACTCCCACCGGCCCAGCACACCTCCGCCGTAGACGTAGGCCAGCTCGCCCTGGTCGATGGCCACCTTGAGCGCGAGCTTCTCGGTCTCGACCGATGCGACCTGGACCATGCGTCTCTGCAGCGCCAGGCCGCACAGCGACGCCCGCAGGGAGCTGTCCGTGGCATCCGTGCCTTCCCAGACGGCGATCATGGCGTCGCCCCCGAACGAGACGATGTCTCCGCCGTGGGCCAGGATCGTCTCGACCAGCGTGCCGAAGTAGGCGTTCAACAGATCGGTGAGCGCCTCGATCCCCGCCGGTCCACGGCGGGTGTAGCGTTCGCACAGGGCCGTGAACCCCGAGATGTCGAACAGCAGCACCGCCGCACAGGTCTCGATGCGGGTCGGGCCGTCGGCAGACACCCGGCCGTCCCGCACGGACCGCACGAGGTGGGCGGGGAGGAACCGCTGAAAGATCTCGACGGCGGGGACCATGATCCCGGGGGTGCAGGGGCTGCGAGTATACCGATCCGGGCCCGTCACGACGGGTCCCGGAATGTCAGCTCACGGGCTCCGGAGGCAGCTTTTCAGACACGACGAAGCAGCTCCGGTGCTCGCCGCAGCACTCCGGGGACACGACCCCGTCGTCGGGGCCCCAGACCTGGCAGGTCTGCAGGCACTCGTAGGGCACCTCGTTGCGGGCGAACACGGCCTGGAGCTCCTGGCGGGTGCGCCACAGATTGCCGTAGTAGGTCTTCCAGCGGAGCCACTTGCAGAGGGTCATGGGGAGACCTCCAAGGCCAGCTCGAGGGTGGTCTGGACGGTGCTGCGGAGCACGTCGACCTTCCACGCGGTGCGGGGCATCGGCGTGGCGCCCTGGGTGGCCTGGTCGGCGGCCGCGGCCAGGGTCTCCAGTGTGGCGGCCTGGCCGGTCAGGAAGCGCTCGACCGCGGTCAGCCTGAGGGGGCTGTTGGCGACCGCGCCCACCGCGATCGAAGCCGCTCGGATCGCGCCGTTCGCGACGTCGAGCCGAGCGACACACTCGACGATCGGCCACTCGGCCCGCAAGCGGTGGATGGTTCGGAAGTAGGCGGCTCGTTCGCCCGCGTAGGGAGCGGGCAGCACGGCCTCGGTCACCAGCTCGCCGTCGGCGAGGGTGTGGTGCACGCTCGGCTTGCCGGCGACGTTGTAGAGCTCATGGACCGTGAGAGGCGCGTCTCGCCCCTCGACCCTGACCAGCGCGTCGTGGGCCAGCAAGGCCACGCCCAAAGTGCTGGCGCTTGGGGCGGCGCTGGCGCTCTGCTCGAAGATGACGTGGTTCTGATGTTCGCCGGTGCGAGCCAGGCAGGTGGTGCCGCCCTTGCGCAGGCAGATCAGCTCCGGCGCTCTGTAGTAGGGGCAGCGCACGTGCTGGAGAAGGTTGCCGCCCAGGGTCGCGATGGCGCGGATCTGCGGCGTGGCGAGCCCACCCGCCGCCTGGGCCAGGCCCGGGTAGAGCCGAGCGATGTCGGGGTCCTGGGCGATCGCGGCGATGCGCACGCGGGCGCCGATGACGAAGCCCTCCTCGCGCTGGCCCAGCAGGCTCATGCCGGCGCACTCCCGCAGGTCCACGACGGCGTCGGCTGTGTTCAGCCCGCGGTGGCGGCGGTGGTTCAGGTCGGTGCCGCCAGCCCGGAGCTCGCCCTGGGCGGCTGCGGCGTCGGTGGGGGTGCGAGGGAAGCTGATCACGACAGGCCTCCGAGCACACGGTCCGCGGTGAGGGGGAAGGCTTCGGGCCGCCAGCCGGTCGCGTGGGCGACGGCGTTCGCAATGGAGGGCAGGCCGGGCAGGGTGGCCAGCTCGGCCAGCCCCAGAGCCCGACCGTGCACGTGGTCCCAGCCCTCCTCGTCGAAGTGCACGTCGATCGCCGGACAGTCGCCGATGCCCATCAGCCGGTAGTCCTCGAGGTTGTGGGTCAGGTTCACGCCCGACACCGGATCCAGGATGCGCTCCTCGTAGAGTGCGTAGCTGGTGGACTGCACCGCGCCGCCCTCGCACTGACTGATCGCCAGGGGCGGGCACACGATGCGGCCGACGGCCAGGCCCAGGTGGATCTTCTGGGGGATGACCCGACCGAGCCGGGTGTCCACGACCACCTCGGTCAGCTGGACCGACGCGGGAATGCCCATGCCCAGGTTGAAGCCGCCGACCTCGAAGGGCAACAGGAACCCGCCTTCGTCGCGCTTGCGCTTGGCGGTCCAGGTCTGACGGGGGAAGGCCTTGAGGACGTCGGCCCAGGACAGCGTGCCCCCGGTGTGCTGGATCCCGCCGGAGACGACGGTCGCGCCCTCCAGGCTGAAGTGCCCCGCGGCGAACTCGTGCAGCGCCGCGATGGCTTGGGCGCACAGATCGATGACCACCGGGACCAGGGACGGCGTGGTGCGCGAGCCCCCGGACAGTGGGCCGTGCACGTAGCGGGAGCTGCCGATCTTGATCGTGATCTCGGCCGGCGTCACGCCAAAGGCGTCCGCCGCGGTCCAGGCCATGGCCGACTTGGTGCCGTTGCCCATGTCCTGGGTGCCCGACGACAGGATCAGGCCGTCGGGGCCGGCGGTGAGCTGGGCCTGGCTGCTGGGCTGGACCACGTACCACCAGACGGCTGAGCCCAGGCCGATGCCGTGGCGGTAGCGGCCCTTGTCGGTGGCCTGGGCGGCACGGCCGGACCACGCCGGGATCTTGCCCGCCCAGTCGTACAGGCGCTGACGGTGGGGGTTGGGGTCCCAACGACGACGCAGGTCCAGGGCGTCTTCGCCTCGGACGTGGGCGACCTCGTCCAGCAGGGCTTCGAGGGCCCAGTGGCCCTGGGGGCCGCCCGGGCCCCGGAAGGGCTTGCCCGGTGCGCCATTGGTCACCACGTCGTAGTCCACGACGCTCATCGGGACCTGGTGGTAGGACATGCGCCACATCAGGGCCACGGAGTTGCTCACCGCGATGCCGGCGTCGGCGTAGGCCGCCAGGGTCATCGCGGCCGGCTGGCCGTCGGCGCCAACCAGGAACTGGGTCTCCATGCGCTCCTTGGGGCGCATGCCGCCGACCACCAGCTCCTCCTCGCGGCTGAGCACGACCCGCACGGGCGCGGCTGCCGCCCGGGCGAGCTCGATCGCCGCGAGGCTGTGGGGCTGGATGAAGGTCTTGGCGCCGAAGCCACCCCCGACGAAGTGGGCGATGACCTGGACGTTGTCCCGCTCGAGCTCCCAGCGCTCGGCGATGTCGTCGGCGGCGTCGGTCACCGACTGGGTGGACAGGTACACCGTCACGCGGTCCGCGCCGTCCCACTCGGCCACGCAGCTGTGGGGTTCCAGGGCGGTGTGGACCTGGACCTGGGTCTCGTAGGTCCGCTCGAGCAGCAGGTCATCGGGACCGGCCTTGCCCGTCAGGCGCTCGGCCTTCTTGGGGCGGGCCAGCGCCGACGAGCTCAGGGGCCCGCGCAGGTTGCCGTTCCAGGGCGCGGGGAACGGCGGGCCCTCGTTGGCGCTGGGGGCCTGCTTGGCTTCCTTTTTCTCCGGGTAGATCAGCGGGGCGCCGTCGGCCAGGGCCTGGTCGATGGTGGTGATCACCGGCTCCTGGGCGATCTCGACCTGGATGGCGCGCAGGGCAAGCTCGGCGGTGTGTGCATCGACCGCAGCGACGGCCACGAGCTCCTGGCCGGCAAAGCGCACCCGGTGTCCGACCGGGGTCATGATGAAGACAGCCTTGACCCCGTCCATGGCCTGGGCCGCCGAGGTGTCGCAGGTCTCGAGCACGCCGTGTCCCCACGTGGCCCGCAGGATTCGGCCCTCGAGCTGTCCGGGCAGCTGGGTGTCGACGGTGTACTGGGCCGCGCCCGTGACCTTGTCCAGGCCGTCCCAGCGGGGCCGCTCGCCCGTCTCCTCGTCGAAGCGCCCGGCGCAGGCGCCCTGGACCGCCCGGTAGATGGCCGGGTAGGCCCCGCAGCGGCACAGGTGACCGGCGAGGGCCGCTGCGACGTGGTCCCGGGTGGGCTCGGCGGCGCCGTGTTCCGCGCGCCAGGTGTCGTGGAAGGCGCTGGCCTCGACCACGAACCCAGGCGTGCAGAACCCGCACTGGAGCGCGTCCTCGGCCAAGAAGGCCCGCTGGATCGGGTGCAGCTCGTCGGCGGTGCCCACGCCCTCGATCGTGGTGACCCGGGCCTTGTGCAGGGCCGTGGCCGGCAGGATGCACGAGCACACCGGGGTCTCGTCGAGCTTGACCGCACAGGCCCCGCAGGCCCCGTGGCCGCAGGCCTGCTTGGTGCCCGTGAGGCCCAAGCGCTCTCGGATGACGTCGATCGCGCGGGTGTCCGCGCCCACGTCCAGGGCGTGATCCTGGCCATTGACCTGGACGTCGACCCGGACGTGCTCTGCAGGGGTTGTGGGGGAGGGAGAGGACTCGCCCGGTGCATCGTTGGCCTGCGCTCTGCGAGCGACGACTGCGGATGCACCGAGGGTGGCTCCCAGGAAGCCGCGGCGGGAGAGTTCGGACATGGGCCGGCGAGTCTACCCGCTGCGCTCGCTTCGATGGCCCCAAGCCCTGCTGGGAGCGATATTCTGAGCGCCGGAGGTCCGCTCTTGATCCTGTCCGCGCTGGTCATGGCTGTGCAGGCCGCCCCGATCCAGGTCGAGCCAGGGCACACCCGGCGGGTCGGTCTGGTGGCGCCCCGGGTGATCGGGGACGGCCACGGCGAGCGCCTGATGGTGCCGACCGGTTGGCAGGCCGACATGCGGTCAGCCCTGAGTGCTGCGGGACACGGGGTCGTGTCTGGCACGGACGCCCAGGTCCTGCTGCGCCCGGTGGTCCGAGCGAGCGGCTGCACCACCCGCCGCCAGGAGGTCCGGTGCACGGCCTGGATCGAGTGGCAGCTGGCCGCCCAGGGCTACAGCCCCCCGTTCGTGACCGAGGTGGAAGGCCGGGGCGCGGCGCTCGAAGACGCCTCGCGAGCCACGTGGGCCGCGGCCGTCCAGGAGCTGCTGGGGGATCTGGCCTTCGTGCGCGAGCTGCACCACGGGCCGCTGTCCCGCTACGACTGCGCTCTGGCTGGCCAGCTGGCTGCGGTGCCGGTTCGGGTGTCGCCTCCGCGCGAGTCGTCGTGGGACGCCACGCCGCCCCAGGCCACCTGGAGCTGGGGCATGGTGCTGGGCACCCAGGAGGGCTACCTGCTCACAGGTCTGGTCTTCTTTGCCGGGGGCGGCGCCGTCATGGGGCTCTCGGTGGCCGCCGGTGAGGCGGTCGACCAGCCCACCGTCGACGTCGTGCTCCAAGGGGCAGCGCTGTTCGGCGCCGCCCACTTCGTGGTCGGTGCATCGATGCTGGGCATCAAGCTCACCGAGGGCGAGCGGGCCAGAGTGGTCTTCACCGGCACGGGACTGGGCGTCTCAGGCCGGTTTTGAGCGACGGTGAAACCCCGGGTGTCCACAGCGGAGAATCGATCATAGGGTGCAGGCCGGTGGTGCTGACCCCGAGGCCTGCTTGTCCGAGCGACTCCCTGCTGACCCTGTCCAGGTCCTGGTGATCGAGGACAATGATGCCGACGCTGCCCTGCTCGAGATCCTGCTCAGCCAGGTCTCGGAGACCCGGTACGAGCCCCTGCACGCTCCGACGCTCCAACAGGGGCTCGACCGTGGCCGCGACGGCGCCCAGGTGGTCCTGTTGGATCTGTACCTGCCCGATGCCCACGGCGCCGCGACCCTCGCCCGATCCGTCGCGGCCCTGGGCACGCTGCCCGTGGTGGTGATGAGCGGTCTCGAGGGACCGGTGGTCGCGGCCCAGATCGCGGCGTCGGGCGCTCGGGCCTGGATCCCGAAGAGCCGGTTCTCCCCCGCTGCCCTACACGAGGTCCTGCAACGGGCGCTCGCCGGGTAGCCCCGCGCGCAGCCGCAGAGCGACCAGCCCCAGCAGCTCGAGCCACCAGCTGGCCGGCGGTGCCTGGCCGTGGCTGCTGCAGCTGAACAGGGTGATGTTCGTGTCGCTGCCCTCGTCCTCCGCGCTGCCGGTGTCCCAGTCCTCCAGCCCCCCGTCGGCGTCGGTGTCGGTGTCGATGTCGGTGTCCGAGTC
>CAZFLE010000059.1:0-1286 GCA_964519895.1 uncultured Enterobacterales bacterium | reverse complement strand
TGTCCGAGTCCGAGTCGGTGTCCGCGTCGGTCTCCTCGGCGGGCTCCCAGTCCGGCCGCAGCAGGGTCAGGTCTTCAAGGCCCACACCCAGAGTCGTGTACTCCCCCCACCACCACCCGTTGAGCTCGCCGCCCAGATCCAAGGTGTCGATCGTGAAGGGCTCGCCCTCGTCGACCTGCATCACGATGAAGTACTCGTGGTACGCGTTCTGCTCCTCGCGGTCGCCGTTCTCCAGGGTGAAGTCCCATTCCATGGTGCCGGGGGAGCCGCGGACCGACATGTTCCAGCGGTACAGGGTGACCTGGTATTGGGTCGAGACCTTGTAGTCGGGTCTGGAAGGACCCACCATCCTAATCCGCGGCTGCAGCGGCCGCTTCAGAACCAGAAGTGGGTCAGCAGGAGCACGTCGGGGTTCACCGTGCCCGCCGAAGGCATCCAGAGTGCGCGGACCATGGGGGTGAGCGAGACCCCGGGGATCGGTGCCACCTCGAGGCCCAGGCTGTACCGGTGCTGCCACGCGCCGGGCTTGCCGGCATCGTGGGCGCCGATGTCCACCTTGCCCCTGACGCTCAGGCCATTGCGCACGGTCCACCAGGCCTCTTGCATCAGCGCCACGTGGCGCTGGGCTCTGTTGCCGAGCACCCGGTAGCCGAGGCTGGCTTCGCCCTGGAGGGTGAGCGGCAGGCGGTCGTAGATGTGGAGCGGGGTGTAGCTCCACTGGACGCCCGCGGCGTAGAGATCTCCCCGACCCTCGCCCCTGCGCTGCTTCACCATCGCGTGGCCGCCGATCCCCCAGCCCAGGTCCCGCCAGCCGCCCATCACGGCCATGCCCCAGCCGGTGTCGTCGTCGACCGGCACCGCGGCGGCGTTTCGGAAGACCGAGAACGAGGCGTAGGGGTAGTTCGGCGCGGTGCCGACCTCGACCCCGAGCACCCGGTTGGCCGGGTCACCGATGTCCATCTCGAACCAGTCCCGGGTGAAGCTGGTGTGGTCGTCGGTGTACAGGCCGTAGGCGGGCAGGAACACCCCGCCCTTGACCCAGGACATGCCCGGGAGCTCGTGCAGCAGCACGAAGGCATTGCGGGCGAACACCGGGTAGCGTGGGTCCCGGGACGCCCCCAGGGTCGCGCTGAAGGTCACCCGATGGACCGGGTGCACCCCGACCGCCAGGTCGAGCTGCATCGGGAACACACTGTTCGAGCCGCTCCAATACGCGGCCCGCAGGTCCGCCCCCAGCCAGACCGCCGGGTCGGCGTTCAGGTCGTCGTAGCGGCCGTCCCAGAACG
>CAZFLE010000058.1:0-39822 GCA_964519895.1 uncultured Enterobacterales bacterium | reverse complement strand
GTCGGATTCCATCACCATGATGTGTCGCACACCGGTGGCGATGGCTGGGATGGGTACCACAGCTTGATGCTCTCTGACTGCCTGGACAACGACCACACGTTGCTCCAGTGCCTGGATGCACGCCCGGTCGAAGAGGCATTCGACGACTACCAGACGCTCGCTGCGGTGCTCACAACATCTCATGGCGTGCATAGCACTGTCTTCAGCGGCGGTACCGTGGCCTCTCACGGTACCACTCCGGAGTACCGGGAACAGGAGTGGCAGTCTGGGGTCCAGTACTCACAAGCCGCCCCTGTCTTGTTGACGACCGACCTTGCAACGGGGCTAACAACTTACTCGGACACCGTGAAATGCGACACCCTAAATGGCGTAACTGTCGCGGAAACTGGGGGTGCGCATTTCTCGGTTGGGCTCGGATTCGGCCCATTGTCGGGCAGACTGCAGCCAGACCCAAACACAGCCCAAGTACTTGATAGCCTCAACGATGCGGGGGCAGGTGAATACGTAGGAGTCACAATCCACGCTTGGGAATTCCGAGCCCAGACCTCAGCCCCCGGCGGTAGCTCCGCCTTTGGGATCGGAGAGCCGCGGAAGGACGACGACGACCTGATCCGCGAGCTGTTCACGGAGTTGGACCAGCAGGAGTTCCATGCTGAACCCATCAAGGACATCATGGACAGAGAGGCGGCAGCCACTGGACTCCCATGCGGATCGCTGAAGTTGCCTGCATGACCAGGCTGACCCTTCTGGACCGAAATCGTCAGTCTGTCGGGCATACCAGGGGGAAGAGTGTGCCGAGACGCAAGACCAGCGGAAGCACGCCCAAGGGTTCAGGGAAATGGCTGCAAGGCGGCGCGGTGTTCACGATGCTGTTCGGACCCGGCGCGGCATGCACGGATAGCCAGCTTTCCATGGCCAAAGGGAACGCGGAGGCTTATCCACACGCGGGCGCGCGTATGGACCCAGCGATCCGCCCCGTGACCTGGACTGAGACACTGCTGACGGCATCTGGGGGGACCGCCAGCGATGAGTTTGGCCTGACTGCGAGCGCAGTCGCCGACGTCAACGGCGATGGCTTCGACGAAGTCGTGGTCGGAGACTACCTGGGCAGTCACGACGGCAAGGACAGCGGTGTCGTCCACATCTACATGGGTGACCCAGGGGGCATCGCAGCGGCATCTGAGGTCGTACTTGCCCCCCCCGATGCCATGGACGGGGAGTGGTTCGGGTACGCCGTTGCCGCGGTCGGGGACGTGGACAAGGACGGCTACGACGAGGTGGCTGTGAGCGCCCTGCGTCGTGAGGAAGAAGACTATTCCGGCGCAGTATTTCTGTTCTACGGATCGGAGGAGGGGATGAGCCTCAACGACGTCGAGAGGCTGGCGCCCCCCGTCGTCGAGCCAGGGTTCTTCGGATTCTCCCTGGCGGGTGATTTCGATATTGACGCCGATGGATTCGACGACATCGTGGTAGGCGGCTCGAGCGGTGAAGTCGGACTGGTGCACGTCTCCTATGGCGGCACACTACCGCGCTGGGAGACCATCTTGTCGCCTAGCACTGATGACTGTTTCAGCCTATCGGTCACCGGGGCGGAGGATCTGAATTTGGATGGGTTCAGCGATCTTGTCGTCGGCGCCTATTGCGACGACGGCGCCGGGCGGAACAGCGGCGCGGTACACGTCTTCTACGGGTCCAGTAATGGAATCGCGGACACTGAAGGTGAACTGATCGCTCCAGCGGAGCTCAATGGTGGTGATGGATTCGGCCGCTCCGTTGACGCCGCCAGCGATATCGACGGCGACGGCTTTGGTGACGTCGTCGTGGGCGCCGGCGACAGTGACACGATTCAAGACGATCGGGGCGCTGCTTACATCCTCTACGGTGCGGCAGATGGGCTGTCATCTCGGGACCCCCAGATGTTGCTGGCCTCTGACGGTAGCGACTACGACCTCTTCGGATACTCCGTGGCGGGGGTCGACGATGTCGACGACGACGGCTACTCCGACGTGCTCATCGGGGCCCAAGGTGATCTGGACGGCAGCATCATTGCCGGCGCCCTCTACCTCTACTACGGCTCCTCGACCGGTGCGGACGAGTCGTCAGAGACCAAGATCCGAGCCAAAGAAACGCAGTGGCTCCAGGGCCTCGGCGCATTGGTCGTCGGCAACGCCGACGTCAACGGCGACGACGTGCCCGAGCTCGTCGCCGGCGCCTACAAGAGCATGGTCGTGTTCGCAAGCTGCGACGACATCGACGAAGACGGCGTCTGCAGCACGGTCGACTGTGACGACACGGACCCTCGCGAGAAGACCCCCACCGACTGGTTCGCCGACGCGGATCTCGACGGCTACGGCGACCCGGCCAGCGCCGTCGAGGCCTGCGACCCTCCGGAAGGTCACGTCGCAAACGCCGAGGACTGCGACGACACCGACCCGGCCGCCTACCCAGGGGGCCAGGAGATCTGTGACGACATCGACAACGACTGCGACGGCGAGGTCGACGGCGAAAACGCCCTGGACGCCGAGACCTGGTACTCGGACGGAGACGGCGATGGCTTCGGCAACGAGGACTCGGCGCGACGGGCGTGCAGCCAGCCCGCGGGCGCAGTCGACGGCACGCCCGGCTTCGACTGCGATGACTGGAACGCCGAGATCTACCCAGGAGCGGCAGAGATCCCGGACGATGGCATCGACCAGGACTGCGACGGCGTAGACTCTGTGAGCTCCGGGGCGGGCTGTCAGGGGTGCGCACAGACGACCGGCCGGAGCGGGGGCCCGGCGCCCTGGGCGTGCCTGCTGCTGGCCATGGTGGTCCGGCTCCGGATCGATCAGGCCCGAGCTCGTGGCCTCGACGCGGCGGCTCCGGAATGACATCGGCCGGAATTGCGCGAGCACCGCCCCCCCTCAGAACTTCCAGACCTTGAACACCTCCAGCGCCGACTGCCCCTGGTCCCCCGTCGTCGCCGTGAAGTGCACCGAGCTCACCGGGATCCACTCCAGCGTGCCCTCGATCTGGTTCTCGTCGTCGTCGGTCGTCGCCGTGTAGTTCAGCGTGAAGAACAGGTTCCGCCCCAGGGCCCAGCCGACCTTGACCCCCTCCAGAGCGGCCTCGCTGCTGGTCTCGATCTCGATGGTGTCGACCAGGTTGTCTCCCGCCAGCTTCTCCACCTGGCCGGCCACCATGCCCAGGGCGATGTCCAGGGCCTCGACGCTCGATCCCCCCTCGGACTGGGACAGCTGGCTGGTGGGCCGCCCCAGCAACAGGATCGCCACGATGTCGGTCTCGGACCAGCCCTCGCTCGAGTCGAAGGCCATGGCCAGCTGCTCGACGTTGTTGGAGATCTTCACGCTGATGTCGCCGTACTGGGTGGTCTCGTGGGTCGCCTCGATGTCCAGGGCCGGGTTGGCGATGTCGCTGCCGGCAAAGGTCACCACCCCTCGCTCCATGCCAAAGGACTTGCCCAGGATGCGGGTCGTGCCCTCGTAGGTCTCGATTGCGCCTTCGGCGTAGACGTCGTAGCCGCGGACGCTCACGTCGACCTCGCCCCGCACGAAGCTGTCGAACTGCACGCTCGACGCGCTGGCGGTCAGGGTGCCGTAGCTGGTGTCCAGGGGGACCTCGACCTTGAGCTTGGTGTTGAAGCCCAGGTCCACCGCCGCCTGGATGTCCCAGCTCTCCCAGAACTCCGGCTCCGGCGGCGCCAGGGCCACGCTCACGTGGTCCGGCCGCGAGATGGTCAGGGTGGGGTCCAGCCGCAGCCCCTCCTGGCCCAGGTAGGCGCGGGCGTCGAGCACGTAGCGGAACTTGTCGAAGCCCAGGTCCCCGCCGACCACCAGGTCCGGCCAGTCCCCGGACACCGACACGTCCCCGGTGTAGGCCAGCACCAGGGTCTGGGTGTCCATGATCCAGGCGAAGTTGGACCCCACGTCCAGCTGCACGTCCCGCAGCCCGTCCAGGCCCAGATGAGCAGAGCCCCCGATGGCCAGCCCGCCCTCGGGCTCCGGCCGGTCGGCCCGTTGGCCCCCGGACACACCCGTGGCGATGCCCTGGGCGAAGCGGGTGTCGTCCACGCCGGTCCGCTCCAGTGCGGACTGGGTCAGGTCGCGGATCGCCGAGCGGGTGTCCGTGTACATCGGCTCGGTGAGCACCGTGCCCTGCTCCACCGTCAGCTGCTCGTGGTCCAGGACCACCAGCAGGTCCAGGTCCGTGTACTTCACCAGCAGGGGCTCGTAGTTGAACCCCCCGTCCGCCACCGAGAACGACACCACCGGGTCCGGCGCGGCCACCGAACCCTCGACCACGCCCATGATCTCCAGCACGCCGCTGGGCTCGGTGATGCCGGGGTCGAAGATCTGCAACAGGGCGACGGGGATGTCGGAGCCCGAGACCGCGAGATCCAGGCCCGGCCGGGCCAGCTCCACGTCCAGGTCCAGGGGCGCGGTGCTCTCGAAGTCATAGGGCACGAGTCCGCCGAGAGACAGCGAGCCATCGCCGGCGCCCAGCACGACCGTCGACCGGTAGCCGCCCGTGTCGGCGGCCATCGCGACCACCGCGGGGGACACCGGCACCTCGCCCAGGACCATGTCCGTCACCTGGAGCCCCAGAGCCAGCTCGGGCCGGTCCGCCTGGCCGGTCAGCCGCAGGCCCCCGGCCATGAGTCCCTGGACCTGGACGTCCAGGTCCAGGGCCCGGGCCCAGGTGGCCAGATCCACGTTCAGGGGCACGACCCGCACGTCCAGCTCGCTGACCCAGGTGTCGGTCCGCCCGGTGTCCGGCTGGGGCGCATCGGCGACCAGGGCGCCGCGGAGGACCTCTTCGAGCCCGGTCGCCGCGGTGCCGTCCAGGAGGAGCTGGGCTTGCCCGGCCTGGCGGGCTTCGCCCGTGGCCACGATCGCGCCCCCTTCGCTGTGCAGGTCCAGATCCATGCGCAGGTATTCCGGCGGCGCACCGACCCCGAGCTCCAGGCCCAGCGCCAGATCGATGACCGGCGCCACCAGAGCGCCTCCCAGCGACAGCTCGCCGCTGGCCTGCCCGGCCCCCAGCCCGGCCAGGGCGGGCACCTTGGCCCCCAGCGCCACCAGGTCCCAGGGCCCACCGGTCAGGATCACGCCCAGCTCCCCGTCGGGCACCGGCCCCGGCGCGTCCAGGTCCACCGAGATCGGCACGTCCCCCCCGCCCCAGAGCAGCATGTGCTCGTCGTCGGCCGCCCGCAGCTGAACCGCCATCTGCTGATCCAGCCCCCGGACCGACACCTCGACGTCGACCCCGTCCACCTGGTCCGGGATGACTATGTCCTGGACCCCGAGCTGCGCGTCGAGGCGGGTCGACGACGCGTCGCCCTCGAGCTTGAGCGACGCCGCGGCCACGCCCCCCCAGCCGCCCGTGGAGTCGCGAACCAGCGCCTCGATCCAGTCGAGCTGGAAGCCCTCGACCGCAGCGCTCAGGTCCACCCGCTCCCCAGCCAGGAAGTCGCCTTCGATCGCCAGCTGGCCCGCGTCGCTGGTCAGCAGCACCGACACGTCCTGGACCCCGCCGTCGACCACGTGCACCCGCAAGGGTTCTGGGTTGACCCAGGGGGCGGCGTCCGGCGGCACCAGCTCCAGCCGCGGGACCTCGTAGCGCCCCGTCGCCAGGTCGCCTTCGGCCCGCAGCGCCAGCCGGTCGGCGCCTTCCTCGGCGAGCTGCAGGTGGGCCCTCAGCGCGTCGCCCTGGAGTCCGACCACCAGATCCCCGGCGTCGCCCCGGATGGCCCCCAGGTGGACCTCGCTCAGCGCCAGCCGGGCCAGGATCTGCGGATCCGTGATGCCGTCATCCTCGCCCGTGGCAGTCCCGGACACGTGCACGACCCCCAAGAAGCCCGCCACGTCCAGGGCGCCCCCGTCCAGGTCGGCCTCCCACCGGAACGCCCCGTCCTCGCGCACGCTGGCCCCCCAGGACACGTCGACCCCGTCCAGCAGAGCCCCTGAGACGTCGACCCCCTCGGCCCGGCCGGACCCGGACACCTCGACGCTGGCGCCGAGGACCTGGGCGGTGACCGTGCCCCGGTAGTGGCCCACGTCGACCACCTCCATCACGTCGACCCGTTGGACCCGGGTGGTGCCGTCGAACAGGACCTCGGCCTCGACGCCGCTCCAGTCCACGCCCAGCTCGCCCTGGGCGTTGGCCACCCCGCCGATGTCCGGCACGCCGAACACCGCCAGGCCCTGCAGGTCGTTCACCCGCGCCTGGACGTCGAGCTGGGTGCCTGTGAGGGTCAGGACCCCGCTCCCCGAAGCAGCGCCCCAGCCCATGCTGGCCTCGAAGGCGTCGATCAGGCCCTGGCCGTCGGTCCAGCGCAAGGCCGCGCTGGCGTCGTCGAGGGGGTAGCCCCAGACCACCGACGGCCGGGCCACCAGCTCACCGGTGGCGTCGATGCCGTCGGGAAACGCCAGGCCGGTGCCCCGGGCGTCCAGGGTGGCGTTGAAGTAGAGCGACTCGGTCACCGCGTCGACCAGCTCCTCGCACTCGAAGCCCTGGGTGTCCACCCGCGCGGTCCACGTGGGGGTCTCGGCGGCCAGGTCCAGGGCTGCGGCTGCCTCGATGCGCCCCCCGGGGGTGCGGATCCGTGCCACCACCGCGACGGCCTCCAGTGGTCCGGTGGACTCGACCTCCAGGTCCACCGTGCCCTTGAGGCCCAGCTCACCGGCCCAGGTCTCGACCCGGTCCAGGTCCAGCCCTACTCCGCGGATCTGGACCCCCTCCAGAGCCAGGGCGTCCGGGTCCTCCAGGTCGCGCACGGTGCCATCGATCCGCACCGCGTCCTCGCCCACTGCGGCCACCAAGCCATCCACCACCAGGTCGCCGTCGGTGAAGCGGGTGCCGCCGCGCACGCTGATCGGCAGGGCCAACGGCGCCCCCAGCTGGCCGGAGACCACCAGGGAGTCCCCGTGCACGTCGCGCCCATCCGTCGACGCTCGCAGCCCGATGGCCAGGTCCTCGATGGCCACCTGGGTCTCGCCGTCGCTGTAGGACACCCGCCCGTCCTCGACCTGGAGCTCCCCCAACAGGATGTCCACCGGCAGGCCCTCCCACGAACCGGGCTCGGCGTCGGGGTCGCTGGGGAACATCCGCACCAGGTCGAGCTCACCCTGCTCGTCTGTGCGCAGGTCCACCACCGGTCCCTGCAGCACCACCCGGTCCAGCGCCACGTCCTTGTTCCAAAGCGCCGTGGCCCGCCAGTCCACGGTCAGGGTGTCCAAGGCGACGACCGGGCGGCCGCTGCCGTCGTCCAGCGACACGTCGCTCAGCCGCAGGTGGGTGAACAGGTCGGTGGACAGGTCGCCCACCCGCAGCTCCCCCTCACTCATCAGCCCGGTCACCTGTTCGCTGATCAGACGGCGCAGGGCGTGGTTGCCACTGGGCGTCTGGAGCCACAGGACCAGCCCTTCGGCCGCGATCAGCACCAGGAGCAGCAGCACCACCCCGGCGATCGCTGCCCGACTGAGCTGCTTCTTGAACCAGGTCACCTAGAAGGCCTCGGTCAGCGCGAAGTGCACGGCCCAGCGCTGCTCGTCCGGGAAGCGGTAGGTCACGTCGTCCACGTCGCGGGCGGTCGCGCCCATGGGAATGCGCCAGCCGAAGTCCAGGCGGATCGGGCCAATGGGCGTGGCGTACCGGAGCCCGGCCCCGACGGTCGGCTGCGGCGGGAGCTGCCCACCGACCACGCCCGGATCGACCCAGGACATGCCCCAGTCGTTGAACACGGCGACTCCGAAGTCCCCCACCACCGTGAAGCGAAGCTCCAGGCTGGCCACCATGTACAGCTCGCCGCCGGTCGGCACGCAGATCTTGGGTTGGACCAGGCTGCCGCCCTCGGGGCCGGTCGTGAAGGCGCAGGCCTTGGGGCCCAGCTGGTTGGAAGCCCAGCCCCGCACGTCGTTGGAGCCCCCCAGGGTGAAGCGGTAGTTGGGGTGCACATAGGGCTGGTTGTCGGCCAGCGGGCCCCAGTCCAGGTGGTAGGTGCGGGCGTAGCCACCGCCGACCCGGGCGGCGAAGACCGGGCGGTAGCGCTCCAGGATCTGGCGAACGCTGCGGAAGCGCCGGGGCACCAGCGGCAGGAGCGACCGGTAGAGGCGCAGGTCCGCCTGGGTCCGCCAGAAGGAGAACCCCGTCGGCAGTCCGGCCATGGTCGCGCCCACGCTCACGTACTCTCCGTTGCGCGGGCTGGTCAGGTCCTTGGTCGAGCGCCACAGGTACTGCAGGTCGAAGTAGGTCAGGTTGTAGCTGCCGCCCCCCACGATCCCAAGCTGGTCCAGGAACCAGGCCTCGGCCGACGTGGTCTTGGCGTTGTACAGATCCACGTCGGCGCTGATGACCTCGGCGTCCTCGATGGCGTCGTCGAGCACCCCGGTCCAGCGCTCGATGTGGTAGCCGACCGTCACGCTGTGCCGCGGGCGGAAGCGCCAGGTCAGCGCCGGGCCGAGCTCTCCGCGCAGGAAGGTGGAGATCTGGTCCCGGCCGACCTCGCCGGTGGCCCCGATGCGGGGCTCCAGGTTGCGCCGGGGGAACCGGGGCATCACCAGGCTCGCTTCGGTGAGGGCGAACAGACCGGCGTTGTTGGTGCTCAGGTCTTCGCGCACGGGCACGATGCGGCTGGAGAAGGTCTTGTAGCCAGCAGCGGCCTCGGCCTCGAAAGTCCACAGTCGATACTTGACGTTGGAGTTGGTGTACCGGGCGCTGACCTGGCCCAACTGCTCGCCGGACTCGAAGCCCACGCCGGTGCCGACACGGATCTCGTGAAAGGTCGCCTCGCTCAGCTCGATCACGACCGGGATCACGTCGCCGTCCAGGGCCAGGTCGGGACGGACCTTGACCAGCGAGAACACCCCCAGTCCGAACAGCCGGATCTGGGTCTCTGCCAGCGCGTCGCTGGAGTACTTGGCGCCCTCGCGGAGGGTGATCTCGTCCTGGATCAGCCCCTCGGGCACATGCTCGTGGCCGGTCACGGTGATCGGTCCGAAGCGACACGCTGGCCCCAGGGTCACCGCATAGGTGACGTCGACCGCCAGCTCGGTAGGGTGCACGACCACGCTGGGGGCCACCTGGACCTTGCCATAGGCCCGGGCGGCCAGGGCGCGCCGGATGTCGTCCGCGGTGGACTCGTAGGCCACCAGGTCGAAGCGGGCGCCTTCTTGGAGGGGTGCGTTCTTCAAGGCCAGGTTCACGATCGGCTGCAGCCCATCGTCGACCCCGTCCAGCACGATGCTGCGCACCAGGCTCGGCTCCCCTTCGTGCACCCGCCCGATCACCACGACGGACGGCGTGAGCCTGGACCGAAGATAGGTCCGGTGCGGCCGCACGTCCCAGGCCACGAACTCGGCGTCGAAGAAGCCGTGGTGCGCGTACCAGAGCTCGAGCCGCCAGGCGTCGCGGTACAGCTCGGCCAGATCCAGCTCGACCCGGGGGTTGGCCAGCTCGAACTTGTAGGCCCAGAAGGAGCTGGTCGGCTGGACCATCGCCGCCCGCAGGTTGTAGTTGGACGTGCCCCGCAAGAACCGGGTCAGCCAGGGGGCGTCCTCTTGGATGCCGACGGACTTGACCGTCGGTGCCCGGTAGATCCGGGTCGTGCGCTTGCTGCACCCCACCAGGAGCAGGGCGAGCAACACCAGCAGCAGTCGGCGCATCCAGGGGAGCTACCCTAGCAGGCTTTCCGCCGCGACCCCCTCGGCGTCCCCGACCGCGGCCTCGAAGCGGCCGGTCCGCAGGTAGGACAGCGTCGCGTCGATCACCCGGTGGTGGCGCATGAGCAGGGCGTGCACACACGGCAGGACCAGCGTGTCCTCGGCCCCGTCCATGCGGGTGCTCTCCAGGGTCACGATGCCGTCGTCCTCGCCCGGGATGAGGGGGTTCCAGCCGCGGCCGTTCCCGCGCACCCCCGCCACGTTGCCAAAGGGCACGGTCGGTGCCGGCAAGTCGGGCACTACCGAGGTGGTGAGCTGAGTCGACGCGGGACCGCCCAGGGTGCGGTAGAGCCACCAGTCGCTGAGCCGATCGGCCATCTCGGCGCCCTGGTTGGGTACGCCCAGCATGACCAGGCGGTTGAGGGTCAGGTTCTCCCGCCAGGCTCCTTCCTGGGCCAGCACCTGGCGGGCGATCAGGCCGCCCATGCTGTGGCCGACCAACGACACCGTGAAGCGCCCTTGGAGACCGTCGAGCACGCCGCGGAGCTGGGCTGAGTGCGCGTCGAGGCCGCGCCACATGCTCGGGTAATTGATGGGCACTGCGGCGAAGCCCGCGTCGTTCAGGGCCCGGGTCATGGGCTTGAAGGCGTCCTTGGCCCGCAGGTAGCCGTGGAGCAGCAGGACCACATGGGTACCATCCGCCCAGGGCTCCCGCTCGGCGGCGTCGAAGGCCGCCAGGCAGTCGTCGAAGGAGCCCCAGGCGAGCCGGCGGTCCCCGGGGCCCAGCAGCCGGTGGTGGTCCCCGAACACGTTGCGCTGGATGCAGAAGCCGTCCCGGGCGAACACGTCGGCCCAGAGCTGCTTGCCTCCCAGGGTCGGTGCCACCAGTGCCTTCCAGACGCCCATGGCGCGTACCTTAATCACGAAGGGCCCGGCGTCGCCGGGCCCTTTGAAGAACGTCCGAGTCGGGCGGTGGCCCTACTTGATTTCCTTGTGGAGCGTGTGCTTCCGCTCGTAGCGACAGTACTTCTTGAACTCCAGGCGGTGGGGGGTGTTCTTCTTGTTCTTCTTGGTGTGGTACCGGGACACGCCGGGCATCCCACTGGCGCGGCAGGTGGTGCACTCCAGGTGGATGATGATGCGGCCCTTGCCGTCCTTCTTGGCCATCGGGTGCTCCTACAGCGTCTGCGAGTAGAACTCGACGATCGCCTGCATGTTCGCGGGGAACGGCAGGTCCTCGAGCTGCGGCTCGGTGGTGAAGAGGCCCTCGCCCTTCGCGGGATCGAACTCCAGGAAGCCCGGCCGGACGCGACCGGTCGAAGCCTCGAGCCGCTCGACCATCCAGGGCTTGGTCTTGACCGCCTCGCGCACGCCGACGGTCTGGTTCGGCTTGACCGCGAAGCTGGGGCGGTCGACCCGCTTGCCGTTCACGGTGATGTGGCCGTGCACGACCATCTGGCGGGCCGCGGGAATGGTCGCGGCCAGGCCCAGCCGCCACACGACGCTGTCCAGGCGGCTCTCCAGCAGGGTGACCAGGATGCGCCCGGTCGGGCCCTTGCGGCGGCTCGCTTCCTTGACGTAGCGGCGGAACTGCTTCTCCAGCACGCCGTAGTGCCAGCGGACCTTTTGCTTCTCCGCCAGACGAACCTTGTAGTCAGAGGGCTTCCCACGCCGACGCTGGCCGTGCACACCGGGCGGGTAGGGCCGCTCCAGTGCGCCTGCAGTCGTCAGGCCAGGAAGCACCGTACCCACTGCCCGGCACTTCTTCAGCCGGGGTCCACGATAACGCGCCATTGCACGCTCCTTTGGTGCTCGAATCATGCGATCCGGGGGGATGATCCGGAGGATCGTGGGCCCGGCCGCGGGGGTTCCAGCGAGGATCCGCTGGAGCCCGGCGATCTATGGGGTCGTGGGGTCACCGTCAAGCGACTGCTGCAGCCGATCGACTGTCCCAGACGCTATACTTCCCAGGGAGCGGCTCACCCTGCGCCTTCGACCCTGCCCCGAGGACCCATGATCATCCAGCGCATGCGCCAAGGCTTCACGCTCATCGAGATGCTGTTCGTGGTGGCCTTGATCAGCATCCTGTCGGCCCTCGCCATCTACAGCGCCCGGGACCTCATCCCGCGCTTCCGGGCCCGGGCCGCCGCCCACGACCTGGCCAACGCGGTCCAGCTGGCCCGCATCGTGGCCATCGAGCGGAACAAGGAGACCCGGGTGGTCATCGCCGACTACGACGCGTCGGCCACGACCTACGACGGCAACTGGTACGGCGCCTTCCGGATCGAGGTCGGCAACAGCGACTTCCACAGCACGTCCTGGTCCACCCTGGACGCGAGCAGCTACGACCTGTCCAAGGACGCGGGCCAGGAGAAGCGCGACGTCTCCCTGGACTACGCCCGCACGGGCGCTCTGGGAGGCCCGTCCTGGTGTACCTGCGGCGACACCATCGTGTTCAACCCCCAGGGCTGGATCGCCAACCCGGCCAGTGACTTCCAGGCCGACGGCGACATCCGGCTGGTCTGGGTCAACAAGCAAGCCCTGCTCAAGAATCTGACCGACGAGTACTGGGTGCGGATCTACCGAGGCGGCATGGTCCGCGTGGACTCGACGCTGTCCTCGGGCTTCGACTCCGACGTGGGTGGCACCGACCAGACCAGCGGCCCGCCCAGCTGATCGGCTCACAGGCAGTGTCAGGCGCACAGCGCGCGGGCGGCCTCTCCGATCCCGTCCTGTCGCTCGGACAGCTCCCTCAGGGCGACGCTCGCCGCGGGGAACTCCGCCGCCAGTCCGGCCAACACGCCCACGGCGTTCAGCGCAGCGTCCCCCGCGGGCCCCCGTCCGACCGCGAGGGTCGGTGCGACCGCGGCGTCACCGAGCTTGACGAGGGCCCCCATCGCCGTCAGGTGAAAGCCCCCCAGCGCACTGCCGGACAGGTCCCCCAGGTACGGCGCCAGGACCCCTGCTGAGCGCGGGGACTGCACCTCTCCCAGGGCCCACAGCAGGTTGGACCGCACCGGGAACTGGATGCCGAGACCGGCGCCGGGCCGGCCTTCGTGCTCCCGCGCCTCTCGCGTGAGGGCAGCCTGCAGCTTGGGGGCCAGGCCCGGAAGTCCCAACCGACCCAGTGCGATGGCCCCGAGACGGCGGTGGGCAAAGGCCCGTCCAGGGTCCACGTCCATCTCCACCAGCGCGTCCAAGAGCTCGGCTGCGGCGCGCGGGTCTCCCAGGCGCCCCAGGGCATTGACACAGGCGTGGTCGGTCCGGCGCCCGGCCTCTCGCCGCAGGGCCTGGATCCGGGCCAGGTCGTCTGGCCGTCCGTGGGCCGACAGCGCCTCGACGGCCTGCCGGCCCGCGGCGCTGTCGGCTTCCAGATCCAACGCAGCGAGCTGTCGGCGCCGCAGGGACTCGGCGGTCTCCAGGACCAGGCCGTCCCAGTCCACCACTGTCGTGCCAGCCTGATCCGGACACAGAGCCAACACCAGCTCCCGCTCGGCCATCCGGGCCCCCAGCCCGAGGGCGCCGTCGACCTCGCGGGGGCCTCGGGCGGTGTGGAGGCTGCGGCCGACCCTGGCGGTCAGCTCGGCCTGGACCTGGGCCGCGGCCACCCCACAGCGGACCTGTGCGACCGCCAGCGCCGTGGCGACGGTCACCGTGCGCTCCCGGCGCAAGGCCATCCCCAGGGCTTCGGCGTCCTGTGGATGACCGGCTCGTCCCAGTCCCAGTGCCGCGGCACGGCGCACGGCCGGCACGGCGTCCCCCAGGACTCTCCGCAGGGCTTCCACAGCCTGGGGCTCGGATCTTCGGCCGAGCTCCAGCGCCGCCCGAACCCGGACCGGCGCACGGGACCTGCGCAGGTGACGGACCAGCCCAGGCCCGTCCACGCTCTTCAGGTCCCCCCTCAGCCGCCACCTCAAAGCCATCTTTCCCCGTCAATGTCCCGTCTGGACTCCACACTTAATTCAACCGCACAACGCACCGTACTTCCAGCGGAAACTGCCGTCGTCCACAATCGGCCAACAACAAGAATTCGCCCTGTGGAAACCCCCTGGCAGGGGGGGTTGACCGGTCGTTCATCCACTGCCCCATCCACAGGGGCGGCCGCACGCCACCCCGCCTGAGGGGCCGATTCAGCTCTTGACACACAGAGTTGTCCACAGGTCGTCATGGACCACAATATGTAGGGGTTCCAGGCCCTTAGGACCACAAGATGTAGTGGCAAAAAGTCTTGACCGGTCACGCCTGGTCCAGTAGTCCTGTTCATGGCCGACGGATCGCGCCCGATCCCGCTGAGGCTGTGCTGTAGACCCTGAAGGCCGGATGTCCACCGGCCGCTGCTCGACCCTGCTGGAGCTCCCATGGAAACGACGCCCGTCACGCCCCCGCCCTCTGCCTCGAGCCCTGTGACGGCCAAGAAGTCCCCCAAGGCCAGCCGGCCTGCCGAGACCGGCGTCGACGGCGCGCCGCGCCTGCCGTGGACCCGCGCCTTCTGCCCCGACGGCACCGCGCCCTTCGACACCGTCACCTGGGAGCTCCGGGACGCCGTGATCGGCGACGCGTCGGGCAACAACGTCTTCGAGCAGCGCAACGTCGAGGTCCCGACCTGCTGGTCCCAGACCGCCACCAACGTGGTCGTGTCCAAGTACTTCCGCGGCCACCTGGGCACCGACGCCCGCGAGCGCTCCGTGCGCCAGCTCATCAGTCGGGTGAGCGACACCATCACCGGCTGGGGCATCGAGGACGGCTACTTCGCCGACGACGCAGCCGCCAAGGCCTTCCACGACGACCTGACCTGGCTGTGCCTGCACCAGCACATGGCCTTCAACTCGCCGGTCTGGTTCAACGTCGGCAGCGAGACCCACCCCCAGTGCTCGGCGTGCTTCATCAACGGCGTCGACGACACCATGGAGTCCATCCTGGGTCTGGCCAGCACCGAGGGCCTGCTCTTCAAGTGGGGCTCCGGCACCGGCACGAACCTCTCGGTCATCCGGGGCTCCAACGAGCACCTGCGCGGCGGCGGCACGGCCTCTGGCCCCGTCAGCTTCATGCGCGGCTTCGACGCCTTCGCCGGCGTCATCAAGTCCGGTGGCAAGACCCGGCGGGCGGCCAAGATGGTCATCCTGGACGTCGACCACCCGGACATCGTGGAGTTCATCAACTGCAAGTCCGACGAGGAGCAGAAGGCCTGGGCCCTGATCGACGCCGGCTACGACGGCGGGTTCAACGTGCCCGGCGGCGCCTACGACAGCGTGTTCTTCCAGAACTCCAACAACTCGGTCCGCGTCTCTGACGCCTTCATGGAGGCCGTGCTGGCCGACGGCGACTGGACCACCCGCGGGCGCACCGACGGCAGCGCCGTGGAGACGCTGAAGGCCCGGGATCTGATGAGCCAGATCTCCGACGCCGCCTGGCTCTGCGGGGACCCGGGGATGCAGTACGACACCACGATCAACGACTGGCACACCTGCATCAACACCGAGCGCATCAACGCCAGCAACCCGTGCTCCGAGTACATGTTCCTGGACGACTCGGCCTGCAACCTGGCGTCGCTGAACCTGATGAAGTTCCGCTCCGCCGACGGCACCTTCCAAGCCGAGCGGTTCCGGCAGGCCGTCCGCACGACGCTCACGGCCCAGGAGATCATGGTCAGCCGCGCGAGCTACCCCACCGAGCGCATCGGCAAGAACAGCGAGGACTACCGGCCGTTGGGCCTGGGCTACGCCAACCTGGGCGCGCTGCTCATGGCCCGGGGCCTGCCCTATGACTCCGACGAGGGCCGGGCCTACGCCGGCGCCATCACCGCCATCATGCACGGCGAGGCCTACGCGCAGTCCGCCCGCCTGGCGTCCTTCAAGGGCCCGTTCAACGGCTACGCTCGCAACGAGAAGCCCATGTTGCGGGTCATGAGCAAGCACCGCAAGGCTGCCTACGAGCTCTCCAAGGCCCTGATCCCCGCCGACCTTCTCGACATCGCCCACCAGACCTGGGACAGCTGCCTGGATCTGGGCCGTGCCCACGGCTACCGCAACGCCCAGGCCACGGTCCTGGCGCCGACCGGCACCATCGGCTTCATGATGGACTGCGACACCACGGGCGTCGAGCCCGACATCGCGCTCATCAAGTACAAGAAGCTGGTCGGCGGCGGCCTGATCAAGATCGTCAACCAGACCGTGCCGCTGTCGCTGACCGTGCTGGGCTACACCGAGAGCGAGCGCCAGGCCATCCTCGCCCACCTGGACGACCAGGAGACCATCGAGGGTGCGCCGGGCCTCAAGCCGGAGCACCTGGCCGTCTTCGACTGCGCCTTCCAGGCCCGCAACGGCTCCCGGACCATCGAGGCGATGGGCCACATCCGCATGATGGGTGCCGTCCAGCCCTTCCTCTCCGGCGCCATCTCCAAGACGGTCAACCTGCCCAGCGACTGCACCCCGGCCGACATCGCCGACGCCTACATCCAGGCCTGGCGCATGGGCCTCAAGGCGATCGCCGTCTACCGGGATGGCTGCAAGCGCACCCAGCCGCTCAACACCGGCGCCTCGACCGAAGCGCCTGCCAAGACCGTCGAGACCATCGTGGAGTACCGGCCGGTGCGGCGCAAGCTGCCCGTCGAGCGCCAGGCGATGACCCACAAGTTCAGCGTCGGCGGCCACGATGGCTACATCACCGTCGGCCTCTACGAGGACGGCACCCCGGGCGAGCTCTTCCTGGTCATGGCCAAGGAAGGCTCGGTGATCAGCGGCCTGCTGGACGGCTTCGCCACCTCGGTCTCCCTGAGCCTCCAGTACGGCGTGCCGCTGCAGGTGCTGTGCGACAAGTTCGCCCACAGCCGCTTCGAGCCCTCTGGGTACACCGGCTTCTCCGAGATCCCCTTTGCCAAGTCGATCACCGACTACATCTTCCGCTGGCTGGACCTGCGCTTCGGCGAAGCCAGCCGCGAGGCCACCGCCGAGACCCAGACCGCCCCACCGGCGCTGCCCAAGCCCGCAGCCATCCTCGACGCGGCCGCCACCGCCGAGCGGGAGCACGAGGTGTTCGTGAGCCAGGCGGACTCGCCGCCCTGCCACGTCTGCAGCAGCATCATGGTCCGCTCGGGCAGCTGCTACAAGTGCTTCAACTGCGGCGCCACCAGCGGCTGCTCCTGACCCCCCGGGGGGAGCGCCCGCATCCCCCTACCCGCATCCCCCGAAAAGCTCGACCATCCGACGGACCCGCTCTGGGTCTAGAGGCCGGTCGAGCTTTTCGCCTTCGTGCAGCGCCGTGCCCACGATGGCGGCGTCGGCCAGCGGCCCCAGCTGGGGCACTGTGTCCGGGTTCAGTCCGGATCCGATCCACAGGGGGGCCTGGGGCACGGCCGCGCGCACCCGCACCAGGTCGTCTGGGCAGGTGGGCTGGCCCGTGCCGCTGCCCGACAGGATCAGGGCATCTGCGCGGCCCCGCGCCCAGGTGTCGCGGGCGACGACTTCCAGTCGCTGATCGCCCAAGGGCACCGCGTGCTTGACCATCACGTCGGCCACGATGCCCAAGGCCGGATCGACCCGCTGACGGTAGAGCAGCGTCTCCCGCGCGCGGCCCTGGATGACACCCTGGTCCGTCACCATGGCGCCAACGTGCACATTGACCCGCACAAAGCCCGCTTCGGCGGCTGCGGCCGCCCCCAGTGCGCCGACCGCGTCGTTGCGCAAGGCGTTGACCCCGACGCACAGGTCCGTGCCGAAGCGCTCGACCACGGCCCTGGCCACACGGCTCAGGCTGGCCACCACGTGGGGCTCGACCGCACCGGCCGCAAAGGGGGCGTCCCCCAGGTTCTCGACGATGAGGCCCAGTGCGCCCCCCTCGGCCAGGGCTTCGGCGTCGGCCAGGGCCCGGTCCACGACACCGCGTAGCCCAGGGCCGGGTGTCGGGGCCCCCGGTAGCGGGGCCAGGTGGAGCACCCCGACGAGAGGGCGATGGGCGGTCAGGAGCGGGCGGAGTCCAGCGGGCTTCACCCGCGGACGGTAGCACTGCCCAGGATCGGGTCGGAGCCGGGGACGGCCGCTGCGAACAGGCCCAGCTGACGCCGGTCCGTGGGGTCGGGCTGCCGGGCCAGCAGGGCCCCGTCTGCCCCAGGCATGACCAGCGCCAGGGCGCCCAGGCCAGCCAGGTCCACGGCGGCCCGAGCCGCCCCCGGCGTGTCGGCGACAGCGCCCTTGAGCGGCAGGCCGAAGTGATCCCGCAGGTCGGCCAGCAGCCGCTCGGCGTGGTCGTCGCTCGGCACGGGGGCCACGCCCGTGGCCGGATCGAGCTCGGGCAGGCGGCGGCTGATCAAGGTGAGCGCGGCCGGGTCTGCCGGCAGCTCGATCGCCAGGTAGCGGCGACCCGAGGGCACCACCCCGGGGAACTGCATGACCAGGGGGGTCCGGCGGGGCCGCGAGCGCACGACCACCAGGAGGCGACCCGAGGGGCTCCAGCGGCCCGGGTGGCAGGGCACGCCCATCGGCTCGGCCACCAGTCCACCGGTGGCGGTGACGCGGCCCACCTTGGGGCGGCCCATGCGGCGTGGCACCAGGACACAGGCATCGCGCCGGGCAGCGTCGCCGCCGGTCAGAAGCACGTCTCCGCCGTGGAGGACCAGGTCGCCAGCGACGCCTCCGTCGCGCACGCCAAAGGCGGCGCCGTCGTCCCAAGGGGAGCGCTCCAGGGGGACCAGGTGAGGGATGGCGGTGGGGGTGTGGGGGGATCGGCGGGGAACCATGGAGGCCTCTGTGCAGGTCTTACACTGAACATATGACCACCGCGGAGACCATTTTTTGTCCGGGCCCTCATAAAAGGGGTCCTCACTCCCTCTGACAGTCCCTGCGGAAGCGACATCGGCCGCACCGGCGATCCCCCTCGTCGAGCATGGGGAAGTCCTCCTCCAGGGCTGTGTTCTCGTCGATGTCCTGGAGCAGCGCCTTCATCCCGTCGGCCGACGCCGTGATGAACGCCGCTGTGTCGTCCAGGTGATCCTGGTCCAGGGCAAAGGTCCGCCACTTGCCCTCCCGCAGGTTGACGTGCATCGCCTTGATCAGCTCCGGCGACGCGACCCAGCGCTGCAGCGCGTAGAGCCCGTAGACGCCCAGCTGACGATCGACCGAAGCGTCGGCATGGAAGCGGCCGGTCTTCCAGTCCACGACCACGACGCCCCCGTCCTTGCCCCGCATCAGCCCGTCCAGCTTGACCCACACCGGCACGCCCGCCACGTCGATCTGCAGCAGCTCCTCGACCTGGAGGATGCGCTCCGGGAAGCGCGCCATCTGGCGGTAGATCCGGCTGTCCAACAGGTTCTCCACCTGGGCCCGGATCGTTTCCAGCGCGTCGTCGAGCTCCTGGGGCTGCTCGTCGAGCCCATAGTAGTGACGCTGGAACGCGCCCTTGCGCTTGGGGTCCCAGCGCCACGCTCCTTCCCGCGACTCCTGGATGTTGCGCCGGGCCCGCGCCAAGGCCTGGGCCACCACCCGCTCGCGCTGGGGCACGCGCCGCTGGATCAGGGCCTTCAGGCAGGCCTCTGCGGCGTCGTGCACGACGGTGCCGACCCACATGGGCACGGTCGCCAGGTTCTTCTGGATGTAGAGCTCCCTCACGCGCTCCGGGGCACCCTGGCGATCCCACCCACCCCAGAAGCCGTAATGGTTCAGCCAGTACTTCCGCTTGCACTCCGCGAACAGGCCGTGACGGCTGTAGCTCCAGGTGAAGTCATTGGTCAGGTCGGCCATGGGCGCTCCGGCCCCTGGACGTAGCCAGCCCACCGGGCGTCCGCACGGCCACCGGCCCAGCGCGAGCCGGGTGGTACCGTTGCAAGCTGATGCGTGCAGTCCCCGCCGTGGTCCATCGCCTGCTCGGGCTGCTCCATCCGGAGTGGGGCCTGCACCTGGGCGCCAGCGGCCAGGCCCGTCGCCGCCGAGGCGCCCAAGGCGTGGTGCTGGAAGAGGTGTGCGACCCCGGCCCGGTTCAGGGTGGTGTCCCGGTCGAAGGGGCCATCCGGTGCTCCTACGATGGCGCCCGCCTGGAGCGACCGCACCTGGTGGGGCGCTGCGAGCTCAGCTCCTTGCGAGGGGCGATCCTGGTCGCGCCCCAACTGGGACCCGGTGCGCGGATCCTGGGCTGCGACCTGAGCGAAGTCCAGTGGTCAGGCGGCGCCGGTCCCGAGGCTGAGCTGGTGTGCTGTGCCCTGCCCGGCGCCACCCTGACCGACCTGGATCTGGGGGCGCTCCAGCTGTGTGACCTGACCAGGGCTCGCTTGGTGCGGGTGCACCTGGCTCGCGCCGTCGGCTGCGACTTCAGCGACGCCCACCTGGTGGACTGTGACCTGGCGGGGGCCGATCTGCGGGGCTCCCGCTTTCGCGGGGCGACCTTTGCGGCAGGCAGCCTGCGGGGAGCCAGGGTGGATGGCGCGGACTTCGGCGGTGCCCGCGGCCTGGACGCCGCTGCCCGACGCCGCCTGTTGGCCGATGGCGCCTGGTTTGGGGGCCCGCGAGTCACGCGCCTGGCCCGCCGCCTGCCCGACCGGGGGAGTCCCCTGGCGACCCTCCGACTGGCCCAGGTCTTGAGCCTGGGTGCGGTGCTCGTTGGCCTTGGCGGGGCCGCTGCCGGACTGTGGATCGCACTGAAGCCCCCTCCGACGGCCAGCGCATCGGCCCCGCCCCCCAGCGGCGACCGGATCCCGACCGAAGAAGAACGCAACCGCACGCGCATCGCCCTGGGCGACCTCCGCACGGCCCTCAAGGCCGCCCACGAGACGATGGCCGACAACGGTGCCACCCACCGCAGCTGGCCCACGATCGTCGAATTCCAGCACAACCACTACGACCTGGACGGAGACGGAGACGGCGAGGTCATGGCCCGACTCTTCGTGGGGGGCCTGCCGGGCAACTTCCTCACCGACAGCGAAGGCGGCGTGCTCCCCTACTGCAACGAGGAGCCGACCCAGGACACGATCTCGGGGGTCGACACGGACTGGCACTACTGCGAGCAGACCGGCCGCGTCTTCGCCAGCGCCGGCTTCTCGGGCCAGGCGACCCTGAACTGGTGATCAGTCGGTCGCACCCAACGGCAACAGGTAGACCCCGCTGACCGCATAGTCGCCGTCGGGCAGTGGGGCAGCGCTGCGGGCCGTGGTCTCCCCAGCCAGGTCTTCGAGGGTGCCGGCGTAGCCATAGGCCAGGGCCAGCTGGTCCTGGGCGTCGAGCTGGGCCTGGTCGGGATCGAGCATCACGTACGCGCCGTACAGCGACCCCGCGACCTGGTCCAGGCCCAGGGACAGCAGCTGGGCCTCGACCTCGGGGTGGAGCTGGCCGAGGCCCAGGAAGAGCTCGGACGGCAGGGTGTCGGTCCCGTCGCACGCGGCGGCCGAGTCCCCCAGCGCGATCTGCCACCAGTGGAAGATGCTCGGGTCCGGCGTCTCGACCGACGCCACCACGCCCAGGGTCTCGCGGGTCTCCCCACAGTCCGTCAGGACGTGCAGGTCGCGATCCAGGAACTCCAGCGTCACGGCGGAGCCGAGAAGCAGGCCCTCCTCGAGCGTGAGGGTGGCGTCCAGGCGGTACCACTCCGGATCCGCAGGCGGCGTGGCAGAGTCGGCCGTGGTCGCATCGGTCTCCGAGCCAGTGTCGCCAGACGCGGGCGCACCTGCGGTGTCCGCCCGCACGTTGAGTGAGGAGTCGTTCATGCAGCCGCTCATCAGGACTGCGGCGCTCAAGGTGACTGCCAGGTGGCGAGACACACGCCCTCCTGCCCCTGCCCGGGCCCTCAGCATAGCCGATGCCGCACTCACCTGCCGACCACAGGGAACCAGGCCCGCGCGTCATAGAGCTTCCACGACTGGCTCCGCACGTACCCAGCGGGCAGGCCATCTTCGACGGGCACAGGCACCGAGGCTCCCCCGTCATCCAGGAGCACGGCCCACTGATCGTCGACTTGGTAGGTCCGCGTCATGTTGATCTCGGCCGCCGCCCACGCGCCGTCGCCGTCGGGCGCAGCGAACCAGGTGCTGTACAGAAACGGTCCGAACGACGCCTCCCAGTCTGACTCGGACCAGCCACTCTGGGTCAGGGCGTCGTGGAGCTCGTCCTCGAAGGCCTGGCTGCTGGGGCCGAAGCCGATCCCCAGAGGCGTCGCCTCCAGGACCTCGGTCGGGGTCTCGCTGCCCCAGCGAATCGGGCTGAAGCCCGCACAGTCGGTCTCGACCAGGCTCAGGCCCACAGACCACCCGACCCACAACGCCGAGCCGAGTCCCAGACCGTCGCTCTGCTGGGACGTGACCTGGCCCAACCAGGAACAGCGGTGCTCGTCGAGCTGGGTCGAGAACCAGGCCTCGGCGTAGAAGGTGACCTCCAACAGCGGTTCCTGGGACAGGCCCGAGACCACCGCGGCCCGCAGTCCGTCCCCGTCGGCCCCGGCGGAGAGGTCCCAGCCCACCGCATAGGTGTCGAACCAGGTGCCGTCCGGGTTGGTGTCGACGGACGTGTCGCCCGGGATCCCGCTGTCCAGCCCCGTAGAGGCCCCGGCACAAGCCCACAGCCAGAGTCCGATCACCGAGGCTCAGAGCTGCCAGGCATAGGCCGGCGAGAGCGTGTAGGTCTCGCCGACGATCCACCCGCTGAAGCTGACCTCTTCGTCCCGGTCCAGGGCCGAGGGGTAGGCGAAGCCGTGGCCTTCCATGACGGTGTCGTCCAGGGTCAGGTACCAACCGGCGGACACGTCCGGGTGGGGATCGTCGTCGGCGACGTTGTCCGGCACGGGACCAAAAGCGAAGCCGAGCAAGGCCTCGAGGCCCGGATCGGCGGACAGCCCGTCGGAGCAGTCGCTGACGACCTCGACAAAGGACACATCGTAGGTCGCGGTGCAGCTGGGGCACCCGGTCATCGCGCCGACCACCGACCCGGTGAGCTCCTGGACGATCTCGCACACCAGCTCGTCGTCGGACTGGCTGGTCTCCCAGGTGCTGCTGTAGAAGCTCCACGTGTGGGCGCCGGTCAGGCCGTCCTCGGCCGGGGTCACCGTGGCGGTGTTCAGGGCCCACGCCGGCGAGCCGTCGTCGGGGGTGCCGCTACAGGCGGTCAGGAGGATCCAGAGCGTCATCAGATCAGCCTCAGAGGCAGCCGGCCGCCCCCCGAGTGCATCGAAGGGCGGCCGAGACTGTCCGTCGAAACCCGGTCTACTGGAGCAGGAGCTGCTCGGCGTACCAGAGGGACCACGGGATGTTGAAGGAGTAGCCGTAGGGCATGCCGGCGCCGTCGAGCTCCAGGTAGCTGGCGTAGCCATCGGAGTCGTAGACGACCTCGTAGGCGTCGTCGGTGATCAGGGTCCGGCCGATGCCGGCCTCGAGACCGACCAGGCCACCCGCCGAGTCATCCCAGAAGCCCAGGTAGTGCGAGTACATGTAGGGGCCCATGTAGTCGTTCCAGTCCGTCTCGGACCAGCCCGCGCTGATCAGGTAGTCGTGGACCTCGGTGTAGAAGTCGTCGGACGTCGGGCCCCAGCCCATGCCGAAGGGCAGGGCCTCGAGCACTGCGGTGGGGTCCTCGGAGCCCCAGAGCTCGGAGTCGAAGTCGGTGCAGTCGGTGTAGTCGGTGCTGGGCAGCTGCAGGGAGATGTCCCAGCCGAGCCACAGGTTGTCGCCGAGCTCCAGGCTGTCCAGACCGTTCAGGTTCGGGGTCCCGATCCAGTAGCAGGTGTAGCGGTCGTCGCCGGCGTCGAAGTACTTCTCCTCGTAGAAGACGACCTCGACCAGCGGGGGCTGCTCGGAGCCGCTGAAGTACACCGAGGTCAGCTCGTCGTCGTGGTAGCCGGTGTAGAAGCTGAAGCCGACCGCGTAGGTGTCGAAGAAGTCGGCATCCGTGTCGGTGTCGGTGTCGGTGTCCGTGTCGGTGTCGCTGTCGCTGTCGCCGTCCGCGTCGGTGTCGCTGTCGGCGTCCGAGTCGGTGTCGGCATCGGCCCAGCCGGTGTCGGTGCCCGTGGTGGTGTCGTCGCCGCAGGCGGTGAGGCCCAGGGCGATGCCGCCGAGGAACAGTGGCAGAATGGTCAGCTTGTCAAGGCGCATGTGTCGTCTCCGAGGGGTTCCGGCCGAGGAATGGGGTTTGGCCGGGCGGTCTTCCCGTGGCGGGGCCGCGCACCATATCCACATGGGCGGAAGGTTGGCAACCGGGCCACACAAGCCCTTTGCGGTTTCTCCACGACGTCGCCGAGGACGGTGGCCAACGGGCCAGAACTCGGGGCGACCGGGGCTTTGCTCAGCGATACCCCAGGTGGCGGGACGCCCGCTCGGCCCGAGGACCTGTGGGGTCCAGAGCCAGGTAGCGACGCCATGAAGCCCAAGTCTCCTGCCGCTTTCCCCGGCGGGGATCGTCGAGGAAGAAATTCCCGCGGTGGTAGTGGGCCAGAGCCAGGTCTGATCCCAGCTCGATCGCACGCCCGTAGTGCCGCTCCGCGTCCTTGCGGTTGCCGCCGGCGTCTTCCATGCGACCGAGCTGCACGTGCACCCAGGCGTCCTCGGACCCGGCACGGAGTGCCTGGACCGCCAGGCGCCGTCCGTCGACCGGTCCGGCCACCAGCGCCGCCACGGCGAGGGCCCTCGGCGCCAGGCGCTGGAGCAGCGGATCGGCGTCCTGGGCCAGCCGAGCCGCAGCTGCCTCGAGCTGTGCCACCGCCGAGCTGACGTCGTCGCCGAGCGCCAAGGCCAGGCCCCGCAGGAACATGACCTCGCCGTCTTCGGCGCCGCCGGCCGCCAGGTAGGCGTCCAGGTGCTCCCGGGCCTGCTCGGCAGCGTCGCGTCCGGTGGCCGCAGTCCACGCCCGCATCAGGTGGGTCCGTGGGAGACGCTGGAGGGCGTCGGGCATCGCCACGATCCCGGCCTCGGCCTCGTCGACCCGATCCAGCTCCAGCCGGGCCTGGACCAGCCCGGCGTGGCAGCCGATGTCGAGGGGTCGCAGCGACAGACATCGACCCAGCTCTCGGATCGCCGCCTGGGGCTGGTTGGCCGCCAAGCGGACGGCCGCCACCCGGTACAGCAGCTGTGGGTTGTCCGGGTCGGCCGCCAGCGCCAGGCGCAGGGCCAGGCCTGCACCGGCGGGGTCCTCGGCCTGCAACAGCTCGGCACTCCGTGCGTGGGCGCGGCCCTGGAGACGAGGCGCCAGCCGCCCGGAGTCGTCCAGGAACCGCTCCAGGGAACCCAGCTGGGCCTGGCGATCGCCCCCTCCGAAGCTCACCGAAGCCAGCCGGACCGCGGCGTGGGTCGGGCCGGCCTGGGCAGCCCGAGCGAAGGCGCCGTCGACACAGGCCTTGTCTCCCACTTTCTGACAAGCCCGAGCCAGTCCGAGCAGGTAGCGGGCACTGCCCGAAGACGACTCGGTCGCCCGCCGCGCGGCATCGACCGCGTCGTCGAAGTGGCCGCTCTCCAGGGCCACCAGGGAGCGCAGGTAGCTGACCTCGGGCTCGGAGTCATCGAGCTGATCGAGCAGGCCCCGGGCGGCGGTGTCGTCGCCGAGCAAGTGGGCACGCCACGCCGCCGCCAGGGCCACCAGCTCGCCGCGAGCGCCGTGCTCGACCGCCTCGACGGTGGTCTCCTGGGCGGCGGTCAGGCGCGGCTCTCCTCCGGTGAACTCGCCATAGAGCACCAGCTCCAGCACGGCATAGGCGGCCAGGTAGGTCCCCCGCGGCGGCTCCTCGGACTTGAGCAGGGCTTCGAGCCGCCCTTCTTCCTGGAGCAGGTCCTTGTAGCTGCCCTGGGCGAGGACGGTGGCGGTGTCCGCCCACACGCTGCTCGCGACCCAAGAACCGTAGAGCCTGGTGCCCAGGAAGACCAGCAGGACCAGGCAGAGCAGGCCAGCCCCAGCCACGACGAGCAGGTTGCCCCCGGCCAGCTTCGCCGACCCCGGACTGCGAGCGCGACGCCGCGCAGGGGAGCTCCGGGGTGCCTGGGCCGGCGGAGGGCTTGGCTCGGGCACCGGCCGGGGGGGCGGCCCCAGAGGACGCTCGATCACCTCGATCGGCCCCGACGGGATGTCCAGCTCGTCGGGCAGCTCCGACGGATCGGCCTCGCGCCGGGTCATGACGATCAGGTCGTCGTCCTCTTCTTCCAGGAACTCCGAGTCGTCCTGGAGGTAGTCCGCTAGATCGCTGTCCGCCGTGGGCATGTCCGGAGCCGCCAGATCGGCCCCCAGATCCCCCATGCCCATCTGATTCTGGTACTCGCGCAGGTTGAGCGACTTCTTGAGGTCGTAGCTGTCGTCGGTCTCGTCCTTGCGGTGGTGGAGCGGACCCCCGCCGTCCTTGTTCACGACCACCTGGATCTGGGTGTCCATGGGGACGTCCTCGCTCCAGGCGCCGGAGTCCGTGTCGTCGCCGGGGACCACGGCCTGGGCTTCGGTCGGCGCCGCCATCCGAGAGATCCGGGTCACCTCGCCCGTGAAGTCGGCGGCGTCGGTGCTGTCGTCGTCTACCCGCCGAAACAGCGACGGGAACGCCACGTCTTCGTGGTCCGGAACGGACGCGTCGCCGTGGGCTGTGACCTCGGAGTGGTCGGTCATGTCCCCGACCTCGGCCAGGGGCGACGTGGACAACAGCGCCTGGGCCACGGCCACCGGGTCATCGACGCCCGACGTGAAGTCGCCCTCCAGGCCCCACAACAGGTCCTCGACCCGGCCGCTCCAGGGCCCACGCTGTCGCCGCAGCTTCTCCAGGATGCTCCGGGCGCGCAGGAAGGAGCCGGCGCACAGGAAGCGCTCAGCGAGACGCAAGAGCTCTGGTGGCGTGCCGGTCCGCTCGAGCTCGCGGGCGTTGGACGGCGGCTGGACGGGGGGCTGGTGGGCCCGCCGCAACAGGTCGTGCAGGCGGGGATTCGACGGGTCCTGGGCCAGGGCGCTGCCCACAGCCTTGCGGGCGCGCACGGGCCAGCCCCGCTCGACGAACATCTCGGCGGTCAGGGCGAGCACTTCGGGGTCGTCGCCCAGGTTGTCGCCGACCTCGCGCAGGCGCACCCAGGCCCGATCCATCAGACGCAGGTGCAGGAAGGCCCTGGCCTGGCTGAGGCGCACCCGGGCAGGCGGGTGGCCGAGCTCGGCCCACTTCTCGACCAGCCGGACCAGCATCCTGGGTTCGGCCGACGCCTCCAGGCGCACGACGGCCCGCTCCAGGAGACGTGCCTGGTCGGCGGTGACAGGCCCGGCGGGTTGGGTGGAAGACATGGGCGTGCGCAGGGGGGCCCCGAGCATAACCCCCGAGGTTCCTCAGTCGCCCAACGCCGCTCCGAAGGCCTCGGTCAGCGCGGGACAGACGTCGAAGAGGTCGTCCACGATGCCGTAGCTGGCGTGCTGGAAGATAGGGGCTTCGGCGTCCTTGTTGATGGCCACGATGACCTTGGAGGTGCGCATGCCCGCCAGGTGCTGGATGGCCCCGGAGATGCCGGCCGCGATGTAGAGCTCGGGGTTCACGACCTTGCCCGTCTGGCCGACCTGCCAGGAGTGAGGGGCATAGCCGGCGTCCACCGCGGCGCGAGAGGCGCCCGGCGTGGCACCGAGGGACCGGGCCAGGGGCACGATCACCCTCTGGAAGTTCTCCTCGGACTTGAGCGAGCGACCGCCGCTCACGATGCGCTCGGCTTCGGTCAGATCCGCCACGGCGGAGCTGCTGGCCTTGACCTCGACCACCTGGGTCAGCACGTCGTCTGCCCCCAGAGCGACGTCGACGGCCACCACCGAGCCGGCGCCGGCTCCGGCCGAGATGGAGAAGCTGTTGGGCCGGACCGAATAGACCGCCGGGCTGCTGGAGATGGTCACCGTCACGGTGGCCTTGCCCGCGTACACGGGCCGGGTTCCCACCAGCTGGCCGTCCACGACGTCGAGTGCCGTGCATTCGGTGCCGAGTCCAGCGTCCAGTCGAGCCGCCAGACGGGGCAGCAGGTCCTTGCCGACCGGCGACGCAGCACCCAGGACCACCGCGGGGTCGGCCTGGCCGATCACGGTCTGGAGCGCCCGGGTGAAGGCACCGGTGGTGTAGTTGCCATAGGCGTCGCCGGCCACGGTGTAGACCGTGTCCGCGCCATGGGCCGCGAGGCCGGCGGTGTCGCCGCCGCCGATCAGGACGGCGCTGACGCCGCCGCCCAGTGCGCCCGCGAGCTCGCGGGCCTTGGTGAGGAGCTCGAAGGCGGTCTTCTTGACCTGGCCGCCGTCGGACTCAGCGAAGACGAGTATTCCGGATCCCATGGGGGACCTCCTGGAGGTGAGAGAGTTGGGGGGTCGCGCAGGGCCAGGTCAGATGACCTTGGCCTCCTCGCGCAGCAGGCGGACGAGCTCCTGGGCCTTGGCCGCGGGGCTGTCCCCGTCGATCACACGGCCCGCGGGCCGGGCGGCCGGCGGGGCGTACCCGCTCACCGTCACGTGGGCGCCTGCTGCACCGACGCCACCGTCGAGCCCCAGGTCTGCGGCGCCCCAGCAGGCGATCTTCTTGCGCTTGGCCATCATGATGCCCTTGAGCGTGGCGAAGCGCGGCGTGTTGAGGCCCTTGTCACAGGTCAAGACGGCCGGCACCCGGGTCTGGACCAGGTGGCTGCTGCCGCTGCCCGCGGCCCGCGTCGCCGTGACGGTCTCACCCTCGAGCGCCAGGGTCGAGATGGCGCTCACCTGGCCCCAGCCCAGCAGCTCGGCGACCATGGCCGGCACCTGCCAATTGTCGGTGTCGATGGCCTGGCGGCCACACAGGAGCAGGCCGATCTCGGCCTTCTTGCAGGCGGCGGCGATCACCCGGGCGATGCCCAGGGAGTCCGAGCCGGCGAAGGCGTCATCGTGCAGCCGCACGGCCGAGCCGGCACCGCGGGCCAGGCCGTCCTTGATGCGGGCCTCGGAGTCGGCGGCGCCCATGCTGAGCACCACGACCTCTGAGGCCTGGCCGGCCTCCTTGAGCTGCAGAGCGGCCTCCAGGGCGAATTCGTCGTAGGGGTTCACGATCCACTTCACGTCATCGGTCACGATGCCAGTCGCATCGGCGTTGATCTTGATGGCGCTGTCCGTGGCCGGAACCTGCTTCAGGCAGACACCGATCTTCACGCTTCCTCCAGGGAAGGGGTTGAGAGGGGGTTCATCGGGTCGACACCGTCACGCCGCGGATGAACACCGAGGCGATCTGTTCGGCGGCGGTCTCGAGGTTGAAGAGGTCCTTGCCCCGGCGAGCCGAGAGCACCCACTGCATGCCGAGCTCGTCCAGGGAACCGAAGAAAGACCACATGTGGATGAAGGGGTCCACGTCTTCGCGGATGACGCCGGTGCCCTTGCCGTCCCGCAGGATCTCTGCGAACAGGCCCAGGTAGCGCCACAGGCTCTCAGGGCGGTAGTCGTGCAGGAACTTCTTGGACTGTCGGATCTCGACCTGCATCACCTCGGCCAGAGCCCGGTGATCCCGGACCTGGCTGAAGTGGTTGCGGGCGAAGACGCGGATCCGCTCCAGGGGATCCTCGACGCCGTCCAGGGCCTCGGCGAGCTCGGTGGCCAGCCGCTCCATGGCGTCCTCGAAGATGTTGAGGAGCAGGTCTTCCTTGTTGCGGAAGTACAGGTAGATGGTGCCGTCTGCCACGCCCGCCTGGCGCGCGATGTCGCTCACCCGGGCCTGGTGGAAGCCCTTCTCGGCGAAGACCTCGGTCGCCGCCTCGCGGATCGCGCGACGCTTGTCGGCTCGCTTGGGGGCTGACGTCAACGCCCTACCGACCGGTCTTGTCGAGGTAGCGCTGGACCTGGCCGACGATGTCCGAGTCCGGCACGCTGGCCCAGTCCGCGGTGAACTTGGTGTTGCCGCTGTCGGTGAGGGGGTGGTTCAGCAGCTTCTTCATGACGGGGTACGGGATCGTCGCCACGTCTGCCCCGGCCAGCGCTGACTGGGACACGTGCAGAGGGTGGCGGATGGACGCCGCCAGCACCTGGGTGTCGAGCTCGGGGAAGTTCGCATAGATCGAGACGATCTCCTCGATCAGCTGCATGCCCTCGGTGGAGATGTCGTCGACCCGCCCGATGAACGGCGAGATGTAGGTGGCCCCGGCCTTGGCTGCGATGAGGGCCTGGTTGGCCTGGAAGCACAGGGTCACGTTGGTCCGGATGCCTTCGGCGGACAGCCGCGCGGTGGCGGTGATGCCGGCCACGGTCAGGGGGACCTTGACCACCACGTGGTCGCTGATCCGTGCCAGCAGCCGGCCCTGGGTGACCATGTCGTCGGGGTTCTCGGCGACCACCTCGGCCGAGACCGGGCCGTTCACGATCGTGCAGATCTCGGCGACCGTCTCGACGAAGTCTCCGCCCTCCTTGGCGATCAAGGACGGGTTGGTGGTGACACCGTCCAGGATGCCCCAGGCAGCGATCTCCCGAACCTGGTCCAGGTTCGCGGTGTCGAGGAAGAACTTCATGGCGCCTCCGGCGCGAAGGGGGGTCCGCGAAGGGAGCCCCCTGTACACCCCTGCCACGGGGCCGGCAAGCACTCCGACCGCGTGGGGCACGACCTCTTGACGTGTGTCAGCGAACAGGGAGCGGCCGCTGTGGGCACAGCGTGCGCCGGGAGCCACGTCTCGTAGCGGCCCCAGGGCGAAGGGGCGGTCCTGGAGCCGGGGGTGGGGGACCTGGAGCTCGGGTAGCCTCACGCGCCGGCCGGCGATCCACAACACGTCCACGTCGATGGCACGATCGGCCCAGCGGGGTGCACGCTGGCGACCCAGGCGCCGCTCCACGTCCTGGCAGAGCCCCAGGAGCTCCCCCACCGAACCCCTGAAGTCGACCCGCACGGCGGCGTTCAGGAATGGGCCCCGGGCGACCCCGCCCACAGCGGCTGTCTCCAGGATCCGAGACGTTCGGGTCACGCGGCTGCGGGGATCGGCGTCCAGCAGGCGCACGGCGAGCGCCAGGTTCGCGCGTCGGCCCCCCAGGCTGGCGCCCAAGCCCAGGACGGCGTCGAGCAAGGCTTAGAACCGCAGCTTGTGCGTCAGGAGCATCTGGCGCTCCCGATCCCGGGCTCGGCGGGTCAGGTCTTCGACGTCGACGGTCGAGCGGATCCGACCATCGACGTCGACGGTCCAGGTGCCGCCCAAGGGATCCGGGGGCAGGTCCGGCAGATCGGTGACCTGGAGGAGCTCGCGGGGCTCTGCGGGCGGACGGCCGTGCAGCTCCTGGAACGTGGCGATGAGCCCGTCGAACTTGTCGACCATCTCCTCGTGCATCAGCCCGAGCAGGCGGGCCTCGAGGGGCTCGCGCAGCTCGGGGTCCGTGGTCAGCTCGAGCTCTTCCCGCAGGAAGCGGATCGCCACCTGGCGCTGGGCCGACTCGATCAGGAAGCCTCGTGCGGCAGCCCGGTACCACTTGGGGGCCCCAGGAAGGCCGGCCGCCCGCTGGACCCACTCGGCGGCCTGGACCGGGTCTTCCTTGTCCAGGTAGTAGTTCATGCCGATGGCAAAGGGGAAGAAGAAGTCGTCCGGCAGCGCCGCGTGCCCCTTCTCGAACAGGGCCGTGGACGCGTCGACGTCGCCGGTGACCCGCAGCATGGAGCCGCCATAGAAGTACGGAGTGCGCCACTGGGGGTCCAGGACGGTCACCGCGTCGAGCATGCGGGCCAGCCACTGCTGCCAGTCGGGGTCGGGCTCTTCGGCGAAGCGTTCGCCGAACATCAACACGCTGCGCACCCACATCAGGTCGGCCAGGTGCACGGCGTAGCCCAGGGACCCTACGTCGAGGGCCTCGCCGCTGGGCACCATCAGGAGCTCGACGGCCGCACTGGTCTCGTGGCGCACGGCGTCGTTGCGCACGTGGCCGAAGTGGGCCACGGCGGCCCCCGCGACGGCCACCCCGAGCCCCAGGACGACCAGCGCTGCACGACGTGTGCCCATCGAGGAGGACGTAACTCAGGGCGCGACCACGTCGCCGCGGCACCCTTCGTCCAGGGCTTCCTGCACTCTGCGACGGTACTCCTCTGGCCCTTCCGGGAGCTGGAGCCCGAGCTGCAGCATGGCGTCAGGCTGGTCGTCCTGGAGGGCCAGGGCGCCCATGAGCACCAGGCTGCGGGCCGCTGGATCCCCGTGGGCCCGAGGCACCACATCCCGGACCTCCTCCCACAGGCAGTTGCGCGCCAGGACCTCGGCCAGCACCCCCATGAAGGCCGGCGTGGCCGCGCAGCCCTTGCCCTTCAGGGTCCGGGCGTTTGCAAGCGCTACCTGGGGCTGGCCGCGGCCCATGGGGCCCCGCAAGACGTTGGCGCAGGCGTCTTCCATCGGCGGCGGATCCTCGATGGCCTTGAGGAACCACTCCTGGGCCTCGTCCGGTCTACCCGCGCGGTTGAGCTCGTGGGCGTAGCCGGTGAACGCGTAGCCATTGGGCGTGTCGTGGGCCGCGGCCCCCCAGAGCTCCAGGGCGTTCTGCCAGTCCGGCAGGCGGTCGTGGAGCACCGCCACCCACCCGATCGCGACCGGCAAGGTCAAGGCGTAGATGCGACCTCGGGCAGGCAGCGCGGCTGCCAGCCCCAGCGCCAGCCCAACCATCGGCAGGTACAGATAGCGCTCGCCGAGCTGCCCCTTGCCGGCGATCGCCACCAGCGACGGCGCCACCGCGAGCAGGGTGAAGGCGACGCCCGCTGCGCCCAGCCCCCTGCCTCGCCGGAGCTGGACGAACACGAGCAGCCCCGCGGTGGCTAGGCCCAGCGCCACCTGGAGCGGCGGATCGCGCAGCAGCTCCAGGGTCCGCCCGGTGCTCAAGGGGGTGGGCCACACCAGGAGCTGACCGTAGCTGGCCAGCACCAGGTGGCTCCGGGCCAGGAGCATCTCGACGCCCCCGGGGTCCGGCAGGTCCGACACATAGACGCCGGCCGCTTGGCGCATGGCGAACCAGATCGCCAGCGCCAACCCAGCGGCCACGTAGCGCCGCAAGGATCCCAACCGGTGCCACCGGGCCAGGTCGAGCAGCACCAGCAGGACCGGGGCCAGGATGCCGGACTCCTTGGAGAGGGTCGCGGCGAGCACCAGCACACCGCCCAGCGCAAGCCGACGCGGGCCACAGTCCCTGGGCAAGAGCACCAGCACCGACGCCAGGGTGAAGGTGGTCACCATGGGGTCGTTGCGGCTCGCGACCCAGGCCACCGCTTCGCTCTGGAGCGGATGGAGCAGGAACACCGCCGCGCCGACCAGGGCTGGCAGCGGCGAGACCAGCCGTCGCAGCAAGGCCAGCAGCATCCCGCCAGCTGCCAGGTGCCAGGCCACGGAGTGCAGGTGATGACCCGCGGCCGACAGGCCCCACAGGGACCGATCCACGGCCAGGCTGACCAGCATCAGCGGCCGATAGTAGCCGCTCTCGTGGCCACTGACGCCGCTCGACAGCCACAGGTCCTCGCTGAAGAATCGGGGCAGGTTGTGCCAGTCCCCGGTGATCCGGTTCTGGACGATCAGCGGGATGTCGTCCCACACGAATTCCGCAAGTGCCAGCGCCCCGTAGAGTAGTGCCACGACGACGAACAGCGCCAAGGCGCCCACGCGGGCGCTGCGTTCCAGGTCCAGGCCGGATTCTGACGGTGCCTGACTCAAATCAGTAGGTGTCGGCCCCGGTGATCATGATGGCCTTGACGCTCTTGGTCGCCGTGAACTTGGCGTAGTTGGTGTCGCCGTCGATGTCGGAGTTGCCGATGGCGTTGAAGTCCATGTCGCTCTTGGGGCCCGGCACGGTCGTGACGGAGTACTGCCCCCGCACTGCGCCATCGGGGTACCAGCCGAGCTCCTTGAACTCGGCGCTGCCACCCTTCCAGTCCTTGGTCTTCTTGCCGGGCACGCCGGTCGGATAGGGCAGGCACTCGATGTAGAAGTCGTAGGCCGCCTCGTAGCCGACCTCGGCGTACATGATGCCGTGGGTGTTGGACTCGATCTCGGCCCGCTTGGACCGGTACTGCATGTCGATGTAGTGAGGAATCCCGATCGACGCGAGCAGGCCGACGATGGCGACGGTGATCATCAGCTCCACGAGCGTGAACCCCGGTCTGCGATTCCTTGGTGTCCCGTTCAACATCGCAAATAGTCTACCGGAAGTCGTCAGGAGGGCCAAAACGCAGGAGGGGGCGGATGCTCGCGCACCCGCCCCACTCCGGTCAGTCGACCTTGACAGCGAACCTAGTAGGTGTCGTTGTTGTCGCGGAAGACGGTGTTGATCGACTTGGTGGCGCTGTAGTCGGCGGTGTTGCCGTCAGCGTCGACGTCGCAGATACCGGTCACGGTGAAGTCCGCGCCCTTGGCGGTGGAGCCAGCAGTCGTGGTGGTGACGCTGTAGGTACCGCGCACCTTGCCGTCCGGGGACCAACCGAGCTTCTGGAACTCGGAGTTGCCGCCGGCCCAGTCGACCTGCTTCTTACCGATGCCCGCGGCGCCGGGGTGGTCGGTGCAGCTGATGAACTCATCGAAAGCAGCGTCGTAGCCCATCTGAGCAGTCTTGATGCCATCGACGTTGGCCGGGACCTCAGCCCGCTTGGCGCGGTACTGCATCTCGACGAAGTTGGGAATAGCGATGGCCGCCAGAATACCGATGATGGCAACGACGATCATGAGCTCCACGAGGGTGAAGCCCTTACGCAGGGACTTGAGCATTTGATTCTCCCAGGCAGGTTGTACTGGTTTGGTGTCCGTTTGTGGTGGTGGACGCACGCCTTCATTACAAGACCCGTGCCAGATCGACGGAAGGCCTGAACATGCGGTTCGAGCATCTGGGAGCTCCCGCGACTGACAAATTTGGGCACGTCTCGTGTGACAATTCTCGTCACACTGACGCAGTGTGTCAGATCTGATCCCCCGGCTCCCGGCCTGGGTCGTGCTGGGGCTGTTCGTGTCCCTGGCGTTTGCGCGGCAGCTGGGCGGCGAGTTCGTGTGGGACGACCCACTGCTCGTGCTGGAGAACACCCACACCGGGGACTGGCGGAATCTTCCGAGCTTCTTCACGCTGTCCCTGTGGGAGACCACGCCGGTGGTCGACCCCAATCGGCACTTCTATCGGCCGCTGATGCTCGTAGAGCTGTGGCTCGATCGGGCGCTGATCGACCCGCCCGCGGCATGGCTGCACCGACTGCACAACCTGGGCTGGCACCTGGCGGCAGCGCTGCTGCTCCACCGCCTGTTGCAGCGGCTCAGGCCGGGTGCATGGCTCGCCTTCCCCGCCGCCGCGGTCTACGCCCTCCACCCCCTCCAGAACGAGGTCGTGGCGTTCACAGCGGCCCGCAACGACAGCATGGCGGCGGCCCTGATGGTCGGGGCCATGCTCGTGTTGTTCCCCTTGCGCGTGGGTCCGGCGCGCCTGGCCGGGGGGGCAGCCTTGTTCGCCTGCGCTCTGCTCAGCAAGGAGGTCGCGATCGCGACACCGGTCCTGCTGGTCGGACTGGACTGGCTGCGAGGGGAGAAGACCCAGGGATGGCGCCGCCACGCGGCCCTGGGCGGGGTAGTCGTGGCCTGGATCGGCTTGCGCTTGGCCCTGGCCTTGGACACCGAGCTGCAGGTGCCAGAGTCGCTGTGGACCTGGTCGACCCACTCGGCCGCGATCCTCACCGCGCCATGGACGACCTCGCCCACCGCTTACCTGGACGCCGTCTCTCCCCACTGGCTGCCACTGGCCCTGGCCGTGCTGGGCACGGCGGCCCTGGCCCGCCGCGGTGGGCCCCAGGCCTGGCTGGGCCTGGCTTGGGCCCTCGCCACCTTGCTGCCTTGCCTGCCCGCCGTGGCCGCCACGGGACAGATGCCCTACCGCTACCTCACGGTGCCGCTGGCCGGACTGGCGGTGGCCCTTCACGCGGTGTGGCCCGCGCAGCTGTCGCGGCGAGTCGGGGTGGGCCTGGCCGTGGCCCTGGGGGCCCTGGCCATGTCCGAGGGGTCCCAGTGGCAGGACTCCAGCTCGCTGTGGCTTCGGGGCTGGGCCATGGGGCCGTCCCCGCGCAGCGCCTGCGGGGTGTTCAAGACCCTGGAGGATCAGCCCGAGGCCGCGGGCTGGCTCGCCCGAGCGGTCGCATCCCCACCCGCCCAGTACTGCTGCTACTCCGCGACCCGGTTCTTCCTGGACCAGGGCGCCCCCCACGAGACCGTCGCCATGGGTCGGCTGGCGCTCGCCCAGGGGTGCGAAGGCAGCCCCGAGTTGTTGGCACCGCTGGCGATCGCAGAGGCCGCCACCGGGGACTGGGGGCCCGCCGAGCAGCATGCTCGCCAGGCGCTCCCCGACCCCACGGGCCTGGCACCGGTCGTGCTGTCGGCGGCGGCGCTGAGGCGGGGTGACTCGAGCGAGCTCGAGCGCTGGGCGGCGCGGGGGCCTGGCGGCGACGCCGCCCCTCTGGAGGCCCAGGTCGAGTGGTTGCTGGACAAAGGAGGGCGCTGACGCTCCCCCCCGTGGACCTTCAGGCTTCGGTGTCCATGCCGCACTTGGCGAGCCGATAGCGGAACGACCGGAAGCTCATGCCCAGTATCGACGCCGCCCGGGTCTTGTTTCCGCCGGTGCGCTCCAGGGCCAGCTCCAGGTAGCGCCGCTCCAGCTCTCCCAGGAGGGCGTCCAGGTCGACGCCTTCCTCGGGCAGGGCCGCACGGCCAGGGTCCCGCGTCGCGATGGCCGCGCCGGCGCTGGCCTCTCGCAGCGCCCGGGGCAGTGACGCCGGGGTGATCTCGGGGCCGGACTCCAGGGCCACCGCCCGCTCGACAACGTTCTTGAGCTCCCGGATGTTGCCCGGCCAGTGCCAGGCCTCGAGCACCGCCATCGCGTCCAGCGAGATGCCCCGCAGGTCCTTGGTGTATTCCTCGGAGTACTCCTCGCAGAAGTGTCTGGCCAGGATGGGCACGTCGCCGTCTCGAGCCCGCAGAGGCGGCAGGTCGATGCGCACCACGTTGAGCCTGTAGTACAGGTCTTCGCGAAAGCGACCCTCCTCGACCTCGACCTGGAGATCCTTGTTGCTCGCAGCGATCAGCCGCACGTCGACCGACGCTTCCTCGGTGCCGCCCACCGGCACGACCTTGCGCTCGGCGATGGCCCGCAGGACCTTGACCTGGGTGTGGAGCGGCATGTCCGCCACCTCGTCCATGAACAGGGTGCCGCGATGGGCGGCCGCGAAGTACCCGACCTTGTCCCTGGATGCGCCGGTGAAGGCGCCCTTCTTGTAGCCGAAGAGCTCGGACTCGATCAGGGTCTCGGGGATGGCGCCGCAGTTGACCGCCACGAAGGGGTGCTTCTGGCGCACACCCGAGTAGTGGATCGAGCGGGCCACCATCTCCTTGCCGGTCCCACTCTCGCCAAAGAGCATGCAGTTGATCCGGGTGTCACGGACCCGCTGGATCATGTCGTAGACCTCTTGGATCGCAGAGGATCGGCCGAGCAGGTTGCCGTACCAGTGCCGCTCCTTGAGCTCCTTGCGGAGCTGGAGGTTCTCTTCCTTGAGCCGACGCAGCCCGAGCGCCTTGCGCACGTTGATCAGCAGCTCATCGTTGTCGAAGGGCTTGAGCACGTAGTCCGCGGCGCCGTTCTTCATGGCCTCGACGGCCGAAGCCGCCGTGCCGTAGCCGGTGATCAGGATCACCGGGACCTCGCGGTCGCCATGGACCTGGACGTCTCGCAACAGGTCCATGCCGCTCAGGCCAGGCAGGTTGAGGTCGGTCAGGATCAGGTCGTAGAGGTTCAGCTCGAACAGCGTCCGCGCTTCTTCGCCGGTGCTGGCCAGGGTGGTCCTGTACCCCTCCCGCTCGAGCAGGATCCGGAGCAGCTGCCGCATGGACAGGTCGTCGTCCACCACCAGGATGCGTTCGTCAGCCATCGAGATCCTCGAGCCGCCGCTCATCGGTCGGCGGGTCTTCTGGGACGGGTAGCCAGATCGCGATGGCCGTGCCCCCACCGGGCTCGGACCGCACCCACACCGAGCCGCCGTGTTCCCGGGCGACTCGCTCCACGGTCGCCAGGCCCAGACCCGTACCGCCCTGGCGGGTCGTGTAGAACGGGTCGAACACCCGCTGGAGGTCTTCTTCGGCGATGCCGACGCCCTCGTCGGCGACCATCAGGCGCACGCGCTCCCCCACCACCACCGCGCTGACATGGATCATGCCGCCCGAGGGCATGGCCTGAGCGGCGTTGAGCAGCAGGTTCCACAGGACCTGGCGCACCCGCTCGCCGTCCAGGTCCAACAGTGGCAGGTCGTCGATCTCCTCGACCACCCGGATGTCCTCGCGGTAGCGCTGGTCCTTGGCAAAGGTCTCGGCCACCTCGGAGACCAGGGGGCCCAGGTCGGAGAGTCTTCGGGTCAGCTCGGCGGGACGGGTGGTCTCGAGGAACTGGGTCACCAGGTCGTTGATGCGACCGACCTCGCGCTGGATGATCTCGTGGAGGGGCTCGTCGTCCCGGTCCCGGCTCAGCAGCTGGACGGCGCCCGACAGGCTCGCCAGGGGGTTGCGGACCTCGTGGGCGATGGCGGCCGCAAGGTGGCCGACCGCGTTGTAGCGCTCCTCGCGCTGGAGCTGCCGTTCGATCTCCCGCAAAGACGTGACGTCCTCGAGGGTGAGCACGCTGCGGCCGTCCTCCATGTCGGACCGCGTCACGATAACGTGACGCAGCATGTCCCCGGCCGGGACGGACACCTCCCACAGGCCGGACTCCTCGTCGAGCCATCCGGGGATGGCCCTCGGTGCGCTCTCGACCTCGAGCTCGGGAAAGAGCTCCAGGGCGCGCTGGTTCGCCGACCGCAGCGCACCGTCGGCACCGATCACGGCCAGGCCCGAGCGGATGGTCTGGGCCACCTGGGCCAGCTCGGCCTGCAGGCTCCGACTGTGGGCCTCCTCGGCCTGGAGCTGGCGGCCCGTTGCCCGAAGTTGCTCAGCGAGCTGGCCCGCCAGCATCGCCACCAGGAAGAACCCGAAGATCGTGAGCAGGACCTCTGCGTAGACCGGTGCATTCGGGTCGAAGCGCACCTCGTCCAGCGGCCCCACCCGCATGCCCTGGAGCAGGCCCAGAGCCAGGAAGACCACGCTGTTCCCGCCGGCGAGGATCAAGGCCCCGCGCTGGTAGACCAGCGTGGACGACGCCACGATCGAGAGCATGTAGAGCGGCGTGAAGATGCTGCTCGTGCCGCCCGTCAGCGAGACCAGTGAGGTGATGATGCCGGTGTCGGCGGCCAGCTGCAGCCAGGCGAAGCGGTGCAGGTTGCCCACCGCGGGCAGCCCTGCGGCGGACAGCCCCATCACCAGGTAGGTCACTGCGACCAGTGCGAAGTAGCGCCGCGGATCCAGCAGCCGGCTCTCGCCGCCCAAGACCAGCACAGCGGTCAGGCCCAGCAGGCCGGTCGCCAGCAGCAGGCGGATCAGGATGTAGAAGACGACTCTGCGCTTGAGCCCTTCGTCGCTGACGAGCTGGCGGGACCCTTGGACCGCCGACGCGCTGTCTTCAGCCACCGATGGCAGACGCCATGGTGAAGATCGGCAGGTACATCGCCACGACGAAGCCGCCGACGATCACGCCCAGGAAGACCATGATGAGCGGCTCCATCATGGACGTGAGGTTCTCGACGGCCTGGTCGACTTCGTCGTCGTAGAAGTCGGCGATCTTCGTGAGCATGATGTCGAGTGCGCCTGTGGACTCTCCGACCGAGATCATCTGGCAGACCATCTCGGGGAAGACCTTGGACTCACTCAGCGGCTCGGCGATGTTCCGGCCCTCGGAGATGGCCTCGCGCGCCTGGAGCACGGCCGCTTCGATGATCTTGTTGCCCGCGGTCCGCGCGCAGATCTCGAGGCCGTCCAGGATGGGCACACCGGACGCGACGATCGTGCCCAGGGTCCGACAGAACCGGGCGACCGCGACCTTGGTGAGCAGCTCGCCCAGCACCGGCAGCTTGAGGAAGATGCCGTCGTAGATGACCCGGCCCTTGGAGGTGCCGTACGAGAACTTGATCGCGTAGAGCGAGGCCCCGATGGCCGCGAACATGAACACGAAGTTCTTCTGCATGAACTTGGACAGGTCCACGACGATCTGCGTGGGCGCAGGGAGCGCACCACCGAACTCCATGAACATGGACTCGAAGGTGGGCACGACCTTGAGGAGCAGGACCGTGACGACCAGGATGGCGACGCTGACGACGATCAGCGGGTAGGTCATCGCGCCCTTGATCTGGCGCTTCAGCTTCTCGTTCTTCTCGAGGAAGGTCGCGAGAC
>CAZFLE010000057.1:0-40963 GCA_964519895.1 uncultured Enterobacterales bacterium | reverse complement strand
GGTGGTGTCGTCACCGCAGGCGATGAAGACGGGCAGGATGAGGGTCGAGAGCAGCCAGGGGTTGCGCAGCATGGAGAGCTCCTGTGCGGGACGTCAGACGTCCCAGGTGAGTGAGAACAACAAGGTCCGGCCGGGCAGCGGGTAGCCGACGAAGTCGGTCACCCCCTGCACGATCCGGTTGGGGTCGGTGTCGTCGAGGGGGTTGCGGGGCACCACCTCGACGAAGGTGTCGGTCAGGTTGAGCACGTCGAGCGCCAGCGCCGGCCAGGCCGGCGTGGGCTGCACGCGCAGGAAGGCGCTGTGGAGCGAGCGGGGCGGGGACAGGTACCAGTTGGTCGCGTCCCAGTAGGTGCCGGCGGTGTACGACCAGCCGTGGCCCACGCGCACCCGGTCCCCCCAGTGCACCGAGGTGTCCTGTGAGACCTCCCAGGTCGGCACGCCTGGCACCTGGTTGCCGGCGACGGAGTCCACGGCGGTGAGGTTCTCGGAGCGCGTCCAGGTCACCGAGCTGCGACTGTCGACCCAGCCCGCCAGCGCCAGGGACGCCGCGACCTCGACACCGCGCACGTCGGTGGCCTCGAAGTTGGTCGGGACCAGGGTGCGCACCGAGTTCTGGACGTAGACGATGAGATCCTGCGCCCGGTTCACGAAGCCGGCGAGCTCTACGGAGCCCGTGACCCAGGGGTTGTCAGGCAGCACGGCCCGCAGGCCCACGTCGGCGGCCCAGCCGGTCTCTGGCCGCAGGTCGCTGTTGCCCTGGAGTGCCCCCCGGTCGCCGAAGAGCTCGGTCAGGTCCGGGGGTCGCAGGTAGCGGCCGCCGTTGGCCTTGACCGCCAGCCACGGGGTCACCCGCAGCAGCAGCCCCCCGCGGGGGTCGAGGTGGGTGACGATACGCTCCGAGGCGTCGTCCTGGGCGCCCACGCTGGTCACGTCGGCCAGGGTCCGGTTGTCGAGCCAGGTGCCCTGGAGCACCGGCGTGACCCTCAGCCGGTCCTGCCAGCCGGAGAGCTCGGCGCTGGCGATCGCCGCGCCGACCCAGCGCCAAGCGGGATCTCCGGTCTTGTCCTGGGCGAGGTCGGTCCGCAGGAAGTGGTCCCGGTGGGCTCGCAGGGTCAGCGACGGCACGAGCTGGGAGTGGGCCACCCACCGGCCGTGCACCTGGGCACCCGTGCTGTCGAAGCGGTCCCGGTTCGCCACCCCTGTGCTCAGGCCGAGCTCGCCTTGCGGATCGTCCAGGACCTCGATCCGGCGCTGGTTCCACGCCATCGCTCGCACCGCAAAGGGCGCCCGCCCCCAGTCGACGGTGGCGCTGGTCAGGGCCCGGGTGGTCTGGAGCCGCGCCTGGTGCGTCGGCGCGAGGGTCGAGCCCGGCAGACCCTCTTCGCGGGACAGCAGCGACTCCTGGACAGTCACCGTCAGCGGGCCGCTGCGAGCCCGTCCGCGGGCGAGCAGGGAGAGCTGGACCTTGTCGTTGTTGGCCCGGGTCTCCATGTGGTCGTCGAAGACGTTGTAGATGGTGCCGCGGTCGTCGAAGTAGCCGTAGTCTCCCACCGTCTGGAAGGCGTCGACGAACGCGAGCCCGTCTACCTGCCAGGACCCCAGGCGGCTGGAGCCCCCCAGCTGTCCCCCACCCTTCCAGGTGCCGTGGCTACCCAGCGCCGCCCGTGCGGTGCCACCCTCCAGGGACTCGGCCGTGACCAGGTTGACCACCCCGCCCATCGGCGCTGCGCCCAGGGCCGCGGGCGCATTGCCCCGGTAGACCTCGACCCGCTCGAAGACCTCGAGGGGAAGCTCGGCCAGGTTCACGCTGTCGGCGCCGTCCGGGTTCAGCGGCACGCCGTCCAGGAAGATCTGGACCTGGCGGAAGCTGGAGCCGCGGATGGACACCCCGGACCAGTCCCCCAGCCCGCCGAGCCGCGAGACGCTCACGCCGGTGGCCGTGTCCAGCAGCGCGGCCAGGTCGTCGCCGGCCGCCACCCGCTCGTCGACCGCGATGACGGTGACGTGGGCCGACGTCTCGCTCGGGTCCGGCGCCTCGGCCCGGTCCTCGCTCACCACGACCTCGGCCTCGCCGTCCCCGGGCGGATCGCTCTCGTCAGCCGCGAGGGCCGAGGAGGTCAGGAGGAACAGGGGAAGGGAGAGCACGGGAGCGTCCAGCGGAGGGGCTGGAGGCGGAGGGATCCCGGGCAGGAGCCGACCATCCTCCTTCCCCGGAAGACGTCGTCATGGCATTCAGGCCGGTCTCCTGGCTCCTGGATCAGTCACCCTTCCGCGCCTTCCAGAACCATCTCGTTCCGTGGCGTTTGCGGGGGTGTCCCCAGTCACAGTGGCGGGGGCCGCGCCGGTGTCACACCGGCTTCCCGTTTCACCCGCGTGATTGCGCGGGCACCTGAATGCAGTACGTCAAGGAGCGAGCCCGCCCTATAGCCCGGCAGGCCCGCCCACGGCAACCGTGGCTCAGAGGGCCATGGTCGTGATGTTCCAGGTGATCACGTCGGCGCTCAGGTTCCCCAGGGTGGTCTTCTGGAAGGTCTTGGTGGCGGCGTCCCAGGTGTAGCGGTTCAGCTGCTTCTGGTCGTCGGCGGCCACGTAGATCTCCAGGGCGCCGTCGCCATCGAGATCCGCGGCGTAGGTCGTGTGCTCGAAGCCCGAGCTGTTGGTCTCGAAGTGGGTCTTGCTCCAGGAGCCGTCGGCCTGTCGGTCCAGCAACCACAGGCCGGTCTTCATGGCCGCGGCCACCAGCTCCTGCTGGCCGTCGCCGTCGAAGTCCCCGGGGACCAGGAAGCGGGTCTGCTTGTCGTCGATGGTCGCCGCGACGCTGTGGGACCAGGTGCCGTCGGCGGCCAGGCTGTAGGCCCGGATCTCCACCGGCTTGACCAGCTGCTTGTCCGGCCCGAGCTCGGCTTCGAGCACGCTGAAGAGCTCGTCCTTGCCGTCGCCGTCGATGTCGGTGACCAGCGCTTCCTTGGCGTGTGTGGCCCCCATCTCGTCGACCATGGAGCGGACGTACTTGGAGCCGTCCCAGTCGTAGCGCACGAGCCAGCCGTCCTGGGACTTGCCGACCTTGTTGCGGTCGGTGGGGGTGGCGTAGAACTCGAGCTTGCCGTCGCCGTCGACGTCGCCGATCTCGGCCTCGTGCACGAAGGTGTCGGCCTTCTGGTCCATCTCCTGGACTTTCTCGCCCTCGGCGTTGGGGTCATAGACCGCAACCACGCCGCTGTCGTGGGTGACCACCGCGATCTCGTCGACGCCGTCGCCGTCCAGGTCACCCAGCTCGACGTCGCGCATGCGATCGAAGCGGCCGCCCCAGCTCTTCTCCCAGAGCAGGGTCTCGGTCCACTCGCTGCCGGTCCACTTCCAGTGCTTGAGCTGGGCCTTGGATCCCGACGCGGTCAGGATGCCGCCGTCGTAGGGCATGGCCTTGTGGAAGACGTTGCTGTCGCCGTCTTCGAGCCGCGAGGCCTTCCAGCCGTCGCCGGTGTCGCGCCAGATCTCCAGCCGCGAGGGGCCGGGCCGGGGCTTGCCGTCGACCTTGGCGAACCAGGCCTGGGAGAGCAGGAGCGCCGGGGCCGGACCGCCGGTGATCGGGTCTCGCGCCGGCACGGGTCCGGTGGGCTTGGCCGACGGCTGGGCATCGCTTGCCTTGGCCTCGACCCGGGGACGGGCCGGGGGCCCTTCGGGCTCGTCTCCGCAGGCGACGGTGGACAGGGGCAGGGACAGCAGGGCGAGGGACAACATGGGCATCTCCGTCAGCTCGCAGGGCCGGTATCGCAGCGCGGGCGGGCTGCAAGGCCCAGGTATCGTTCGACCCTTGGTCCCCGATGTCACCGAAGCGGTTCCTGGCGTCTCGCGACGCTGGGTCTGGACCGCCCTGGTCGCGCTGCTCCTGCTGCCGTGCCTGTTCTTCCCCGGCGCTCTGCCCGGTCCCCGGGTGGTCAGCGCCGACGACCACCTGAGCGTGCACCACGCCTGGCAGGAGGCCCCGGGGGGCAGCATTCGGCACCCCCAGCTCTCGGATCCGGCCCTGCAATTCAAGGCGCTCCGGATCCGGGTCGTCGAGGCCCTGGCTGCCGGCCGGGCCCCGCTGTGGAACCCGGATCTGCATGGGGGACGACCGCTGCTGGCCAGCGGCCAGGGCATGGTCGGCTCGCCCGTCACCTGGTCCCGCCTGGTGCTGCCCGAGGACAGCGCCCAGGACTTCGGCGTCTGGTTCGTGCTCGCGTGGACGGCCCTGGGCACCGGGCTGTGGCTGCGGGCCCTGGGCGCCGGCCCAGCGGGCATCGCCGTGGGCGGCGCCGCGGCGGCTCTGGGCCCCTACACCTGGGTCTGGCTGCTGCACCCCCACGCGGCGACCTTTGCCTTTGTGCCCTGGCTCTTGTGGGCCATCGAGGCCCGCCGGGCCGCCACGCTGGCGGTGCTCTGTGTGGGCCTGGTCGGCGGGGGCCACCCGGAGACCGCAGCCCACGGCCTGCTCTTCGCCGGGGCCTGGGCGCTGGCCCGGGACCGGAGCCCGCGGGTGCTGGCGGGCCTGATCGTCGGCGGGCTGCTGTCCCTGCCCCTGTGGCTGCCGCTCGCCGAGCTGCTCACGCGCAGCGCGACGCTGGGGGCTCACGGGGGCAACACCTTGGCGGCAGCACAGCTGCTGGACGCGGTCGTGCCCAACTTCCACGGTCACCCGGCCGGCGAGGGCTACACGGGCCCGGGGGTCTGGGCCGATGGGGTGCTGCACCCCGGGCTCGCGGTGCTCGCACTGGCGGCATGGGGTGCCCGCCGGTCCTCGCTGGGTCGCGGCCTGAGCCTGGCCTGGCTGGGCTGTCTGGCGGGGGCCATCGTGGGCCTGCCCGGTCCCATGAACCACGCCCGGCTGGCCGGAATGGGGGCCCTGTGGCTGGCCGCCGGGGCCGGCCTGGCGGTCCGCGGCCTGCCTCGCTGGGGCCAGGGACTGGCGTGGCTGGCGGTGCTGGGCACGGGGTACGGGGCCCGCCACCTGGACCAGGGCAGCTTGGCGCCGGAGCGGCATGATCCAGCGCCGGCGCCGTGGACCGCCGTGCTGGCCGCCAAGGTGGGCGACGCCCGGGTCGCGGGGCTGGGGTGGGCGCTGCAGCCCAACACCGGCGCCTTGGTCGGGATCCGGGATCTGCGGGGCTACGACCTGCCGGTCCCCGCGTCCTGGGAGCCCCTCGCCAGGCGCCTGGATGGCCGGCTGGCGAGACCCTGGTACCCCATCGCCACGGCCAGCCCGGGTGCCCTGAACCTGATGCGCTTCCTGGGGGTGCGCTACCTGCTGAGCGACCAGCCGGTGCCGCGGCTGGAGCCCCTCGACGTGGGCCCGGCGCCGCTGGGGGTCTACACCCTCGACGCCGACGCCCCCAGGGCCTGGTTCACCACGGTCACGTCCCAGGTCCCCAGCGCCGACGTGGGCCTGGACCTGGTGAGCCGCGACCGCATCGCCCGCGAGCGGCCACCGGTCGAGGGGCTCACGGCCCTCCGAGGCACTCCGGCCTGGGCGCCCCTCACGCTGAGCGAGGACCGCGCCTGGCAGGTCCGGGTGGCCGTCGATCAGCCCAGCAGTGGGCTGGTGGTGCTGGCCGACACCTGGGACCCCCACTGGGTCGCCCAGGTGGACGGCGAGCCAGCCCCCGTCCTGCGGGTCGGGGGGTACGTGCGCGGCGTCCAGGTTCCCGCTGGCACCCAGGAGGTGGTGTTCGCTTATGCGCCCTGGCCCTGGCGGTGGGGCCTTCGCGGGGCCGTCCTGGGGGTCCTGGGCTGGCTCGGACTCCTGCTCTGGGGTCGGCGGCGATGACCGGGCAGTTCGCGCGCTTCGGACTGGTCGTGGCGGCGGTTCAAGCGCTGTGGATGCTGCGCTACCTGGCCCACGCGGGGCCGATCTCGGACCTGACTGCCGGCGTGTACCGCGGGCTCGCCGTCGCCGGCCAGGTCGCCTGGTGGGTCGGGGTGCCCGTGGTCGGCGCGGCTCTGCTCGGCCGCTGGCTGCCTCGGCGTGCGGTGGGCGTGCTCGCGGTGATCGCTGCCGCGGCCGCCACGGCCATGTTGGCCGCGGACACCTTGGTCTACGACCGCTGGCGCTTCCACCTGGACTTCACGCTGCTGGCCCTGTTCTTCGGGTCGTCGGGCGATCGCATCTTCGCCCTGGGGCCCCTGACGCGCGCCGCCCTGGTGGGTCTGCCCCTGGGCCTGGCCGCGGTCTACGCCGGGGCCTGGCGGCTGGCCGCTCGGCCGTGGCCGGGCGTGAGGCTGGCCTGGGGAGGACTGCTGCTGGCCCTGCCGGCCCACCACCTCCTCCACGCCTGGGCCGACGCCAGCTATGACAGCGGCATCACCGGCCTGACCCGGCACCTGCCGCTGTTCGCGCCCCTCACCGCTCGCCGCTTCCTGGAGGCCCGGGGCTGGGTCGACCTCTCCGAGCAGCGCGAGCTGCGGGACCCGCCGACGGGCGCGCTGGCCTACCCGGCGGCCACTCCCCACTGCTCGCCGCCTGCGGACCCCCTCAACCTGCTGGTGCTCGTGGTGGACACCTGGCGGGCCGACAGCCTGCGCCCGGATGAGACCCCCCACGCCTGGGCCCTCGCCCAGCGCCCCGACGCGGCCGTGCACCGGGACCACTGGAGCGGCGGCAACGTGACCCGGACGGGCATGTTCTCCTTGTTCTACGGCATCCCCTGCACGGCCTGGTCCGCCGTGTCCGCCGCCCAGATCCCGCCGGTGCTGCTGTCCCAGGCTGCCCAGGCTGGGGTGACGCTGGGGCTGGGCCTGAGCGCAGACCTGGCGCCCCAGGCCTTCGACCGCACCCTGTTCAGCGGGGTGGAGGACCTGTTGCTGACCCGGCCCGAGGAGACGCCCGCCGGCCGCGACGCCGGGGCGACGGCGGACCTTGTGGCCTGGCTCGAGCACGCCTCCGAGCCCTTTTCCGGGGTCCTGTACCTGGACGCCGTGCACGGCTACAGCGTGCCGGACGACGCACCCCGGCCCTTCCAGCCGGCGTGGGAGACCCCGGAGCACCTGCGCCTGGGCCCGGACACGGATCCCACGCCCTACCGGAACCTGTACCGCAACGCCCTGCTGGCCGCCGACGGGCGGGTCGGCGAGGTGCTCGCAGCCCTGGACGCCCGGGGCGTCAGGGACCGCACGATCGTCGTGCTCACCAGCGACCACGCCGAGGAATTCAACGACAACGGCCTGAACCACTGGGGACACGGGAGCAACTACACCGCAGCCCAGCTCCAGGTGCCGCTGGTGGTGGCCTGGCCGGGCGTCGAGGGGGGTGACCGCACCTGGCGCACCACCCACGAAGACGTGGTGGCCACCCTGCTCCAGGACTGGCTGGGCTGCGAGGACCCGGGAGGGGCGTTGTCCCGGGGTCTCGCCCTGGCGGATCCCAGCCCCCGGCCCCCGCTGGTTGCGTGCAGCTACTACAACCACGCCATCGTCGAGCCCGATCGGGCCACGATCACCTACCCTGCGGGCCCCTACGAGATCGTCGACCCGACAGGCCGGGCCCTGCCCGACGCTCGGGTTCGGCCCGACACCTTGGAGACCGCCCTGGAAGCGATGTCCCGGTACCTGCGATGATCGCGCTCTGGTTCTGGGCCTGTGGCGGTGCTGTGGACACGCCGCCGCCACCGGCGCCCCGCACGGCGGCCGACTGCCAGCGCTACGCCGAGCCCGCGGTGCAGGCCTGGTGCGTGACCGGCCTGGTGAGCCGGGGCCTGGCGGGGCCCGAGACTTGTCGGCCCTTGGGCGAGCACGCGGAGTCCTGCCAGGTCGCCTGGGTGGTCCAGGCCCTCGGCCAGGGCCAGGGCACCCGCGCGAGCCTGCTCCGGGCCTGCGAGGGCGCCCCGGACTGCGCCCTGACAGTGCTCGATGCCCGTCCGGACCCCGACATCACCGCCCAGCTGGCCGCCTGCCGAGCCCACACCGGTCCCTATGCCCAGGACTGCACCCTGCACGCCCTCCAGCGCTGGGCCGCCGCCGGCCCCGACGCCGTGTCCTTTGCCAGGGTGGCGGCCGAGGAGCACCACCTGGCGTCGGTGGGCGCGCTGCTCGGACTGGTGGTCGCGTGTCAGGGCGTCGGCAGCTGTGATCAGGCCAAGGGCGCGGCGCTGGAGGCGTGCACCTTGGCAGTGGAGCAGGACGTGCCCTCCCGCCCGGAGATCTGCTCGCTGGGGCGCTGAGAACCCGGCTGGCCCAGTCGACGACTCAGTCCATCGCCCGGGGCAACACGACGCGGAAGCACGTCTTGCCGGGCCGGCTCTCGAGCGTGATCGTGCCCCCGTGGGCCCGGCACACGGCCCGGGCCAGGGCCAGGCCCAGACCCGTGCCGCCGGCGTCCCGGTCCGTCGTGAAGAAGCGCTCGAAGACCCGGTCCTGGTTCCCCGGGGACACCCCGGGGCCGTCGTCGATGACGTCGACCCCGACCCGCTCGTCGCCGGTCCAGGCCACCACCGCCACGCTGACGTCGGGCCCGCTGTGGCGCCAGGCGTTGTCGACCAGGTTGTGCACCAGGGCCTCGAGCTGCTCCGGCACGCCGATGACCTGGCCGGCCTGGCCCTCCAGGACCGTGCCTGGGTGGCGGGCGACCACCGCCCCCAACAGATCCTGCAGGCCCACCTGGACCTTGCCCCCGCTCTCCTCGGCACGGGCCAGGGCCAGCAGCCCGCTGACCAGGCGCTCCATGCGGGCCAGGTCGGCCTGGGCGTTGTTCAGGAAGCGCTCGCGCTGGGCGGGCGGCATCTCCCCGTCGTCCCGCAACAGCTCCACGGTGCCCCGCAGGGTCGAGATCGGCGTCTTGAATTCGTGGGACACATTGCCGGCGAATTCCGTGATGTAGGCCAGGCGCTCTCGCAGCTGAGCCGTCATCATCGCCACGGCCCGGGACAGCTCTCGCACCTCGGCCAGGTGGGAGCGGGCCGCCAGGTTCAGCGCCTCGGCGGCGTGCATCTCCCCGTCGGCGATCCGGTGGGTGGTCGCCGCCAGCACCTTGAGCGAGCGCGAGAAGCGATAGCCCAGGTAGAACGAGAAGAGCACGGTCAACAGCAGCCCTCCCAGCACGCCCCAGGCCAGCCGGGGCGCCATCTGGACCAGGGCCTGGACCTCCTCGCGGGGGGTGCGGTTGAGCAGCAGCACGCCGACCAGCTCCTCCCCCAGCACCAGCGGGCGGGCCACGTAGACGCGCACGCGGGCCCGCCGACCCGGCCCGACCAGAGACCGGCTCCGGGACGGCGCTGCCCGGGGCCGCAGCACTGCCGCCGGCAGCCCATTGAGGGCGTCGACCACCTCGGGCCGCCCGCTCAGGTCCTCGCCCAGCCCGTCGCCACTGGTCGCCGCCACGATGCCCTGGGCGTCGAGCAGCCGGATGCCGGCGAGGGTCTGGCTGCGGATCTCGGACAGGCGGTGGCCCAGGGCCAGGTCGTGCACAGTGGCCGCGGGGTCCTTGTCCCGGGCCTCGGCGAGCTCGTCCCGCACCAGCACCTCCAGGATGGTGGCCTGGTGGGTCAGCTCGACCCGGGTCTGGTGCACCAGATCCCAGCCCAGCGCCCCAGTCCCGACGAGGGCCAGCCACGGCAAGGCGAGCACCATCAGGTGCGACGCCACCAGGGCCACCCGCAGGGGCAGGATGACCCGGGCCTGCTTCATCCCGCTCGCAGTCGGTAGCCCAGACCGTGCACGGTCTCGACCGGGTCCAGGCCCGCCTCGCGGCACTTCTGGCGAATGCGCCGCACGTGACTGTCCAAGGTGCGGCCGCTCACGTGGTGACGACCCGGGTAGGCCCGATCCATCAGCTCGTCGCGGGTCCACGCCCGAGAGGGTCGGCTCATCAGCACCTGGAGCAGCCGGAACTCCGTCACGGTGAGCTGGATCTCGTCGCTGCCGATCCACACGCGGAATGCCTCGGGGTCCAACCTCAGGGACCCCGCGCAAAGGGCCGGCGTTCCCGGGTCCGGATCGGGCTCGGTCCTCTGGGTTCTCCGCAGCACCGCCTTGACCCGACTGACGAGCTCTCGGGTGGAGAAGGGCTTGGTCAGGTAGTCGTCCCCCCCGAGCTCCAGCCCGAGGACCCGATCGAGCTCCTCGCCGCGGCTGGACAGGAACACGATGGGCACCTCGCTGGAGCGCCGCACCTGGCGGCACAGCTCGATGCCATCGAGCTCCGGCATCAGCACGTCGAGCACGATCAGCGCCGGCTCCTGCGCCGCGACCGCGACCAGGGCCTGGGCGCCGTCACTGGCCTCGCGGACCTGGAAGCCCGCGCGGCTCAGGGCGTAGCGCACGACCTCTCGGAGGCGTGGGTCGTCGTCGACCACCAGGATGTCAGGGCCCATGGCTGTCCTCGAGACCGGTGAGTTCGTCCAGCGCCGCCACCCGAGCCCGCAGCTCCAGCAGCCGCTCCCGAACCGGGAGGGCGTCCCCGGCCAGGGCCAGCAGCCCCACCTGGATGCGGAGCTGTAGCACCCCGGACAATACCGCCTCGGCTTCGCTGGCGGCGTGGGCCCGGGCTCGCCGCAGGCGCTCCAGGCTGTGGGCGACGCCTGGATCCGGATCGGCCGGGGCCTCGTTCAGCAGCCCGTCCACCAACGCCAGGCGCCGGTCTGCCTCCACCAGGGAGCGACGCAAGGCGTGCAGCTCAGCCTGGGAGGCCATCTCCGCCGCGCTGGGATCGGACAGAGCCGCGGCCAGGGCCGAGAACGCCGTCTCGATCCTCGCTCCGAGCGGGCCCCCCTGGACCGCCGCCGTCGTCGCCTCGGGCGCCCCGAGCAACAGCGGCCAGGCCCCCAGGGCGGCCACCGCGGTGGCCGACGGGGCCCCCTGGCGCCGCAAGCGCAGGCCCACGGTGACGCCGATGCTCAGCCAAGCCAGGGCCAGCACCACCGTGAGCTCGGATCCGCTAAAGGTCGCCAGTCCGGGGATCACGGCGACACCTCTTCCAGGGCAGCCGCCCGCTCCAGGCCTTCGCTCAACAGTCCCCGCTGCTGGGGCTCCCAGTCCCGATACCGCCCCTGGCTGGCGTCCAGCGACGCCCCCAGGCTGGAGAACACGTCCGCCTCGACGGGCCTCAGGAACGTCACCTCGGCGCTGGGTCGCGCCACGAAGGGGCGAAGCACCCAGCCGGCCTGGGCGGTGACCACTCCCAGGATCGCCACTGCGCCAACCGTGGCCAGGACCTGGCGCCGCCCTGCCCGCGGCAGGGCCTGTGCCAGAGTCGTGAGCCCGGGCAGCGCCACCAGCGCCAGGCTCGCCGCAAGGGCCAGGATGGCGCTGTGGTAGTCGGGCTCCAGCGACAGGTACAGCCACAGGACCGGGGAGAATGCCGCCGCCAGCACAGCGGCCCGGGCCATGCCGACCAGCCCCGCCAGGCCCAGCCGGCGCCAGGACACCGGGTCGGTGTCGACCCCGAACAGGGCCCGCACAGCAGGCAGCCCCAGGGCCACGGGCGCCAGGAACAACAGCGGCATCTTGAGGGCGGCGAACGGGACCTGGATGCCGCCCCGGTAGGCCCCGACCACGGCGCCGAACACCGCGGCACCGAACAGGGTGATGCCCAGCAGACGGGGCGCCAGCGTTGGCTGGTCCTCGGGCGGGGAATCCAGCACGTCGGCGGGCGCACGCAGCAAGGTGGCGATCAAGGAGAGCACGGAGCCGTTCACAGCACACCTCCCGCCAGGGGGGCCAGCACGAAGGCGACGGCCACCGAGCCCAGGCGCAGGGCCACCAGCAGGGCGAGCACCTGCCAGCCCAGGACGAGCAGGGCGAAGTGCGGGGGAGCGCCGGCAGGACGGGGCGGCTCGGCGGCGTGGAGCCGCCGGGCGGCGCTGCTGGCAGCCACGGCGCCCAGCAACAAGGCCAGCGCCGCGAACAGCACACTCCACAAGCCCGACGTGGCTGCGAAGAAGGCCACGACCGGCACCAGCGCCAGCGCCAGCCGGCCCGCCTGCACAAAGGCCCCTGCCAGGGCCCCGATCAGCGCTTCGGGTTCGGCCCGGAACCGCCCCAGCTGGTGGGCGACGAGCAGGGCCGGCGCGGTCAGGATGCCGGTGCCGACCGCCACCAACAGCCCTGCCGGCAGAGACCGGGCGGCGAGTTCGACCACGCCGGAGCCGAGCCCGCCCGCCAGGCCCAGCAAGGCGAAGCCGCCCATCGCCCACAGCACCTGGGGCAGCTCGGGGGTGGCAAAGGGCGATGGGCTCGCGTCCCGCGGTGGATCCGCGGGCGGCGCGAGGGTCGGGGGAGCAAGGGCGGCGACGGTGTCCATGGGGAGTCCTCGGAGGTTGCTCCCTCAGCTTCATCCCCCCATGAGGCGCACCCGGTGACAGCGCTGGGCGATGCCGCACAAGGCCTGTGCAGGACCTGTGCAGGCGCGATAAGAGCGTCGATCACTCGGGTTGATCCTGGCGAGTCGCAGACAAGTCGGACGCCTGGCGTCGGCGCTGGGGCGCCGATGTGGCCCGAGTCACCTCAAGCCCCAGGGGCGGCGCCAGGCTTTCGAATCGTCGCGATTCGCCCATCAACGCGAGTGATCGACGCTCTCTAGCCCCCCCGTCGCTTGCGTCGTCCGCTCTCCTCTTCTTCTTCGGCGGGGGCGTCTGGGTCCGCACAGGGCTCGCCGTCGACCTGCTTCAGCTTGCGCTTGAAGGCCAGCACCAGCCCGTCCGGGTCCACCTCGACCTCGCCCCGCAGGCCCAGGCCTTCCTTCTCGAAGTAGCCCACGCCGTCCTCGACGAGCACCCAGACCTCGGAGGGGATGTCCCAGTCGTCGCGCACGATGACCGGGATCTCGACCTTGCCGAAGGGGATGTTGGTGCGCACGCAGCCCCGCACGCCGACCCCCCACTCGCCCTTGGTCTCGGTGTACTCGACCCGGATCTCGGGGATGTAGCCGCCGTGCACCCACCAGCCGAAGAACGGGTCCAGGTCCACGCCGCTGGCCTGTTCCCAGTGGTGTTGCATGTCCGCGGTCGTCACGGGCTTCCAGGCCTTGTCCGTCACCAGGTTCTGCATGCCCACGAAGAAAGCGTTGTCGCCGATGCGCTTGCGCAGCATCCACGAGAAGACGTAGGGGCCGTAGTGGTAGTAGATCGAGTCCTCGTAGCGATCGATGCCGCCAGCGTCGGTCAAGCTGTAGAAGGGCTCGGGACCATCGTGGTCCTCCAGGATGCCCACCACGTGCTTCATGCGGGCATCCAAAGAGAGCCGGCCAAAGGCGGCCCGGGTGTAGAACCAGGCCCAGGTCTCGGGGATGGACCGGGTGATCCACTCGTCGTAGGGACTCGCCGGCGTCACCAGCTGCCCGAAGTACTGCTGGGCCACCCCCCGAGACACGATGCTGGCCTCGATGTGCGGGTAGTTGTCCAGCACACTCGTGTTGGAATTGCTCCCGTCGTCGTCGGGGTCCCGGGTCATCTCGGGGTAGTTCTCACCCCCCACGACCACGACGCCCTGGCCGCCCAGGTTGGTGTCCTCGGTGGTCTGGATCAGCTCCAGCTCGGTGAGCGGGAACGGGGCGAGCATGCGCTCCATGAACCCGATGGTCTGGGTGGTCTGCTTGGGCAGCACGTCGATGTTGCCGCGGTCCTGGGGCAGCACCGCCAGCCGGATGCTGGGCATGCCGTCGGGGCTGGGCACGTTGCGCACGTCGTAGTCGCCCAAGGCCAGCAGGGGCCGCCGGGCACCTGCGTCGGCGACTGTCAGATAGCGAAAGTCCTCGCTCTCGTCCCACGCCACGGTCAGCCCTGACGCGGCGGGGGCCATCTTGGTGAACAGCGTCACGGGTGTGCTGATCTTGGCCTGGAAGGGCCAGGCGCTGTCGGCCATACCGCCGTTGAGCGCGGGCAGGAAGGGGTAGGCCCCAGCGATCTTGCCCCCACGGGCGAGCTCGGTGGACCAGGTGTCGGTCCAGTCCAGGTCCAGGATCAGCTCCTGGCCCTCGGCGAGCGGCTCGCGCAGGGCGACCAGGACCTCGCCGTCGTAGTCCTTGCGCGTGGGGAACCAGGCCGTGAGCGGGCTGTCCAGCCGGGTGAGCTCAAAGGACTCCCGCAGGGCGTTGTGCCGAGGGAAGTCGAGCCAGAAAGCGTGCACGGGTCCCCCCACGGCCTTGACCGTGAGGGTGCCCAGCACTCGGACCCGGGAGACCAGGCCCCGCTTGGCCGGCCGCACGCGGACCTCGACGTCGGCCTGGACCGGGACCACGCGGACCGTGGCGGCGGGCGCCGACGTGGGGTCGGCCGGGTCACCAGGAGGGTGGAGCTCGCCGGTCAGCCGGCGCAGGATCGGGGCGCCCCGGACCTTGAGCTCGTCGTCCTGGACCATCTTGCCGCGGGTGTCGCCGTCCTCGCGGCCGTAGTTCTCGTCGGACTCCCCGGTGAGGTCGTCGACGGGGTCGCTCGACTCGGCGCTCTTGGCTGCAAAGGACTGGTACTCGTCGGGAAAGGACATCGCATAGGCGGCCGAGCGATAGCGGCTGTCGAAGCGGCCCAGGCTGTCCTGGATCACCGTCAGCCAGCGGTCGGAGCGCTCCCGATCGGCCACGCCGGGCTCGTAGAGCTTCACCCCGTGGGACTCCTCGAGCAGGAAGTCCGCCAGCCACCGGGCGCGGTCCGGGGCCTCGCCCAACACATCCAGCCGCAACAGGTCTTCCTGGACCCACTGCTCGGCCTCGATGCCACCCGCCCGGAGCAGGGCCCGGCGCGTCTGGAAGGCGGTCGCGGCCTGCAGGCGGGCCTTGGCCAGCTCCCGGTTCTCGACCACCAGGTAGACCTCGGCGTTGCGGTTCGGGCCGGCGTTCTCGAGGGTGCCACCCCGCACCGCGTCCAGCTTCTCGAACAGCTCCCGCACCGCCGGGTCGGCGCTCAGCACCACGCCCTGGCGGATGTCCGCCACGAAGTGTTCCTGGCCCGCGACCATCGGCGCCAGCTCGTCGGCCGTGCGCACGTCGCGCAGGACCAGCCGGTTGGCAAAGGAGACGGCGTCTCGCTGCTCGGGGAAGTGCAGGGTGGCGCGGGCGTTGCCGGCAAAGGCCAGACCGACCACCCGGGTGCCGTCCTGGTCGGCGTCCCGCTTGCGGCCCGCGTAGACCGGGAAGAACCAGCCGTCGTCGAATTCGTAGGTCACGACGCCCAGGTCCAGGGTGGCGCCGTCGGCCAGGAAGGCCGTCTGGCCCAAGCGCAGGACCGGGTTGTCGTCCCAGAAGGCCGCCACCTGGGCGGCGGTAGGAGGCGGATCCCCAGCGCCGAGGGGGGGCGACAGGGCGACCGCGCAGAACACGAGCAACAGCAGCAGGCGAGACGTCACGTTCAACGCTCCAACAGGGCGAGCACCTTGGCCTTGAGCTGGGGCGATGTCCAGAGAGGCAGGACCTCTTCCTGGAAACGTCTTGTCAAGTCGGGTGAGGTGGCCATGACCGAACACCTGAGGTCGGCCTTGGCAGCCGCATAGGCGTCGGCCGGGTGAGCGGCCAGACGGTCCAGGCAGGCGCGGGCAGCGGACTCGGGGTCGGGCACGGCGGCGGTGATCAGGCCCAGCCCAGCGGCATCGGCAGCGCTGTGCAGGCCCGCGCCCAGCACGACCTCGGCCAGGTGCTGCCGAGGGATCTGTTCTCGCACCAGGGCCAACAGACCCGGCGGGAAGCGCAGCCCGAGGGCGATCTCGTTCAGCCCAATCCGTGCCCGGGAGTCAGACCCCGCGTAGGCGAAGTCACAGGCCAGGGCCAACAGCGATCCGCCGGCGATGGCGTGCCCATTGACCCACGCCACCACTGGGCCGGGGTGGGTGTAGACCCGGTGCATGGTGCGCACGAGCAGGTCCAGAAAGTCGTGGGCCGAGTCCGGCGTGAGCCCGGCGACCTCTCTCAGGTCCAGCCCGGCCGAGAACGCCCGGCCTGCGCCAGTCAGCAGCACCGGGGCGCCCCCGGCCTGCTCGAGCTGCCCCAGCAGCCACGTCATCATGGTCGTGCCCAGGCAATTCATGCCGGGTCCTTCGAGCCTGATCTCCACCACGGGTCCGTCTCCTGGTCGAGGCGACCCGCGGGCCTGGGGGGTCAGCCGTGGGCGATCTCGTAACGGATCTCCAGGGTGGCCCCATAGGGCGGGACGTAAACGCCGTCGAAGCGGACGCTGTTGTCCAGGCGGTCGTAGTCCCAGGCGGTGTCCGGATCCCGGGGGACCACCTCGCCGTCGATGGCGATCTCCAGAGTGTCCTCGACCGGCAGCTCCCGGAGGGGGAAGATCGTCGCCGGGGCGATGATCTGGGAGCCGATCGTGTCCATCATCTCGCCGTAGTCGGACTCGCAGATGTTGCCCACGTGGCCGTCCAGGCGCTCCACCAGGGTCATGTAGCGATGGCCGGGCCAGGTCTCTGCGCAGCCGGCCTGGACGTCGGGGCCCAGGATGCCGCTGGCGATGACCCGGGCGCTGCCGTCCTTGAGGGCCCGGAAGCGCTCGATGTACTCCTGGACCGGCACCAGCGCGTCGGAGTTCTCGTAGCAGACCGCGCTCGAGGCGTCCTCGTGCAGGCCCCCTTCGTCGCTGCAGTCGTTCTCGTCGCTCACGAAGACCAGGGCCAGCGCGGCGGCGTCGCGCATGAAGCCGTCGTTGTGGGGCTCGTCGCCCGACAGCACCTGCCAGGCGGCCGCCAGGCCTCGTTCCTTGTCCGAGCCCTCGACACCGACCAAGAAGCGGGCGCTCATCTCCTGTTGCCAGTCGTCGGCGGCGGTCACGAAGGGCGGATCGCCGACCAGCAGGCCCGCGCTGGGGTTCTCGGGGTCCAGATCGGTGGTCGTGACCCCCAGCTGGAAGTCCAGATCCGTGTCCACGAACGCGGCCATGAAGTCGCCGAAGCCCTCGGCGACCCGCTCTTGCTCCGACGCCATGGACCGCGAGTCGTCGATCACGAACAGGATGTCGACCTGTTCCGTGCCTTCCTGGGTGAATTCGTCGACCTGGTCCAGCCGCGAGATGCCGTTCTCGTTGCAGCCGAGCAGAGCGAGCACCAGGACGGACACAGCACCTCCGGGTCCAGGGAAAGCAACAGCCGTGCCAACGGATCCTGCGACGCCCGAGGCCGATCCGCGGGCATCTGGCCCGGGCAGGTGGGGTCTGGATGCCCCAAGGCGCGACGCGCAGGTCGCGAGTCAAGCGCTCGGCCCGCTGAGCCGATGGGAAGTGCGAGCCCTGCGCGCGGAGGCGCCCGATGTCCACCAAGCCCAAGCCCAGCCCCCTCGAGGCGGCCCACGACTTCCAGTACGACACCACGTCGGCCAGGGAGCTGCTCCGGGTCGCCGGTGCCAAGCGCCCCAAGGCCTTCATGGATGCGCGCCGCACCGCCACGGCCCGGCTGCTGGGCGACGTCACCGCGCTGTTCGCCCAGTACGGCTACCAGACCGGTCGCCGTGCGGACCGGGAGTGGGGCCACGTCTGGACGCTGACCTTCTTCCAGGAGTCGCTGTGTCTGAGCGTCGGCAAGGACGGCAGCGTTCACGGCTGGATCCAGCCCCACCAGGGCGCTCGCAAGCTGTGTGGTCTGGACCTGAGCCTGACCTTTGACCCGGCCGAGGACTGCTGGATGGGCCCCTGGCCGCTGGCGCCAGTGGGCCAGTCCCTCCAGGCCGAGCCTGGGCGCACCAGCGCCCTCGAAGAGCTGACCCGAGGCCTGCTGGTCGTCATTCAGCACCAGGTCCGCCAGTAGAAGGACTTCGACCCCGCGCAGCCCGGGTGGATTCGGGCTGCGCTGGGTCAGGAATCCAGGTCCCCCCCTCCGCTGAAGGTGGTCCCAGTGGTCCCGAGGGCGCGGTGAGCGCAGGCTGTTCCCCCCCCCAGGGTCAGGTCAGCGCGGCCATCGCGTCCAGATCGTGAAGCCCCCAGCGCTGGCGCTGAAGGGTGTGGCGAGAGGCTGGCCACCATGGACCGGCCCAAGGCACAGGCGACAGCTCGCAGGAGGCGGTCTCGGGACGCGCCTCCCGCGAGCGTCGGTGGAGGCCCGCTGCGGGCCCCCCTGTGGCCTCAGCCCCGCCGGGGCTCACGACGGACCGACGCCCGCCGTGCCCCCCCCCAGCCGGGGTCTGAAGCCACATCCGCTCTGCCTTGTGCAGAGGTGCTCCGTTGTCGGTCATGTCGACCGTCCTGTCTGCAGTCTCTCCCACCCAGGAGAGCCGCTCGAACTCGCCTGGACACCCATGCAAACGGTGTGCCAAGGATTTTTCCTCAGTCTGCGTAACTTTTTTCGCAGAAGTGGGAAGTCGAGTCCCCGAAGTGGGGCATGTCTGCCCCACGAAGGGTGGGGCAATCGTGGGCCAGCGCGTCGGGAGGCTTCGTCGACTGTCCAAGTCGGACCCAGGGGACAACAACTCACCTTAGCCGGAGTCATGCCCCGCCATTGGATGCCTTTGTATAGGGACTATGACGCCTTAGCTCTAATGCTTAACAAGAGGTTCCTGACCCCGGTTCCTGTTCTCCCCCCTCTGTTCTCCCCTGTTCTCAGCGCATCGGCCCCCACGGCTCGGACGGCGGAGGCGGAGGCCGCCGGACCAGAGGGGTGGGTCCGAAGGCGAGCAACAGCGAGCCCGGACCCTCACCCCCTGAACATCAATACGAAACGACCAGCCAGGAGCGCATCCGGATCGTTGCGCTGCCGTCATAAGCATTGCCCTGGGGCGTCAGGCCCGCGTACTGGATCGACGCGGTCTGGCCTGGGGTGACCTGATCGGTGACGTCGACCATCACGGTGGGGACTTCCTTGCCGGGGCACCAGCCCGCGCGGCCGTACCACCAGGTGCCGTATTGGTTGGGCACCGTGCCCTCGTCGACCCGTTCCATGCAGTCCGTCGGTGTGGTGGCCTCGGGGAAGCAGTGGACGACCGAGTCGCCCTCGTCGCCGTCAAAGGTGAAGTGGTGGCACAGGTCACAGAACTCGCCGCAGTTGTTGCCGTCGGCGCCGTGCTGGCTGATCACGGTGGCCAGCTCGACCTTGGTGGCCTGGGCCGGAATGTCCACCTCGACCGGCTCTCGGCCGTCGTTGTAGGTGCTGTTCATGGTGCCGCCGCTGAACAGGTACACGGTCTCCTGGGGCCGCTCGGCCTTGCCCTGGTTCGAGAAGCGCAGATCCGCCAACACCTCGTAGGGGCCGCTGGTGTCGTAGCGGAACGTCTGCTCGCCCCCGTCGCTGAGCAGGGGGAGCATGGCGCTGATGTCGTAGACCCAGCGGCCCTCGCGGTGGTAGGTCGTGATCCAGCGCCCGATCTCGGTGCTGCAGCCACAGCTCAGCTCGTCGTAGCCGCTGCCGTCCACGTTGCAGGTGTGGGTCACATCCGTGACCTCGCCCAGCGGGTCGACGCACTGGCCCGGCAGGGTGTCCGCGGCGATGGCGGGCTCGTGGCCGACGCAGCTCACGACCTCTTCGGCCTTGGTCACGCAGTCGGCGTCCTCGGTGCAGGGGGTCTTGGTCTCGACGCCGTCGACGGTGCACAGCCCGGAGACCTCGGCCACCGCCTCCTGGCACGGGGTGTCCGCGTAGGCGTTGTCGCCGACCGGTTCCGAGCACCGGTACAGGTAGGCCATGTAGTCCCAAGCGGGGCAGTCACCGTACTCCCCGTCGCCCACGCACTCCTGGGTGCAGTCCAGGGTCAGGGTGTCGAAGCCCGCCAGGGTCTCGGCGTCGGGCAGCTCGACCGTGACCGTGGTGCTGCCGCGGACCTCCTCGCCCACGAACACGGGCACGACGGTGGCGTCCTCGACGGCCATCCAGTCGTCGCGCTCGGCCTCGAAGTTGTAGTAGCGAGCGTCGTTGGTGACCATCGCCAGGTTCGGCTCGAACCAGCCATAGCTGCTGTCGTAGCGCTCCCAGTCGGCGTAGCTGCCGATGTAGCGGAACCGCTGGAAGCGATCGACGGCCGAGCCCCAGCCCGGGCTCTTGAAGGCGTCCCCCATCGGGTCGGCGACCGAGTAGCCGCGATCGGTGACGTAGTGGAGCTTGTCAGCCAGCCACGCCTGGCGCTCCTCGTCCATGTAGGTCATGGCGTCGTCGAGCTCTTCCTTCAGCGCCTCGAGGATGGCGGTCCTGTCGTCGGACTTGGAGTCCAGGGACGCGAAGAACACGTGGGTGTTCAGGGGCAGGGTCTCCAGGAAGTCCGCGTGGTCGCGGTCCCACACCGGCGTGGGCCAGCCCCGATTCTGGGCGGGCTCGTCCTGGAGGAACAGGAAGCTCTCGCAACCCGTCCAGTGCTCTCGCAGGTCCCACTCGCCCTCGGTGGTGTTGATCACAAAGGCCGGCACCAGGGCGTCCAGCTCCTGGATCGGCTCCAGGTCCTCGACCAGGTCGCGTCGGCCCAGGCCCAGGTGATCGCAGATGTCGCCCTCTACGACGGTCGGAGCCGAGTCGCTGTCCCCGGTGGTGCCGGTCGGCCCAGTGCCGGAGTCGGAGACCGTGTCGGTGGGGGGACACGCGAGCAGCAGGAGCAGGAGGGGTGGCATGGGTGCGCTCCGGGGCGGAGAGCCAGCCTACACCCGGTCACCCCCCCAGGTCGCTGACCCTGCCCGTCGCGTCCAACTGGGTGCGGAATGCACCGCCGTCCACCCACCAGTCCTGGGCCGCGGAGTCGAGGCCTGCAGCGTCCATGGCCGCCCCGGTCAACAGGCCGCGGATGGTGTCCTGGATGTCCGTGTCCTGGAATTGGTCGTTGGTGCCTGGGCAGAAGGTCGTGCACAGCCAGTCGGTCTCGTCTTCGAAGTCGCAGTGATCCGCTTCGGTGATGCGCAGCGCCCAGGCGTCGGGCGCGGCCCGGGCGACCGCGATCCCATTGTTCTGGCTGTTGCAGTCCGACGACTCGCCCACCAGGCCGTAGTACGGCACCGCCAGTGATGACGCAGCGGTCTCGGCCAGCCCCTCGGTGTCCGTCAGGTCCAGGCCGATCACGGCCAGGGCAGATGGGTCTTGGGACGCGGCGAGCAGGCTGGCCAGGCCGCCGGCGCTGTGGCCCACGAAGACCGCCGAGCCCCCCAGCTGGCTGGCCAGGTCCGCCAGATCCCGGCCGTTGGCCTCGTGCTGGGTGTCCAGGATGTTCAGGTGGCAGAGCGCCGGGGTCACAGCCCGCAGCCCCCAAGACGCCAGGTGGGCGGCCCAGCCCGCGACCTGGGCCGGCGTGCGGCTGAAGCCGTGGGCGAGCACCACCACGGGCGCGTCGGCCACGCCCTGGGGCTGATGGGTGCCCACGGTCATCGTGCAGCCGCCGCTGCTCGTCACCGACCTGCTGCCGAGCGCGACCGCGAAGGGCCCGGTCACCCGGTAGTCCACCGGCTCGCGCTCGGGTGGCTCGGTGTCGGGCGGCGGTCCGGAGTCGGACTGACCCGTGTCCATCGGCGCAGCGGTGTCGCCGGTGTCCACAGCGGTCGCATCGGTGCCAGTGGACAGGGTGTCGTCCTCCCACGCCGTGGCAGGGGAGACGTCCCCGCCACTGCAGGCGAACCAGGACAAGGCGAGCAGCGACGACATCCGGCCTCCAATATCTACCGACCGGTTGATAGATAACTCTTGCGACCGGCCATGGCGAGCCGTAAGAGGCCCGTCATGGCACGCGGACCCGGACGCCCCAAGGACCCCATCTCGCGGGAGGCCCTGCTCGAGGCCGCGCGGGCGACCTTTGCAGAGCACGGCTACGCCGGCGCGTCGATGTCCCGGATCGCCGACGCCGCGGGGCTGCGCAAGGCCAGCCTCTTTCACCACTTCGCCGGCAAGGAGGCCCTGTACCTCGAAGTGCTGTCGGTCACCCTGGGCGATCTAGGCGGGCTGGTGGGCGAAGCGGCGCTCGACGCCGGGCCCTATGCCGATCGCATGGATCGGCTCGGGGGGCTCGTGACCACCTACCTGGGGGCTCGCCCCGGTGCGGCCCGCATCCTGCTACGGGAGATCATGGACGGTGGGCCCTTCGCCGGTGGCGACGGGCAGGCGGCGGTGTTGTCCACCCTGGCGCTCATCGCCGGGTTTCTCTCGGCCGGCATGGCCGAGGGCGCCATGCCCCCCCAGGATCCCAAGCAGCTGGCCCTCACCATCTGCGGCATCCACCTGATGTGGTTCGCTGCGGACACGGTGGTGGGCCCCTTTGCCGGCGCCTCCGTCTACGACCCGGACCTGGTCGCGGCACGGGCCGATGCGGTCCGGACCCACGTGCGGGCGGTCTGCCGGCTCCCCGACCTCACGGCGCTCAGCAGTGGCGCTTGATCGCCGCCAACCTGGCGGTGTCTACGTCTCGTGCTTCGACCAGCATCCGGTGGGGCCCGCAGCGCAGGACCACGGCGTCACACTGGACCGTGACCTGGTCCGGCAACACCAACACCAGCGCGATCTCTCCCGCGATGCCCACTGGCCAGCAGCGCCGCAGGACCAGCTGAAAGCCGGTCCCCCCCAGGGTCAGGGACGCCGGCAGCGATCCGCTGCGGACATAGGACGCCTGCAGGCACTGGGTCTCCCCGTGCACGACCTTGGGTGTGACCAGCTGCGCTGGGGTCAGCGGTCGCCGGTTGTAGACGGCAGCGCTGCTCGCGCGTCGTTCGTTGACGAAAGTGCTCTCTGTCATGACTCCCCCCGAAGTCTATTTGCCAGTCCATGGGGCCAGGCTGCACCGACCTTTCGGTCGCGACGAACAAACTGGCTGCGAGGCCTCGGAAATGTAGCCTGGCCTACTCGATGTAGCCCAGAGCCCGCAGCTGCTCCTCGGCCTCGGCGCTCAGCTCGGGCACCTCGCCGGTGCCTGTGCCCATCTCGCCGTCGAGGGGCGGCAGGCCCAGGGCGCCCTCGATCACGTCGAGCTCGGCGGCCAGCTGGACGGTCTCCGGGTGATCGGCGGGCAAGGGCCTGTCCTCGGACGGATCGGCGGCCAGATCGTAGAGGAAGCGATCGCTCTCCCAAGGCTCGCCGTCCCGGGTCCAAGCGCGCTCCACCAGCTTCTTGTCCCCGGAGCGCAGCACCCGGTGCCGGCCGCGGGGGCTCAGCATCGGATCCATCGCGTCGACGACCTCGTCGCCGAAGCGGGACAGGAGCATGGACTCCTCGAAGTGCTCCGACAGCACTGGCTGTCCCGCCACCCGGCCCTCGAGCGCCGGCAACAGGCTGGTGACCTGGACACCGACCGGGGCGGCCAGCCCGGCCAGGTCCATCAGCGTTGCAAAGGTGCCCACGGTGCTCACCGGTTCGCTCACGCGCTGGCCTCCCTGGAGCTTCTGGGGAAAGCGAAACACCAGCGGGACCGCCAGGTTTTCCTGGTACATGCCCATCGAGTGGCCGTGGCCCCCGTGCTCGCCGGTCATCTCGCCGTGGTCGCCCAAGACCACGAAGACCGTGTCGTCCAGTCGGCCAGCACGGCGGTAGGCGTCGACCACGCGCCCGAACAGGTGATCGCTGTACTTCACGCCCGAGTCGTACATGTCCAGGATGGGCTGGTGGATGAAGTGCAGCTCATCGTCGGTGAGCGCTCGGCCGAACATCGCGCCAAAGGCGACCTGGGAGGCGTCCCGCAGGGTCGACGCGGGCTCGGGCGTGTAGGCGTACAGGAATTCGTCGGGCAGCTGGTGGAACGGAAAGTGCGCCTCGAGGAAATTCACGAAGACGAACGCCGGCGTGTCGTTTGCCTGCCGCTTGCCGATCCAACCCTCCACGTTGCTGGCGACCTGGCCGCCGCCCTTGTCCTCGGCGGCAAAGCCCAGCGCGTCCACGAAGCGGTAGATGAACGCAAAGCCCCGACCGCCGGCGCCGGTGATCCAGGCCTGGTCGGTCCAGTCGAAGCCGCGGGTCAGGCCGAAGCTGTCCGAGATGTGGGTGTTCGCCGTAAAAGCCAGGGTCTGGTACCCGGCGGCCTGCATGGCCTCGCCGATGGTGGGCAGCGTGTCCCCCAAGTAGCGGTGCTCCAGGCTGGTGCCGTGGCTGCTGGGGAAGTGGCCGGTGAAGAGCGAGGCGTGGGCCGGCAGCGACCAGGTCCCCGGGGCCGTGGCCTGCTCGAACAGCACGCCCTCCTGGGCAAAGGCGTCCAGGTGTGGCGTGGTGTCCCGATCGTAGCCATAGGCCGAGACGCTCTTGGCCCGGACCGTGTCGAGCACCACGAACACGACGTCGGGGGAGCCCTCGGGTGCCGATGCACGGTCGCTGGTGTCCACCGCGGCGACGCCACCCTTGGCGGCCGAGCGGGCGATGGGCACCGCCAGGATGATGGCCGGCAGGGCCATCGCCGCGGCGACCGGCACCACAAGGCTCTTCTGCCGCAGGCGTCCGCCGATCCAGTACAGCAAGACGGCCACCAGGGACGGCGCGGCCCACATCAGCACGGCGTTGGGGTCGATGGTGACGTAGTACTCCATCGCGATCCACAAGAGCGCCAGAGCGCCGGTGTGGGCGCGCTTCCCCTGCTTCAGCTTGAACAAGGGGCTCAGCGCCACTCCGGCGATGAGGCCGATGGGCAGCTCCATCAGGTAGGACTTGAACGCGAAGCCGGTCAGAGGCGGCATGTTGGTCGCGATGATGAGGCCGACGCCCCAGGCCAGGTGGACCGCGCCCACACACACGCCCCACGCCAGTCCGTTGAGTAGACCGGCCTTGATCAGGCCCAGAACAGAGGTGTCAGACATCCTAGAGAACCCGCTCAGCTTGGTTTCGGTCGCCGACTAACGCGGCCGACAGACACCTCGCGGGGGCACGGGGTTCCCGTGGCGGCGGTCAGTCGCAGACCGTCTCGAACCAGTCGTCGGGGTTGTTGTTCTCGTCGCACTCGAACACGGTGCCGACCCCGGTGGCGTCCTCGTCGGCGGTGATCAACGGGCGCACGCCCTCGAGCTGCTCATAGGGGGCGCTGAGCACGAAGACCTTGCTGGTCTCGCCGCTCGCGATGGGGGCAGCGGTCACATCGGTCGCCAGGATCGTCCCGCCGGCGCCTGCGCGCAGGGACACGGGAATGCCCGCCGGGGCCTCGAGGTTGCCGGCGTTCAGCAGCCGCGCTGCGACGTAGACGTCTCCGGTGCCGCACTCGTCTTCGCAGACGTCGAGCACCTCGGCCCGAAGGTCCCAGTACTCGCTGGGCGGCCGACCCACGTCGCCGCTGCGGAAGCTGTTGTAGAGCTCGTAGGGGTTGGGCACCGGGCCGGGCACCGCGCCCAGGTCGTCGATGTTGGCGATCGAGTAGGCGTGCTGGTTCCAGATCTTGCGGCCGGGGGGCCAGGTCTGATCCGCGTCGCCGTAGACGGTGATGCCGGTGTAGGTGCGGCCCTGGGCGCAGTGGCCGACCACGATCTCGACCTGGTCGTCGCCATCGACGTCGGCCACGATCGGGGTCTCGAGGATGGTGTAGGACTCGTGGGCCGGGGAGCTGTACTTGACCGAGCCGTCGATGCCCGAGAAGAACTGGACCGTGGACTCGTCGGCGTAGAGCACCTCGGGGTAGCCATCCATCTCGAAGTCGAACAGGGTCGGTCCCGCCGCGCCGGAGTTGTCCTGGATCAGGGCGCTCCACTTGAGCGCCCCGCCCCACTCCATGGCGACCAGGCGGTTGCTGGCAGCGAAGACGATGTCCGGCGTTCCGTCGCCGTCCAGATCGTCGATGGCCGGCGCACCCAGGTTGACGAAGCTGGCATTGCCCGTCATGTCGGTCGGACCCCAGGCCAACGAGCCATCGGTCTCGAGCCCAGTGACGTAGATCCCGCTGGTGACGACGATCTCGCCCTGGCCGTCCAGGTCGAAGTCCGCCACGGCGACCAGGCCATCCCGGCCCCCGTTCTGCCACTTGATCGCGCCATCGGGGGTGTAGGCCGTGTTGCCGGTCACCAGCTCCATGACGCCGTCGGCGTCGAGATCGATGGGCACGCTCAGGGCGCCATAGGTGCCGCTGGTGCCAGTGCCCTCGTAGGGCGCGGCGCCCTTGCCGCCGGTGCCGCGGCCGCGGATGGTGCCGCTGTCGCCGTGCAAGATGATGTTGCCGACGGTCACCTCGGCCTGGCCGTCGCCGTCCATGTCCGCGACCGACGGGTAGCTGTAGCCAAAGGAGTCCATGGCCTGGGCCAGCTGGCTGTTGCACCAGTGCTCGGAGCCATTGCGGCCGTCCAGGGCGCACACGGTGTTCGAAGAGGCCGTGATCACGTCGGGCCAGCCGTCGTTGGTCACGTCGCCGACCGAGAAGCCACCGTCCTGGCCGTACTGCCGACTGGTGGCCATCCACACCATCTGGCCGGTGTCGCCCCGGACCGCGTGCACCTGGTTGCTCTGGTACAGGAGCAGGACCGGGATGTCATCGCCGTCCAAGGCCCCGTCGCCGTTGGTGTCCACGAGCTGGGCCGCCGCAGCCGGCCCGCAGAAGGACTGCTGGCCATAGGTCCACTCGACCACCGGACTGAACGAGCCGGTCTGAAGGTCCAGATCGCACTCGCCATTGATCGGCACGTCGTCGACCGGGTACTCCTCGACGGCGCCGCAGAACTCGACCATGGCGGTGTGCTCGCCGGAGTCCAGCACGCTGGTGCCGCCGGTGTCGGCGCCCCCCACGTCGTCCTTGGCGGAGATGCCGTACTCGGTACAGGCCGGGGCGAGGAACAAGAGTGCAATCATGGACATGCCAGGCATCTAACCGACCCTTCGGTAGGCTCGCTGTCGGCAAGCTGTGACATCGTCTGGCCCGGGAGCCGACCCATGTCCGCGAGTGCGATCGTGATGGGCGGCTTCTACGTGGCCGCTGGGGTGAACCACTTCCTGAAGCCCACGCTCTATGTGCGCATGATGCCGGCGTGGCTGCCGGCCCATCGTGCGCTGGTGCTGATCAGCGGTGTGGCCGAGGTCGTCCTGGGGCTAGGGGTCTGGTTCCCGTTGACCCGGGTCTGGGCGTGCTGGGGCGTGATCGCGCTCCTGATCGCCGTGTTCCCGGCCAACCTCACCATGTTCCAGGACCCCGATCAGTGGCCGGGCATCCCCAGGTGGGCACTCGCGCTCCGGCTGCCCCTTCAAGGCGTGCTGATCGCCTGGGCCTGGTGGGTCGCGGTCTCGCCGACCTGAAGGACCTGGTCGTGGGACACTGGCGCCAGGAGGCCCAATGTTCGGCGCTGCGCTCGTGCTCATGACGGCCTGCATCAACGACCTGGGCTTCCATCCGGCCTGCCCATGATCGTCGGGGCCATGAGCCTGGGGTTCTGGGCCTGCGCTGTAGAACCCAGCCAGTCCGACCCAACCCCGTCGGACACGGGTCCGGCGAGCATGCCTTGGCTGAGCGACGCCGAGCCGGCGCCTTCCTGGACCGCGGACCAGGTGGCCGACGCCATCGCCGAGGCACTGGCGCCCGGACTACCAGACGCGGGGCACCCCGTGCAGACCTACCTGGCGCTCATGGCCCGGGGCGACGACGACTGCCCCGGCCACGACACCCAGCTCACCAAGGCGGTCATCCACGGCTGTGAGTCCCAGGACGGCACCTGGTTCGAAGGCATCAGCGAGTACGAGAGCGGGCCGGTGGACGGCATCGAGGGCGCCGAGCGCGAGGCCCTGGGCGGCGACTTCCAGATCATCGACCCGTCGGGCGGGCGGCTGGTGGCAGGCGGCTATGCGGCGTCGACGGCCTACGAGACGGCCGACGGGACGGACTGGCAGATGGTCCTGAGCGGCTCGTGGCTGTCGACCCCCAGCGACACTGCGCTGGACACCGAGAACAGCCTGTTGCTCGAAGCCACGGTCGACCACGCCGGCGTGCTGACGCTGGCGGGCAGCTGGGGCGCCGGGGGCCACCACCTGTACTTCGAGGCGCTGGTCTTCGACCCGGGCTGCGAGGCCCACCCGACCGGACAGCTCCAGGTCCGCGAGCCCGCGGGCAGCTGGTACACCGTCGCCCTCTCCGACCCCTGCCTGGGCTGTGGGCCGGTCACGTGGGGCGATGGCCAGGACCTGGGAGAGGTCTGCGTAGACCTGCGCCAGGCCGGCCAGGACCTGGCCGCTCGCGTCGTCGGTGAGCCGTGATCCCGTGGCTCCTGGCGTGTACGGCAGCCGTCGGGGACTCGGCCCCCACCGGCGAACTCGACGCAGACCCGCCCCCCGCGCACACCGCGCTCGAGCCCGTCGCCCTGCTGCGCCGCCTGAGCCTGGACCTGCGAGGCATCCTGCCCAGCCAGGCGGACCAGGATCGGGTGCAGAGCGATGCCGACCAGCTCGCCGCCCTGCGCGAAAACTACCTGGACGATGCCCTGTTCGAGGAGCGCCTAGTGGTGCTGTTCTCAGAGTGGTTCCACACGCTGATCGACGCCTTCCCGGCGGGCTACCGGGACTTCGACCTGGATCCTGCCCAGGAGTACGCCTTCGAGCGCGCCGTGGGCGAGGAACCGTTGCGGCTGATGGCCCGGGTCGCCGCCCAGGACAGGCCCTGGTCCGAGATCGTGACCGCCGACTGGACCCTGGCCGACCCCCTGCTGGCAGACCTCTGGCCCCTGGACCGCGACGAGGGAGAGGGCTGGCTGGAGGCCCGCTACACCGACCTGCGGCCCGCCGCGGGTGTGCTGTCCACCAACGGGCTGTGGTGGCGCTACACCACCAACGGCTCCAACAAGAACCGGGGCCGGGCCGCGGCCATGACCCGCCTGCTCCTGTGCGAGGACATGCTGGCCCGTCCGGTGGCCTTCGAGGCCGGACTGGCCCTGTCCGACGAGGACGGCGCGGAGGAGGCCATCCGGTCCGAGCCGTCCTGCCAGGCCTGCCATGCCGCGCTCGAGCCCCTGGCGGCCGGGTTGTTCGGGTTCTGGTGGCTCGGCCAGTACAGCGCTCTGGAGATGACGAGCTACCACGCCGAGCGGGAGCCGATGGCCCTGGAGGTGCTGGGCGTGTCGCCGGAGTTCTTCGGCACACCGGTGCAGGGGCTGTCCGAGCTCGGCCAGGCCGTGGCCGCGGATCCACGCTTCTACCGCTGCGCCGCAGAGCGTGCGGCCGAGGCCCTGTGGCGGCGGCCGGTGACCCTCGAAGACTTCGACCGGATCGAGGCCTACCGCCAAGCGTTGATGGCCCGCGCCAGCTTCCAGGACCTGGTCCGGGCCATCACCGACGACGACCTGTACCGGGCCGGCGTGGCAGCCCCCCACGAGCCCGACGCCCCGACCCGGCGCCTCCTGGGCGCGGAACGCCTGCACACGGTGATCCGGGATCTGACCGGCTTCTCCTGGACCTGGGACGGCTACGAGATGCTGCGCAACGACACCCTGGGCCATCGGATCCTGGCCGGTGGGGTCGACGGGGAGAGCGTGACCCAGGTGCTTGGGGAGCCGGGGCTGACCTGGGCACTGGTCGTCAAGCGGGTCGCCGAGGCCGCGGCGAACCACACGGTCGAGGCGGAGCTCCTGGCCGGTGATCGCGACCTGTTCTGTTGCGTGAGCCTGGACGACGAACCCGGTGACGAGGCCTTCGAAGAGGAGCTGCTGAACCTGCACTGGCGGCTCTTCGGGCAGGTTCCCTCCGCGGACCGCCTGTCCGCCGATGTCGACCTGTGGCAGACCATCGCGTCGGACCACGGCACCGGCTTCGCCTGGCAGGGACTGCTCAGCGGACTCCTGCGGGACCCGGCCCTGGTGACCTACTGATGGCCGGGGCAAGCCTGTCGCGGCGGCGCCTGCTGGGCCTGGCCGGGGCCGGTCTGCTGGTGCCCCGAGGACCGGCCTGGGGCGCCACCACCGAGCGGCGCTTCCTGTTCGTTTACTGCCGAGGCGGCTGGGACCCCACCGCAGTGCTCCTGCCCAAGCAGGGCGACCCGGGCTTCGACACCGAGGCCGACGCCCAGGCCCGGACCGTCGGGGACCTGGCCTACACCGACCACCCGGAGCGGCCCTCGGTGGCGCGGTTCTTCGAGGCGCACGGGGCCCGATGCTGCATTCTCAACGGCTTCGAGGTGCGCTCCGTGACCCACGAGCGCTGCCGGCAGCTGCTGCTGGCACCCAGCGCCGACGACGACTGGGCCGCCGTGCTGGCCGCCCACGCCCGCACGGCCCCCCTGCTGCCTCACGTGGTCTTGTCCGGTCCCGCCTACACCGCCCAGTGGACCGACCAGGTCGTGCGGGTCGGCAGCCAGGGCCAGCTCACCGAGCTGCTGGACGGCACCGCCTTCTGGGCCTCGGACCTGCCGGTGCAGCTGCCCCCTCAGGCGCTGCTCGACCCTGTGGACGCCTATGTGCGGCAGCTGGCCTCCGACGCCAGCGCGGCGGCCGCCGACGCCCGTGCCCAGACCCTGGCCGATGGCTATGGCACGTCGCTGGACGTGCTGGCGGCACTCCAGGACCGCGGCGGGCTGCACCTGACCCCCCAGACCGCGGGCTGCATGCGGGACCTGGCTGCGGACTGCAGCGCGGCGCTGGACCTGTTCTCCCAGGGACTCGCCCGGACCGCGATGGTCGAGTTCAACGGCTGGTGTGATCAGAGCTGGGACACTCACCAGGACAACGCCCAGCAGTCCCTGCACTGGGAGACCCTGTTCGACGGCCTGGACCAGGCGGTGGCCGACCTGGATCGCCGGGTGGGTTCGACCGGGGCGCCTCTGGCCGACGAGGTGGTGCTGGTGGTGATCTCGGAGATGGGCCGGGCCCCCCGGCTCAACAGCCTCGCCGGCAAGGACCACTGGACCTTCACCTCGGCCCTGGTGATGGGCCCCGGGGTGCGCGGCGGACAGGTCATCGGCGACCTGGACACCGAAGGCATCGGCGTGCCCATCGACCTGGTGAGCGGCGAGACCAGCGACCACGGCACCGGGCTGGTGCCCGGCCACCTGGGGGCGAGCTTGCTGGCGCTCGGAGACGTGGATCCCGGCCCCTGGGTGGCGGAAGGGGTGACGGCCATCGAAGCCATGCTGGGGTGAGCTCAGCGGGGCAGACCCCAGATCGCCAGGCCGGGCTCCGTCCCTGTCGGTGCGAAGCGGTGGGTCCGCGGATCTGCGCCACTGTTGACCGGACAGGGCGCGACCGGCAGCACGGCCAGTGGTTCCGAGTCTGCCCCCAGCCACCGGTGCACGTCCGGCGGCAGGCCCTTGAAGCCGGTGCAGCCAGGCACGTAGACGGCCAAGGTGCCCGCGATCCAGTCCGGCGGCTCGGCCCCGTAGGCGACCAGGTGCGGCGGTCCCAGGTGGGGCGACGTCCAGCGGCCGGCGGGCACCAGGCGGGCCAGCGGCACGTCGGCGTGGAAGGCCAGGGGCTCCAGGCCGCCCTGGATCAGAGCCCGCTGGCCGGGGGCCAGGTTCGCCTGGAGCCAAGCGGAGAGCACCTCGGTCGCGCTGTCGTCCCGGGTCGCCAGCTCCTGGGCCAGCTCAGCCAGCGGGACCCGCGGCACGAAGCCCGGGCCCAACAGCTCCACCATGCGCTGGGCGTGGGGGCTGCCCCCCAGGACCCCCGGACCGACCGTGGTGGCCCACGTGGCCAGCGGGAGCGCATTGGTGGCGGTGGCCACCGCCACGAGCACCACCCCTCCCCTGCCCCACCTGGAGCAGGCCACCGCCAGCAGCACCGGCCCCAGGACCAGCGCCACGACGGCGTAGCGGATGCCTGGCGTGATGGCGATCAGCGGCACCACGAGCGCCGTGGTGAACAGCGGCAGGGCCAGCGCCCACAGGGCCTGGCGCCGGGGATGGCGCCAGAGGGTCCAGCCGACCAGCGGCACGAGCCACAGGGGCAGCACCCAGTCGTTGAGATCGGCGACGAAGCGCACCTGAAAGGTCGCCTTGAGCACGGCCACGCCCTTCACCGAGGGCTCGGGTGCGTTCACCAGCAGGAGCCAGGGTGCGGCCAGGGCCGCGATGGCCAGGCCGGCGCCCAGTCCAGCGGGCCAGCCGCGGACCTGGACCCGGCGGGTGAGCACGCCTGCCGCCGTGCCCAGGAACACCAGGTAGTGGGTGTGGAAGAGGGCCACCGCCGCGGCGATGCCCCACGAGGTCGACCGGCGGTCACGGCGTTCATTCCACCCGATCCAGGCCAGGGCGAGCAGCGCGGCCAGGGCGTAGTACCGGGCCTGCCGTACGTGGAGGATCCAGGGCACCGATCCGGCCAGGAGCCACGCCGCAAGTCGGGTCGCGTGACGGTCCTGGGCGAGCCGCTCCACCAACCAGACCGCCAGGACAAGCGCCCCGATGCCCAGCAGCGCAAAGGGCAATCGCGCCTGCCAGGCCCCGACCCCGAACAGCCCCATCGAACCGGCCGCGACGACCAGGGGCAGCCAGGGGTGGAGCGCCCACAGGCCGCGCTCGTCGACCTCGGGGTGGTGGGGAGCGCCCAGCACGTTCACCCCATCGTCTGCCCAGGGCAGGCCGGTCTCGAGCATCGTGCGGGCCAGCACACCGGTCTGGGCCTCGTCGACGGACAGGGGGGCATCCCCCAGAGCGATCAGGGCCAGGGCTGCCGCGATCAGGCACGGGGCCACGATCCACGGGTCCCGCACCAAGGAGCCCGGCACAGGCTCAGGCGTTGCCGACCCGCAGCACCCGACGGGCCAGGTCGCGCATGGGCAGGCGCTCGTCGCCGGCCTGGGCCACTGGACGCCGTCCGAGGGGCCACCGGTGCAGCTGGGACAGGGAACAGGCCAGGTCGGTGGCGCGCTTGCCGGTGGACTGGTGGAAGAAGCGCAGGGACGCATCCGGTGTGCGGGGCAACAGCGGATCGTCGGCGGAGAGGGCGCCCTTGGCCACCATCTCCTCCCACATCGGCGTCTTGGGCTCGACCCGCACATAGCCAAAGCGGAAGCCACGCAGGCGCGTGCCCAGGGCGCGGCGGGCCTGGACATAGAAGCCCAGGATGCGGGCGATCTCGCCCAGGTCCTGGCCCGGAATGCCCAGGAAGAAATTGTAGTTGGCGTTGGCGCCCGGCACCGACGCCACCAGCTCCAGGCTGCGCTGGATGTCCTCGGTCCGGATGTTCTTCTGGAGCTTGCGCAGGGACTGGCTGGACCACGCGTCTGGCGAGAAGGTGAACTCCGTGCACCCGGCCTCGACCGCCAGCGCCAGGTAGTCCCGGTCCAGGGTGCGCTCGTTGTGGTACGCCCGCCAGCGGACCTGGACCTGGCGCTTGACCAGCGCCCGGCAGATGGCCCGAGCGTGGTCCGGCGGCAGGTTGAAGACCGCGTCGGCGAAGAACAGCTGGTCCACCCCGTGCTCGTCGACGTAGAAGGCCACCTCGTCGACCACCTGGGACGGGTCTCTGCACCGCACCGAAGCCCCCGAGAGCACCACGTAGGTGCAGTAGGAGCAGGCCAGCACGCAGCCGCGCTTGGTCTGGATGCCGATGGCGTAGTTCTTGGCGTAGGGCCGATACAGGGGCACGTCGACCAGGTCGAGACGCGGCCTGAGTCCGTCCAGCAGCGTGCGCGGCCCCGGCCCGGTGAAGCGCAGCTCGCCGCCGGCCCGGTGGTAGACCCCCGGCACGTCCTGGGGCCGGTCCAGGCTGCGCAACAGCCGGCCAAAGGTCTGCTCGCCCTCTAGGTAGACGCCGAAGTCCAGCTCGGGCACGTCGGCCATGACCGCGTCGGCGAACAGCGAGAACCCGGGTCCGCCGACCACCAGGGGCACGTCGGGCCCGACCAGGGCCCGCAACTGGCGGATGAAGGGCGGAAAGTGGGCGTAGAAGGAGTACGCGTCCAGGATCTGCGTGGTGTCGATGTTGCGCAGGGACACGCCCACCAGGTGCGGATCCAGGGCCTGGATCCTGGCTGCGACCGCGTCGGGACCGTGCACATTGGGGTCGACGATCTCGACCTGGACGTCCGCCGGCAGGCCCGCCGCCAGCCACGCCAAGCCCACCGGGACCACCGGGGGCTCGACCCGGCCCAGGGGCGCCTGGATCAGCAGCACGCGTGTGGGGGCCGTCACCGTCACGAAGCCAGCCCTGCGGCACCGCGGAGGGCCTGGGGCAGGGTCGGGCCCAGCAGCCGGCGCAGCTGCCGCATCCGGCCTCGTCGGCCCTGGCCCACCGGCGAGCGCTCGCCGAGCACGTCCCGGCTCCACGTCATGCGCTTGAGCTGGTACTGGGCGTCCTGGTGCTGTCGCAGCAGCTCGATCCCCACCGCCACCGGCGTCGACGCGGCCCGCTCCAGGCGGCTGCCCGTCAGGCGGCCCAGCACTTCCTCGGAGCCCAGCCAGTGAAGCAGGGTCGGCGAGAAGTCCATGCGATGCAGCAGCAGCAACAGGTTGACCGTCGTGGCCGCCTTGGCCATGTAGTACTTGTTCCGCACCGCCCGGCCGTCCTGGTCGATGAGCCCGTCTGCGGCGGCCCGTTGGTGGATCTCGGTGCCCGGGAACAGCGTCAGGCTGAACAGCGCCAGGTGGTTCGGCTTGGGCAGGGTCTCCACCAGGCGCAGGGTCTCGACCAGATCCTCGAGGGTCTCGTAGGGGTTGTCGGTGATGAAGTCGTAGCGGGGCTTGAGCCGGTCCGAATACGCCGCGACCACCTCGGCCACCCGCCCCAGCTGCCGGTGGAAGGCCATGCGGTGGTAGGACTTGGAGATCTCCTTGGAGCCGGACTGCACGCCGATCTCCATGACGCTGAGTCCGGCCGGCACCAGCACGGCCATGTTCTCGGCCGTGATCTGCGCGGGCGAGTACAGGCAGAAGAACGGCAGCCCGACCTGATCGCGGTAGGCCCGGGCAAAGGGCTGGATGCCGTCGGACCGCCCCCCCAGGAACAGGTCGTCTGCGAAGACGATGCCCCGTAGCTCTGGGAAGCGCGCCACCGCGCGGTTGACCTCGGCCATGATCCGGTCCAAGGAGCGCTCCCGGACCTTCCACTTGCCCCCGAAGATCTGTCGGTAGCTGTTGTTGCAGCAGAAGGAGCAGTTGTACAGGCAGCCCCGGGACGCCATCAGGCGAAAGGTGGGGCCCCCGAAGTCCTCGATGAGTCCCCCGCCCGTGACCCACATGCGCTCGATCATGGTGTCGTGGTCGACCCGGCGGAGCTCCCCCCACACGAGCGCGTGGTCGTCCTCCAGATCCCAGTCGGCGTCGGGCAGGGCGTCCAGGTCCGGCGGTGGCGGCGCCACCGGCCCCTCGATGATCTCGTCGCCGCGCCTCACGTGGAAGCCCGGGCAGCCCGCGCCGTCTTCTCCCCGGGCCAGCGCATCCACGAGCACCGGCAGGCTCTCGTCGACCTCGCCGATGGCCGCGATGTCCGCGTGCTCCAGGCACTCCTGTGGGCGCGACGTGGCGTGGATGCCGCCCCAGATCACCGGCACGACGGGCAGGCCGGCCTTGAGCGCCCTGGTCAGCTGGATCGCCGAGGGCACGTAGTTGGTCATGGTCGTGATCCCGATCAGCTCGGCATCGGCGCACAGCTCGACCACCCCGTCCAGCACGTGGGGCTCATAGGGCAAGAGGAAGTCGGCCGTTCCGTACCGTTCCCGGGTCAGGAAGATCATGCGGACGTCATGCCCAGCAGCCTTCAGCACCGCGGACACCTGGCGGATCGCCAGGGTCCCGATGTCCCCGAACGGGCTGATCAGGCATACTCGCAAGCTCTGTCCCCTCCTGCGCCTCGGGCCGCAGCGTAGCACCAGGGTCTGGCCACACAGATGAGGCTCGTGTTCGCCACCGATCTCCACGGACGCGAGGGCCTGTACCACTCACTCGCGGCGTGGATTCGTGCCCAACAAGGCGACGCGCTGGTGCTGGGTGGGGACCTCTTGCCGACCTTCACCGGCGCTGCCCTGTCCACCTACCGGGCGGCACGCCGGCTGTTCCCGCCGCGAGGACCGGACGCGTCCATGGGCCAGGCGGCCCCGGACCTGGTGCAGCCCAGGCGCACCCTGGCCGAGCACGTGCTGGCTCCGACCCTCGGCCCGCTGCTGCAGCGGCTCTCCTGTGCCACCCAGGCCGCGTTCCTGACGGACTTCCTGGGCCCCTGGACCCGGTCGCTCGACGTGCCGACCTATCTCTTGATCGGCAACCACTGCTGGCTTGGGCCCGCACGCTCAGCGCTGTCGGTGCTCCAGGACTCGGGCCGGGTCCACCTGCTGCACCGCCGTCAGGCCCGGCTGCCCTGCGGCACGCCGATCCTGGGGTTCGGCTGCACCCCGCCGAGCCCGGGCACCCACAAGGACCTGGAGCGCCGCGACCTGCGCCACGACGTCGCGCCCGCCCAGCCCCGCACCGGCTTCGTCTCGCTGGACGGCCGTATCCAACGGGTCCGCGCTGCCCCGTGGCTCGACGACAGGCGGTCCATGGAGGAGGTGCTGGAGACCCTGATCCCGCCGAGCGAGCCCTGGGTCCTGGTCGCGCACTGCCCCCCTCACGACACCTTGCTGGACCGGGACCTGCTGAGTGCCGGTGCGCACAGGGGATCCCGGGCCGTGCGGGGCTTCATCCACGCCCACCAGCCGGCGATCTCCCTGCACGGGCACTACCACGAGGCCCCTCTGCTGTCCGGTGCCTGGCACCAGCCCTTGGGCCAGACCCTGGCCATCCAGCCGGGCCAGGATTTTGGTGCCCTGCACGCCTGTGCCCTGGACCTGGACGCCCCTGGCGAGACGCTGGTGCACACCCGCCTCCCCGTGGGGTCCCGGTGAGGCCCGGCTGGGTCCTGGCGGGTGCCGTCGCCTGTGCTCCTGGGCCCCAGTCCGAGCCGGAGCAGGTCGCCGATCGGCCCAGCATCGTCATCGTGGCCCTGGACAACGTGCGCTGGGACCACACCAGCCTGGCTGGCGGAGACCGCGACACCACCCCCCACCTGGCAGCACTGGCCGAATCCCCCGGCGCGGTGTCCCTGGACCGGATGCACGCCGCGGCGTCCTTCAGCCTCGCTTCCTATGCCTCGCTCTTCACGGGACAGGACGCGGTGGCCCACGGCCTGGGCTTCTCGCGAACCCAGCTCGCCCCCGGGACCCGCACCCTGGCCGGGGTGCTGGGGCTCTATGGCTACCGGTCCGCCGCGTTTGCCGAAGGGGGCCACCTGTCTCCGGAGTTCGGCCTGCTCGGCGACTTCGACACCGCCCACACCTCGCCGGTGCCCACCGGCCTGGGGGTCCAGGTCGAGCAAGCCCTCACCTGGCTCGAGGGGCTGGGGCCAGACCCCGGACCCACCCTGCTGTTCGTGCACGGCAACGACGCCCACCTGCCCTACACCACGCCGGAAGAGATCGGGGAGCGCTTCGCCGGGGACTACAGCGGGCCCGTGCACGACGTGCAGGACCTGCTGACCACCGACGGCCTGCGCCGGATCGCTGGCGACCGCTACTGGGTGGATCACACCGGGCCGCGGCGACCCGCCTGGGGGCAGCCCCCGCCCCACGCCCAGGGCCGCTACCAGCGCTACGACCCCACGAGCGATGCCAACGTGGCCTTGAGCCCTGGCGACCTGGCCCACATCGCCGACCACTACGACGCCGCCGTCTGGCAGGCCGACCAGGCCCTGGGCAGCTTCCTCCAGGACCCCCGCGCCCAGCCGGTGCTCGACCAGGCCATCGTGGTGGTGCTGTCCGACCACGGCGAGGCGCTGGGCGAGCAGGGCTACTTCCGTCACGGCGAGGAGGCTGGGGCGCACCTCTTCCACGTGGTGACTGTCGTGCGCCTGCCCGGGAGCGAGGCCCCGCCGCGCCGGCACACCGGCCTGGCCACCCAGCTGGACCTGACGCCGACCCTGCTGGAGCTCGCCGGGATCCGGCCGCTGGCGGACATCCAGGGCCAGAGCCTGGGCCCGGGCCTGGCGCACCCGGGCCACGATGTCGTCGCTGCCGCGGCCGAGAGCCACTACTGGGTCCGCGGTCCGGACCACACCCTCCACGGGGAGCTGCGGCCGGACCAGGACCCGATCTGGCAGCTGTACACCCAAGGCCGCGAGCCCCACCAGGGCGGCGCCCCGCTGATGGACACCGACCCCGCTGCCGTCGCACCCCTCCAAGCGCGCGTCGCCGACTGGCCCGACCGGCGGTCGTCGGGGGCCAAGGACCGCAGCCGGGTGCCGCCGGGGGCGACCGAGAAACTCAAGCGGTCGCTCCAGCAGGCGGGGTACTGGTGGGCCGAACCCGAAGCCGAGCCCGCTGGCCCATGACTGCGGACCTTGCCCGCCGCGCCGCGACCGCCACCCTGCTCGCGCTCTGGATCCTCGGGTGCCGCCCGGTCGCCAGCGACTCGGCCACCCCGGCCGACTCCCCTTCGACCTCGCCGACCGACAGCCCGGGCACCGCCGACACCCACGACACCCACGACACCCAGCCGCCCTCCGAGACCCCACCCTTTGCGGTCGAGACCACGGCCCCGTGCGAGTCCGACCACGATCTCGACGGCGTCTGGGACACGGTCGAAGGCTGCTCCTTGGTGCTGGCCCGGGTGTCGGGCACCGGCGCCACCGTGCGGGTCCTGCTGGTCGACCGAGCCCCCACGTCGGGGGCGAGAAACGCCCCCGTCGTGATCGTCGAGACCGGGGGGGCAGCCACCACCCTGACGTCGCCTCCGGGATGGGTCCAGCCCGAAGGGGAGTACCGGCTGGACGACTACATCCAGGCCTTGAACGACGCCGGCTACCGCACGGTCGAGGTGGCCTGGCACTGCCCCGGGGAGTGGAAGGACCAGCCCCACTGCGACGGGCTCCGGTCGTCGGTCGAGGACTTCGTGCACAAGACGGTCGAGGCCGACGACGTCATCGGCAAGGGCTGGGCGGCCAACCTCGAGGGCGCCGGCCTGCCCGGGGTCGCTGTCCGCACCCGCGTCATCTACGACTGGATCGCGGCGTCGGCCACAGGGCCGGTCTGCGCCCACGGCCACTCCGGCGGCAGCGGCCGAATGGTGGCCACGATGTCCATGGCCGGCGCCGCCGAGTTGTTCCAGGGCGTCCTGTTCACCGGGGGCCCGATCTGGTCCTACATGCCCTGGTACTGCGGCGTCGATGAGCCCGCGGGCTCCATCCCCGACTGGTGGGAGGGCGGCAGTCTCGAGGACGCGGTGCACCGCTACGAGGACACCCGGTCCTGCACCCCCGACGCCCGCGAGACCCAGCCCGACTGCCCCGAGGAGTTCGACGACTGCCGCAACCACGTCGCGAACCCCGTGTTCGTCGAGGACAGCCTCCAGTGCGCCCCCGGGCTCGACGTGCTCGACCTGGAGGTGGGCATCGCGATGGGCGGGGCCGACGTGAGCTCGTCCTGGAAGCACCTGATGCAGTGGATCAACGGCATCGAGGTCGGCTTGACCCCCTGCCCGGCCATGGCAGAGGCCCCCGGTCGGGACGGCCTGGCTCTGCGCCAGGGCTTCTGCGATGTGGGCACTGCGGTCTTCCTGGGCTGTGACGGCTACCCCGGGTCCTGCGGCGCCTTCTCCTGCGAGCCCTGGGACGCGGTCGAAGGGCGCGGCTACGACGCTTCGCTGGCCGAAGTGGGCCACGACGTCATGGCCTGGCCCGAGGGCACCGCGGTGTCGCTGGCGTTGATGGAGCAGGTGTGCCCGGTGCCTTGAGGGCCTGGGCCCTGGTGGGGCTGCTGGGGGCGTCGGCCGGGTGTCGACCTGCGACGGTCGACACCGGCGACCCCACCGTCGCCCTGCCCGAGCCCGAGCCCGCGACCAGTGCCTTTGGTCTGTACAACGGCCTGAACCGCAACCGGAGCCACACCGAGTCCCTGGACGAAGCCCTGGCCTGGATCGCCGGCGAGCCCCTGCCCGAGATGCTCGAGCTGGGCATGGGCCTGAGTCGCATCCACCAGGAAGACGGGTTGTTCAGCTTCTCCTGGCACGCGGTCGACCCGGATCGCGACGGCGGTGGCTTCGACTTCCGGTGGACCGACGCCCTGGTCGAGCTGGCCTGTGACGAGGGCATCACCCTGCTCCCCACGGTCATCGGCACGCCCTGGTACGAGGCCTCCGCCGCAGCCTTCATGCCCGACGCGGAAGCCTGGCGCGCTGCCATGATCGACACGGTCGAGCGCTACGACGGCGACGACGTCTTTCGGGTCGACCCGGACTCGGCGGTGCCCACCGCATCGGTCGCCGACGCCATCCGCGCGTGCCCGATCCACCGGTGGATGGCCGGCAACGAGCCGGATCTCTACGCCGACGTGCTGCCCGACTGGTGCGACGCCGCCTGCTACCGGGACTTCCTGACCCTGGCCCAAGACGCCGTGCAGACCGCCGATCCCGACGGACTCTTGCTCTACGGCGGCCTGAGCTGGGGCGCGAGCACGGACCCGGGCCGGTGGACCTTCTTCGAGGACACGGTCACGTCGACGGACTTCGACGAGCTGGCGGTGCACATCTACCCCCAGCCCATCGACCTGGGCGGCGTGCTGGGCTTCTTCCAGGACCTGGAGGCCGTGGTCGGGGACGGCGGGTTCTGGATCACCGAGGCTGGCTTCGGTTCCCTGCCCCAGCCGTCGAGCGAGGGCGCGGTCGAGACCAACAGCAGCCAGCTCTCCCAGGCCCGCCAGGTGGTGTCCACACAGCTCATGGCAGCGGCCCACGGAGCGCCGGCCGTCCTGCTCCTGGGCGTGCACGGCCCCGGCCCGGAGTCCCCGAACTTCTACGGCTACGGCCTGCTGGACAGCGACACGGCCGAGCCGAACCTGAGCTGGTGGAGCTACCAGCGCATGACAGACCTGCTCGCCGATGCCGACCTGGGAGCCACCCAGGTGCTGCTCGAAGAGCCCGAGTCCGGGCGCTTCGGCTGGACCGCCCCGACCCCCGCAGGCGCCCTCAGCCTGCTGACCTGGGACCCGGCGTCGCTTCCCGACTACGCCCCTGGCGGTGCGCTCGACCCGGGACCGGCGACCTTCACCCTGACCGGCGTCGCGGGACAGGTCCAGCTGCTGGCGGCGGTGCCCGACGGGGAGACCGGCGCCGTGGCGGGGGTCACCTGGCACGACACAGACCTGGGCCAGGTCGACGGCGAGCTGACAGTCGAGGTGGGCCTGCGGCCGGTCTGGGTGGTGATCGACGAGTGATCGGCCGGATCATCGGCCGGGTCACCGAAATTGATCGGAGGATGGCGACGCAATCGTCCGTCCTGCTGTTGTGACTGTGCTGAAG
>CAZFLE010000056.1:0-42212 GCA_964519895.1 uncultured Enterobacterales bacterium | reverse complement strand
AGGCCGCCGCCTGCGTCGGCACACGGCCTGGCGGCCGGCCGACTCCGGCTGAGCCACGGGGGATGCGGTGTCTTGCACCGGTGCCGGTCCAAGGGTTACCTGCCGGCGGTCTGGCTTTGTAGCTCAGTTGGTTAGAGCGCACGGTTCATACCCGTGTTGTCGCAGGTTCGAGTCCCGCCAAAGCCACCATTCCCCTTGGGTTTTGTCTCAGCAGAACCCAACGGGAATGGTCGATGACCTTGCTGCTCCTCGGGCTCCTCGGCTGCGGGGGTGATGACACGACCGCCCCGACCGACAGCGTGGCTGACACGGGCACGGCCACCACGGTCACCGACACCGGTACACCAGCCACCGACACCCAGGACTCGCGGCCGCCACCGCCGGACTCGGGCACGCCGGTGGCGTTCGACGGCGGCTACGAGGGCACCGTGCGGCTGACCCTGTCGCTGGCGGACCCGCCGCTGACGGACTCGTGTGAGGGGCCGCTGGACTTCAAGCTGGCCCACTTCAAGACGGTGCAGGTGCAGGGGGGCTTCCAGTGCGAGTTCCTGGGCGAGCTGGCCAGCCGGAGCCTGGACCCTGCAGGCGGGCTGGTCGGGGGGATCGGGGCCGGCGGTGCGCTGGCCGGCACGGTCTCGGTGCACGTGATCGAAGACGCGGCCTTCGACGGGGTCATCGCCGCAGATCTGTCCGTGACCGGGACCATCGCCGAGACGGTCTACGAGCTGCTGGACTCCGAGACGGGTGCGGTGCTCGAGACTTGGACGCTCACAGGAGACTTCACCGCCCAGGGGGAGCCGCCGCCACCGCCTGGCTGAGCTCCGGGGGCAGCTGAGCCTGCGTGACGACGCACGCTGGCAGGCGCGCCAGCCTGAGGATCCGCGCCACGCCTCGGGCGAGGGGCCAGGGGACGTCCGGGCAGCGGAGCACGGAGACAGGACCCAGCAGGTCCGGCGCTGCCAGAGCACGGCCCAGCAGCAGCGCGCCCGCCGGGTTCAGAGGAAGGTCCGGGCGCGGCTCCAGGAGCAGGGCCACCGGCCCCAACCAGCGGGCCCGCAGGGTCTCTATTGCCCGCTGGAGATCCCGACGATGGGCTGCGTTCGGGGACTCGGCCGCCACCACATGGAGCAGCGCTCTGCCCGCGAGGGGCCGAAGGCCCAGGTCCGCCCCCGCTCGGAAGAGCAACCCCTGCTCGGCGTCTGGCGCCACCCACGACAGTCGCGAGTCCCCAAGGACCAGCGCGGCGTCGCGGGCGGTGGCCGGGCTCACATCTTGCCGATCGTGCCCGTGCGCTCGCCCGTCATGGTGCCGGAGGCGTCCAAGGTGATGGCACCGCCGCCCAGGCTGATCTGACCCTCGGCGACCGTGGCCTCGAACACCAGCGTCGGTCCGCCATCTCCGGTCTCCTCGGTGATGGTGCCGGTGAAGTCCAGGGCGCCCGAGGAGCCAGAGCTGGTGTAGTCCAGCACGCCCGTGAAGGAGCCATCTTCCTCGAGCTCGGCCTCGAGCAGGGACAACACGTCGCCCGAGTAGTAGCTGGCGAAGTCCCCCTGGAACTTGCAGGTCGTGTCGCCGGTCAACTCGGGGGAGTTGATGTGATCCGTGAGGAGGACGAAGGTACCCAGGCACACGTCGGTGGCGCCGCTGGAGGGGTCGGTCACGGCCAGGCTCAGCTCGCCTTCGTAGTCCCCATTGAAGAAGGCATCGAGTCCGGTCGGATCGGTGTCGGTGTCGGCGTCCGCATCGGCGTCGGCGTCCGCATCGGCGTCCGCATCCCCATCGGCGTCGGCGTCCGCATCGGCGTCGGCGTCCGCATCGGCGTCCGCATCGGCGTCGGCGTCGGCGTCGGCGTCGGCGTCGCCATCGGCGTCCGTGTCCGTGTCTGTGTCGGTGTCGGTGTCGGTGTCGGTGTCGGTGTCGGCATCGGCGTCCGCGGTCGTGTTGCCGCTGTCCGTGGTCGTGTCGTCTCCGCAGCCGGGTCCGAGGGTCAACAAACCACCGGCGAGCAGGCCGGCGAGGGTCCAAGTCTTCATGGGTTCCTCCGTCTCGTGTGGGCGCAGCCTACCGGGCGCACCCCGTGCCGTCCATGGTCAGGCGACACCGCGAGACGCACGCTCCTGGGCGAAGCGATGAGCGGCCAGGGCCAGGTGACGCTGGCGATAGTCCTCGCGCAGCCGCGCCAGGGGGCGGGGATCCCGCGGGCGGGTCCGCTGCCGAACCGCGCTGGCCCCTGCGTCGACCCCTGCCGAGAACAACATGTGGAAGTAGTGCCGGCGAGTGTGCCGGCCGGAACGCAGGGCGTGTCCGGCGTGCTTGGGGTCCAGGTAGAACCGGAGCATGTGTTCCTGGTTGTGCTTCAGGACCTGGCGGCGGGAGAGGTGGCGGGTGTTGATGCCTCCGCGGTAGCTCCCTGCCAGGTCGTAGTCCCACACGATCTCCAGCTCGTCGACGTCGGCGTACTCCTGCCAGATCGGGACGGTGACCGGCACTGGGTTGAAGGGGATCATCAACATGATGTCCACGCCCAGAGTGTCGGCGTAGGTGCTCACGGCGTCGAAGCTCTCGGGACGCGTCTCCAGGTCCCCCACCAGGAAGGTGCCCATGATGCAGCGGAAGTGGCGGGTCAGGTCCGGGGCCAGCGCGTAGGCCTTGTCCGGGCCGACGCGCTTGTCCCAGCGGGCCAGGGCGTCTGCGTCCGGCGACTCGAACCCGATGAGCAGGCCGTAGAACCCGGCCCGCGCCATCAGTGGGAACAGGTCGCGGTCCCGGTACAGGTCGTCGACGCGGCACTGGGCCCACAGGTGCGCCTTCAGGCCGCGCCGGAGCATGCCCTCGCAGAATTCGATGTTGCGCTTGCGGCTCGTGGCCCACGAGTCGTCGACGAAGAACAGGTTGGTGTGGCCGAGCTTGGTGGTCAGCACCTCGATCTCGTCGAGCACGGCCTCCACGGGCCGCGGGCGCCACTTGTACTCCCAGAACTGGCTGTTGTGGCAGTAGGTGCAGCGGTAGGGGCAGCCCCTGGAGCCCTCGATCAGACTCATGTCCCGCCAGCGCCAGGGCCACATTCGGTAGCGCTCGGGCCGGTGGAGGTCGTAGGCCGGCATCGGCAACCGCTCCAGGTCCTTGATCAGAGGCCTGGGCGGCGTGAAGTGCACCGGTCTCTCCGGGGCGGGGTGCACCCCGTCGACCAGGGTCGGGCCCTCGCCTTCGAGCCAGCAGAGTCCGGGCACGGCTCTCAGGGCAGCGCGCCAGTCCCCGCGGCGACCCCCACAGTCCTCCAGCGCCTGGGCCGCCTCGAGCAGGGTCTGTTCGCCTTCGCCCAGCCCGACAGCGTCCATGTCGGCACACAGCCGCAGGGTCTCTTCGGGCTCGGCGGTGTAGTGGATCCCGCCGCCGATCACCCAGGCGTCGGGCGCGTGCTCCCGGACCACCGACGCGCAGACCAGGCCGTCGTAGGCGGTGGCGGTCATGGCGGAGATGCCCACCACGTCGGGCCGCCAGTCCCGGCAGGTCCGGGCCAGCGCTCGGGGCCCGTCGCCTTCGGCGCCGTCGAGCAGCCGCACCTCGCAGTCGCCCAGGTGGCGCACGTACCCCGCCAGCGACATGGCACCGAGCGGCGGCGCCTTCTCGGAGAACGGGGTGGCGTGGTACGGGTTGGCCGGCCGATGGAGCAGCACGCGCATCGTCGACCAGCCTACCCCTCGTAGACCCACAGTGCGAACCAGGGACCCTCCACGTCGGCGAAGGGCTTCCAGGTCCCGTCGGCGAGCTGAGCCCACGCCCGCAGGGTGTCGTCGGACGCGACCCAGACCAGGCGCCAGCGCGGATCGTCGATCAGGGCCAGGGTGCGGCCGCCGTCCTCGCCGTGGGCGTCGGCCATCGTGACCAACGCAGCCAGTCCAGGCTCGGGGCGCCAGTGTTCCCAGGGGGTCGGCAGCGGCTCGTGGGTCAGGCCGGCCCGGAGCACCACCGACTTGCCGGTCAGAGTGCTGGCCACACGGCCCAGGGGTGGTGGCTCTTGGGCCAGCCGAGCGACGGCCAGGGCCGCCGCGGGGCCCCCTTCGACAAAAGCCGCCGGCGCCACCCTCAGAGGCGACAGGTGGACCTCGGCCAGCACCACGGCCACCAGCGCCGCCCACAGCGCTGGCCGACCCCGAGTCAGCGAGCCCAGGCCCCAGAGCCCCAGCACCAGGGCCCCCGGGACCAGGAAGAGGAAGTTGGTGGCGGGGGTGCCCTGGCCTCTGGACATCGGCGCCAGGCCGATCAGCACCACAGTGCCCAGCCAGGCCAGCGCCGCCAGGCGCAGCGGCCTCGAACCCCGGGCCCACCCCCGCACCAGGCCGGCCCCAGCGCCGAGGAGCAGGACCGTGCCCACGGCCTGGACCAAGCCCGTCACCAGGAAGACCAGCCCCCCGGGCAGGGCGCGGACCAGAGCGCCGAATTCCCGGGGAGGTGTCTCCAGGCCCGCGGCCACCGCTTGGGCCAGGAAGCGGCGGAAGGGGGTCTCGACCGTGGTGGGACCCAGCAGCGCGTATTGGTCCGGCCGCTGCCAGAGCTCCAGCCAGGTCCCGAAGAAGGCCTCGACGTCGATGAAGCCACGCACACCCGGCGCCAGGACGACCTTGGGCAACAGCGCAGCCGCCGCGGGCAGCAGGCTCCAGCGCCACCCCCGTCCAAGCAGCAGGCCCGCAGTGCCGAGCAGGACCGGCAGCAGGATGCCCTCGGGGCGGGCCAGAGGCGCGAGCGCGGCGCCGATCCACATCCACGCGGCCGGCCGCTCCCCCCGGTGGTTCTGGACCGCCCAGAGCACGGTGAAGGCGATCAGGGCCCAGGCCAGCGGCCGCGCGTCCAGGATCACGGCCAAGTGGCGCACGCCGGGGAGCAGGCACCACAGGCAGACCGCCGCCCGCGCTGCGGCGGCTCCCGCCAGGTCACGGGTCAGCGTGAACACAGGCCAGGCGACCGCGCCGGCCAGCACCAGGTTCAGCGCCCGCCCCCAGGCATGCACGTGGTCCAGAGCCACGGCGGGCACCATCAGTGCGGTCCACAGCGGTGGCCAGCGGGCCGTGACCTCTGGTGCACCGCGGCCTTCGAGCCAGCCCGCCGCCTGGGCCAGCACGTCCCAGCCGTCTGGGCTGACGGTCGCCGGGCCCGCCCCGACCAGGAGCACGGCGATGGCCCCGAGGGTCCACCACCAGCGCTCGGTCGCCTCGTCGGGGAGCTTCACGGCGTCGCTATCATAGGGGCGTGAGCGCCCTCCCTCCCTGGTCCGCGGTGGTCCTGGTCGTCGCTGCCCTGGCCTGGGGCGTCGCGGTGGAGCAGGGCCGGGTCGACGCCGAGCGTGCCTACGCCGCGGTCTGGACCGACGCCGCGCAGCGGCTGGAGGCCCGGGTCGCCGGGGCGTCGGAGCCGGCCGGAGCGCCGTTGCTCCGGGGCCTGCCGGACCGGCACTCGTGGGATCGCTGCCTGGCGGCGCCGGTCTCTCCGGAGCGGCTCTGGGCGCCGGACTGCGAGGCGGTGCGGCGCACACTGATCGCCCTGCCGATCGCAGACGCGCGGGTCGGTCCGATCTGGGCCCATGCCCTGGGCAATCGCAGCTGGCTCCAGGGCCCGCCGGGACGCCACGTGGCCGCGGCGAGCTGGCTCGCCCGGGCTCCTGCAGCACTGCTGACCCCAGAGGTGCTGACCCTGTCGGCCTGGTCCCTGTCTCTGCTGCTCGACCTGCCGCCACCGGACGACCCGGACCAGGCCGAGGGCCAGGCCAGGGCTGCAGCAAGTGCCCTGAGGGTGAGTCGGGTCCCCTTGGAGGCCCGTTGCCCGAGCTGCGTGGACCCAGGTGCCCAGCTGCCCAGTGGCTGGGTGGCCCGAGAGCGCTCGGCCGCGCTGGAGGCCGAGCGGGTCGTGCGCACCGGCCCAGGCGCGGTGGGCGAGCTGAGCCCGACAGGGGGGCTGGCGGCCCGGCTTCGCGCGGGCGAGGCCGTGCCGGGCGACACGTGGCAGCAACCGGGACTCGCCGGGCTGGCCGCGCTGGAGCTCGCTCGGGCAGGGCGGACCGACGCGCTCGACGGGTTGCTGACCCTGGCTGCGGAGGGGCCGACGGGCCTGGACCGGGTCGCCGGACTCTACGCGCTGGCTCGACTGGAGGCCGAGGGGCGCGTCGCCGACCTGCCCCCAGACCACCCGGGCACCGTTCGGCTGCGGGCGCTGCCGCCCCTGTGAGGGTGGTACACCGAAGGGCGTGATCACCTGGATCCTGCTCGGCTGTGCTGGCAGCGTCGACCCCGGCACGACGCCGGAGCCGAGCTGCGCGGACAGCGGCGACGTCCTGAGCTGGGTCTTCACCACCCTCACCCTGACCCGGGAGACCGAGGGGGTCTCCCGGGGCTTCGACCTGGACAGTCGGGTGAGCGCTGCCGACGACGACCAGACCTGCGGCATCGCGGACTTCGCCCACCCGGACGGGACCCCCGGCATCGACAACGGCCTGGCACCGCTGATCCCCCTGATGGCCGAGTCCGAGACGGGGGCCTTGGAGCCGGCCCTGCAGAACGAGATCAACGCCGGCGGCCTGTTGCTGCTCCTCGAGCTGGCGGGGGTCGACGACCCGACGAGCGACGACTGCGTCTCGCTGCGCTTCGGCCAGGCACAGGGTGAGCCGCTCGTGGGCGGCGACGATCGACTGCTGCCGGGCCAGACCTTCGACTGGCACCCGGACCACCCGCCCCAGGTCTTCGACGCGCTCACGCTGGTCGAAGGGGTCGTGGACTCATCGCCCTTTGCGCTGGACATCCCGTTCCCGGTGTTCGACGGCGACCTGCGACTGGCCCTGGCCGACGCGCGCCTGCGCGCCGAGTTGGGCGACGACGGACGCCTGGCGGGAACCTTTGCGGGCGGTGTGGCGGTGCCGTTCCTGCTCGACGCGACCAACCAGGAACAGATCGACCCCGAGGTCTACGAGTTCTTCCTGTCCTACATCTACGCGTCCAGTGACCTCGACCCCGACGCAGAGGGCGTGTGCCAGCAGATCTCGATGACCCTGGACTACACCGCCGTGAGCGCGTGGACCTACCTGGATTGAACAGCGGTTAGGGACCGGCCCATACCCACGGGGTCCGTCATGAAGCGCCGCGCCTTCCTGTCCACGAGCCTGCTCGGAACCGCTGGCATCGCCGGCTGCACGAACGCCCAGCAGGGCCCCGCGGTCCAGACCCGCAAGAAGGTGGTCTGGCGCCTGGCATCGAGCTTCCCCCGGGGCCTGGACACGATCTACGGGGGCGCCGAGGTCCTGGCCGAGCGGGTCATGGCCATGACCGATGGGGACTTCACGATCCGGAGCTACCCGGCGGGCGAGATCGTGCCCGGACTCCAGGTCATGGACGCGGTCCAGCAGGGCACCGTCCAGCTGGGCCAGACCTGCAGCTACTACTACACGGGCAAGAACCCGGCCCTGGCCTTCGACACCTGCGTGCCCTTCGGGCTCACCGCCCGCCAGCAGACGGCGTGGCTCCAGGAGAGCGGCGGCCTGGAGCTCCTGCGCAAGGCCTTTGCCGACTTCTCCATCGTCAACTTCCCGGCGGGCAACACCGGGGCCCAGATGGGCGGCTGGTTCAAGCGCGAGATCAATTCGGCCCAGGACCTCAACGGCCTCAAGATGCGCATCCCGGGCCTGGGCGGCCAGGTCATGAGCCGGCTGGGCGCCACGGTCCAGGTCCTGGCGGGCGGAGACATCTACCCGGCGCTGGAGCGCGGCGCGATCGACGCGACCGAGTGGGTCGGACCCTACGACGACGAGAAGCTCGGCTTCCACAAGGTCGCCAAGCTCTACTACTACCCGGGGTGGTGGGAGCCCGGTCCGTCGCTGTCCTTCTACGTGAACCAGGACGCGTGGGGCAAGCTCTCCCCCAGCTACCAGGCCATCTTCCAGGCTGCGGCCCAGGACTCGGCGACGGTCATGCAGGCCCGCTACGACGCCCGGAACCCCGCTGCCCTGGAGCGCATCCTGGCGTCAGGGGTGGACATGCGGCGCTTCAGCGACGACGTGATGGCCGCAGCGGCCCGGGAAGCCCAGGCGCTGCTCGAGGAGCAGGCCGCCGCCGACCCGGGCTACCGGGAGATCTACGACCACTGGTCCCAGTTCCGAAAGGCCTCCAACCGCTGGATGAGCACCGCCGAGCTGGCCTACACCAGCCATGCGTGGGCTGGGGCCTGAGTCACTCGGCGAGCGCTACCCGCTCACCGCTGGAGCTGATGGCAAAGGACGCGGCGTCGTCGATGCCGTCGCCGTCCAGGTCCACGTCGAGATCGATCAGGCCGGTCACGTCGGCGATGACCTGGGCCCACTCCGGCACGGCCTGGGCCAGCTCGTCGAGGGCTTCCTTGGAGACGGCCGCGGACAGGTGCACGTCCTGGACCCGCTCGTACTCGTGCTCGCTGATGGGGATGTGGCCGGTCAGCCACACGTCCTCGAGCAGCAGCTGGATGTCGTCGCCGTCGACGCTGACCGGCAGGGCCGCGTAGTCGGCCTCGGCGGTGAAGTGGCCGTCGCTCTGCAAGGTGCCGTGGGTCGAGATGGTGAGCCCGGAGTCGTCGTCGATGTCGGCTTCGAGCTCGCCGGTCTTCTTGTTCTCGCGGACCTGGGCGTTGCCCAGGAGGTAGTTGCCCTCCCACGGCAGGCTGTGGTGACCGGGCGAGAACCGGTCCAGCACGAGCACCAGGTGGTCGTCGCCACTCAGCAGCAGATCCTCGAGCAGGGTGACTGCGCTCTCGTTGCCGCCCAGCTGCTCGACGGCCAGATCGGGTCCCACGTCAAAGGTCAGCCCGTTGGGGTCCCCGGTGGTCCAGATGGACTCGGCGTCAAGCTCGCCGTCGACGTGGATGTCGACGGAGATCCGGTACCAGGCGTCCGGGCGCAGGTCCTCGAGCAGGGGGCAGTCCAGGACCGTCGGGTCACCGGACGGGCCACAGGTCAGCTCGGTGGCGATCGCACCGCGGTGGAGCACCACCTCGATCGGCACTTCGCGGGGGATGTCGATGCTGAAGACGACCTTTGGGGCGACGTCGACGGGCACGGCCGCCGAGCCATCTGGTGGGTTGATCGACACGACCACCAGGTCTTCGTGGGCGAGGATCTCCGGGGGCTCCACGCATCCCAGGGGCGTGCCCACCAGGAATGCGAGCGCCAGGGTTGCCTCGAGTCTTGTCACGTCACCCCCTCAGGGCGCGTGCACCTACCTCGCGACAAGTCGGCTCGCACGGCACTTTACGGGATCAAGACCGTGACGAGCTGGGGGAAGACACAGATGAGGATCAGGCCCAGCAGCTGGATGCCGATGAATGGCAGAGCGCCCTTGTAGATCGACATGGTCTCCACCTCGGGAGGACACACGCCGCGCAGGTAGAACAGGGCGAAGCCGAACGGCGGGGTCAGGAAGGATGTCTGGAGGTTCATGCCGATCATCACGCCGAACCAGACCAGGTCGATGCCCAGGATCGTGGCCGCCGGCACGATGAGCGGCAGGATGATGAAGGCGATCTCGAAGAAGTCGATGAAGAAGCCCAGGACGAAGATCGCCAGGTTCGCCACCAGCAGCAGCCCGAACTTGCCCCCCGGCAGGCCGGTGAGCAGCTCCTCGATCCAGATGTCCCCGTAGAGTCCCCGGAACACCAGGGCGAAGGCCGTCGACCCGAGCAGCAGGAAGATCACCATGCTGGTCAGCCGGGTCGTCTCCTGCATGGTCTCCTGCAGCGCGGACAGGGTCAGGCGGCGGTTCACGAGGGCGAGCACGATGGCCCCCACGGCGCCCAGCGCCCCGGCTTCGGTGGGCGTGGCGACCCCCACGAAGATGCTGCCGAGCACCAAAAGGATCAACACCAGCGGTGGCACCATGACCAGGAGCACCTGGCGGGCCAGGGCGCCTCCCGAGAGCGTGCGCTCGCTGGCGGGCAGAGCGGGTGCCTTGTGGGGCTGGATCCATGCCACCAGCACCACGTACAGGCCGTACATGCAGGCCAGCATCACCCCGGGGATGAGCGCCCCCAGGAACAGGTCGCCCACCGAGATGCCCATCTGGTCTGCGAGCACGACGAGCACCACGCTGGGGGGGATGATCTGGCCCAAGGTGCCCGACGCGGCGATGATCCCCGTCGCCAGCTTCTGGTCGTAGCCGTAGCGCAGCATGACCGGCAGGCTGATGGCGCCCATGGCCACGACGCTGGCCCCGACGACCCCGGTGGCCGCCGCCAGGAGCGCCCCCACGAACACCACGGCCAGTGCCAGCCCGCCGCGGGCGGCGCCAAAGAGCATGCCGATGGTCCGGAGCAGGTCCTCGGCCAGGCGCGATCGCTCCAGCATGGTGCCCATGAAGATGAAGAAGGGCACGGCCAGGAGCGTGTAGTTGGCCATGATGCCAAAGGTCCGCTCGGGCATGGCGAACATCAGGGCCCAGTCGAAGTAGCCGAGCTGCACCCCCACAAAGGCAAAAGCCAGGGCGGTCCCCCCCAGGGAGAAGGCGACCGGGTAGCCCGTGAAGATCAACCCCAGGGCCACCGCGAACATGACCGGTGCGAGCCAGTCGTCCATCAGTGCGGGTCCGGAGAGCTGGGAGTGTCCGCCAGGGGCAGGTGACCCCGCAGGCGGGCGACGTTTCGCAGGACCTCTGCGACGCCCTGGAGCAGGACCAGGCCCCAGCTCACCAGGATCAGGGTCTTGATCGGGTAGCGGGGCAGGCCGCCGGGGTCCGGAGACAGCTCCAGCACCTCCCAGCTATTGCGCACGCTGGGCCAGGAGACCCACAGGCAGAACAGGCAGAAGGGGATCAGGAAGACCAGGGCCCCTGCCAGGTCCAGCCTGGCTCTCCCGCGAGGGGACAGCCGGGCGTAGAGCACGTCGACCCGGACGTGGCGGTCCTGCTTGAGGGTGTAGCTGGCGCCCAGCAGGAACAGGGCGCTGAACATGTACCACTGGGCTTCGATGTAGGCGTTGGAGCTGAGGTTCCAGCCGGCGAAGCGCCCCAGGTACCGCACGATGGCGTTGTACGCTCCGACGAGCACCATGGCCAGGGCCAGCCAGCTGACCGCGCGGCCCAGGCGCTCGCTGAGCCCGTCGATGCGGTGCACCAGTGTCAAGCCCAGCTTCACGGCGGCCTCGGGCGGGGCGGCACCCGGTAATTCGAGGCTGCCCGTCCGGCCCGGGGCTCAGCGCCGCTGGCGCCGCCTGGCCTCGCGCAGGTCGTCCTTGACCCGGCTCTCCAGCTCTGGCGGCAGGCCCTGGTCCAGGGCCCGCTCGAAGGCCGCGATGGCCTGGGCGTCGTCGCCGTCCTGGAGCGCGCAGCTGCCGAGCCACGCCGACGCGGTGGCGGCGTCTTCGCCGGCGCCGCGGGACGACACCACGTCCAGGGACGGCTCTGCCGCTGTGCAGTCCTGGAGTTGATCGAGGGCCAGCCCGGCCCGCAGCCCGTGCACCTGGACCTGACGGGTCGAGTCCGGGTAGGCGGCGATCCAGCGATCCAGCTCGCCCAGGGCCTCGACCGCTGGACGGCGCTCGATGAGCAGCTGGAGCCGCTCGATGCGGGCGACTTCGGCGTACTGGGTCTGGCCGTGCTGCTCCAGGAAGCGGTCCAGGGCGGACAAGACCTGGGCCTCGCCCAGGCGGATCTGCTTCTGGATGATGGCCCACTGGTCCTTGGCCGGGTCCTGGCCGTCCACCACCAGCTGAAGCGGCGCTGGGGCTGGCTCGGGGGGATCGACGCGTGTGGTCGGCGCTGGCAGGGCTTCCTCGTGAGCGGGCAGCGCCACGTCGAGCCTTGGCACCACCGCGTCGAGGGGCTTGTCGGGGGACGGTGCCGGCGCGAAGACCGGCGGCTCAGGCAACTTGACCGCGGGCGCTGGCAGCTCGGGCAACAGGTCCTCGGCGAGCTGGCGGACCTGGGCCAGCGGGCCGTCGCCCACGTCGGGGGTGGCCTGCCACTTCTGTCCGGCGGTGAGGAAGAACACGTCGTCGTTGGACGCGACCTGGACCTTGCCCCGGGCGACCTCGACGGCGATCCGATCGGCCTGTCGGCGGACCTGGAAGCGCGTGCCCTGGACTCGCACCTTGACGTCGCCGGCGACCACGAGCAGATCCCGCAGGGTGGGGTCTCCGTGAGGATCGACCTCGAACCAGGCCGCACCGTCCTGGAGGTCGACCCGGGTCGTGGCCTGGGCCGTGCGGGTGACCTGGACCGTGGCCGATCCATCCACCGTGATCGCCGCGTTGAGCGCCACGGGCTGTCCGGCGGACCAGGAGCTGGTCTCCAGGGTCGTCACGAGGGGATCGGTCGACGGTGGGATCAGGCTCACCGCGGCCACGGCCAGCGCCGCACCGGCCAGGGCGAGCGGTCGGGTCCAGCCCAGCCCGGGTGAGGAGGAGCGCTGGGGGTCGCGCAGCCCGACCAGCAGGCGGTTCACCTCGATGTCACTGGGCGCCGTCGCGGTTCGACAGGCCGCCATCGTGTCGGCGGACACGGGCTGCGCCAGCCGTGCGATCTCCAGCTCGGTCGGCACCGTGGCCGCGGCGGAGTGCTGCCGCCAGCCCTCCGGACCGGGATCGATCAGCCGCTCGACCTCGTCGGCGGTCGGGGACAAGGCATCCCGCATCCAGCGCCACCAGACGGTCATGCGCCCATCACCTTGCCCAAGGGGCTGGCCCCCAGGCGCTCAGAAGGGTCCTGGCCCACGGCGGTCAGGGCCCGCGAGAAGGCCTTGCGGGCGTGGTGCAGGCGGCTGTAGACCGTGCCCACGGGGACGCCGATCATCTCGGAGACCTCGGGGGCGCTCCGGCCCTCGAGATCGGCCAGCACCAGGACCTCGCGCTGGCGCACATTCAGCCGCTGCAGCGCCACCTGGACGAGCTGGCGCCGCCGCATCTGATCGAGGTGCTCGTCGGCGCCGGGCGTGCTGGACACCGGCTCGGGCACGTCGTCCATGCCGATGAAGCGGCGCAAGGCGGCCTTGCGGCGGGCGTTGTTCACCACGTTCCGTGTGATGCCGTACAGCCAGGTGGTCAGCGCTGACTCGCCTCGAAAGCTGCTCATGCGGCGTAGGGCCACCATGAAGACCTCGTGGGCCGTGTCCTCGCTGTCCAGGCGGTGACCGCCCAGGCGGATCACCCAGGCGAGCACCTGGCTGGCGTGCTCCCGGTAGAACCGGTCCAGGGCCTGGGGCTCGCCGGCACGGAGGGCCGCGATGAGGTCGGTCTGGTCGGGTCGTGGTCCGTTCATGAACTCCGCCGGTTCCTGGGTTTCCCGAGCCACTGAGTGTGGGGTGGCGGGAGATCCTTCAACAGGTCGGGGCCTCGGGGCCCCAGGCGGCACCAGCCTACTGGACGAGGATGGCCGGCGCCGGGCGGATCCAGGCTGCAGGGGGGGGATTTCACTGCTACGCTGGGCGCCGACACCGTCCTGAACAGGAGTCCTCCATGCGTCACGTGACCTCCACGCTTGCCGCTCTCGGCGCCGCACTGGCGCTCACCGGCTGCGGTGCTGCCACCGCTCCGGCCCAGTTCTTCGTCGACCGCGTCGACGACGGCAACGGCTTCTTCTCCGGCAATGGCATCTACGACGGCACCTCGGTGGTCTGTCTGTCGGTGACCGATCCCGACCTGGTGACCACCCTGGACGGCGCCTGGCTGATCGACGGCCGGGCCATCTCGGACACCGCCAACACCGAGGCCATGGAGGGCAACCTGGTGCCCTGCACCGAGGACCCGATGCGGCTGCTCGAGGTCCGCGACGCCTCTGGACAGCTGTGGACCCTGGGCTATTCCTGGACCAGCAGTGACGGCTGGGACCGCACCCCGGCCATCGGCATCCGCTCCGGAGAGCCGGTGACCCTGACCGTGCGCGCGGACCCAGACTCGGACGCCGCGGGCTTCGTGGTCACCGAGCACGACGAGCTTATCTACGCGATGGAGTCCGGCATCGGCGGCCAGGGCCTGCTCGCCAGCGACCTCACGGCGCTCAGCGTGGACGAGGGCTCCGAGGTGACGACCACCACCGGAGACTGCGGCGAAGAGCGGACCTATGTGAGCCTGGACTTCACGTCCGACGACGACCGCGAGCGGCTGGGCCCCAACGGCGACGGCTCCCTGGTCGTGGACGGCGAGTACTACACGGTCTGCAACATCACCAGCTACTCGGTCACCGACCCTGGCGAGAGCTGCACGCCCGACGGCGAGACCAGCTGGATGCTCTTCCGGTAGCGCTCGTGTTGTCGACGCCGGGGCCGCTCCTCCTCACAGAGGCGCGGCCCCGGATGCTTCGGGCTCAGCGCTCGCCTTCGATGTCCAGGGCACAGTCGAAGCGCGGGCTGGTCACGGCCAGCTGTGCCTGGAGGATCGGGGTCAGCACCGCCAGCGCCTTGGCCCGGTCCACGTCGGCATCTCGCAGGCGGCTGGCGAGTGTGCCCTGGAGTCGGAGCAGCGCTTCGCGGCGCGGCTCGTCGGGCACCACAGGCTGACCCAGGAGCTCGGAGAGCGCCGCCACCGAGCCCGACTCGAAGGCGTCGGCCCCCTCGAGCTGACCGGCTGTGGTCTGGAGGAGGTGGGCGGCGATGCGCAGCCGGAAGCCCAGGCCTGGGTCCTGGACCGCGCCGCGCACGTCACCGTCCAGGAAGGCCGCGATCGCCCGCAGCAGGGTGGGCTCGTCTGGGCGGGGCACCAACGGGGGCTACTCCTCGCCGCTGTCGTCGCTGGCGTCGTCGGTGTCGTCGCCCGTGTCCTGTTCCTCGGCCGGGATCTCGTTGTCCTGGTCCGGCGTCCAGACGCCGCGCTCCTCGGCCTCGCGGCGCTCGCTCTTCTTGGACTTGTCGTCCTTGTTGCCGCGCCAGTCCCCGCGGACATGGCGCTCGGTCCGCCGGGTCTCTCCGCCGAAGCGGTAGTTGATCTTGATGGTCTGGATCAGCCACGCGGCGTTCTGGGACGAGAGGCCCAGTCCGAAGCGCACGGTCAGCCGGCGCCACGCGGCCTGGTAGGCCACGCTCATGATGTAAGCGTCCTGGAGCCGCAGGGTGCCCTCGGACTGCACGTCGAGGGCCTCGTTCATGTTCAGGATCGGCGGCAGGTCGACGTCGGTGTCCACGCTGGCCCAGACCATCGCCTGGGCCTGGGCGATGACGGAGTCCCGGCGATTCAGCCGGTAGTCGGTGGCGATCCGAACGGATGCGAATCGGGCATCGGCGTTGATGTACAGGTCGTCGTGCAGTGCTTGGAGGCTGTACTCGGCCAGCTCTTCGCCGGCGATCGACGCCAGATAGGGCGACAGGCCGCGGAGATCGGGGACGCCCTCGGCGTGGGCCACCGCGTAGTTGGCGCCCACGTGCACCGACCATGGCTCCAGGACCTGGAGCGACGCCAGACCACCGCCGGAGATCAGGTAGGCCTGGAAGCCCTTCAGCGGCAGGTAGAAGGCCGTCGCGTTGAGCGCCAGGTCGAAGCCGCCCAGGCGGAGCGGGTTGACCTTGGCCCAGCCGTTGTAGAGCCCGAGCACGTCGAGCAGAGGCACGGTGCCGATCTGCAGGCGGGGCAGGGCACCGACGCTCAGTCCGGTGGGGCCGATCTCCACCTCGCCCCACTCCAGGACGTAGGCGGTAAAGTCGGTGGTCGCCCGGGCATTGGGGGGCAGCCGGGAGCGCTTGGGCTTGAGCCAGCGGACCTGTCGGCGGCTCAGCCCTTCGAGGGTCTCGTAGTCGCCTTCGGCGATGGAGGCGGCCGCCGCGCTGGCCTCCTGGAACTCACTGGCGTCGAGCTCGAAGGGGTTCGGTGGGCCTTCGGTCGGCTGGTCCTGGGGGCTGGCGGTCTCCTCTGGCTCGCCGTCGGCCGGTGCCTCGGGGGCGGCGGGCTCTTCGGGGGCCGGGCTGTCGTCGGCCGGTTCGGGGCTGGCTGCGGTCTCTTCGGCCGGCGCTTCCTGGTCGGGCCCTTGCTGGGCAGCGGCTTCCGGGGTGGGCGGGTCCTGGGCGGGCAGGTCTTCCGCGGCCGCCTCTTCTGCAGGGGCGTCCTCGGTGGCCGCTTCGTCGGCAGGAGGCTCTTCGGCCGGGCCTTCCTCTGCGTCGGGCACTTCCTCTGTGGTCGGCTCTGGCTCTGGCTCTGGCTCTGGCTCTGGCTCTGGCTCTGGCTCTGGCTCTGGCTCCGGCTCCGGCTCCAGCTCCGCATCTGGCTCCGCTTCTTCGGCCGGCGCCTCTGGCTCGGCGGTCTGGGGTGGCGGCGCGTCCTCGCCGGCGTCTTCTTCCGGCGCGTCGGCCGGCGGGGCTTCTTCCGGAGTCGGGGTGTCCGAGGCCTCTGTGGGGGCTGGCTCGGCGGGGGCGGGCTCGCCCTCCTGGGCCAGCGCTGGCAGCAACAGCAGCGTGATGATCAAGGTTTCGTGCCTCTTGGCTCGCCCAAAGGCCCGGGGTGTCGACCGCGGAGCTGGCCGGCGCTGGGGACGCCGCTCAGTCCCTTCGCCGGGTCACCAAGGCGCACAGGGCAAGGACGGCGGCCATCATAGCGGGCACCGGTGCCGCGTTGCAGCCGAACCGCCCGCCCTCGTCGTCCGTGCCGGGGTCCTGGGTGTCGTCGGTGGTGTCGGTGTCGTCGGCGGGGTCGCAGCTGCCCGGATCGTCGGCCCAGCCCGAGCCGCACAGCGGGAAGCGGTCCTCGAGCGCCGGGTCGTAGAGAATGAACCGGGCCTGGAGCCGGGTCTCGTCCTTGCTGGCGTAGATGACCACGTCCTGGGTGGCCTGGTCGGCCTCGTAGCGCAGGTGGAGCCGTGTGAAGAAGGCGTCCCAGGCGCTGCCGTCGTAGCCCAGGGCCTGGATGTCCTCGTCTCGGAGCGGGTCGCCGGCACAGGGGTCGCACCACGCGGGGGCCCAGGCGTATTCACGGGTCCATCGCGCGCCGGGAGAGCCGGTCCGGATGTCCTCGAGGGTGTCCTCCCAGAAGTCGGCGAAGTCGCTGCTGGTGCCCCCGTCCGCCAGGTCCACCATGCACTCGTCCTCCAGCTCGTGCTCCGTGTAGTTGGAGATGCCTGCGGCCCCGTCGGACTCGTCGTTGATCACGTAGATCAGCAGGTCCTGGACCCCTTGGCTGTTCAGGGTGCCCAGCCGGATCGGCAGGTTCATCGTGGGGGCGCCGTAGGCGATCTGCAGGGGTCTCAGCCAGGTCTGGCCGTCGGGCAGATCCGCCGGATCGACCCGGGCCGCCAGGAAGTAGGAGCCGTCGTCGATGTACTCTTGGAGCAGGGGCGTGGACGACTCGGGCACCGCGTAGCCGCTCTCGGTGAGCCAGGTGAACAGGTCTGCACTCTGCTCGGCCGACAGCACCACCAGGTCGTACTCGCCGACCGAGAACTCCGCCTCGATGGTCACCGAGCCCGACGCTTCGTCGCCGGCCCCGCGGCTGCTGCTGCTGTCCGTGGCCGATGTGCTGGTGCCCGTCTCGGTGTTGAAGTCGTCACAGGTGTATTGGACCAGCCTGGGCGCCGAGTAGGCGTCGATGCGCTGGATGAGCTCCGGGTCGACCACCGAGACGTCGCCGCCTTCGACGATGTTCGGGATCGGCACCACCAGGGCAAAGTCTTCCAGGTCGCCGTCGAAGTCGTTGGCCAGGGTCAGGGTGGTCTGGCGCTCCTGGTGCACCAGGACGACCTGGCTCGCGTTGTTGTAGAGCGCGGCACCGGCCTGTCCGACGTAGGTCCCGCAGAAGGCGTGGGCTGGGGTGGCGAGGCCGAGCACGGTGAGGAGCGGGAGCATGGGTCACCTGAGGGCGGGATCGCACGCTATCACCGGGATCGCGGGCCTGCGCGGAGCTGTTCGGCGAAGGTCTCGGGGTCGTCGGTGGGGCGCTTGCAGACCCCGTCCCAGCAGACATAGGCCCGGGTCCCGTCCGGGCTGGGGGCCTTGTTCGCCAGGGCCCCGAAGGCGCTCAAGTCCTGGCCGGGCTGGGTCACGACGCGCATCCCGTGGGGAAACACCCTGGCGTCCCAGATGGCCAGGAAGGGGGCCAGGGTGGGATCGTCCGGGCCGGTGGACGCCAGGACCGCGTCGAGCCCCTGGACCTGGTAGCGCTGGAGCACGGCCACGAAGTCCGGCACTTGAGACGGGGCCCGCGCGAGGGCCTGTCCGGCGGTCGCCAGGGCCCGGGCGACCGTGGTCCCCGCCCCGGTGGCCGACCCCAGCCCGCGAAGGCGCTCCAGCACGGTGAGCAGTCGGCCGGCCCCGCTGGGCTCGGCGCCGGCCTCGTAGCGGCGGTGGGTGAGGATCAGGTCGTGCCGGCCGTCCTCGCTCAGGTCCAGGGCGCCGGTCGCCGGGTCCTGGAAGCGGCGCACGGCCTGGGCCGCCAGCCGGTCTGCCGCGTGCAGCCAGCGGGGACTGCCGCTGGCCTCGTACAGGTCGAGCAAACCCCCGGCCACCATCGCGTAGTCGTCGATCACGCCGGGGGGACTGTCCGGGGCCAGGGTGCGCGGCAGGCCGCCGTCCGGGCTCTGGGCTGCCAGGACTTGCTCGGCGGCGCCTCGGGCGGCGGCGATCAGCTCGGGCAGCGCCAACAGCCGACCGGCACGGGCCAGCGCCGAGATGGCCAGGCCGTTCCAGGCGACCACCTGAAGGGTGTCCGTGGGCGGCGCGGGGCGCTTGGTCCTCGCGGCAAGCAGCGCACGCCGATCCGCGGCCAGCGCCGGATCGTCCCAGTCACCCTTGAGCCGACGCAAGACCGTGCGTCCGTGGTCGAAGTTGCCCTGGGGCGTGACCCAGTAGGCGGCGGCGAAGGCATCGCCTCGCTCCTGGCCGAGCACCGTGGTCAGCTCGCTCGGTGTCCAGGTGTAGTAGGCCCCTTCGCCCCCGGGGTCGTCTGCGTCCAGGGCGGCCATGAAGCCGCCGCCGGGGGCCCGGAGCTCCCGGAGCATCCAGGCCGCCGTGTCCCGGGCCACGGCGGCGTAGCGCGGCTCGTCGAACGCGACCGCGGCCTGGGCATAGAGCCCCAGCAGCTGCGCGTTGTCGTACAGCATCTTCTCGAAGTGGGGCACGGTCCAGCGCACGTCGACGCAGTAGCGGTGGAAGCCGCCCCCCACGTGGTCCCGAAGCCCCAGACGCGCCATGGCGTCCAGCAGCTCGCGGACGTGGCCGATCGTCACGGCGTCGCCGGTCAGCACCGCGTGGTCGAGCAGCCACTGGACCTTGGGCGTCGACGGGAACTTGGTGCCCTGGCCCCAGCCCGCATGGATGGGGTCCCAGCCCTGCCAGGCCTGCTGCACGGCCCGCTGGGGCGTGTCGTCCGGCAGCGGGTCCTCGAGCAGCGTGACCTGGGTCCGGGTCTGGAGCCCTGCAGCCACCTTGTCCGCCACGTCCATGACCCGCGCCCGCTCCTGGGTCCACAGGGTGGCCATGCGGGTCAGGACCTCCTTGAAGCCCGGCCGACCCCGGGCTGGCTCTGGAGGAAAGTAGGTGCCCACGTAGAACGGGACGCCGTCCGGTGTGAGCCACAGCGACGCCGGCCAGCCGCCGTCATGACCCATCATGTGGATGGCCCGCATGTAGATGGCGTCGACGTCCGGGCGCTCCTCGCGGTCGACCTTGATGCTCACGTAGAGCCGGTTCATCAGCTCGGCGGTGGTCGGGTCCGCAAAGGACTCCTCTTCCATCACGTGGCACCAGTGGCAGCTGGCGTAGCCGATGCTCAGGAAGATGGGCTTGTCCTCGGCCCGGGCGCGCGCAAAGGCCTCGTCTCCCCAGGGGTACCAGTCCACCGGGTTCGAGGCGTGCATGCGCAGGTAGTCGCTGGCTTCGCCGGCCAGCCTGTTCGGCGTCGCCGTCGGGCTCTCCCCCAGGGAATCGGGGGGCGGGGCCGAAGCATCCAGGCCCTCGCTGCCACAGAACAGGGCGAGGGCCAGGACGATCGGGGAGACCATGCCCCCCCCTAACGCATCACCGCCAGGCGACCGGACCCCGCTCGCCGCTGAGCTGGCCGGCGGTCGCGATGAGGGCCAGGAGCTCGGCGTCCTCGGCGTGGCCCCGGCGGCTCGCATCGGCGACCAGCTCGTACAGCTGGGAGTAGGTCACTTCGGCGCCGTAGGGCGAGCCGCGGAGCAGCTCGGCAAAGGTCGCGGCCCCATAGGCCAGCCGGAGGTCGCTGCCGGCGGTCGCGTAGCCGCTGTGCAGGAGCTCGGAGGGGAAGGGGGTGGACCACTCCACCGCTGGGGAGTCGGCGCCCGGCTGCTTGTTGCGCAGGCGCACGGTCGCCAGCTCGGCCTCGCCACCGTCGGCCAGGACCACGTCGTACAGCGCGGTCACGGTGTGGCCGGCGCCGATCTCGCCGGCGTCGACCCGGTCGTTGCGGAAGTCGCGGTCGGCGATGTCCCGGTTCTCGTAGCCGATCAGGCGGTAGCTGTAGACGGCCTCGGGGTTGAACTCGACCTGGATCTTGACGTCCTTGGCGATGACCTGGAGCGTGCCGGACAGGTCCTCGCCGAAGACCTCCTGGGCCTCGGCCATGGAGTCGATGTAGAAGTAGTTGCCGTCGCCGTTGTTGGCGAGCTGCTCCATCATCACGTCCTTGTAGTTGCCCATGCCGAAGCCGATAGTCGACAGGGTGATGCCGCGCTCGGAGTAGCCCTTGATCTGGCGCAGGATCTCGGTGTGGCTGGACGGTCCGATGTTGGCGTCGCCGTCGGACAGCACGATGACCCGGTTCTCCTCGCCCTTGACGAAGCTGCTGCTGGCCAGCTCATAGGCCAGATCGACGCCCGACGACATGCCCGTGCCACCGCCGGACTCGAGGCGATCGATGGCCCGGTGGATGGTGCGGCTGTTGGACGACGTGACCGGCATGGGGTCCAGGACCCGTGCCACGTGGCCCGCATAGGTCGCCAGGGCGACCGTGTCCTGGGGCTGCAGGTTCTCGACCAGCTCGTGCAGGGAGCGCTTGGCGAGACCCAGCTTGTCGTGGCTGGACATGGAGCCCGACACGTCGACCAGGAAGGTCAGGTGCACCGGGGCCCGGTCGTCGCTGTCGATCTCGGCGCCCTTGACCCCGACGCGCAGGACGTGGCGCCCGTCCTGGAAGGGGTTCGGTGCGGCCTCCAGGTAGACCGCGAAGGGGGCGTCGCCGGTGGGTGCGGTGTAGCCGTAGTCCTGGGCGTTCACGAACTCCTCGACCCTCACGCTGGAGGTGGGGGGCAGCTGGCCGCTCTGGAGCTTGCGTCGGGCGATGCTGTAGCTAGCGGTGTCCACGTCGATGCTGAAGGTCGACAGGCGGTCCCGGGTGGACAGGGTCATGGGGTTGACGCCGTAGTGGGTGTAGCCCTCGGTGTTGGACACGGTGTCGGGCGCGGGCTCGGGCTCGGGCTGCGACACAGGGGGCGGCACGGCGGGGGTTCGGCTCGCCGCCTTGGCGGTGCTGGAGGAGGAGCGCCCCTGGGCACCCTTGGACTTGCGCTCATCCTTGGCGCGAGAGGGGCTGCGCACGGAGGCGACGCCGCCGACCGAGGCGCCCATGTCGAAGGCGTCCTCCTCGACCTCGTCGAACAGCAAGGCTGTGGCGTCGCCCCGGGGCGCGTCGTCGGAGTCCACGTCTTGACCGGCGGCCTCGGGCGGGGGAGGCGGGGCAGCGGGCTTGGCCGCCTCGGCCGACAGCAGCTGGGCCTGCTGCTGGGGCTGTTCAGGGGTCGTGTCTGCGGGGGCCGAGGCGGTCTCTTCGGCCGCGACCTCGGAGCGCTCCTGCTCACTTGCGGGCTCTGTCAGCGTGGCGGGCGCCTGGGCCTCGTTCTGGACCGGCACCGTGGCCTGTTGGGTGTGCACGCCGCAGGCGACGAGGGTGGAGGCGAGGGCGAGCAGCAAGGGAGAGGTGCGCATGGAGGACTCCGGGGGTGCGTCGGTTGGACGGTCCCGGAACGCAGGCGGTTCCCCGGGGCTTACACCCGCCTGCAGATTTGTTCGCCCTCCGGCTCAGTGGTGCTGCTCGACCTGGGCCAGGCGTTCTTCGAGCTCGGTCAACCGGGCCTCGAGATCCGCCAGCTGCCCGGCCGCCTGGGCCGGTGGGACCGGCGGCGCGTCTTGGCGCTCGCGGATCTGGCTGGCGGTGTCCCGGGCCCGGTCCGCCAGGTGGGTCACGGGCGTGCTGCGCCGCCAGCTCTCCAGGCGGGCCACGGTCCGGTCGTCCCCGACCTCGGCGAGCAGGCCCAGGACGTGGGACCGGGTGCGGATGTCTGCGTCGTCCAGCATCGGCTCCAGGTCCCGGGCCAGGGCGCTGGCCAGGCGGCGGCGCTCGGAGGGACTCTCCACGTGGGCGACCAGCCGGACCGCTGCGGTGGCCGCGGCGTGGCGCACCCCGGTCGGGGTGCGGGGGTGGAGCAGCCGCTTGAGCTCGCCCAGATCCTTGGTGTCGCCGTGGCGACCGATCAGCTCTGCCGCCTTGGCCTGTTCCAAGGGTCGGCCCCGCTGCAGCAGGCGCTCGCGGCTCAGGCGCAGGGCGGCCTGGGGGTCGTGGTGGGCGAGGGCGCCCAGCGCCGCCAGCCGAACGTCGACGTTGATGTCGCTCCGAGCCCCTCGCCTCAGCGCCTCCGCCGCGCCGGCGTCGTGCCCGGTCGCGCCCAGCGCGTCCGCGGCGGCCTGGCGGACGCGGGCCCGCTCGGAGTCGAGCGCCGTCACCAGGACCGGGGTGGCCGGCCGGTGGTGGGCCAGGGCTTGCACGGCGGCCACCCGCAGAGCGTCCGAGCCCCCCGGCTGGGTGGCCAGGTCGGTCAACAGGGCCACGGTCTCGTCGGTGGTGTCACCGTCGCCCAGTGCGGTCAGGGCCTGGAGCCGGGCATAGGGCGTGGGGCTGTCCAGGGCCTGGGCCCGCCAGGCCGCGGAGTCCTGGTCGATGCGAAGCTCGGAGAGCAGGCCCCCGTCCGGGTCCACGGCGACGAAGTTCGGTCGCGACGCCACCGGCAGGGTCCAGCGTCCGGTGCCCTCGTCGAGCCACAGCCGGTGGGTCTGGCCGCCGACGTGCACGTCGATCGGCAGCACGAAGGCCGCGTCGCCGTCCTGACGAGCCGTGACGGTCAGGGTGCCCTGGGTCCAGGTCCAGCCGATGTCGACGGGCGGCGGCGGCCCCAGGTGAACCCACTGATCGAAGAACCAGCCCAGGTGGTCGCCGGTCTCGTCCTCGAAGGCCCGCCGCAGGTCTTCGGTGGTCACCAGGCCGTGGGCGTGGCCGGTGACATAGCGGTGGATGGCAGCGTCGAAGACGTCCTGGCCGTACAACACCCGGAGCATCTGCAGCACCGACGCGCCCTTGACGTACACCTGGCCCCAGGGCCGGTGACTCCCGTCGTCGGTGGACCACCAGCGGCCGGCCAGGGGCCCGCCGTCCCGCGCGGCGGCGTAGCGCCTGGCGACCCAGGTCGCCCGGTGATCCGGGCCCATGCGCAGGCCCACGACTTCGTCGCCGAAGAACGTGGCAAAGCCCTCGTTGAGCCAGAGCTCCGACCAGGTCCGACAGGTCAGCAGATCGCCGAACCAGTGGTGTGCGGCCTCGTGGGCCACGATGTACTCGACCGCCAGCCGCGTCTCCTGTCGCTCCGGGCCGATCAGGTGGCGCTGGTTCATCACCGTGGCGGTGGTGTTCTCCATGCCGCCCCACAGGAATCGCTGCACGTAGACCGTGGTGTACCGGGGGTAGGGGTAGGCCACGCCCGTCAGCTCGCCTAGGCTGTCGAGGATCGCGCCGGTGGCGCCCCACGATGCCTGGACCACGTCGTCGGGGGTGCCGGGCGGCACCCAGGCCTCCAGCGGCACCGTGTCGTGGGGCGCGGTGTGCACGTCGTAGGGCCCGGCCGCGACCATCACCAGGTAGGAGACCAGTCCCTCGTCGAGCCGGTAGGACCAGGCCTGGCCGTCGAAGTCGCCGACGCCGTTGGACAGCACCCGGACGCCCTCGGGTGCCGTGAAGCGTGTGGACAGGGTGAAGCGGTCGCCCGGATCGTCTACCAGGGGGAACCAGTAGCGGTTCTCCAGCCGCTCACCCTGGGACCAGGCCTCGGCGTAGTCGTCGGGCGATGCCCGGCCCGGGGTCCTGAAGTGCAGGCCGTGCTTCGGCGTGGCCGCATAGGTGACCGCGAGCTCGATCGGGTCCGTTCGGGGGCCGGTGTCGATCACCAGGCTGTGATCCCCCAGGGTGTAGGGGACCGGCTCGCCGTTCAGGGTGACGGCACTCACAGCCAGGCCCCGTTGGTCCAGGGTGATCGCGCTGGGGGGCGGGCCCAAGGGGGCCAGGGTCCAGGTCGCGGTCCCCGCGATGCCCCGGCCTTCCAGGTCCAGCGCCAGGTCGAGATCCAGGTGCACCGCGTCCCAGTCCCGATCCGGGCCCAGGCTGCCAGGGGCGCCCGGACCGGCCAGGGCGAGGGGGAGGAGGAGCATGGAAACGGCCTATCCGGCGGCGCGGTACCGTGAGCGCCGGCAAGGGAGCGGCGTGATCTGGCTGTGCACTCTGGGGGCCGTCGCCCTGGCGGACAGCCTGACCGGCTACGCCGAGGTCAGGGCCGACTACGTGCACGGGGTCCAGGGCGTGCCCTGGGGTCTCCACCAGCGGGTGCGGCCGACCCTGGAGCTGGAGCCGCGGGGGTGGCTGCGGGTCGTCGGCACGGTGCAGAGCGCAGTCGACGGGGGCCGCGACGCCGATCGAGAGGCGGTGGCCGTGCTCGAGGACCAGCTGCCCGAGGCGGTCACGGCGGCGTGCCCGCTGCCGGAGCCCGAGCCCCGGATCGACCAGGTCTCCGACGTGGTGAGCGTCGAGCGGCTCTTCGTGGACGTGTACACCCAGCGGGTGGATCTGCGGATCGGGCGCCAGGCACTCAACTGGGGCTCCGCGTTGCTGCTGAACCCCACGGACCTGTTCGCCGAGGAGCTGCTGACCCGTCCGTGGCAGGAGCGCCAGGGGGTCGATGGCGTCCGGGCCACGGTCCCGCTGGGGCAGCGCCACCAGCTCGTCGCGGTCGCGGCCGTCCAGGAGCCGAGCTGGGGGGAGCTGGACCCGATCGACGGGCGCTTCGGCCTCAAGCCGACCTTCAACGTGGCGTCGACGGATGTGGCCCCGGTGCTGTCGGTGACGACGGCCGGGGACCCCTTCGTGGGCCTGGATCTCAAGGGCCAGCTGGGGGTCGGCTGGTGGCTCGAGGGCGGAGTCCACGTGAACCCCGGCGACGGCGGACCCGACCCGGCGCTCGAGGTGAGCGCGGGGGTGGACTACTCGGTCATCGTGCTCGATGGGCTGGTGCTGGCGGTTCAGTACACCTACGACGGCACCGGCCTGGCCGATCCCAGCGACTATACCCTGGCGGCCCGGGGCGGCACGATGCTCCCGGAGTGCGAGTTCGCCGAGGGTGCCCTAGAAGCGCCCGACGACCCCCGCTTCACCATCGGCCGCCACTACGGACTCGCCCGGGCCCAGCTCTCGCTGCTCGACGTCTTTCGGGTCTCGGCGACGGCGCTGATGAACCTCCAGGACCGCTCCACCCTGGTCGTGCCCACAGCCACCTGGACCCCGGGCGGCGCCTGGTCCGTGGACCTGTCCGGACAGATCTACCTGGGCGAGGGAGAGCTGAACCCTCACGACACACCGGCGCTGACCACCCTGAGGCTGCAGTCCGACCCCGGCCAGGACGCGGGGGGCGTGATCCTGGACCTGCAGGGACTGGTGCCCGCCTGGAGCGCCGCGGCCTACGTGCGCTACGCGTTCTGAGTGCTTAGCGTCACCGTGCAGGGCAAGGCGGTGTGCGGTGGCGATCTGTGAACTGAGCGGGGTCTCTCGGCGCTACCCCCTGGGGGAGACCTGGGTCCAGGCCTTGACCGACGTGGACCTGGTCGTCGAGCCCGGAGAGTTCCTGGCGCTGGCCGGGCCTTCGGGCAGCGGCAAGACCACTCTGCTCAACCTGCTCGGGTGCCTGGACCAGCCGGACGGCGGCTCGGTGTCCCTGGACGGTCAGCCCATGAGCGGTCTCTCGTCGGCCGAGCTGTCCCGGGTGCGGGCAGCTCGCATCGGCTTCATCTTCCAGTCCTTCAACCTGATCCCGGTGCTGACGGCCCTGGAGAACGTCGAGCTGGCCCTCCGCCTGAGCGGTCAGCCGTCCGGGCTGGACCGGTGCCAAGCGGCGCTGGACGACGTGGGGCTGGGAGACCTGGGCGATCGGCGCCCCTCCCAGCTCAGCGGCGGGCAGCAGCAGCGTGTCGCCATCGCGCGGGCCCTGGTCAAGCGTCCGGCACTGGTCATCGCCGACGAGCCGACCGCCAACCTGGACTCGGCCACCGGCGAAGGCGTGCTCGACCTCATGCGAGGCCTCAACGAGACCCAAGGCGCGACCTTTGTGTTCTCGACCCACGACCCGATGGTCATCGAGCGGGCGCGGCGGGTCGTGCGGCTGCGCGATGGCCGAGTGGTCGGGATCGAGCAGCGCTGATGTGGCTCGTGGGCCTGGCCGCGCGCAACCTGCGCCGGAACCTGCGCCGCACGGCCATCACCGGGGTCGCGGTGGTGGCCGGGGTGGCCCTGTTGATCCTGGGCCAGTCCCTGGTCAACGGGCTGGACGAGAACGTGATCCGGGCCCAGATCGACACCATGGGCGGCCACGTGAGCCTGACCCCGCCGGGCTACGCCGTGGATGACCTGGCGGCGCCGGTCGATGAGCTCGTGCCGCTCCCCCAGGAGCTGGTGGCCCGCCTGGCCGAGCACACCTGGACGCCCCGGCTGCGCTTCGACGCCCGGCTGATCGATGGGGCCGACGCCCTCCAGGTGCGGGGCATCGGCTTCGATCCCGACAGCGACGCCGCCGTGTTTCCCCGGGACGGCTTCGCGCTCACCGGCGCATTTCCAGGCCCCGACGAGCCGGGGATCGCGCTGGGGGGGGGCCTCGCGGCGCTGCTCGATGTGGCCCCGGGTGCGCGGGTCACCCTGCAGACCCGGACCTCGCAGGGGGCCCAGAATGCCCGGAGCTTCCCGGTGCTCGGGGTCGTGCGGGCCGGCAACCCGGTGGTGGACAACTTCACCGTGTTCCTGACCTGGCACGACGCCCAGGACCTGGTGCGGGCGCCGGGTCCCAGCCACATCTCCCTGCGCCTGGCCCGGCGCAGCGACACGGCCCAGGTGGCCGCGGACCTGGACGGACCGTGGCGGGCGACGCCGTACACCGCCGAGGCCGAGGACATCCTGGCCATCAACCGCATCCGGCGCCGGGCCCTGTCGATGCTGGTCCTGGTGGTGCTGGGCATCGCCGCCATCGGCATCGCCAACACGGTCATCATGTCGGTCTATGAGCGGGTGCGCGAGATCGGGACCCTGGCCGCCATGGGCATGGCGCCTCGGTCCATCGGCGCCTTGTTCTTGATCGAGGGCGCCCTGCTGGGGGCTTCGGCGGCCGTCCTGGGCGCCGGAGTCGGCTCAGCCATCACCCTGCGCTTGTCCACCCACGGCCTCCCTCTCGACGGGCTGCCCGAGGCCGGGTCCAAGGTCGCCATGTCGACCACGCTCTACACGTCCTTCGAGCCGTCGATCATCGTGGCCGCGGCGATCTTCGGGGTGGTCGTGGCCACCGCGGCCAGTACCCTCCCGGCCCTGCATGCCGTGCGGCTCAACCCCGCCGACGCAGTGCGAGGGGACTGATGGTCTGGCTGGCCCGCATGGCTCTGCGCAACCTGGCGCGCAACGCCCGCCGGTCCTTGCTGACCGGGGTCGCCGTGGTGGTGGGCACCGCGTTGCTCACCGTCGGGCTGTCCTGGATCAACGGGGTCACGACCACGATCTTCTCCAACGCCGCCGATCTGGCCGGCCAGGTCCGGGTCGCGACACCGGCCTTTGTCCTGCGCGAGGCCCGGCTGCCCCTCTACGAGAACTTGGAGCAGACCGATGCGCTGGTCCAGGCGGTCCAGGCGCTCCCGGGGGTCCGGGCCTACCCGGCCATCCGCACCCAGGTGACCGCCACCGTCGACGAGGACATCGGCGAGCACATCGCGCCGATCCTGGGGGCGCCGCTGCCCTACTACCAGGACGTGCTGGGCTTGCCGGCCAAGGTGGTCCAGGGCCGTGGCCACGGGCCGGACCCGTCCGAGGCTGTGCTCGGGGCCGCCATCGCCCGGGATCTGGGCGCGGGCATCGGGGACGACCTTGTGGTGCTGGGACAGACCCAGGACGGCTCCTTGTCGCCGCTCAAGCTCGCTGTGGTCGGGATCGCCGAGACGGGCAACGGGCTCGGCGACCGCCTGATCTTCGTGCCCCTGGAGCGGGCCCGCTGGCTGGCTGACATTCCAGACGGCGGCCTGGAGCTCCTGGTCTTCGGCGACGACTTTCGCGCTGCCGCCGCGCTGGCCGCCCGCATCCGAGCCCTCCCCGAGCTCGAGGGGCTGTCGGTCCAGGCGTGGCTGGAGCGGGAGCCCTACGACCAGCTCGAGCAGATCGTCTCCAAGATCTTCAATTTCCTCAGCGGCATCATCGTGGTGGTCACGGCGATGGTCGTGTTGAACACGATGCTCATGTCGGTGCTGGAGCGCACGTCCGAGGTGGGCGTGCTGCGGGCGATGGGCATGAAGCGCAGCCACACGGTCGGCCTGTTCGTGCTCGAGGCCATGATGCTCGGTGGCGCCGGGTCGGCGCTGGGCGTGTTGGTCGGCTCGATGCCAGCGCTCTACCTGCAGCGCGTGGGTGTGGATCTGGGCGATGAGATCACGGCCAAGGTCGACGTGCCTGTGAGTGCGGTGATGCATGGCCTCCACACCCCTCAGATCGCCGGCCGCATCTTCCTGCTCGGATTCGTCATCGCCGTGCTCGGCGCCGCGCTACCCGCAGTACGTGCGGCGTCCATCCAGCCGGTAGAAGCCATGAGGAGGAAGAAGTGAAGAGCCTCTGGATCCTGGTCCTGGGCCTGGTCGGCTTGGTGCTGCCGCCCGCGTCGGCCCAGCCGACCGCTGCGGAGCTGCTGGCCGCGATCGACCGCAACCTGACCTATGAGGCCCGCTATGCCCGGGCGTCGATGGAGGTCGTCAAGCCGCGGCGCACCAAGACCTATGAGCTCCAGACCTGGGGCCGGGGGGTCGACGACGGCGCGACGGAGTTCGTCGCCCCTGCCCGCGAGGCCGGCACCCGCATGCTCAAGCGCGGAGACGAGCTGTGGATGTACCTGCCGACGGTCGAGAAGACCCAGAAGATCAGCGGCCACATGCTCCGTCAGGGCTTGATGGGCTCGGACATGTCCTATGAGGACCTGCTGGAGACCAGCAGCTGGTACGCGATGTACACGGGCCAGGTCACAGGCGTCGAAGAGCTGGGCGGCCGGCCCTGCTGGAAGCTGGTGTTGACCGCCAAGGACGACCAGGTCAGCTACCCCAAGCGCGTGGTGTGGGTGGACCAGGGCTGGTCGCTTCCGGTCAAGCAGGAGCTCTACGCCCTGAGTGGCATGCTGCTCAAGGAGTGGCTCATGCAGGACCCCGAGCGCTACGGGGAGCGCATGTACCCGAGCCGCTTCGTGATCATCGACAAGCTCCAGCAGGACACCCGCACGACCATCACCTTCTCGGACATGGACTTCGGTGTGAAGCTCGACGCGGACCAGTTCTCCATGCGGTGGCTGGAGCGCTAGATGACCTCGGCACGGAGTCCAACGCGGTCTCACTTGCCCTGGCCGCGCCTGTCGGGCCGCGACCTCCTCGACGTGACTCGTCACGCCTTCGTCGGCCGCAGCCCAACAGCCGCGACCATTGCTGCGCGATACAGCGTCGTCGCTCGCGCCGAGGTCATCTAGCGGATGGGGCGGACCGGAGACGCGCTACAGGTCCTGTGCAACCGGATCGACGGTCGACCCTACCCCTTCTACAAGGACCTGCTGGGGGCCTGGGAGCTGGACGGCTTCGAGCTGGTCGTCGACCACGTCCAGGGGGACCCCTACGCCGCACCTTCGACCATTCGCCTGCGGGTGCAGACCGACCTGACGCCGGCGGACTGCAGCGATCCGGTCCGGCGCGAGGCCGCCGAGGACTGGCTCCTGCGGCGCTTCGGCAGTCGCCTGCCCAACAGCCGCCGTGGCAGCGGGCGCTCCGGCGAGCTCCGGGTGACCCGTCCTGGTCCGGAGATCCTGGGGCGCACGGCTCTGCGGCTCTCGCCCGATGGTCGCTGCGAGGTGCGCATGGCGGCGGGGCTGCCGGCCAAGGGCCGGCGGGTGCTCGGGCGCCAGGCCTGGCTGTTGGTGTCCCAGGATCTGGCGGCCGCAGCCGCCCAGCTCCACGTGGCCCCAGGCCTGACGCAGCACCTGGACGGCGTCGTGCTGCAGCGGGCGCTCAGAGCACAGCTCCGGCCCCGAGGACTGGTGGCCTTCGTGGCGGACGGCAGCCGGCTTCCCCGGCTCTCCGGGGTCGACCAGGGGCCACTCCCCGACGCGGTGCCGACCGAGAGCCCGGAGTCCCTGGCCGTCACCCTGGACTCGCCGGCCGGACCCATCCGTGGACTGGGCATCCCGACCGGGGTCACCCTGATCGTCGGCGGCGGCTTCCACGGCAAGTCGACCTTGCTCAACGCGCTCCAGCGGGGGCACCTGGATCACGTGCCCGGGGACGGCCGCGAGCGGGTGGTCTGCGATCCGGATGCGGTGAAGATCCGCGCCGAAGACGGGCGCCGGGTAGCCGGGGTTGACGTCTCGGCCTTCCTGGGTGACCTGCCGGGAGGACGCACGACCCGTCCCTTCTGGACCGACGACGCGTCGGGGTCCACCTCCCAGGCGGCTGCTCTGGTCGAGGCTCATCAAGCCGGCGCCCGGGTGCTGTTGCTGGACGAGGACACGTCGGCCACCAACCTGCTCGTGCGGGACGCCCGCATGCGGGCCCTGATCCCGCGGGAGTCCGAGCCGATCACGCCGCTGGTGGAGCGGGTGCGCGAGGTCTGCGAGGCGTGGTCTCTGTCGCTGGTGATGGTGGTGGGTGGCGTGGGGGACTACCTCGCGGTCGCCGACACGGTGATCGGCATGTTGGACTACCACCCGGTGGACCTGGGCCCGGCCGCCCGCCAACACGCAGGACCCCTCCCTGAGCCCCCAGAGCCCCTCGAGCCGCCCCTGCCCCGGGTCGTGCTGCCCCAGGGACTCGATCCTGCGGGGAGGGTCCAGGCTCGCCGGTCCGACCGGGTGCGCTATGGCGAAGAGGACCTGGATCTGCGGGCCCTGGAACAGATCCTGAGCCCGGATCATGCCCGGACCTTGGGGCACGCCCTGCGGCTCCTGCACGAAGACCTGGTCCGCACCGAGGGTCGGCCCGTGGACCGTCTGCTCGACCGGCTGGAAGCGCTGTTGCGAGCCGAAGGACTCGAGGTCCTCTCTCCCCGGGACTGGCCGGATGGATCGTTGGTGTGGCCCCGTCGGCACGAGGTCGCAGCAGCGCTGAATCGGCTCCGGAGCCTGCGCCTGGCCGAGCCCTGAGATAGGCTGGCCGCTCTCTGCTTGGAGACCCCATGATCCTGTGGACCCTGGCCGCGCTCGGATGCGGCGGCGGCGTGACCGGCGAAGGCGCTCTGGAAGAAGAGTGCAGCGACCTGCTGGACAACGACTTCGACGGGCTGGTGGACTGCTCCGATGACGGCTGCAGCTGCAGCGACGCGGACGCCGACACCGACACCGACACCGACACCGACACCGACACCGACCTGGACACCGACACGGACACCGACGTCGACACGGACACCGACACCGACGCCGACTGCACCCTGGACCTGTTCGTGACCCTGCCCGACGCGTCGGTGGTCTCGTTCTCCTCGTGTTCCGCGCTCGGGGACTTCAGCACCCTGACCCGGGCCGACATCTTGCCACCCGAGGTCGGCACCTACTCCGCAGGGCTGGTGGCCCAGGCCGGTGCGACGCCTTGCGCCCTCGAGGTCTTCCAGAGCCAGCTCTGCGGCGTCGGCACGTACACCCTGAGCAGTCAGCACTCGCTGTTGCTGGACACCAGCGGCTGCACCGCCGTCTCCAAGGCCTACAAGGGGCAGATCCCCATGACCAGCGGCAGCGTGACGCTGTCCGGACTGACCCTGAACTCCCCGCGCGGAGGGGGCGGGAACGCCACGGTCACGGTGGCAGCGACAGTCAGCGGCACCGCCGACAACGGGACCCAGATCACCGGGGCCTTCACCGTGAACACCCTGGTGGCGACCAGCGCATCGCCGACGGCCGACTGCAGCGGGCCCAACTGAGAGCTCAGTCAGAACCGCCACTTGAGCTGACCGAAGAGCCGGTCGTGGGTGTCCATGCCCACCAGAGGGCCGACCTCGTCGGAGGGCTGGTAGGTCACGTAGCCCAGGCTGGCGTGAACCCCGTCCTTGAGTTCGTAGGTGGCCGCCGCGGTGGCGACCAGGCCGTACTCCAGGCGGGTGCCCAGGCCCACGGCCAGGGCGTCCAGGGACAGCCGTTCCCGGAGGAGCTGGTAGCTGATGCGCAGGGCGTACTGGGTTTCGCCGACCGGCATGGTCAGGTTGGTGCGGCCGCGGGGCAGGTAGCCCCGGCTGGCCTCGGCATCGATCCGCAGGTTGTCGACGCCGGTCCAGGTCAGCCCGAACATGCCGGTGTAGACGTCGCGCTCGGTCGAAGCTGCGGTGATCTCCGGGCCCTCGTTGGTCGCGCGGATCATGTCGCCGGCGTTGTAGCGGCGCCCCCACTCGGCCACGAGCTCGGTCCGAAAGGCGAAGCTGCGCCACACAGCCGAGGCGCTGAGCCCGGCCAGGGTGTAGCGCTGGTGGTCCAGCGGGACCGCCAGCTCGGTGACATCGATCAGGAAGGGATCGTCCGGCGTGGCCAGGACCCCCTGCTTGTCCAGCAAGCTGGCCCCATAGGCCGCCACGTCGAAGCCCGGGCCCCGCCAGGTCCAGCGCCCGAACACCTGGAATTGCTTCAGGGCCCACCGGGGCTGCAGGTCGTGCCAGCTGGTGTCGATGTCGTCGAGCAAGTCGCTGGCGTTGACGAAGTCCGGGGAGTCCGCGGTGGCCGCCAGGCCCGGCATGAGCCCGTAGGGCCCCTCGGGTGAGCTACGCAGCCCGAAGTCGGCCTCGGGCACGCCCATCAGCTCGAAGCGGTGGCTGGCGAGGAAGGCCTGGACCCGCAGCATGGTGACCGGGCGCCGCAGGTCTTCCACGTCGGCCATGCCTGGGTCGCGGTTGTCTCGGGCGTTCACGACGTCCAGGGGGCTGATGACCAGTCCTTCGCCCCACGCCACCACCTGGCGGCCGGCGGCGATCTCCACCGGTCCGGCCGACGTGCCCACCCAGAGCTCCCGGGGCTCCAGGCGCCAGCCATAGGTGCGGACCACGTCGTCGTAACGGTCGGTCAGCAGGTACTTGGGGTCGACCTCGCCGTGCAGGGTGGCCTTGGCCCGGATGTCGTTCCAGTTCAGGTGGACGCTGACCTGGGCGGACTGGCGGGCCAGGGCCACGGGCTCGGTGATGAGCCGCTCGACCCACAGGGCCTCCTGGGTGCGCAGGTAGCCGCTGAAGGACCAGGGCCGATCGGGGGACTCGGTGTCGGTGTCGGTGTCGGTGCTGGTGTCGGCGAAGCCGCCGTCGTCGCCTTCGTCGCCCCAGCCCTCTTCATCGCCTTCGTCGCCCCAGCCCTCGGGGTCGGGCTCGGTCTCGGTCTCGGTCTCGGTCTCGGTCTCGGGCTCGGGCTCGGTCTCGGTCTCGGGCTCGGGCTCGGTCTCGGGCTCGGGCTCGCCTTCGTCTTGGGGGGCTTCCGGGGCCTCGGCGGGCTCGTCCTCGGTCGGCTCGGCGTCCTGGGCGCTCGCAGGGGCCAGCAGTGCCAGCCAGACCAGAGCACTCATCAGAGTCCGCGCTCCAGGCGCTGCTCGGTGAAGTCCGACGGCTTGACCGCGGCGTTGATGACCATGTCGCTCGTCACCAGGGTCGACACCGACTCGGTCTTGCCCTGCTTCTGGGTCCGGACCACGACCTTGTGGGCCACCCACACGCCGTCGATCTGCTTGAAGTTGCTGAGCTGGGTGTACTTGATGCGCTTGCCTTCGTTCACGTAGGCCTTGACCCGGACCGCGATGAGCTTGTCCTTGGACACCCAGAGCTCGCTGTGGTGGTACCCGGTCTCGGCCTGTTCCTTGGCCGTGCGGGGGGTGGCCTTGATGTGCCAGCAGTCCTCGCCGTTCACGTCGACGGACTGCCCCAGCATCTCGTAGGTATAGGCGTCGGGATCCTTGCGGGTCATGTCCGCATAGGTCAGGTCCGTGCCCATGAAGGAGCCGGACTTGTCGGCGCTGGCGATACGCGTCGTGCGGCCCAGGCTGGGCAGATACAGCCACTGGTCGTCGGCCTTGGCGCCGTCGGTGTAGTCGATGCTCAGGAAGCCGGCGTTGCGCAGGTCGGCGGGCTTCTCGAACAGGATGAGCTGCCGGGTGCCGGCGTCGAATTCCATCGAGCTGACCTGGACCTGGCGGGTGCGCTCCCGGCCGGCGGCGTCGGCGATGGTAATGCCGAGCTTCAGGGTGCTCGAGCTGCCGGTGTCCCGGGACTCCATGGCTTCGACGATGGCCCGGGGGTCCTGGGAGTCGGGCGGCGGCGGCCCGGCCACGGCGGGCAGGGCCAGCAGGGCGGCGAACAACAGGGAGAAGGCACTAGGCATGTCCAGGGTCCTCAGGCGCGGTCGCGGAACAGGAGCCGCAACAGCGAGGGCGCGAAGATCAGGTTGGTGAACAGGGCGAAGACGCATGCCGACCCCACGAGCATCCCAAAGAAGCGGATGTTCGACATGGCGGAGAGCAGGTACACGCCGAAGCCCAGGGCCAGGATCATGGCCGTGCCCACCAGGGCCCGGCCGGCGTGATCCAGGGCGTGCTGGATGGCGGCGTCGGTGTCGGCGCCGGACCGGTAGGCGGCCTTCCACTGGAACATGTAGTGCACGGTGTTGTCGACGGCGACGCCGATCACGATGCTCGCGATCAGCAGATTGGTCAGGTCGAGGGGGATGCCGGCGTAGCCCATGAAGCCCATCACCAACGCGACGGGCACCAGGTTCGGGATCATGGCGATCAGACCCAGAGTCGGACTCCGCAAGAGCAGGATCATCATCAGCGTCACGCTGACCAGGGCGGCCCCGAAGGACCGGAGCAGGTCGCCGATGAGACCGCCGACCGTGGTGACCAGCTCATAGACGGAGCCGGTCGGCCGAGCTTCAGCGAAATCTGCGATGTGCTCGTGGATGCCCTGGTCGATCCAGTGGGTGAAGGGCTGGTAGCTGGTGGCGTCCATCCACTTGAGCCGGACCGTGATGTGGCTCTTGGCCAGGTCGGCTGTGGCCAGCCGGCGCAGGTCTTGGGGGGCGGCCGACTCGAACAGGAGCAGGATGTCCGAGACCCCCCGCTGGGTGTCGGGCAACCGGTAGGCGTCGGGGGCGCCGTCGTTGAGGGCCCGGTTCGTCTCCTTGACGATGTCCAGCACGCTGGAGGTCCCCGTGACGATGGTGTCGCCGGTGGCCGGGTGCTCGAAGTCGCGGATGTGCTGCTCGAGCTCCTGCATGCCCTGGAGCAGCGCCAGGTCGCGGATGCCCCGGTCGCCCGCGGCATCCAGCACCACGTTGACCTGGGCCGTGCCGCCCACCTCCTGGTCGAGCTCTTCCAGGGCCACGCGAGCGGGGTAGGCCTCGGGCATCCAGTCCACGGGGTTGTGGTAGACGTTGATGCGGCTGATGCCCACAGCGGCGACGAGCACCACCACCAGGCCGGCCACCAGCACGGGCACGGGGCCCCGGATGGCGGACACCGCCGTGGCCCGGGCCAGCAGTCCGTCGATCCAGTCGCGCTTGCGCACGCCGGTGTCGGTGGTGCTGGCAAAGGCCTTGTCCGACGCCAGTGACAGGGCGATTGGCAGGAAGGTCACCGAGTGGAGCAGCGCCACGACCACGCCAAAGGCCGCGTAGCTGCCCATCTCGGCGATGGCGTCCATCTTGGCGAAGCGGAAGCTGAGCAGGCCGACCGCGGTGGTCAGGGTGGTGAACAACAGCGGCGTGCCCGTGGAGCCGATGGCCGCCACGATGGCGTCGTGCTGGCCCAGGCCGGACTTGCGCTCGTCGCGGTAGACCGCGATGACGTGGATCGAGTCGCCCAGCCCCACACAGGCCAGGAAGGCCGGCACGATGTTGGTCAGCAGGGTCACGGGGACCCGGAAGGTGGCCATCGACCCCAGGGTCCAGATGGCGGCCATCGCCACGACGATGAGCGGCGCGATGATGCCGACGGGCCGCCGGAACAGCCAGCCCAGCACCAGGGCCATCACCACGAAGGCGCCGGCGATGAGGCGCCGCATGTCGGCCTGCATGGTGGTGACCAGCTCGGCGTTCAGGGCCGGCATGCCCGTCACGCTGACCTTGAAATCGGCGGCGTCGAACTGCTGGACCTGGTCCTTGAGCGCCCGGTAGATGGCGGAGCGCCCCTCGAAGTCCACGGCTGTGGTCCGCAGGATCACGATCGCGTGACTGCCGTCGTCGCCCACCACGTAGCCAGCCAGGGTCGGGTCCCCGAGCACCTGGTCCCTGAGGGCGGGCAGCTCGTCGGCTGTGGGGAGGCCGCCATCGAGCAGGCCCCGGACTCGGACGGCGCCCCCTTCGAACACGGTCTGGCGCACGTTGATCAGGCTGACGATCTCCTCGATCACGCCGGCCTGGGACCTTGCGGTGGCTGGCTCCGCTTGGTCGGGCGCGTCGCCGAAGCCCGCGTCGTCGTCGCCCTCACCCCAGCCGTCGTCGTCGCCGAAGCCCGCGTCGTCGTCGCCTTCACCCCATCCGTCGTCGTCGGCGGGGTCGCCGAAGCCCGCGTCGTCGTCGCCTTCGCCCCACTCGTCGACTGGTGCCGCGTCGCCCGGGGCGGGCGTCGAGCTGCCGTCGGGATCGAACTGCGCGACGTGGTCGTGCAGCCCCTGGAGCTGTTCCAGGAAGGGCAGGCTGAACACGTCGCCCTCCACCAGGACCACGTGGTAGGTGTCGTTGCCGAAGTCCTCCTGGAACTCCTCGAGCACCTCTCGCGCCTTGCTGCCGGCGGCGAAGTACTCGACCGAGGAGTCGAAGCGCAGGTGCCGCTTCATCTGGACCTGGAACACCGCCGTGACGGCAAAGGTCAGCAGCAGCAGCGGCCAGCGCCAGCGGATGACGAAGCGCGTCCACGCCCGAAAGAAAGGACTCTGACGATCGGTGCTGCTCACCCGGCGGTGTCTCCCAGGGCGTCTGCCAGGGCGCGGCGGACCTCGACCCGGACCATCTTCTTGCGCCACAGGGACGGCCAGGTGTGGGTGCTCAGCGGGAAGGCCTGCTTCCACGCCAGGTCGGCCACGGCCGCGGTGTCACCCCGGGCCAGCGCGTCGGCCGCACCGGCGATCTCCAGGGGCTTCGGACCCAGCGCGGACACCACGACCCGGCCCCCGATGGGGCGGTCGTCGACGTCGACGTCGACCCGCACGGCCGTGAGCAGGAGCGGGTAGTCGATGGCTCCGCGAGGCCGCAGCTTGCGGTGGGCCAGCCAAGCTCGGGGCGGTGGGGGCAGCGCGATGCGGGTGAGCAGCTCGCCCGGTCTGGCGGTGTGCCAGGTGCGCCCGTCCTCGTCGTAGAAGTCGCTCAGGGGCACCGAGCGCGAGCCGTCGGCGCTCTGGAGGGTCACGCTGGCGTCCAGCAGCTGCAGCACCGGCACCGTGTCTGCGGAGTTGGCGGCGTAGCAGCCGCCGCCCTTGGGGGCGACCCAGCAGATGTCGCCCTCGCACTTCAGGCAGCCGCCCAGGGACCGGCGCCAGAAGGTCGACTGGTTGTACCAGGTGCACCGGGTGTCCAGCATCACGTTGCCGCCCAGGGTGCCCATCGCCTGGATGGTCGGGGTGGCGATGGTCGCGCAGGCTGCGGACAGGGTGGGGTAGCGGGCGACCACGTCGGGGTGGTGGCGCACGTCCCACAGGGTCGCGCCGGCGCCGATGGACACGCCGCCGTCGGCGGTGGCTGTGATGCCGCGGAGGGCGGCGATGTGGGCGGTGCTGACGACGGTGTCAGGCGCGAAGATCCCGTACTTCATGGATGGAATCAGGTCCGTGCCGCCGGACACCAGCTTGGCGTCGGGGTGCTCGGCGAGCAGGGCCACGCACTCGTCGACAGAGCCCGGACGCAGCAGGGCGAACTCGGGCAGGGGGAGCATCTCGGTGGGCATGGATCTACTTCGCGGCCTTCTGGTCTGCGCGGGCCTTGCGCTCGAGCGCCTTGAGGACCCGGTCCGGCGTGAAGGGGGCCGCGTGGAGCTCGATGCCGCAGGCGTCGTAGATGGCGTTGCCGATGGCCGGCACGGTGGCCAGCTGGGGGCCCTCGCCGGCTTCCTTGGCGCCGAAGGGGCCCTCGGGGTCGTTGGACTCGACGATGATGGTCTCGATCTCCGGCGTGTCGTGCACGGTGGGGATCTTGTACTCCAGGATGCTGGGCGCCCGGTGCAGGCCCGCGGCGGGACCGGCGTGGCCCCCGGGGCCATGGAAGTCGTGGTGCTCGAGCATCGCCTCGCCCACGCCCATGTAGACCGAGCCCTCGATCTGGCCCTCGACCACGACCGGGTTGATGGCCTTGCCGCAGTCGTGGGCGCACCAGATCTTGTCGACCGTGACCCAGCCGGTCTCGGGGTCCACGGTCACCTCGGCGACCTGGGCGGTGAAGCTGTAGGCCGGGGACGGGCCCACGGACTGGCGCCGGAAGCGGCTGCCGATCTTGGGCGGGGTGTAGTGGCCCACGAAGCTCAGGGTGCCGTGGGCGACCTCGGCCAGGTGCAGGCCGTCGAGGAAGCTCACGCCCTGCTCGGGGTCGGACTCGCGGTAGACCCGGTGGCCCTTGAACAGGAGCTCGGCGGCGTCGCACTCGAGCTTGGCGGCGACGGCGTCGGCGACCACGGCCTTGAGCTTGCCAGCGGCGTGCACGGCGGCGTTGCCGGCGAAGAAGGTGACCCGGGAGCTGTAGGAGCCCAAGTCCACCGGGGTGAGCGTGCTGTCGGCCTCGAGCACGTAGCAGTCGGTGGCGTCGATGCCCAGCACCTCGCCGGTCAAGGCGGCGAGCATGTGGTTGCTGCCCTGGCCGACGTCGGCGGTGCCGCTGTAGAGCGCGACGCGGCCCGAGCGGTCGGCGTAGAGCTGGACCGCGGACTGGGGCATCTCGGACTGGTAGATGCCGTGCAGGGCGCCGCACATGTAGCAGCTGGCGGCGATGCCGATGCCCTTGTTGGGGGGCATGTTGCCCACCTTGTCTGCGTAGCCGCTGGCTGCGACGACCTTGTCGATGCACTCCTGGAGCGCGACGCTGGTGATGCGCAGGCCGTTGCAGGTCCAGGTGTTCTCCTCGACCGAGTTCATGGCCCGGAGCGCGGCGGGGTCCATGCCGATGGCCCGAGCCATCTTGTCCAGGTGCAGCTCCAGCGCGAACCGGGGCTGGATGGCGCCGTGACCGCGCTTGGGGCCACAGGGTGGGTGGTTCGTGTAGAGCCTGTGGCTGGTGAAGTCGTAGTTCTCCAGCTTGTACGGCAGCGGCATGAACACGCCGAAGTAGTACGACGTGACCACGCCATAGGACGCGTAGGCGCCACCGGGGGCCCAGGCCTGGAAGTCACAGGCGGTGATGGTGCCGTCGCGCTTGATGCCCATCTTGAGGGTCATGCGGCAGGGGTGGCGGCCGCGGTGGGCGTAGAAGACCTCTTCCCGGTCGAGCATGACCTTGACCGGGCGGCCGGTCCGTCGGGACAGCTCGGCGGCGCAGATCTCGTTGGGGAAGGGGTCGCACTTGCCGCCGTAGCCAGCGCCCACGTGGGGCTTGATCACCCGCACGTCGGCCTGGGGCACCTGGAGCACGCGGGCCAGGCTCCGGTGGAGGTAGTGGGGGTTCTGGGTCGAGGTCCAGATGGTGAGCTGACCCCGGGGGTTCCAGGTCGCGAGTGCCGCCTGGGTCTCGAGCGGCACGTGGGTGCTGCCCGGGTAGTGGTAGGTGTCCTCGAGGATGACGTCGGCGTCTTCGAAGCCCTGCTTGGCGTCGCCGTAGCGCTGCCGGACCCTGCGCAGCACGTTGGTGGCCTTGCGGCGCTTGTCGTGCAGGACGGGCTTGGTCTTGTCCAGCGCGTCCTCGATCGTGAAGACCGGCTCCAGGACCTCGTACTCGACCTGGATGAGACGGCAGGCACGGATGGCCGTCGCGCGGTCCAGGGCGGCGACAGCCGCGACCTCGTCGCCGATGAAGCGCACCTTGTCGGTGGCCAGGGCGTGCTCGTCCATCGCCACGGGGATGACGCCGTAGTTCACCGGCAGGTCCTTGCCCGTGAGCACGCAGTGCACGCCGTCCAGGGCCTCGGCGGCCGAGGTGTCGACCGACAGCACCCTGGCGTGGGGGTGCGGCGAACGCAGGAAGGCGCCGTGGAGCATGCCCGGCAGGCGCATGTCGTCGGCAAAGACGGCGGCGCCAGTGATCTTCTCCAGGCCGTCGATCTTGGGGGTGCTGTCGCCGAGAGCCATCACACCCTCCCGTTGAGCACGTCTCGGGCCTGGGCGGCTGCCGAGAGGATCTTGGTGTAGCCGGTGCACCGGCAGATGTTGCTGCCCAGGGTGTCTCGGATCGCCGTGTCGCTGGGGTCGGGGACCCGCTCGAACAGGCTCTTCAGCGCAACCACGATGCCTGGCGTGCAGTAGCCGCACTGGGCTGCCACGTGCTCATCGAAGGCGATCTGGATCGGGTGGAGCCGGCCCCCGGTGGCAACACCTTCGATGGTCTGGACCTGGCGGCCCTCGGCGTCGGCGGCCAGGGTGATGCAGCTCAGGCGGGGCAGGCCGTCGACCATGACCGTGCAGGCGCCACAGTCGCCGACGTCGCAGCCGTGCTTGGACCCGGTCAGGCCGAGATCGATGCGTAGCAGGTCCAGCAGGGAGCGGTTCGACGGCGCCAGGACGCGGTGGGTGTCGCCGTTGATCGACAGCGTGAGGACGTGCTCCTTCATGGGCGGCACCCTAACGCCTCGTCGACGGCCTCGCTGACGCGGCTGGGCGGCTCACAAGGGGTTCACTGCACCGGGTGACCGGCGTCGATCCAGGCCTGGGTCCCCCCGAGCACGTTGATCGGTGCCTCGAAGCCGGCGTCCCGCAGCAGGGCGGCGGCCCTGGCCGAGCGACCCCCGGAGTGACAGATGACGTAGATCGGGTCCTGGCGGTGCTCGGCCAGCTCGTCCAGCCGCCCGGCGAGCTCTGAGACCGGGACGTTGACCGCGTTCGCGACGTGGCCGGCGCTGAACTCGTCGGGGGTGCGGACGTCGAGCAGCAGTGGCACCTGGCCGGCTCCCAGAGCGGTGACCAGCTCGGCGACCGTGACGTCGGTCGGCGCCTGGGTCCGTGCCGCCGCGGGCTCGGGGTCGGGCGTGCCGGCGCTGCCGCTGCAGGCTAGGGCGATGAGCAGGGTGAACGACAGGGTCATCGGCTCGTGGCCTGGTCCAGGGCCTCCCGCTCGTCCGGGCCCAGCACGAGCCGGACCTCGAAGCCCAGGGGGCCGTGGCCGACCACCGTGCCGCGAGAGGGCACATCCACCCCGTCGGGCAGCACCAGGGTCACATCGAAGCGGCTGTAGAGCGGGGGATGAGGAGGCGGGACCTCGAAGATCACGCCCTTGCTGGTCAGGCCGGCGTCGAGGGTCTCTCGCAGGGTCCTGGGCGTTCGGAAGGTCACGGCCCCGGACCGGGCCTCGAGGTCGAAGGCGAAGTCCGGGTCCTTGGCGGCCGCCTGGGGGTGGGCGGGGGCTGCCTGCCCAGCAGGAGCGCGGCTCTCGACACCAACAGGGCCCCCGACGCTGGACTGCACGCTGTCCTCCTCGCCCCGTCGAGCCCGCTCGGCCAGGTCCTCGAGCCGGGCTCTCAGGAAGGCGGTGAGCTCCAGCCCCAGGCCGAAGCCGCCGGGAAGGTGGGCGACCACGCCCGCCCGGAGGCTGATGGGACGCCGGCCCGGAGGCACGAGGCTGACGGTGAAGGGCTGGTGGAGGTAGGGCAGCTGGCTGCTGTCTGCGGGGACCTGGAGGCCCATGTTCTTGAGCTCTCGGTCCCAGGTCTGAACGAACGAGGACAGATCGGGCCAGCTGACGGCCACCGTGTTGCGGGCATAGTCGACCAGGAACTCAGGCGGGGAGGGGGCCGTGGGCTCGGGCTCGGGCTCGGGCTCGGGCTCGGGCTCGGGCTCGGGCTCGGGCTCG
>CAZFLE010000055.1:0-42571 GCA_964519895.1 uncultured Enterobacterales bacterium | reverse complement strand
CGCCCGTTGACCACCATGCCCTCGAGGGGATCGAAGTCGTCCAGGGACTCCTCGGCGCTGATCGGCTCGCGGGGAGCCGAAGGCTCCTGGCCCGGAATGACCGGTCCCGCCAGGGTCGGCATGCTCCACAGGGCGAGCGCCAGGACCACGTGCACCTCCGAGCCCCCTGTAGCCGGCCCGGCGACACAATTCCGGTAGGCTGCCAGGCTCGGAGGAGCCCATGTCCCTGCGCCAGCTGACCGAAGACCTGTGGGTCGCCGACATGCCCGGACTCAAGTACCTGGGCCTCCACCTGCTGACCCGGCTCTACCTCAAGGCCGCAGGGCTCGAGGGTCAGATCGGCTGGTCCCGCCTGCTGCGGGTCGTCTACCGGGATCATCGGGCCGCTCGCGCCAGCCTGGTGAAGCTGCTGGCCCACGACTTCGACCGGATCGTGCTGGCCCACGGTGCGGTGATCGAGACCGGAGGACGCGACGCGCTGGAGCGCACGTTCGACTTCCTCCGGGGGTGAGTGCCCTCAGGCGTGCTGAGGTTGAGGGTTGACTTAACTGCAGACTGCAACTATCAATGTCTGCACACACCAACCCGGAGGACCTCATGTCCCTCACTCCTGAAGAGATCCACGAGAATGTTCGCGACGCATACGGCCAGGTCGCTGCCAACCAGGCGTCCTGCTGCGCCCCGTCCTGCTGCGCCCCGGAGTCGGACGTGCGGCAGCACGCCCAGGCCATCGGCTACACCCAGGCCCAGGTCGATCTGGCCCCCGAGGGCGCCAACCTGGGCCTGGGCTGCGGCAACCCGACCGCCCTGGCCGCCCTCCAGCCCGGCGAGGTCGTGGTCGACCTGGGCTCCGGTGCCGGCTTCGACGCCTTCCAGGCGGCGGCCCAGGTGGGCGAGACCGGTCGGGTCATCGGGGTCGACATGACCCCCGAGATGCTGGCCCTTGCCCGCAGGAATGCGGTCGAGGCCCAGGTGGCGGATCGCGTCGAGTTCCGGGAGGGCACCATCGAGTCCCTGCCGGTGGTGGCCGACAGCGTCGACGTGGTCCTGTCGAACTGCGTGATCAACCTGAGCACCGACAAGGGCCAGGTCTTCCGCGAGGCCTGGCGGGTGCTCAAGCCCGGCGGCCGGCTGGCCGTGAGCGACATCGTGCTCTCCGAGCCGCTCCCGGAGTCACTGTCTACGCTCGCGGCGGCCTATGCTGCGTGCCTGGGAGGCGCCCTGGTGGCCGACGAGTACCTGGATGCGATCGCGGCTGCCGGCTTCGAGGACGTGCAGTGGACCCGCGTGCCGGCCGCAGCACTGTTCTCCGCCAGTGACCCGACGGTCGCCGCCGTGGCCGACGTGGTCGGCGCCGAGCGCGTGGCGGCGTTGGCCCAGACCGTCTGGAGCTACAAGATCGAGGCCCGCAAGCCGTGACCGACTTCGTCGACGAGCTCGTGGCCGTCGCGCGTCTGTTCGGACTGTCCGAGCGGGACGCGGTGTGCTGCGGCACGGTGACCGTGCCCCAGTGCATCGCGCTCCAGGCCCTGCTCCCCGGAGACCAGCTGGTCTCCGGGCTCGCCGGGCACTCGGGGGTGTCGAACAGCGCGATGACCCGGCTCGTCGACGGCCTGGAGAAGCGGGGCTGGGTGGTCCGCACCCGGTCCCAGCGGGATCGGCGCAAGGTGACGGTCGGCCTGACGCCCACGGGCCGCAGTGAGGCCGAGCGACTGCGCCGGGCCACCGCCGCCTGTGGCGACGCCCTGCTCCAGGCCATCCCGCCCGAGAAGCGGGATCAGGTCCAGGAATCGCTGACGCTGGTGCGCAAGGCCCTGGAGCGGGCCCAAGGCGGCGGGGGCTGTTGCTGACCGCTTCGAATCAGTGGGACATGGTCGTGATGCGGATGGACGCCAGGTCTGGCTCGTCGGCCTTGAGGGTGGCCGTCATGCGGTGGAACTCCACGTACAGGTGCTCGATGGCGGCGAACAGGTCGGGCCCCACCCGGCGATCCGGGTTCGGTCCCCAGGCGCCCAGGTCGTAGAGCACGTTCGGAAACTCGAGCCCGCAGCCCACCATCTCCCGGGCGGGCTGCCTACAAGAAGGAAGGCGCGTGACTTGCCGTTGAGAAGTCCCCTCGGGGGCGGAACATCGGAAGGGAGCGTGCCTGCAACGGACCTCGGACAGACCCTCGATGGGCGTCGGCCAGCTCGCTGGACGACATCACGGACAGGGGGATCAGCCGGGTCGGCGATCGGAGCAGCCCTCGTGAGAGCGGGGGTCAGACCAGGAGCGGACACGGACAGCGAGGAACGGAAGAGAGGCCTTGAAGTGGAACAAAGCCCAGGAGAGGAACGAGCGCAGGCGCACTGGCCACGGTGAGCAGGTGCAACGGACTCGCCGGTGGAGCAAGGCCCTGGAGTCGAGCAGCAGCGGGAGAAGCGTCTGGAAGGGTCGTCTGTCACAGGACGGCACGAAAGGAAGCGGATCTCGAGGCAGCCAACGACAAGAGGGCAACGGTCCTGGAGACAGGATGCGGCTACCGGGGAGGGGAAACCTCTGGAGGGTGTGAAGCGCGTCGCGCGGCTCACGCCACGTCGTCCCAGCCAGACCCATGCCCGTCAACGCGAGCATGACGAGGAAGGACGGCCGGCGCTGGAAACGCGGCGGACCCCATGGCCGGCTCCGGGATGCAACAAGCCCGGGGATCAGACAGTGGAGCAAGCCGTCGAGGTGGTGAGAGACCACGAGGACGGAACGAGACCTGGCGGGTGGCACCGTCGGGCCAAAGGAAGGCGGCAACGCCGACCGGGAGTGGACACGGTCTGGAGCGCTGGAAGAGGGGTGGTCAAGGCGAACTGCAAGAGAGAAGGACCGGAGACGGTCTAGCGAGAGACGACAGTCTCTGGCGCGAGTGAAGGTCACACAGGCTGCAGACCTGGGGCGAGAACAGCGGTGCTTGCACAGCTGGAGGAGCCACGGAGACGCGGTCGACGGGAGAAGCCTCGAAGGTCGGTCCGGAGACGGGCAAGGCCAAGGGGGCAGCGGGAAGAGCCAACGGACCCGCGACCCGATGGACGCAGACCACAGATGATGACTCGGCAACGGGAAGGCATCGGTCGGCGGCCTGACAGACCCCGCAGACGCAAGAGGCGTGGCCCGCAAGGGTTGAAGCTGACCTCGTGAAGACTCTGAAGTAGCGCCGCCACTGTGTAGTTCGGGTGTCACACCGACCCGCTCGGTCCCTCGGGACCGGGCGGGTCAGTTCGTTTTGGCGCGATGTTCAGGCTCTCAGGCTCACCATCAGGCGATCCATCCACGCCTGGGACTGGGCCATCACGTCGAGCCGGTCGCCCAGGATGAGCGAGTACATGCCCAGCCCGTCCATGTAGATCATCAGGTCCAGGGCGATGGCGTCGGCCTGTTCGCCGACCTCGGGCAGGAAAGCGCCGCTCGCGGCGCCCCGGCGCAGCACGTCACCAAAGCTGGACTGCCAGCGGGCAATGAGCACCCGAAGTCTCTCCACGGCCTCGGCGTTCCCGTCCAGCTCCGAGCGCTGGAGCACCTGCATGCCGGCGGCGATCAGCACGGAGAGGGTGGGGTCGGCCATGTACGCGCCCATCGAGGCCCGGACCAGCTCCTGAAGCGTCTCGACCGGGTCCCTGGAGGGATCGAGCAGTGGCGCCAGGTGGGCCTCAAATCCCATCATGAACGTCTCCATCGCCACCAGGACGATCTGCTCCTTGGACGTGAAGTACTCGTAGACCGTGCCCTTGGCGATGCCCGCGGCCTGAGCGATCTCCCGGATCGACGTGGCGTCGAAGCCCTTCTTCGCGAAGAGCTCCAGCGCGATCAGCGCCACCTCCTGCTGGCGGGCGGCCTTGTCCACGACGCGAGGTGCCATCGAGTCAGGGTAGCGCTTGCCGAAGCCTGGGTGCGATCCTATAACTGACTGACCGGTCGGTCAGCTAAGATGGAGAGCCCATGAATGCCCGCAGATACCAGGACCAGGACAGTCCTCTGACCCTTCGTGAGGGTCTGGCCGAGTACCAGTCTGCCAACCCCGAGCTGGTGGATCCCGCCCAGTCCAGCGACGCGGGGGCCGCATTCTTCCAGTCCCACGACGCCTGTCATGTGGTGTTCGGCACCACCACGGCCATCTTGGACGAGGCCACCACCGACTACTGGACGATCTTCGGAGTCGCGATCACCCTGCGACAGTACGCGGCGCAGTTCTTCGGCTCCCAGGAAGGCCAGGACCTGATGAAGACCTTTGGCTGGCGCATGATCCTGGTGGAGGGCCTGCGCACCCTGCCGCGCTTCTTCACCGTGTGGGCCCGCGCGCGGCGAATGACCCGCAAGTGGCCCTGGATCGGCTTCGAGCGCTACCTCGACATGCCGCTTGGGGAGCTGCGGCGGGAGTTCGGGATCCGGGTCTTCTAGTCGAGCCGCTGGGCTGACGAGAGGATTCGGGGCCAGCGGAACAGGGTCAGGGAAACCAGGAACGGGTCGCAGGAATGGGGAGGAACGGGGGTCGGGAACAGGAACGGGGGTCGGGAACCTTTTGTTAAGCATTAGCCTTGCGCGCGTAGATCATTGTGCTTGGACGATCTGACTCCAGGGCATGACTCTGGGTTGAATTGTTGCGCTGGACTGTCTGGGGCCGGTCTCAGGTCGGGCGGATCTGGGGGCATGGGGTGGCGGGGCCACCCCTCGATGTCCGCCTATGCACGCACCTGCTTGGAGTTCGGAGCCTTCAAGCTCAAGGCCCTGCTCAAGCTCGCCCGAGAAGCACCCGCACTGCCCGCCCTCGAACAGGCCTTCGCCAGCGGCAAGCTGCCCTGGACCAAGGCCCGGCTGCTGCTCCAGGTCGCAGACCCAGACACCGCGGCCGACTGGGTTGCACGCGCAACCCACATCTCGTCCCGAGAGCTGGAGCGCCAGGTGGACTCGGTCTGCAAGGGGGACCAGCCGCCGAGCCCCGATGCCGTGGACCTCGCACCGCCAAGACGCCGCCGGAGCTTCCGGATGGAGGCCACCGATGCCGAGGTGCTGGACAACGGACGGACCTGCCAGCGACGACGCGCCCCTTGCTGATCTGCCCCGCGAGTGGCTCGAGGCCGCTCGACAGGTCGTGGACCATCACCGGTCCTGTTGGCCGGATCCGTGACGGGTCAGAGCCCGGGAATGACCACCGCGCCGCCCGAGTACTGACAGAGCTCGGCGTCGAACTCGGCTGTCAGCTTGCCCGTGCCGCCGTCGTCGCCCAGCAGCTCGGCGTCCAGGGTGCCGACCACGGAGCTCTCGGCCTCGTCGATGGTCAGGGTCAGGGTCGGGAAGCTCCAGGCCTGGGTCTCGCCCCCGGCCGTGACCGCGTCGTAGGTGCAGTCGTCTGCGTTCCAGCCCGCGTCGGCTGCGGCGCCCTGGCCGTCGGACCAGAACAGGCCGCCGACCACGTCGGGCTCGGTCCAGGTGCCGGTGCCCGGGGTGCCGCCGACCAGATCGTCGATGTAGGCACTGAGCAGGAAGTCCTCGCTGTCGTCGCCGTCGTCCAGGGCCGCCAGGTCGGTGAAGAAGGTGTCCACGGCGTCGCAGTGGTCGGCCACCGCGTCTCCGTCGGCCAGGTCGGCGGCAAGAGCGCTGCCCACGTCGAGCCAGTCCTGGAGGTCTTCGCAGCTGGCGCTGCTGGTGCCCAGGCTGAGCGGGTCGATCCGCAGCTCTCCCCAGAAGGTCAAGGTGCCCGTGGTGGCGCTCAAGGTCCAGAACTCGGTCGCGCCTTCGGACCAGTACCAGAAGGCGGTGCCGGCGTCCCAGCTCTCGGACAGGTGCCCGCTGGGATCGTCCAGCTCGGAGAGGGTGATCTCGGCGCCGGTAGACGAGCAGGCGAGCAGCAAGGTGGCGATGACCATGGGATCCTCCAGGGAGGGCCTGCTATCCCGCTGCGGGGATCCGGAGCGTCCCGGTCAGGGCGCCAGAGCCGACATGGGGCCGGGCTCCACCGCATAGGTCACCACGTGGCCCGGCCCGCCCCAGTCGTGCTGGACAAAGCCGCCACCCCGCCACGCCAGGAACACCAACGAGGGATCGTCGAGGGGCCGGTCGAAGGTGAACCGGGCCGCGGTCGGCCAGGTGCCGTCGTCGGCCAGCACGTCGACGGTGAAGTGGTCGAGGCTGACCCGCTCCCCAGCCAGGAGCGGGTGATCGCCGTCCCTGAACAGCTGTTCGTAGACGGTGGTGACCGATGCGTGGTCCAGCCAGTGGAGCTCGAAGGCATCGGGGGCGACCTGGGTGACCCGGTGGGTGTTCATGCTCATGGACAGGGGCCACCAGGTCCGTCCGGGTGTGCGCCCATGGTGCTGCCAGAGCAACCCGCCGTAGATCGCTGTGATCGGATCGGGCGGTGCCAGGACCGCGATGTCCTGCTGGGCCACCCGCTCCGGGTCGAGGGGCATCGCCAGGGAAGCTTCGACCATGACGGTGTCCAGGCTGGACATGCCCGCGGCCATGAGCGGCCAGCCCAGGCTGGACCAGCCCATGTGGATGAAGGCGAGCAGCCCTGCGGCCACCGTGAGGCCCCGGTACCGTCCGCGCCAGACCGTCCACCCGGCCCAGAGCACCAGGGCGATCACCCCAGCCGAGCCCACCGACGGGGCGAGCAGGAGCCGGGCCGAGGGAAAGGTCGAGAGCACGGGCAGGATGCTGATCGCGCTCCCCAGGCCCAAGACCGAGACGCCGACCCGGGTGGCATCGTCGGCAGCGGTCCATGCCCGGCGCCCGGTCCACGCCAGCAGTACCAGGCCCACGATCCCCGCGACCACCAGCCCCCCGCGCCCCTGGGGCAGGACCATCCACAGGTCGACCGGTGCCGACAGGACCAGATTGCCGGCGTCGGCCAACAGACGGATCGGCGCTTTTGCGAGCCACGCCAGTGGGCTCTGGGTCGGGTCCAGGTAGACCGCGCTCCCCCAAGCGCCGTAGCCACCGACCTTGTAGTGCACGACATAGGCCCCGCTGACCAGGCCGACGGGGACCAGGGCCCGCAGCCGGCGAGACCACGGCTCGCGGGCCCCGACCAGCTCCCAGGCGGCGACATAGCCGAACGCGCCCAGCGCAGCCTCGCCCCCTGTGAGCCCGAGCCCGAGCAGGGCCGGTCCGGCCCACTGTCCCGGGGCCCAGCCGTCTCGACGCCAGCGCACCCAGCAGCCGAAGCCCGCCAGGGCCAGGGTCAGCGCGATGGCAGCGTTTCGATTCGCCAGCCAGTAGACGATGAAGGCGTGGGCATCGTCGACAGCGAAGAGACAGGCCGCGAGCAGGGCCAGCCCCGCAGGCAGGAGCAGGCGGTGGACCCACCCGACCACGGCCACGAGCGCCAGGTACCACAGCGCGCTGTGCAGGTGGAGCGGCGCGGTCCAGCGCCCGAAGGCCGCGTGCTCCAGCCACGCCAGCAAGCCGCTGAGGGGCCGCCAGAAATGCAGTCGCAGCTCGTCGAGGGAGTACCAGGGGTAGGGGCCAGCCTCGATCTGGGCCCGCAGGACCACCGGGTCCCCTTCGGCGAAGTTGAACAGATCCAGGCCCCCCTGGAGGCCGTGCCGCTCCAGGAGCCACACGTGAAAGTAGTCGTCGATGTTGAAGCCCAGCGCAAAGCCGGGGAGCGCCACCAGGACGGCGATGAACAAGTGCAGGCGGCGCTTCACGGGACCTCGGTGCACGCGGGGCGAGCATACCGAGGCACGGATAGAGCCCGGGCATGACACCGCTGCTCCTCGCTGGACGCCCCCTGACCGACGGCCCCCTGCACGACGTCGTGGACCCCCACCACGATCGGGTCATCGCCCAGGTGCCGACCGCGTCGCCGGCCGCCCTGGACCAGGCCATCGCCGCCGCCGATCGGGTCTGGCCGACCACGCGCGCGCGCCCTGTGCACGCCAGGGTGCAGGTCCTGCGCCGCGTGGCCGGCTTGCTCGCCGAGCGCCAGGAACCTCTGGCCCGCCAGCTCAGCCAGGAGGCGGCCAAGCCCATCGCCTATGCCCTGGGCGAGGTCCGTCGGGCCGTCGAGACCTTCACCTTTGCCGCCAGCGAGCTCGAGGCCGCCCGCGACGACGTGATCCCCCTGGACGCATCGCCGCGGATCGCGGACCGCTGGGGGGTCACCCGTCGGTTCTCGGCCGGCCCGGTCTCGGCCATCACCCCGTTCAATTTCCCCCTGAACCTGGTCGCCCACAAGGTCGCGCCGGCGGTCATGGCTGGGAGCCCGCTGGTGATCAAGCCGGCGCCCGCCACCCCGCTGTCGGCCCTGTCTCTGGGCGAGCTGCTCTTGGAGGCCGGCTGGCCGCCCGAGGCCTTGTCGGTCCTGCACCTGGAGGTGGCCAACGCGGGACCGCTCGTCACCGACGACCGGCTCAAGGTCCTGAGCTTCACCGGCAGCGACACGGTCGGCTGGATGCTCAAGGGCCAGGCCGGGCGCAAGCGGGTGTTGCTGGAGCTGGGCGGCGACGCGGCTGTCCTGATCGCACCAGACGTCCAGGACCTGGACCACGCCGTTCAACGCTGCGTCTTCGGGGCCTTTGCCTATGCCGGCCAGGTCTGCATTTCGGTCCAGCGAGTGCTGGTTCCCCGCTCACGGGTCGACGCCTTTGTCGACGCCCTGGTGCGGGCGACGGCCCGGGTGCCCGTGGGCGCCCCCGAAGACCCAGACGTGGTCATGAGCTCGCTGATCGACGATCGCGCCGTGGCCAAGGTCCAGCGCATCGTGGCGGACACCGAGGCCCGGGGCGGCCGCAGGCTGTGCGGCGGGTACCGCGACGGCCGGCTGTTCGATCCGATGGTCTTCGTGGACGTGCCCCCCGACGCTCCCCTGGGCTGCGAGGAGGTCTTTGGCCCGGCGGTCTTCGTGCAGCCCTACGACGACTTCGACGACGCCCTTGCAGCCGTCAACCGGAGTCGCTTCGGCCTGCAGGCCGGCCTGTTCACCGACTCGCTGGCCACCACGACCCGGGCCTTCGAAGCCCTCGAAGTGGGCGCCCTGCTGATCAACGACGTGCCTACGTGGCGGGTGGACCACATGCCCTACGGCGGCGTCAAGGACTCGGGCTTTGGCCGGGAGGGACTGCGCTACGCCTACGCCGAGTACACCGAGGAGCGCTTGCTCGTGCTGCCCAAGGGCGGGTGATCAGGTGGCGTAGGTCCGGACCAGGTAGTCCCGGATCGCTGCGCTCTCGTGCATCTCGACCCCCGTGTTCGGGTCGGCCAGGTAGGGCACCATCATGCGTCCCGAGCGCTCTCGGTAAGCCGCCCGGCTGGGGCTGTGCTTGGCCACGTTGTGCAGGACGTAGGGGAGCTCCAGTGAACAGAGGGCCTCTCTGGCGATGCGGCAGAAGGGGCTGATCTCGAAGCTCCAGAGCAGCAGGGGCTGTACCGGCTGGCGGGAGGGCCGGTAACGCCGACCCCGGTTGGGTCGGATCGAAGACGCCAGGGTCGAGGCCAGGTTGGTGACCGGCCCCAGGCGGAGTCCGAGCGGTGGGGCCGACGTGCCGTAGTGCCTGTACAGGTGCGCGATGATCGCGTCGCTCTCGTACATTGCGTCCCCGGTGTTCGGGTCCACCAGGTACGGGAACAGGGTCTGCCCGCCGTGCTGGGTGACCCAAGGCCGGAAGCGCGGACCGCCCTTGGGACAGGGGCGAATCTCGGCCTGGAGGTCGAGCATGGACAGGGCTTCGCGGACCTTGCGGCAGTAGGGGCACGCCTCGAACTCGTAGAGCACCAGGCGCTCGGCCGGTCGGGGGCCCAGCGCAGATCGGTCCACGTACATGCCCTGGGGCCACCGGGGCACACAGGCCAGCCACGAGGTGGCGACGTCGAGCGGTCTCCAGGGCGAAGGGACGCCGGCGCTCACTCGGCCCGGTCCGGCCAGTTGGCGTCCCGGAACTCGGGCGCCCGCTTCTGGAAGTTGGCCATCACCGCCTCGAGCTGGTTGTGCTGGCCCAGGATCTGCTGCTGCAAGGCCGTCTCGAGGGCAAAGGCCCCGGTCACGTCCCGGTCCCGAGCGCCCTGGAGCATGCGCTTGGTCCGCTGGACTGCGTCAGGGCTCTTGGACGCCCAGAGCTGGGCGGTGGCGAGGGCTTCGGCGGCCGGGTCGGCACAGATGCGGGTCACCAGCCCCAGGGCAAGGGCCTCGGCCGCGTCGACCACGCGACCCGTGGTGGCCAGCTCCAGCAGGTGATCGGCTCGCACCACCGGGGTCAGGGTCTTGGTGATGCCCATGTCGGGGATCAGCCCCCACTTGATCTCCATGACCGAGAACCGAGCAGAGGGTGTGCAGTAGCGCAGGTCCGCGCCAGCGGCGATCTGCAGGCCGCCGCCAAAGGCGACCCCTTCGATCGCGGCCACCACCGGCACGGCCAGCTCCTGCCAGATCCATGCGGCCCGCTGGGCCAGGTTCGCTGGCCCGACGCGCTCGCCGAGCAGCTTCCGGGACATCGCGTCGCCCCCAGCCAGGAAGGCCTGGAAGTCCAGGCCAGCGCAGAAGCAGTCCCCCCGGGCCCCCAGGACCACGGCGCGGATCGAAGGGTCGGCGGCCACGGCCTCGCCGGCCGCCACGAGCCCTTCGAACATCGGGGCGTCCAGGCCGTTCTTCTTGTCGGGCCGGTTCAACGCCACGTGCGCCACCGCGCCGTGCCGGGTGATCAGGACGCGGTCGGACATGTTGGGCTCCTGCGGGGGTGCAGGAGGGCCTATCCGGCGTCGTCGTCCTACAAGCCCCTAGAGTTCTTCGAGCTCGTCTTCGCGAGGGGGCTGGGGGCCGGGAACGATGCCTGCCAGGTCCGGGTCGATTCCGGCCTCGAAGGTCTCGGCCTCTTCCTTGGCGCTGTCCCTGGCGGCCTTGCGGGCGGCCTTGGCCTGCTTCTTCTCGAGCTTGGCCAGTTCCTTGTTGCGCTTCTGCACCGAGGGTCGGTTGCGGGCCATGGGCATCCTCGTGTCAGGGGATGAGGTCCTGGCCATCTCCGGGCCGGACCGCGGGGTCCAGCCACGTAACACATCAACAGTCCGGGACATCCAGCCAGCTGCCGGGGGCCGACGAGACCAGTGCGTCCAGCTTCTGCTTCATGTCTTCGACCGCGTCGGGTTGACTAGGCGCGAGGTCGTTTTGCTCGAAGCGGTCTTCCCAGACGTTGTAGAGCTCGTAGCGGGCTCGGCAGAATTCGCCCCCCTGGTTTCGGGCCCAGACGATCAGCTTGGCGTCGTCGTCGCGGTACGCCGCCGTCCCGGAGTCCGTCGAGTAGAGCTCGCTGTAGATGAACTCGCGGATCGTGCCGTCGGTGTCCCTGAGGAAGGGCATCAGGCTGACCGAGTCCTCACCGCCGCCCGTCGCGCTGCCGGTGATCTCCCGGACCGTGGCGTACAGGTCCACCACGCTCACCAGGTCGGAGACCTCGCGACCGGGGTTCTCGACGACCCCCAGGCTGCGTCGGGTGAGCGCGGCCGTGCCCTTGCCCTGGGAGATCATCCAGTCAGCGCCGTCGACGGCGATGACAGGGACGCGGATGCCGCTCTCGTAGAGCGTGCCCTTGCCTCGCTCGTCGTCGAAGGGCCCCTGGGCCACTCGGTCTTCGGTGCCGTTGTCGCCGATGAAGAGCACGACTGTGTTGGCCAGGGTGGCCACCCCGTCCAGGAGCACCCCGATCTCCTGATCCAGGCACTCGACCATCGCCTTGTGGGTGAGCGCGTCGCGCAGATCGCTGGCGTCGCCATAGCCGCAGTCCGACGGCGGGAGCTGGAAGGGGGTGTGGGGGGCGTGGTAGTTGACCGACGCCAGCCAGGGGCCCGTCTGGTCGTTGATCCAGCCCAGAGCGGCCTGGGTCGTGGCCGTCGTGGCGTACTCGGTCTCGGCCGTAGGCACCGTGAAGCTGCCCACCCGGTTCACCGACGTGAGGGTCATGAAGTCGTAGTACCCCTCCCAGTAGCCGACTTCGAGATCCGAGCGCACGCCGCGGAAGGCGTCGAAGCCGACCAGGATGGTGGGAAAGTCGACGGGGACCATCTCGCCCAGGTGCTCCTCCCAGCTCTCATCGTCGGCCCAGCTCCCCGGCAGCTCGCCTTCGCCCAGGTGCCACTTGCCGAACAGGCCGGTGGCGTAGTTCGCGTCGCTGGCCACGTGGGCCAGGGTGGTCTCGTCGGTGTCCAGGGGCTGGGAGCCCTCGCGCCCCAGGGCCTCGCCGACCCCGTGCCGCAGGGCCCACGTGCCTGTGAGCACGGTCGCCCGCGTCGGGGAACAGGCCGGGTTCGCCCACCCGTCGGTGAACCGAACGCCTGCCTGGGCCATGCTGTCCAGCACGGGGGTCTGCGGGAGCGCCGTGGCCTCTTCGGCATAGGTGTCGTCGACGTCGATCGTGTAGGCGCCGACCTTGTCCACGCCCAGGTCGTCGGCGACGATGATCAGGATGTTCGGGCGCACGTTGTCCCCGATCGCCTGTCCCACGTTGGCCGTGTCGCCGCTGCGCCGGCCGACCTCCCATGCCGCGACCGTGCCTGCGAGCCCGACGACCATCACCAGGGAAACCGCGGTCTTTCTATTCATGCTCCCTCCCAGTCGGGCCGACGGTAGCAGGCGGGCAGCCGTGCAGACCGCAGTCCCCGACTCACCGTGACATTTCGCCATGTTCCCGGACGGGCCGTGTCAGGTTCGGCGGCCCCTCAGGCGCTGGTACCCTCGCCCCACCTGGGAGCATGATGCGGTCGACGATCTGGCTGTGGGTGTGTCTGTGTCTGGTCCCCGCTGCGGCCGCGGGCCCGGCGTCGCCGACCCCCGAGGTGCTCCAGCAGCTCGACGCCTTGCACACCCAGACCCAGGCGAGCCACACGGCCGGGGACCTCCAGGCATGCGTGGCCCAGGCGAATCAGGCGCTGGTCCTGGCGCGGGAGCACCTGGCCGGGGACGCCCCGCGGCTGGCCACGAGCTTGAACAACCTGGGCGGCTGCCTGGAGGCTGCTGGGGACTACCCCGGGGCCGAGGCCCTGTACCAGGAGGGCCTGGACATCCGCGTCGCTTCCGAGCGGGTCGGCATCGTGCCGGTCATCGTGAGCTGCAACAACATGGGCTCCGTGCGCGAGGCCCAGGGAGACACGCCCGATGCGTTGGAGTGGTACTGGACCGCCTGGAATTTCCTGACCGAACACCAGGTCAGCGACCCCGTCGCCTACATCGTGGCCAACAACCTGGCGTCGGCGAGCACGGCGGCGGGTGACCACGAGACCGCCGAGACCCTGTATCTGTGGGTGCTGCAGAGCTACGAGCTCCTGCACGGCACGGACCACCTGCTCACGGCCCAGGCCCAGAACAACCTGGCCTTCCTGTACGGGGAGCTGGGGCGGAGCAGCGACGCCAAGGCGCTCTACGAGCTGGCCCTCGCCACGTGGGAAGACCAGGCACCGGATCACCCGGCCGTGGCCAACGTGCACGGCAACCTGGCCTTCGTGCTCCAGTCAGAGGGCGACGTGGCCGGCGCCGAGCGGCACCTCCAGCGGGCCTTGGAGATTCGCTTGGAGACCCTGGGGCCCGACCACCCAGACGTGGCGGTCAGCCGGATCAACCTGGCGGCCGTCCTGTCGAGCGCCGGGGACTTCGCGCGCACGATTCCCGAGCTCGACGCGGCCCTCGCGAGCCTGGAGCGGAGCCTGGGGCCGGACCACCCCCTCGTCGCCACGGCGCTCTCGAGCCGGGGCTCGGCAGCTCTGGAGTCCGGGGACCTGGTGGGGGCGCGGCGCTTTCTGGAGCGGGCGCTCGCTGTGCTGGAGGCGGCCCATGGGCCCGAGCATCCAGAGCTGGCGTACCCGCTCTACTCCTTGTGCCAGCTCGAAGAGGAGCTGGGCCGCTATGAACAGGCGCTGGCTGCCGCCGAACGCGCTGTGGCCCTGTTCGAGGCTGGCCACGGGCCCGAGCACCCGGAGCTCGGTCAGTTCCTCACCGCCCGGGGCGCGGTCCAGGCCGCGCTGGGAGACCACCCGGCGGCCCGGGCGTCGTACCACCGCGCGGTCCGGGTGGCCGAGGTCGCCTGGGGCCCCGCCAGCCCCGCTGCGGGGCACGCTTGGAACGCGCTGGGCGCCCTGTTGCTGGAGGAGGGCGATCTGGTCGAGGCCCTGGTGGTGCTGGCAAGGGCTCGCAGCATCCTCGAGGGCGCGCTGGGATCGGACCACGCCGAGACGACCGCGGTGCTCAACAATCTGGCCTATGGCCTGTCCGAGCAGGGTCACTACGTGGAGGCCCGGTCGCTCTACGAACAGGCCCTGGCCATCGAGGAGCGGGTCTACGGACCGGATCACCCGGAGCCAGCGACGCTGCTGCACAATCTGGGCATCCTGGTCCACGAGCAGGGCGATGCCGTCGAAGCGCGGCGGTACTACGAGCGGGCCCTGCGGCTCAAGGAGCGGGCCTACGGGCCCGTCCACCCGTCCGTGGCGACCACCCTGGACAAGCTTGCGGACCTGTCCGGCTGGCAGGGCGAGCTGGACCGGGCTCAGGACCTGGCGTCCCGCTCGCTTGCGATTCGGCAGGAGGTGCTCGGCGACGACCACCCCGACGTGGGCCACAGCCAGGTCCAGCTGGCGATGCTCGCCCACCGGGCCGGGGACCTGTTCGGCGCCGCGGCCGGGTACCAGGCCGCCCAGGCCACGTGGGCCGCGGCCGGGCTGGGGCGGACCGACCAGGCCACCCGGGTGCGGGTGCTCCAGGGCGGCGTCGCGTTCGACCAGGGCGACGTCGCAGGGGCTGTGGGGCTCCTGGAACAGGCGCTGGACGAGGCCACCGCCCGCTCTGCACCGGGCGAGCCCACCCGTGCCTGGATCGAGCGACGCCTGGCTCTGGCCCTGGCAGCCGACGGCCAGCTCGACCGGGCTCGGGACCTCGCAGGCCGGTCGCTCCGCGCGGGCGAAGCGACCCTGGGCCCTGTGTTGAGCCGGGCCAGCGAGCGGGCGCGGCTGGCGATGGTGCGCAGCCATCGGGACAGCCTGGACGTGGTGCTCTCGCTGATGGACCGCCCTGGCGATGCCGGGTTGGCGTACCGGGGTGTGCTGCGCTGGAAAGGCGTCGCGACGCGGTCCCTCGTGGCCCAGCAGGGTCAGCTCCGGGCCTCTGACGACCCGGAGCTGGCGGCCTTGTTGGCAGAGCTGGCCCAGGTCCGGGAGAGCCTGGCCCGCTTGACGTGGGCCGGCCAAGGCGGCGAGCTCGACGAGCTGACCCGACGCAAGGAGGACCTGCAGCGCGACCTGGCCACCCGCAGTGCCGTCGTGGGGCAGGACCTTCGCGTCGTCGAGGCGGATGCCGCCTCGCTCTGTGCGGCCCTGCCCCCCGGGGGCGCCTTGGTCGACCTGCTCCGCTACGACCACACCACGGCCGGGCCGGGCACGCTGGACACCAGCCCCCGCTACGCGGCCTTCGTGCTGCATTCCCAGGCCTGTGACCAGGTGCAGCGGGTGGACCTGGGGTCCGCTGAAGCGCTGGAGACCCGGGTCGAGCGCCACCGGGAGCTCCTCGCAGCCCAGTCCCTCACCACCCGGATCGACAAGGCGGGCACCGCCTTGCGAGAGCGCGTCTGGGATCCGCTGGCGTCCGCGCTGGGGGACGCCGATCCCGTCTTGATCGTGCCCGATGGCGCTCTGGCGACGGTGGCCTTTGGAGCCCTGCCGACCGCGGACCGCTACCTGCTGGAGGACCGGCAGATCGGGTACCTGGAGGCTGCCCAGGACCTGTTGCCGGCCCCCGAAGCGCCCGGGCCGCGCGGCGAGGGTGCCCTGGTCGTGGGCGGGGTGGCCTACGACGACAAGGCGCCGACCGCCGTGGAGGTCCCTCAGCTTGCCCAGACCCGGGCCGCGGCCTGCCTGGCCGATCTGGCGCCCCTTCCGGCCACGGTCACGGAGGTCCGGGCGGTCCAGCAGGCTCTGGGGGATCCGGTCCAGCTGCTGACCGGACTCGACGCCTCAGAGGCCCAGGTGGCCGCGGCGGTCCAGGGCAAGCGCGTGGTGCACCTGGCCACCCACGGCTTCTTCGCCGGCGAGGGCTGCCGCTCGGCGCTGATCAGCAATGGGGGCGACGAGGCGGTCCTGGGCATGAACCCGATGCTGCTCAGCGGCCTGGCCCTGGCCGGGGCCAATGCCGGCGGGGCGGGAGGCGGCGACGGGGTGTGGACCGCCGAGGAGATCGCCGGCTTGTCCCTGGCCGGCACCGAGCTGGTCGTGCTGTCGGCGTGCGACACCGCGCTGGGCACGGTCGAGGCCGGCGAAGGGGTGCTCGGCTTGCGGCGGGCCTTCACCCTGACCGGCGCCGGCACCACGGTCATGAGCCTGTGGCCCGTCGACGACGTGGCCACAGCCCAGCTGATGGCCGGGCTCTACGATGCGCTGGACGGTCAGCCGGCCGCTGCAGCCCTGCGCCAGGCCCAGCTCGACCTCTTGGCTGCGAACCGGGCGGCCGGCGAGGCCAGGCCCGAGACCTGGGCAGCGTTCATCGCCTCGGGCGGGCGGTGGTGAGCGGTCGGCGGTGGCCCTGGTGGGCCTGGGTGGTCTTGATCGCAGGTCTCACGTCGGGACTCGTGGAGCTCGGCCTGCGCGGCGGCGGCGTGCTGAGAGGACTGGACCAGCGGCCGGAGTCGGCGGCGCTCAGGGCGGGTGGGCCGCCCGGGCCGACAGCGCCCGTGGTGGTGATCGCCGTCGACGACGCGACCCTGGACCAGGTGCGGGACCCCTTCACCCTCTGGGGGCCGCACTTCGCCCAGGCCATCGCCCGCCTGCGCAGCGCCGGTGTGATGGCCATCGGCGTGGACTTCCTCCTCGAGGAGAGCGCCGAGGGCTGGTTCGTGCGCAATGGCCTGGCCGATCTCCCGGTCAGTCGGACCCTGGACGCGCCTCTGCGAGCCGAGCTCTACCGAGGGGACGTGGTCCTCGCTGCCAGCCACGAGGTGGGCGCCGACGGCGCTGTGGTCCACCAGCTGCCGAACCGGACCGGGGCCTCCCGACCTTTGACATCGGCGTGGGGGTGCACTCCGGCCCCGCCGTGTCGGGCAATGTCGGCATCGAGGAGCGCATCGAGTACTCGGTGATCGGCGACACGGTGAACACCGCGGCCCGGATCGAGGGCCTGACCCGGGACACCGGCTGTCGCATCCTGGTCAGCCAGCAGGCACTCGACCGGGCGGGGCCGGGTTTGCTCACGGGTGTCCAGGCCGAGCTCGCCGTCAAGGGCAAGGCTCAGCCCGTCCAGGTCTACGAGCTTCTGGGGATCGAGGAGGGTTAGCCTGGGCCCATGAAGGCGCTGATCTGGCTGTTGACCGTGGTGGCGCTCGCCACCGAGCCGCCGACCGACGCGGGGCTGTCCACCCAGGTCCAGGGCAGCGTGACCCTGGGGACCCAGGGGGGCGGCGTGCTGGCACCGTTCAGCAAGGTCCGGGTCGGGGACACGCTGGTCCTGGGGGCGGGTGCCAACCTGGAGCTGGTCTACTTCGCCTCCGGGCGTCGGGAGGTCTGGACCGGTCCGGCCGAGCTGGTGGTGGGCCCCGAGCGCTCAGAGCCCCGCTCCGGCGCGGCCCCGGTGGTCCAAGAGACCCACGCCGACCTGGGGGAGCAGCTCCAGACACTGCCCGTGCTGATCGTGCGGGCCGAGCGGGACCGGGCTGGCCAGGGCGTGGTCCGCAGCGGCGACGACGCGCCGGACCCGCGGAGTCTGCTCGACGCGGAAGAGCTCGCCGCGATCGACGCAGCCAAGACCCGCTACGACGCATTGCGCAAGGTCTTCGACCCCCGCGACGTGTTGCCGGACATCTACTACGCGACCGTGCTGCGCAGCTATGGCCTGCACGCCGAGGCCGACCAGGTGCTGGTCGAGGCCAGGAAACGGTGCGAGCTGTGTGACCTGCCGCCGCTGTCGACCGCGGCGCCATGAGCAGGCTCTGCAGAGTTCAATTCGAGCTCGGATCCTGCAGCCGCTCCCGGGCTTCCTTGCGGTAGGTCCGCAGCGCGTCCTGGAGCGCGGCGTTGCCCCAGCGTCCCTCGAGGGAGTCCAGGATCATCACCACCGGGCGGCCCGCTGCCTTGCCCAGGCGATCCTCGAGGGTGCCCTTGCAGGTGAGCAGGATGGCCAGCACCCCGGGCCGGTCGTCCAGGGCCTCGCGGCACTCGGCCAGCAAGAGACAGGAGAACAGGTACAGCACCACGTCGTCTCCCTGGAGCGCGGCCTGGCGGCCTTGTTCGGCCTGGGCCGCGGCCTGGGCGTGCTTGCCGGCGCGGGCGAGCTCAGAGGCGCGGGTGATGAAGGCGAGGGCGGCCGGGCCCTGGAGCCCCAGTCCCTGGGCTTCCTCGAGCAGCTCGTGCAGGGGCTCCACCGACGCCTCTCGCCGGGTCTGAGCCGTGTAGGCGCGGCGCAGCAGGCGAATGCGGAGCAGCGCCACGGGATCGCCGGACTCCCGGGCGGTGGCCACGGCCTCGTCAAGACGGGTGAGCGCCTTGTGGGGCAGTCCATTGAGGTGGTGGAGGCTGGCGCGATTGACCAGGGTGTTGGCGAGCGCGACCTGGTCTCCGGTGCGCCCGTAGCACTCCTCGAGGAAGGCATAGGACGACGCGGCGATCGGATGGGCGCCCGACGCGCGGGCTGTGGCAGCCCTGTGTTCGTGGACCCTGGCGAAGAGCTCGTCGTCTCCGGCCCGAATGGCGTGGGCGTCCGCCTGGGCAAAGGCCTTCATGCACGCGTCGAAGCGGTCGGCCTGTCCCGACAGCAGCCGGGCGATCATCAGCCAGGCTCGCGCGACGCCGGTCCAGTCCTGTTCCGCCTGGCACGCTCTTGCCGCGTCTTCCAGATCGGTCATGGCGTCCTGCTGCCGGCCCTGTTCCAGTCGGACGTTGGCGCGTCGCACCAGCAGGTCGGCCAGCGTCGCGTGGTGGTGGGAGTAGCGGGCCGCTGAGATCATGCTGTCCAGCTTGACCAGGGCGGCGGGATCGTAGGTCGGCATCGCAGGCACGTTATCGCGACAAGCGCCCCTGCTGGCGGAGGTGGACTTGGCTTGGAAGGAGTTGCTCGGGAGCGAGCCCCGGATCGCGGTCTCCTGGCGCTCCTTGCCAGGGCAGGTCCAGACGCTCAGGGACCCCAAGGTGCCCCTGCCATCCGGCGTCGTGCTCGCCCGCACGTTCAGGGCGCGGCCGCCCGGAGCCGTCGGAAAGATCGCGCTGCTCCTGTTGGTGATCTTCACCAGTCCCTTGCTCGTCCGCGACCCGGTCTGGCTGGGGGGGGTGGTGTTGATCGCCTGGTTCGCCATCGCGGCCTGGTGGATCTGGGCCCGCCGGCAGGCCAAGAGAGCGGGTCTGGACGGCTGGCGTCACGGGTGGTTTTTCACCGACGAGGGCCTGTTGATCGCCGAGGGACGCAAGGCGAGCTGGATCCCGGGCCCGGCGGTGCGCTGGGTCAAGGAGACCACCAGCGGCGGCTCGAGCCCGGGGTGGGTCACGGTCACGGACGCCGACGGGTCGGCCATGGACAAGGTCTGGTCCGAGGGCTCCAAGTCCCAGCCGGTGGGCATGGAAGTGCGCGTCCAGCGGGGGTCGTCCAGGGCCGAGAGCGTGCACTCGAGGCGCGTGACCAGTGGGGGCGAACAGCAGAAGCTCCGCACCTGGGGCATGTCCCGGGGCCTGATGGAGGCCGAGGTCCGGCGGAAGGTCGACGGGGGAAGTTTCGAAGGCGAAGTCCCAGAACAGCCCCTGGTGGGGGCCCAGACCGGAGACCTGCCGGCGTCGCTGGCGAGCTGGGTCGATCCGGGCGAGCCGCTGCCGGGGGGCGTCCACTTGATGCCCTTTGGCGTGCCAGCGCGTCCCGCCCGCGGGGACTGGTTCATCGCCTTCCCGGGGTCGCTGCTGCCGCTCGGTCTCGGCGCGCTCGCGTTGTGGGGTGCCCTGCGCGAGGACGAGGACCTGGTGGGCAGGCTGGCGCTGATCGGCGTCGGGTTGATGTTCCTGGGCGCAGGGGGTGACCTGGTCCGCAGGACCGTGTTGGGCCACCTGCGCACCCGAGCCGTCGAGGGGGGTCGCTGGAGACAGGGGGTCTTTCTCTGCGACAAGGGCGTCCTGCTGCGGTGGCGGGGTGCGGCGACGTGGCTGCCGCTCCACTGCCTGCGTTTCTTCACGGAGAGTCGATCTGCGAACGAACTGGACGACATGCGCAAGGGTCCGACCTCGAACACCGAGGACCGCTGGCTGGCCCTGCTCTGGCAGACGGACACCGAGAGCGGCACCGCCATCTACCCGCGGCGCCTGCCCCTGGCGGACTTCGAGCAGCTGCGCGGCTGGTTCAGGGATCGCGGGGTCAAGCGGACCCCGAAGCTCTGAGAGGCCCGCTACTTCTCGGCCAGCTTCAGCACGTCGGCGTACTCGCCCATGCCCTTGACCCGCGTGGACTCGTGAATGGACGTCCAGCTGCCGGCTTCGAGGACGTGACCGTCGTGAACCTGCTCCAGGCGCTCCTGCTCCTGGGCCAGCAGGATGAGCCTGTCGTTGGCCTGTTGGCGGGTCGCCGACAGCTCGTCGACCCCGGTGGTCGCCGACGCTTCCTTGGCGCTGGCGTCGGCCTGGATGGCTGAGATCTCTGTGGCCGCGACCTGGTCGGTGGCCTGGGTCGCTGTGGTGGCGTCCTTCATGGCAGCGGTGGCGGTCTGGGCTTGTTGGGCACCCTGGGCGCCCTGGGAGGTCGCGTCGACGCTCGCGGTGCTGGCTTCGCTGAGTTGGTTGAGGCCGTCCTTGGCTTCCTGGCCACCCGGCAAGATCCGAGTCGGCACGATGCCCAGCATGTCCAAGAATTTCCCGACGATGCCCCCGGTCTTGCCGGCGCCTTCGCCGGCCTTGCCGGAGCCCTCCTGCATCTGACCCTGGGTCTCCTGGGCCTGGGCTGTGGCTTCGTCCTGCTTGACCTTGCGGGCCTCGAGCGCGGTCTGGTGCTCGCCGACGGCCGCGAGGTTCTGGTCCGCGACCTGTTGCACGCCCTGCAGCTCGGAGATCTCGCCGTGGCCCTCGCCGATGAGCGTGTCCATCGTGGCGGATTGTTGTGCCAGCTCGTATTCCTCGGCTTCGAGCTCCTCCCACGCGGCGGCGCTGGAGTCGACGCCGTCGGGGCAGTGGATCGGCGTGGCCGGCAGGCTGGTGCCGACGCCTGTCACGAAGCGCTCGAACCAGTCCGTGTTGTCGGTCTGGTTCATCGCATGGCCGCCCTGGTCGCCGACCCAGTCGATGTCCTGGTCGTCCATCGTGTTCTGCCAAAGCCCGAGGGGACCGCCGCTCTCTTCCCGGTCGGTGGCGTTGGAGGACACCTGCTTGATGAGCGCCCGATCGTGGCGCTTCTTCATGCCGTGCACCGCGCTGGGCCCACCGCCCGCGGCGGCCTGGAAGATGTCGGCCTGGTCGGCCTTTTGTTCCTCTGCGAGGATCGAGTCCACGCCCTTGCCGCCCACGGCCTTGCCGGACAGGCGCTCCATCTCGATGCGCTCGTTGTCCGACGACTGTGCTCGGCGGTCGCTGAGCTCGGACATGCGCGACTGCCGGTCGAAGCCGCTCTGCGCGGAGTCGACAGCCCCCTGGGCGGTGTCGAGTGGCTGGCGGGCGAGGCGAAGCTCCGCTTGACCCTCTGCGTGGAATGCGCGGGCCTCGGACACGTCTGCCGTGGCCTGGGTCACCCGGGCCTGGGCCCCTGCGATCTGCTGGTCCACCGCTGCGAGCTGCTGCCGCGACGCGGGGTCGTCTCCACCCGCGAGGATGGCGCGCCGCTGCTTCAGATCGCCCAGAGTCGTCTGGGCCAGGGCCAGATCTTCTTCGTAGGAGCTCTGGAGGGCCCGCCTCGTCCGGACCTCGTCGGTCTTCACGGCCACGCTGTCCCCGTGGTCCTGTTCGGCCTTTCGCAGGGCTGTCTGGGCGTCGTCCAGGTCCTGCTGGGCCCTGTCCCGCTTGGCCCTGCGGTCGGCGGCCGCCTTGGCGTGTGCTTCGTCCTTTTCCTGGAAGTAGGGGGTCCACTTGGTGTGGCCGTCGTCCTGGGCTCGGGCGGTGACGTCGTGCCCGTCCTTGTCGGCTTGCCCCTTGTAGAAGTCTTCCCGGGCCTTGGTGCTGTGGAACACGTTGGCGCCCGCGTGCTCCATGTCTGCGAGCCTCTGGGCCGTGGTGTTGGCCGGGCCCTGGTCGCCGCCGCGCTTGTAGTCGCCCTTGCCGAAGAACGCGTCCTCGGCCTTGCTGGCGTTGCCCCGAGCGGACTTGGCGCTGTCCACGGTGCCCTTGGAGCTGTGACCGAGACCCTTCTCGTGGCCGACGTTGCCGGTGACGATGTCCAGCGCCTTGAACAGCTTGCCGGGATCGTCCTTCTTCTCCTCCCTGCGCTTGTAGGGCGTGTCCGGCTTGGCAGCCGGGTCGCGGCCGCTGAGCTTGTTGGCGGCCCGCTGGCGCATGTTGCCCGCCGCCCGCGCCGTGTAGGCGGTCGTGAAGCCCTTGGTGTTGTCTTCCAGGCTCTTGCCCGATGCCAGCAGGTCTTCCGGATCGGCGTCGCTCACGGCGATCTCGGTCGTGCGCATTCCGACCAGGCCGAGCTGGAGCAGGCTGAGGATCAGGTAGGCGATGCCGGAGATGGCGGAGAGCGTCGTGGCCCACGACGTGCACAAGGCTACGAAGGGGAGCAGCGCCGGGCAGATGAAGCTGGCCAGGAACCCGACACCGGCGATGATCCAGCAGATGTTGGTGAGCAGGCCGATCACACCGACTGCGCCCGACAGCAGGTTCACGGTGCCTTCGGCCTTGTCCCAGGCATCGCCGTTGAGGATCTGGTCGAAGCCCTTGGAGAACTTGCCAAAGGTGGCCTGGGACTGGGCCTGGAGCCAGGCCTCGGGGTCGTAGGCGATCTGTGCGAGCTCGACGAAGCCCGAGATGTAGGGGATCTTGGTGGCTGCCAGGTTCACCGCCGTGTCCATCGCGGTGTTGACCATGCCGGCCTTGAAGCCCGCCACGGCGCCGTCTGACAGGGCGTCGGCGATCAGAGCCCCGCGATCGACCTCGAAGTTCTGGGAGCACTGGCCAGGGGTGTTGAACGCGTCATTCCAGGCGACCTCGTTGTCCCACTTGGACAGGGGGTCGCTGGCCTTTTCGAATTGGAAGGCCGTCGGGGCCAGAGCGTCGGAGACCGCGCAGGGCTGACCGCCCCCGGCGGGACCGGCCATCACAACGCCGCCGCCCTGGGCCTGCTGGGCGTCCTTGGCCTCGCCCTCCTGCTGCCCGGGGTCGCCATCGCCGCCGTCGGCGTCGTCGTCGTGGGCGGGGCCGGCCTGGGCGTGGGCCTGGTCGACCTCCTGGTCGATCTCCTCGTCGCTGAGCTCTCTGTCCTGATCGGCCTGCTCGTCGCCCTGGTCCTGGGTCTGGGCGCTGGGCGCCACGACCTGGTCCGCGGACGCGGTCGAGGTGTCGGTCATCAGGTCATTGGCGAGCGCGTTGCCAGCGCCGTGTGCACCGGCGATGTCGGCCAGCTGGCCCTGTTGCATCCCCCCCGACGTGTCCAGGTCGACCGCGGGGGTCGCCGTCGCGGTCGAGGAGGTCGCCGTGGAGGTCGACGTCGAGACGGGTGGCTTGGTTGCCTTGCCCACGTGTGCTCCCGGTGCACCAGCCCCCTCTGAGGTACCACGCCATCCCCCGGTTCCGCAACGATCCGGGTCACTTCCGGCGGGTCAGGACGTCGCGGTGAGGGGCACCAGCTCCGGGTCTGCAGCGCGGACCCAGTCCACCGTCGGGACCACCAGCGAGTCCGTGTGGGTGCCGGCGGTAAAGGCGACCCGGTCCCCGGCGAGGATGGCCTGGTCCGCCACCAGGCGCAGGGGCAGGAGCGGCCGACCGAAGGGAGGGACCTGGCCGGGAGCCAGGCCCAGGTCTGCCAGCTCTCCTGGCCGGGCAAAGCGCAGCTTCTGGGCCCTGAGCACCCGGCGCACGTGCCGGTTGTCCATCGCCTGGTCGGCCCGCAAGGCGACCACGGTGAGTTCCTTGCGCACCTTCATCACCAGCGCCTTGACCCCCACCGACACCGGCAGCGCCCGGGCCTGGGCCAGATCGGCCGTGGTCCGGGCCGGAGGGTGCGTCAGGTGCGTCACCGCCGCGCCGGACTGTCGGAGGTGATCCAACACCTGGGCCAGGAGCGCCGGGTTGCTGTCGGTCATGACAGCGGACCTATCGCCTCACGCGCTCCTCCACGTGCCGTCGGAAGTCGTCCAGCCGGAACGGCTTGTGGATGCGGTGGTTCGGCACGGCGGCCAGGAAGGCCCGCACTTCGGGCAGGACCGACCCGCCGGTCACCAGCACGATCCGATCCTCCAGTCCTGGGCGCAGGCGCCGGATCTCCTGGTAGACGTCCATGCCGGTGAGCTCCGGCATCATCAGGTCGCAGAAGATCACGTCGAAGTCGTGGATCTGCACCAGCCGGAGCGCTTCGTAGCCATTGGTGCAGGTGACCAGGTCGTGTTCGCTCAGCGCGGTCCGCAGCACGTCCAGGATCAAGGGCTCGTCGTCGATGGCCAATAGGCGCGCCCGACGCCGCCCGCGGGGCTTCTTCGGTCGGCTGAGCGAGCTGGAGTCCGAGTCGTTCTCGGGCGTCCAGCGGCGCAGGGAGACCCGAAAGCTGACCCCGCCTTCGGTCCGGGGCTCGACGGTGATGCCGTCTCCGTGGCGAGCGGCGAGCTGGTTGGCGATGGCCAGACCCAGGGTCGGCATTCCCTGTTCGTCGGTCTGGCTGTAGGGGTCGAAGAGGTGCGCCAGGTCTTCCGGGGCGAAGCTCTGCCCGTCGTGCCACAGCTCGATCACGACGCGCCTGCGGGATGCGGCGACCTCGCGCACGCCGATGGTGTGGCGATCCCGGGAACCGGGGGGGATGGACTGGACGGCCCAGCTCAGCAGGGGCAGGAAGACCTGACCCAGGTCCTTGCGCGTCCCGGAGACCTCGGCGCTGCCGATGTCCAGGGTCAGGCGCGCCCGCTGGTTGAGCTCGTGGGCGAGCATCTCCCGGCACTCGTCCAGGACTTCGTCCAGGCTGACCGGGCCCGGTGGCTCCTGGGGCACCAGGACAAAGGACCTCAGGTCCCCGATCACCTTGGCGATGCGCCGGGCCCCCTCCAAGGCGTCCTGGATGGCCGCTGACAGCAGCGAGGGCTCGGTCGGGTGGGCGGCCACGGCGGTGTGGGCGACCTCGAGGTTGGCCAGCAGATAGGTCAGGGGATTGCTGACCTCGTGGGCCACGCCAGCCGCCAGGTTGCCCACCGCCACCAGCCGCTCGCTGTCCCGGACGCGGGCCTCCAGGTCCAGCCGTGCGGTCACGTCGCGCTTCACCGCCACCAGGTGCGAGACCTGGCCGAATTCGTCCAACACCGGAGAGACGGTGGCGTCCTGGTGGATCAGCCGACCGCTCCGAGCCCGGCTGACGATGCGTCCGCTCCAGGGCTTGCCGGACATGACCTGGCGCCACAGGTCTTCGTAGAACTCGATCGGGTGGATGTTGGACCGCAGCAGCGAAGCCGGCGTTCGGCCCAGGGCCTCTTCCCGGGAGTACCCTGTGATGCGCTCGAAGGAGCCGTTGACGTACTGCAGCGTGCCATCCGCGCCGCAGATCTCGATGATTTCGGCGACCTGGTCCACGGCGCTGGCGAGGGGCTCGAGCGAACGGGGCATCAACCCTCGGAGGGCACGCGGTGGGGGTGACCGGGGTCAGGATCCCGGCACAGCAGCATGTGCTTCAGAACACAGTGTAGAGCCACCGGGGAATCCCTGTCAATCAGGTCCGGTCTGGCGCCGTGGCCCAGTGCGAGCGGGTCTGGTCGATCGCAGCGGCACCGGCGGTGCTCAGACCCAGGCGCCCGAGCGTGTCTTCAGCCCCTGTGCGTCGCAGCATGTGGAGGGCGTGGGCCAGCCGGAGCAGCCACTCGGCTTCGGCGACCTCTCGGGTGTCGTGGAAGGGGTGCGTGTACCAGGCACTGTCGTCATGCAGGTGGTGGTGCGCAGCCACCGTCGCCGCGCTCGACACGGGTGTCTTCGGCGTGCCAACAATCCTGGCCGACGGAGAGCTGTTCTGGGGCCTGGACAGCCTTGGCCACCTGGACCGCTTCCTGGCGGGGCACGACCCGGTGACGCCGGAGCTCCTGGCGCGTTGGGCTGGGCTGCCGGCGGGTGCCAAGCGGTCCTGACCGACTGGCCGGTCCTGGCCGGAGCCTGGGGTCAGGCCGCGGACCTGGGCCGGCCTCGGTGCCTTGCGGGTTCGACCACGCCTCCCCGGTGCACGGCCATCAGCCGGCCCTGGTCCAGGAACAGGCCCACGTGACCCTCATGGGCTGCGGCGTGGTGGGTGGTGCCCTCGGTGTCCAGGTCTCCATGGGCCGCCCGGCCACCCCACGCCCCCAGATCCGAACGACCTGAGACCGGCCCCAGACAGTCCAGCGCGACAGCCCAATCGAGAGTCATGCCCCAGGATCAGAATCAGTCTTAATAATGATCCATCCCGTAGAGGCTAATGCTTAACAAAAGGTTCCTGACCCCGGTTACTCCCCGGTTACTCTCCTCGGCTACTTCGGTCACCGTGACAACCTTGACCCCGGTCAGAACTAGAGCGCCCCTCGGGTCCAGCCCCCAGCGCTCCAGGTCACCACCTCCAGGCCGTCGTCGGTGTCCAGGATGGCCTGGAGCTGCTCCGCGCCCGTGTCGGTGCAGCTCGGTGTGGTTCCTGCGGGCGCCACGGTGCAGACCACCGACTGGCTGCTGTCCGGATCCCAGGCGCCGTAGACCACCTGACCGTCGACCCAGAGCGGCGTCAGGTGGGGGAGGGGCTCCAGTCCAGAGAGCGGGTCCGATCGGGTCCAGGTCGCGCCCAGGTCGGTGGAGCGGGCCCGCAGCAAGGTGGTGTCGTCGACGCCGTGGGCCAAGGCGGCCAGGATCAGCGCACCATCGTCGTCGACGGCCAGCGCGGGCCGCTCCAGTCCACGCGGTCCGTCCGCGGCACTCACCCCGGTGGGCAGAAGCTCGGTCCAAGTGTCGGTCTCGAGGGTCCAGGTGGCCGTGTACAGCGCCCGAGTGTCCCGGGCGGTCTGGCCCGGGTCTCCCGCAGCCACCACCGCGACCAGCTGCCCGTCGTGGAGCACGGCGGCCGGCAGGGTGGGAAAAGACTCCCGGCTGGTGACGCTGGTCTCGGTCCAGGCCCCGTCCCGGTAGTGGTGGAGGTGCAGGCCCAGGTCGTTGTCCTGGCTGGTGGCGACGACCCCCGTGGGGTTCGGCGCCGAGAGCACCAACAGGCCGCCGCTGCCGTCGGGCAGCAACACCGGGAGGTCATAGGGGGCCGCCGGGGTCCAGGGCAGCGCCAGGTCCTGGAACGCCGAGCCGGCGCCTTGTTGGACCCCACAGGTCCGCACCCACGGCACCTCGGCCGCGTCGAAGTCCTGGACCAGCGACCGGGTGCACAGCCAGGTCGTGTCGCGGTCCTGGGCCATGGCCGGGCTCGCGACCAGCATCGCTTCGGGGTCCGACACCAGCTGGTCGCCGAGCCAGAGCTGCTGGCGATGGGCCGGGTCGTCGGTGCGGTGGAGCTCGGCCACGGCGGAGCCGGCCGCCACGGCGTCCAGCAGACCCTTCGGGGGTTGGGCCAGGTCCCGGGTGAAGGCTTCGGTGACCACGCGGCCCTGGGAAAAGGGCATCGGCGTGTCGAAGAGCGCCGCGATGGTGGTGGCCAGGTCTTCCAGCAGGACCGGGGCGTCGAAGTCGGTCCCGGCCGCCACGTCGGGTCCCAGCACCAGCCAGGGCACACCCCGACAGCCCTGGCAGCTGTCCCCGTGGTGGCGCCATGGGGGAGACGTGTCGGCGTCGTCGTGGCGACCGTGGTCTGCGGCCAGGATCAGCCACGTGTTGTCGGTGTAGTCCGGCTGAGACTGGACGAACTCCCAGAACGTGGGGATCTGCGCGTCCAGGATGGTCAGGTGGTTGCCGTAGTCGTCGAATTCCCCGCCGTGGGTGCTGCGATCGACCTGGTGCAGGTTGGCGGCGATGAACACCGGCGCGTGGGCGGTGATCTCGTCGCGCATCGTGTCGAACACCACCTTGTCGTCGGTGCCGCCGTTGTCCGGATCGCTGTCCGACGCGTTGTTGCCCACCAGCACCCAGCGGGCCCCGCACTGCTCGCCCAGGGCGGGCTGTCGGCTCCAGGCGGTGGGCTCGATCAGGGTGGTGTTGCCCAGGAGCAGCACCTGGTCCCGCCGCAGGTCGTTGGACGCCCGCAGGGTCTCCATCAACATGGGCAGGTCGGGCCGGTAGGTGCTCACGCCGGTCTCGTTGTGGTAGTTGCCGAACGGGGCGTGCTGGCCGCCGAACAGGGTCACGTGGGCCGGTCCGGTCACCGTGATGCCCGCAGAGCGACCGCCCAGTGCCCGGGCCGCGTCGGGGACCAGCGTGTCCCAGCTGTTCGGCATCTGGGACTCGGGGGTGCCCTGGGCAAGCTCTGTGGGCCCGGTGCCAAAGGTGTCCTCGTCGCGCACACCGTCCAGCACGAGCAGGATCACGCGCGGGCCCTCCCAGCCCGGTTCGGCGGCGGGACGGCAGGCGAGCAGCGACCACAAGAGCAGCGACATCGGGCCGCAACGTAGCGTTAGATGGGCGAGGCTGCCCGGCGTTGCAGGACTTGCGACCTCACCGGCGAAGCGGCATCAAGGTGGGCGTCGATGACGCTGCTCGGACTCCTCCTGCACGGCTGCGACGCCGCCCCTCCCAGCGGCGAGCTCGTTGTGACGTCCGCGAGCCAGATGGTTGCGGCGGCGACCGTGACGGCCACCTTCGATGCGGCGGTCCAGCCCACCCTGTGCTGCACCGGGGACGTGGAGTCCCTGGTCGCCGAGACCCACGTCTGGACCGCGCCGAGCCCGGACAAGGTGCACGTGTGGGACCTGCGGGGTCTGCTGGCCGGTGAGACCTACACCTGTGCCGCCCGCGACGCCGCCGGAGCGGACCTCGTGGAACCGGCCATCTTCACGACCGAGCCGCTGCCCGAAGACCTGGCCGCCCACGTGCTCACGCTGGACTCCTGGGCCTGGGGTGCCGAAGATGGCTGGACCCTGCTGGGGCCCTTCAGCACCCTGCCCGACGGTGGCCTTGGCACCTACCTGGTGGTGGTCGACATGGAGGCCCGGATCCGCTGGTACTGGTCGGTGCCCGAGGCGGATGGCGTCATCGCCTTCGACCACAGCGACACGCACGACGCGTTCTGGACCGGCGGAGGCCACAAGGCCGTCGTGCCCCCCCGAGTCCTGGACCTGGACGGCGGCGTGGCCTACGAGACCTCGACCCAGGCGAACCACGACGTGGAGTGGCTCGACGACGCATCCGTCGGTCTGGTCCAGGGCCCGGGCGGGTTCTGCATCGAGGAGCGAGCGTGGGCCGATGACACCCTGATCGGCACCCTCTGTGCAGACCAGCTGGGCTACGCGGGCCAGCTCCAGGGCGCCAACAGCCTGGACGCCGTGCGCGAGGACGACGGCCGGGTCTACTACTACGTGACCCTCACCGACATCGGCCGGATCCTGAAGATCGACCGGGAGGCAGCGCAGGTCGTGTGGACCTTTGGCAATGACGGGGTCTTCGACGGCGTGCCTGAGCTGGGCTGGCTGCACGACGTCAACCGCGTGGACTGCGCACCCGAGGAGTGCCTGTTCTTCTACGACAACGGCACCCTGGACTCGGGGAGCCAGGCCGTCCTCTGGGCCCTGGACGGAGCCGCCGGCACCGCCCGCGAGGTCCGCTCGTGGTCCGAGACGGGTTGGTTCGAGAAGTCCCTGGGCGGCGTGCAGCTCCTAGAGGGCGGCAACTGGTTGGTGGGCCGGGGACACAACGAGGCCGAGGACCCGGACAGTCCACTCACGACGGTCGTGGAGCTCGACCCGGACGACGAGATCGTGTGGCAGCTCACTCTGGCTCCCGAAGACAGCGCCACCTACCGGGCCCGGCGGGTGCCCGCTTGCGACCTGTTCAGCCACGCTGGGTACTGCCCGTCGATGCGGTAGGATGCGCGTTCGGCACCGAGTCCCCGTGGTCCTCCTCCACCCCTTCCTGCTGGTCGCCTGTCTGGGCGATGACGCGCCCGATCCGCCGGCAACAGGGGGTGATCCGGCCACCACGGACACGGCGGCGCCCGTGACCGACACCGCCAGCGACACCGCCACAGACACGGCCCCGCCCGAGGACCAGGACTGCACCGTGCGCTTCGCCTTGCTGCAAAAGGACGCCTACTCGGATCTGGACGGCCGCAACCAGCCCCTCTGGCCCCCCCACACGACCACGGCGGTCGAGTTCATCTGCCTGGGCGCGAACTGGGACTACGAGACCTTGAGCAACCACGGCACCGACTACACCGAGCTCGCGTCCAACGGCGATTTCTGGCTCGAGGTGGTGGACACGTCCGACGAGCTCCCGGTGAGCCGCACAACCCTCGACGCGCTCAGGGCCGCGTTCCTGGACTGCAATTGCGAAGCCGCCGGCGACTACGTGAGCCTGTCAGCCATCACCGATCCCGGGGTGCAGGACCTGCTCGATGCCCTGGCGGACTTCACCAACACCCACCTCAGCTGCGTGGACGGCACGATGGGCAAGGACGTCGCGGCCTGGCTCGAGGACGGCGACATCGAGAGCGTGCTGGGCAAGATCCAGCAGTGCAACCTGGGCGGCCTGGACTGGGGCGATGGCTTCCGTGCCGCAGTCGAGGCCATCGGCGGGGCACCCGAGGTGCTCCACACCGCCAACAACGACGCCATCCTCCAGGCCGAGTGGTACGCGGCCTGGGAGGCCACTGGTGTCGTGGGAACCTGCGACGGTTCGGCAGCGGTCTGCCGGGACACCACCTGGTTCAATGGGGGCTACTAGCTCCCCAGACGCGGAAGTGGGGCTATCTTGCCGTGATGCTCATCCTGCTCACGACGGTCCTGACAGCCTGTGGTGACGGGGATGGGCGGCCGCCCCCTCCGACCGGGACCACGCCGACGGTGGACAGTGGCGGCACGTCGGACGCCGGCTGGACCCTGGGCACGGTCCAGGCCTGCGACGAACCGCTCGACGAGGTGAGCTGGTCCGATCGGTCCGATCTGCTGGCCCCGGACGACCGCCAGGAGGGTCCCGACGACCTGGGCTGGTTGTTGCTGGAGCCCCAGGGAGACACGTGGCAGGTGTTCGCCACAGGGCCGCTGGGCGTCGTGACCGAGCGCAGCCTGGGCGGGTCGGCCACAGAGCTCTTCGACCTCGGGGGTCCTGGCGGGGGCACGCGTCTGGCCGACCTGGATGGTGACGGGGCCCAGGACCTGCTGCTGATCGGGGAGGACCTGACCGTGCACTGGAGCGACGGATCCTCCACGCTGCTGGACCCCTTTGCGCGCGCGGACATCTACAACGACGCGGTCATCGAGGATCTGAACGGCGACGGCGTGCGGGACGTGGTCGCGATCTACCGGGGCATGACCGAGACCCAGGGCGGTCCGGTGGTGTGGCTGGGCGATGGCGACAGGGGCTTCCAGACCCCCATCGAGGCCAACACGACCTACGACAGCTGGGGCAGCCCCTTCGACATGGGCGTCGTGCGGTGGGACGACGACGCGATGCCGGACCTGTACGTGTGCATGGACGGCCCGGCGGGAGAGCCCAACCGGGCCCTCTGCAACGCCGGCGATGGCACCTTCACCGCCTGCGACGACCGCGGCGCTGCGGTCTCCACGTTCTGTATGGGCATGAGCCGAGGCGACGTGGACGGCGACGGCACCATGGACCTGTTCATCGGCTCGTCGGGCGAGGTGATCCTACTCCTGGACAGCGCCGCCGGCTTCATCGACAGCACCTACTCCGCGCTGCGGGTGCTCTTCGACGACAAGCAGATGGTGTGGGGCACGGCGGTCGAGGACATCGACAACGACGGCGACGCCGATCTGCTCGCCGCCAACGGCGACTTCTCAGACGGGGACGGCCTGTGGCCCCTGTGGCTCTACACCCAGGACGACGGCTGGTTCACAGAGGTCGGCGAGAGCCTGGGGCTGCCCCAGGAGACCGGGGGCCGGGCGCTCCTGCTCCGGGATCTCAACGCAGACGGCGTGCTGGACGTGCTCATGGCGGACAAGGCCGAGCCGACCCTGCTGCTGCTCTCCGACGGGTGCACCGCGGCGGGTTGGCTCCAGGTCGCGGCCCCCAGAGGCAGTTGGGTGCGGGTCGAGGCCGGGGACAAGTCCTGGCTGGGTCTGGCGACGGACGACCCGGGCTTCGCAGCGGCAGGCCCAGCCATCGCCCACATCGGGCTGGGAGAAGAGTCGGTCGTGGACCGGGTCGTGCTGGACGTGCCCTGGGTCGGCGAGGTCGTGCTGGAGGGGCCGCTGGACGCTAGGCAGCGGGTGAGTTGGGAGCGGTGAGCCCCTTCACAGGCCGCAGTCCAGCCACCACCCCAGGATCTCCAGCTCCTCCGACGGCACGCCCCCGGCCGGGGGCATGTCCTGCTGGGTCAGGGTGCGCACCTCGATTCGGTCGGCCCACGCCAAGGCCTCGGCCTCGTCGTCGAAGCTGACGCCTTCGGGGGCGCCATAGCGGTCGGGGGCCGTCGAGGCATGGCAGCCCTGGCAGTAGGTGGTCAAGAAGCCCCAGGCCCAGTTCTCGTAGGTCACGTGGGGCAGGTCCTCGCACCCGGCCGGGACCCCGCTGTCGGCCGTGGTCCCGGTGTCCGTGCCCGGAGGCGGGGGCAGGTCGGTGTCGTCTGTGCACCCCCAGAGCAGGGCCAGCCAGATCACCTGTCCTCCAGCACGGCCGAGATGGGGGACACCCCGGGCAGCAGCGCTTCGGAGTCCATGCCCGCCAGCCGGTACAGGGTGGCGCCGATGTGATCCGGCACCAGGAACTCGCCGGAGTCGTGGGGCTCGCCGCTCGCCAGGTCGACCTGTTGGCCGGCCGCCGCGTCGTCGTAGCCGCCCACGACCTGGCCGCCGCGCACGCCCGCACCCATGATCAACGCCGACGTGAAGGTCCAGTGCTCCTTGCCCGCCCGCCCGTTGAACTGCGGGTACCGGCCCATCTCGGAGAGCACCACGACCGTCGTGGTGTCGGCGAGCACGCCACCTTCTGGTGCCGGCGTGTCCCGCAGGTTGCCCATCACGTCGGACAGGGTCGTGAAGAGCTCCTGGTAGTGGATGATCTGGTCCGTGTTCGCGGCGTGGGTGTCCCAGCTCAGGCCCATCGCACCTTCGTGGCCCAGCATCGCGCAGCGGGACAGGTCCTGCTCGAACGCCCGGATCAAGATGCGCGAGCGATCGGTCAGGCTGTCGCCGCTGCCCAGATCCAGCTCGTCGGCGACCTCTTGGAGCAGCGCCAGGCGCTCCTCGGCTTCGAGCCCACGGGCCAGGAGCTCCAGGTTGCGGCCGCGCAGTGCGGCCTTGTTGCGCTCGTGGGCCACCGTCGCCGCGTACTGGTCCTGGAGGGCCTCGATGTCGGCCGCGGTAGCCGGCACGATCATGTCGGACTCGTCCAGGGCCGAGCCGTCCAGGAGCTTGGGCAGCTGGTTGGCCTGGCCCACGCGCACGATCGAAGAGCCGTGCTGGAACGAGTAGCTGGGCCCGGACATGTGCACCATCGGCATGAGCGGGGACCGCTGACTGTGGGCTGCGATCGACGCGGACCAGTCGTCTGCGTTGGCGCTCTGGCTGCCCGTCATCACCAGACGCAGACAGGTGTCGTGGGCCACGGACCGGGCTTCGAGACCGTTGATCATGGCCACCTGGTCGCCGAAGTCCTCGAAGAACAGGCGGACCGCCGGGCGCTCGGGGCTGTCGACAAAGGTGAGCCCGTTGACCTGGGCCACCTCGGCGTCGTCCTCCATTTCGACGTAGGGGTTGTCGAACAGCGGCGCGAACACCATCGTCTGATCCCAGCCCCCCTGCGCGAAGAGGAAGAGGAAGCGGCGCTCGGGGCCTGTCGCGGCCCGGGCCACGCGGGGCCAGGCCAGGGTCGCTCCGACCAAGCCGGGCAGGGTGTGCAGAAGGCGGCGGCGAGTCCACATGGTCAATAGGTCCAGAAGGCGGGGTCACGCAGGAGCACCGCCACCAACGAGGTCCAGGCGGTCTGGGCGTCGGCCGCTGCGGCCACCTGGGTCCAGAAGGCCAGGTCGGCGGCGAGCCGTTCTGCCGACGGGGCGGCCCCGAACAGCCGCGTGTGCAAGCGCGTCAGCTCAGCGTCGAAGGCTTCGTCGCCCGGCCGGAGGTCCAGGGTCAGCGCGTCGCCGAAGAGCAGGCGCTCGCCGCCGTCGACCAGCTCTCCTCTGACCGCTGCGTCGGCCCCGGCCTGGCCCAGGCGCTTGATGACCAGCGTGCGGGTGAGGGTGGGGTGGATCGCCGGCCGGGCCACGTCGATGCCGTCCAGGCCGCCCGCCAGGATGCGGTAGCCGTGTTCGTCGTTGGCGAGCTCGTCGCGGTCGTCCCAGGTCCAGCGGAATCCCGTGAGCTGCTCGATCACGCTGGCCAATTGCTCTGCGGACAGGATCCGCGACGTCACAAGGCGGTCCGCGGCCAGGTCGGTGGCCCCGTCGCTCAGGGCACCGACCCGGTAGTCGTCGCTGTGCAGGACGGCACGCACCAGCTCGCCGTAGCGGAGCTCGTGGTCCTCGAAGTAGTCCTCGAGCTCCTTGAGAGCGGTGAAGTCGCTTGCGTCCGTGTCCCGCCGCCACAGGCTCGTGGCCAGGCGCGCGACGGTGCAGGCCGGGAAGCGGCTGTCCGCCGCCACGAAGCGACCCAGGTCTGCCGGGCCCGCCATCGGCACCCCATACCAGGACGGCGCCATCTCCAGGTAGACCTGGCCCAGCTGCTCCCGCTCCGGGTGGTAGCGGGTCATCTCTGCGGTGTCGTAGAGGTCGAACCACCAGAACCCGAACAGCGCCGACGCCATGGGGTCCAAGGTCGAGTGGCAGCCCGCGCAGGACTCCAGCTCCCGGGTCGCGGCGTTGACGTCTTCGCGCTCCAGGATCGACGGCGCTTCGAAGGCGATGGGCCGCTGGAGGTAGTCGTCGCAGAGCAAGAGCCTGGCGAGGGCAGCGGCACGGGTGCGGTTGTAGTTGTTCGGGGTGGTGTAGTACCGCCACCACAGGCCGTTGGTCATGAGCACGCCGCCGGCGGGCCGGCCGTCGGTGTAGCGGGCGACCTGCCAGCCGGTCTCGCCGGCCGGGTAGTCCAGGGGCCACACCGCCGCGAGCAGATCGTGGGCCACCGTGTAGTCGGCGGTGACGGCGTCGGTCCAGGGCAGGTCTTCGGTCGCCACGTGGGCCAGCAGCCGCAGGGGCTCTTCTCCGATGGCCCGGTCCAGGGGGTGCTCCAGGGCCGGCTCCAGGTGGTAGTCCGTGTAGTCGATGTTGAAGCCGTCGACCCGGGTGAGCCACTGCTCGGCGAACAGGTCGACCAGGCGGTCCCGCCACGCCGGGTCGGCCAGGTAGGCGTCGATCAGGTCATCGACTGCCGCCGGATCGGCCTCGACCCGGGCCAGGTCGTCGACCTGTGGGAGCTGGCCCCGCAAGTCCAGGCTGATCCGACGGAGCAGGGCCGGGGCCGCCAGGGGCTCGCCGGGGAAGTCCGGATCCTGTGCCGGCCAGGCCTGGGTGTCCTCCACGGGCGGATCCGGGGGGTCTCCGGGGCAACCCAGGACGAGCAGGAGCCACCCGGTCATCGGCTCACCGAGGTCGAGGTCAGGAGCTCGGCATAGGCGAGGGCGCTGTGCGCCAGGGCTTCGCCGAGACAGATGTCTCCCAGGTCGGTGTCCAGGAAGGTGGCGGCGCCGCAAGGCTCGCAGCCGGCAAAGGCCACCTGGACCCAGTAGCCACTGGTGTCCCGGAGCTCCAGGCCGCCCTGGGGCAAGCCGTCGCAGGTGTCGGAAGCCACCGTCAGCCCGTTGAAGCGCACGGCCTCGGCGGCCCAGCCCACCCCGCCTTCGAGAGAGATGGCCGTCGCGCCGTCGACGTCGACCGTGGCGAAGAGCGAGGTCTCGACGCCGGGATCCAGCCACCCGGACCACCCGTCGTCGTAGGTGTAGGTCCCACCCAGGAAGGTCGAGATCGACGCGGTGTCCCCTTCGAGCACCCGCGTCAGGTCGGCCTCGCCGCCGGCGACCATCACGCGCCCGGCCACGTCGGTGAGCTCCCAGGAGGCCAAGAGATCGATGGTCAGCGTCGTCGCGTCCCCGGCCGTCTCCTCCAGCTCGTCCCAGATGCCCGTGCCGTAGAAGCCCACGCCGTCCGACGTCTGGCAGTCGTTGTTCCAGATGCCGTCGACCCGCTCGGGATCGTTGTCCGGGGTGCCTGGACACTCGGGCTCGCGGACGTAGAGAAAAGACGCATAGGCGTCGCGCAGGGTGAAGAGCTCGGGCAGGCCTCGGTCGAAAAGGGCTGCTGCACCGGCCACCAGGTCGTCGACGGACTGTTCGGGCGCATCTGGACGCGTCACGTCGTCGAGGGGGTTGCCGGCCAGGCCGGTGTCCGTGCCGGATGGGCCGGAGTCGGACGAAGTGCCGCTCTGGTCGGTGCAGGCGAGCAGGGCCACCAGTCCGATCAGCACGAGTCCTCCGAGCAGGACGGCCAGTCTACCCGCGCCGGACTCGCTCAGCCTTTGCGGTAGATCAGGTCTCCGACGACCAGGGTGTCCATCGGGGTCCGGGCGAACACCAACAGGGCGTCGTTGGCGGTGGCCACGATGGGGTAGCCCCGCTCGTTGAAGGACGTGTTGAGAAGGCCCGGCGTGCCCGTCCGCTCGGCGTGGGCCCGCAGCAGGGCGTGGTAGCGAGGGTTGTCGGCCTGCCGGCAGACCTGGGGGCGGGTGGTGCCGTCGACGTGTTGGGCGCCCCGGGTGCTGTCCCGGGCTTGGGGGAGGATCGGCACGACCATCTGCATCCAGTGGGCCGGGAGTGGGGTCGGATCGGGCAGCTCCAGCACCCGGCGGGCGTCTTCTTCGGCGATGGACAAGGCATAGGGGCGGAACGACGCTCGCTTCTTGATCGCAAGGCCCAGGCGGTCGCAGGCCTCGGTGTGGCTGGGCTGCACCAGGATGGAGCGGTTGCCGAGGGCCCTGGGCCCGGACTCGAGGCGGCCCTGGAACCAGCCGACCACGCGGCCGTCGACCAGGTCGGAAACCACCTGCTCCACCAGGGCGTCTGGCGGGAGCTGCTCGACCTGGACGCCGTCGCTGCCATCGCGACCCGGGGTCCAGAGCTCGTCTTCGACGTGGTCGACCCAAGCCGGGATCCCATCGACGGGATCGGCGGGCCCCAGGAAGGGGTGGTAGGTCGGGCGTGCCGTGTCGCCGGCCTGCCACGCGCCGTACATCGCAGCGCCTGCGGCCCCGCCCCCGTCGCCGGGGTCCGGCGGGATGAACAGGTCCGTGAAGGGGCTCTCGGCCAGGATCCGCGTGTTCGCCACGCAGTTCAGGGCCACCCCGCCTGCCAGGCACAGGCGGTCCAGTCCCGTGCGCTCGTGGAGTCGGCGGCACAGGCCCAGCAGGGCGTCCTCGAGCACGACCTGGACGCTGGCCGCCAGGTCCAGGTAAACCTGGAGCTCGGCCGTCGGCGGCTCGTGGTCGCCCCGCACGCTCAGGGGCACCGGCGAGCGGAAGCCTCGGGGCTCTCCGAAGATGTCCGTGAACCGGCGGGTGAAGGGGCTGCCCTTGGTGGCCGTGAAGTCGAAGCACTTCCCGTCCAGCGCATAGGTGCCGTCGTGGTGGAGCGCCAGGACCCGGCGGACGTCGTCGACCCGGGTGGGCTGCCCGAACGCGGCCAGCGCCATGGTGCTGCACTCGCCGTCGTTGGGGCGAAAGCCCAGGAAGGCCGTGAAGGCCGCGTAGAACAGGCCCAGGGAGTGTGGGTAGGGCAGGGTCTCCAGGACCCGGATCTCGCCTGGGTCGGACCAGGATCCCACCGCCAAGGACGTGCTGGCCCACTCGCCCACCGCGTCGACGGTGAGAATCGCCGCGTCGTCGAAGGGACTGCCCAGGAAGGCCTGGGCCGCATGGCTCAGGTGGTGGGGCACGAAGTGAATCCGATCCGGGTGCAGGTCCAGGACCTTGCTGAGCTGGTTTCCGAGCCACAGGCGGTCGCCGAGCCAGGTGCGCATGGACTGCACGAAGCGCCCGGCGGTGCCCGGGAAGCCCCCCAGCGTGGAGACCAGCACCCGCGTGAACTTGGTGTGCGGCTCCTCGTAGAAGTAGACCGCGTCCAGGTCCTGGGCGGTCAGCCCGGCGTGGGCCAGGCAGCTGTCGATGGCCAGGCGGGGGTGGTTCGGGTCGTGCTTCAACCGGCTGAAGCGTTCCTCGGCCACCGTCGCGATCAGCTCGCCGTCGACGGCGAGAGCGGCAGAGGCGTCGTGGTAGTGGGCGCTCAGGCCAAGGATGTTCACGAGGCGGCGGCGTCCAGGGTCGGGGGTCCGTAGCGGCGCTCTCGGTCCCCACGGGCGCTGTCCATGCGCTGCTTGCAGGCCCAGCCGAACAGCGGGCCGGCCACCAGGAAGATGCTCCCGAGCAGGACCCCTGAGAACAGGTTCCCGATCCGGTGGCTCAGTCGGGCCAGGGACTCCTTGTTGCGGCGCCAGCGGATGCTGCGCACGAGCCGGGCGAGCTCCTGCTCGCCGCCAAGGACCTCGATCAGTGTGGCCAGGGCCGTGTCCTGGTGGCCCTCCTCGTCTTCGCGAATGTGGGTGAGCCAGTCCTGGATGTCCTGGCGGCCCGCTGCGGTGGTGTAGTCCTCGAATTCCTCGTACACCTCGCGCTCACCCTCGTAGATGTAGGTCAGGAACTCGCCCAGCCCCTCGGGTCCTGTGAGCAGGGCTTCGCGCCGGTCCCGACACAGCGGCAGCGGTCGGGACGCATAGGTCCGGGCCAGCGTGTAGAAGCCGGCGGAGTGCTCCATCTCCTCGATGGCGTCGTGGAACATCGCGGCCCGCTGGTGGGGCTGTTCCAGGACCTCCATGGCTCGCAGGAATTGCCAGGCGCTGTCGGCCTCGACCTCGGCGAAGCGCAGCAGGCTGCTGGAGACTCGGCCCGGAGAGAGCTTCCAGGAGAGGGGCAGCAGGGAGCGGATGGCCAGGCGTCGGAGCTGGGAGCGCACGGAGACCTCGGGGTACGGGCCCATTGTCGCAACCGGGAACGACCAGGGCAACCGGGGCTGCCGGTGTACAGTGCCCCATGACCGATGAGTCCCGCGGAGGCAAGCCGCAGGGCCGATCGGTGCGGGCGCGGGTGCTCCGGGGGCTGACCCTGGTCACAGGTGTGGCCGTGCTGGCGGCCGGGGTCCTGCTCTTCCAACGTCTGACAGCCGACGGGCTCTACGAGTTCGACGCGAACTCCGCGGTGATCGTTCGCGAGAGTCTCGAGCTCGGGCGGGGCGTGCACCTGCTCCTACCGAACCTGGACCAGGCCAAGGTCGTGGTGCCCGCCAGGCCCCACGAACCTCGCGAATTCCACGACGAGGCCAACCGTTCGCGGCTCAGCCGCCGTCAGGCCTTCTTCGTCAACACGAACTCCCTGGGGACCCGCGGTCCCGAGCCGTCTCGGGACCCGGACGACTTCCTGATCCTGTGCGTGGGCGACTCGGTGACGTTTGGCTGGGGCTACGAGGACCACCAGTCCTACCCGGCGCTGCTGGCCCGGGAGCTCGGTGTCGAAGTGGTCAATGCCGGTGTGCCGGCGCTCAAGCCCGCCAAGGTTGCGGGCTGGATCCAGCTCCTGAAGCAAGAGCTGCCGGTCGACCTGGTGCTGGTCTCGACGCGGCCCGACATGATGAACCCGGAAAAGTGGGTGGACTACCGGAATGCGGTCCAGGCCGCGGCCCGGGTCGCAGCGCCGGCCCCGGTGGGGGTCGTGCTCGCGCCCCAGAGCACCTTTGACGCCCAGGACCCGGCCCACGCCGCCGCAGCGGCACGCCAGGTCGTCCAGATGGTGCAGCCGCTGCCGGTCCTGGACCTGACCGACGCCTTTCGGCGGGCGCGGCCCGATAAGGGTGTGATCCTGGAGCGCGAGGGCGCGACGCGCCGGGTCGTCCAGCTCCCCGAGCGCCGGGTGCTGCTAGAGGTGCAGCAGACGGGTGGGGGACTGCATCCGGAGATCGCTGCGCTCTTCGACGCCGATCCAGACCTGGTCGAGCCCCTGTTCTTCGACGGAGGCCACCCGGACGACGAGGGACTCCAGCTCTTCGCGACCGAGGTCGCGGACTGGGTTCGGGCCCAAGGCTGGGTTCCCTAGTTCTAGTCGGGTGAGTCTGATTTCGCGGGAATTCGCTTGCCCTCGACGCCGCTGGCGGCGTTCCGGCTCCTGGACGTGACTCGGCCACGACTGCGTCGCCGCGCCTTGCCAGCGACGCCGATTGCGGCGCGACTTCCATCGCGATCATCAGACTCACCCCACTAAAGGCCGGCTCAGGGCGGGTCACACTGACCCCCGTCCCACCGCCAGTCCGTGCCGCAGCCCCAGCAGGTCGCGTCGCCTTCCTGGGTGATGGCGCAGGAGTGGCCCAGGCCGCCTCCGACGTCGACAAAGGTGCCCGTCGACGGGGCTTCGCACTGTCCCTGGTCCACCTCGGCGCCGCCTTCGCAGCCCCAGCAAGCCGCGCTGCCGTCGGTGGCGATGGCGCAGCCATGGGTGTGGCCGACCCCGATGCTCTGCCAGCTGCCGTCCGGTGAGCTGGTCTGGCCCGAGCTGTTCCGGCCCCAGCAGACCAGCTCGTCGGCTGTGTCCAGCGCACAGGAGAACCCGCGCCCGCTGCGGACCTGGCGATAAGTCCCCGGCGGCGCGTCGCACTGGCCGTCGTCTTGACGCTCGCAGCCCCAACAGGACAAGGAGCCGTCCGTGCGCAGGCCGCAGGTGGCGACTTCGCCAGCGCTCAGTGCGGCGAAGGGTCCGCTGGGCGGATCGCACTGGCCGGCGTCCCAGGAGCCGCAGCCCCAGCAGGTGGCCTCGCCGGCCGAGTCGAGGGCGCAGCTGTGGTACATGCCGGCCACCACGTCGACAAAGGTGCCTTCTGGCGCAATGCACTGGCCCTCGTCGAACTTGGTGCAGCCCCAGCAGGCGATGGCACCGTCGCTGGTGATGCCGCAGGTGCTCACGAACCCGGCGCTCACCCGATCGAAGGCGACCCCTGCAGGCGGGCCGTCGCCCAGCACGGCATCGTCGCCGACGCACAGGGCCGTGTCGTCGCGAATCAAGCAGGTGTGCGTGTCGCCCACGGCCAGCACCGCTGGAGGCAGGCCCGGCGTGAATGTGCCGGAGTCGCCGCTGTCCGGGGCGCCGGAGTCGGTCTTGGAGGTCGTCGCGGTGTCGGTGGGCGCGGAATCGGTCGGCAGGGTCTCGGTGGGCGCGTCCACGCAGACACCCACCTCGTCCCGCGTCTGGCCGGGCGGGCATGGATCTTCGCCACCACACGCCAGTAGCAGGAGCCACATGGATCAGGACCCGGTGTCCACCCGGTAGACGCTGTCGGACCCCAGATCGGCGTACCAGAACACACCGTCGGGGCTGACCGCCACAGCGCTCAGCCCGCTGGCGCCCGTGTCGAGGGTGCCCAGCTCGGCCCCCGTTGCCAGGTCCAGGCAGCGCACGGTCCCGGTGCCGAACTCCCCGACGAACAGGCGGCCGCCTGCGATGGTCAGGCCCGATGGCGCGGCGAGGCCGGTGGCGAATTCCTCGACTGTGGCTCCGTTGTACGAGCTGTACTCGTCGAGCCGCTCGCCGTAGGCGTTCAAGTCCCGCACCTTGCTGCCGGTCGTGACATCCAGCCGGATCACGCGGCCAGTGCCGGTGTCGGCGATGTAGAGCCATGAGGAGTCGGGGTCGAGCTCCATGTGCCCCGGCACGTCGGGGGTGCGGGTCAGGCTGACGTCGCCATAGCGTCGCACCACGCCGTCGCTGTGATCGTCATAGCCCGCGTCGTGGTCGTCCTGGAAGTCGTAGCGGACCGGGTTGCCCTTGTCGCCGTCGAAGACCCAGTAGACGTTGTCCAGCTCCCAGGCGATGCCCACGGACCACGGGCTCTGGTGGAGCATGTCCAGGTGGCTGCCGCCCAGGCTGCCGGGGACCTCCTGGTTGACGGCGCCGAAGACCGACAGGTCAGACGACCACAGGCTGGGCCCCATGAAGTCGTCGCCGTCCTCGGGCTCGGCCGAGTAGTCGTTGTTGGACTCCTGGGCAGTGCCGAAGTTCACCTCGCCGGACCCGTCGTAGAGCGCGGCCCCAAAGGCGAAGGCCGCGCTGTTGTCCATGAAGTGGTAGGCGTAGACGTCGCTGTGGTTCTCCCAGGTCTGGCTTGCACCGCCCGGGTTGAAGCCCACGGTGAAGCCGGCGCCGCCAAAGAAGGCGCCGATCTCCTTGTTCAGGACCCAGAGCTCGTCCCGGTCCGGGTGAAAGGCCAGGTCCATCGGCACCAACACGCCGTCGCTGGTCCCGGCCTCGGCGACCAGGGTGCGGGACTCGGGAAAGCCGAACTCGGCCACGTCGGGCTCGGGGGGGGCCGTGTCGGTGTCGGTGTCGGTGTCGGTGTCGGTGTCGGTGTCGGTGTCGGTGTC
>CAZFLE010000054.1:34390-43089 GCA_964519895.1 uncultured Enterobacterales bacterium | reverse complement strand
GGGTCAGGAACATCTTCATCTGCTCCGGCGTGGTGTTCTGGGCCTCGTCCAGGATGACGAAGGACTCGGCCAGGGTGCGTCCGCGCATGAAGGCGAGTGGGGCGATCTCGATGACGCCCCGGTCGATGAAGCGCCCGATGCGCTCGAAGTCGACCATGTCGTGCAGGCTGTCGTAGAGCGGACGCAGGTAGGGATTGACCTTTTCCACCAGGTCGCCGGGCAAGAACCCCAGCTTCTCGCCGGCCTCGACGGCGGGACGGCACAGCACGATGCGCTGGACCTCGTCCTTCATCAGCGCGGAGAGCGCCATGGCCACCGCCAAATAGGTCTTGCCGGTGCCCGCAGGCCCCAGCCCGAACACCACGTCGTGGGACCGGATGGCGTCGATGTAGCGCCGCTGGTTGACCGTGCGCGGAAAGATCGCCTTCTTGCGGCGCCCCACGTAGACCACGTCGGTGAAGAACGCGCGGACCTGGGCTTCCGGGTCCTGGAGGACCAGCCGGCAGGCGTGCTCGACCACCGTGGGGTGCAGGTGGAAGCCGGTCCCGACCAGGTCGTAGAGCTCCTGGATCAGTCGCGCTGCGAGCGCGACGGAGCCGACGTCGCCCGCCACCGTGACGCGCTCCCCGCGCTGGTCGATCCGCACGCCAAAGGCCCGCCCGATGATCTTGAAGTGCTGGGCCAGTTCACCGGCGAGCTCGCGCAGGCGCTCGGCGTCGGACAGGGTGAGCTCAGCCGCGGGCTGAGACGCGGTCCGGGTGTCGATACAGATCTCCTGGGATGCCCGCCCTGACGGCCCTGGCGGAGTATAACGCCGCCCCTCGGCACCACGGGTTAGACCGCGGGCCCGGTGCCCGAGCCGATCGGGTGCCATGCGCAGGAGGTGTGCCGTGATCGTTGGAGTCCCCAAGGAGATCAAGCCCCAGGAGAACCGCGTGGGTCTCATCCCCAGCGGGGTCAAGGCGCTCGTCCAGCACGGCCACACGGTGCTGGTCCAGCAGGGTGCCGGTGCCGGCAGTGGTCTTCCCGACGACGAGTACATCCGCGTGGGCGCCGAGATCGTGCCCTCCGCAGAAGAGGTCTGGGGCCGGGCCCAGATGATCTGGAAGGTCAAGGAGCCCATCGCGCCGGAATTCCCCCTGATGCGGGAAGACCAGATCCTCTACACCTACCTCCACCTGGCCCCGGACCCGACCCAGACCGCCGCGCTCATCGACGCCGGCGTCGTGGCCATCGCCTACGAGACCGTCGAGACCGCCAACGGCCAGCTCCCCCTGCTGGTCCCCATGTCCGAGGTGGCTGGGCGGCTGTCCATCCAGGCCGGCGCCATGGCTCTCGAGAAGCACCACGGCGGCCGTGGCGTGCTCCTGGGCGGCGTGCCCGGGGTCGAGCCTGGGCGAGTCGCGGTGCTCGGCGGCGGCATCGTGGGCCTCAACGCGGCCAAGATGGCCATCGGCCTGGGCGCCGACGTCACCATGCTCGACATCAACCTGGACCGCCTGCGCTGGTACGACAACACCTTCCACGGCCGGGTGAAGACCCTGGCGTCCAACCCCTACAACGTCGAGCGCATGCTCGGAGACTGCGACCTGTTGGTGGGCGCGGTGCTCATCGCCGGCGCCAAGGCCCCTCACCTGGTCACCCGGGACATGCTCTCGCTCATGAAGCCCGGCGCGGCCATCGTCGACGTGGCGGTCGACCAGGGCGGCTGCGTGGAGACCACCCACGCCACGACCCACGCCGAGCCCACCTACATGGTCGACGGCATCGTGCACTACGCGGTGGCCAACATGCCCGGGGCCGTGGCCCGCACGAGCACCTTTGCCCTCAACAACGCGACCATCCCTCACGGACTCGCTCTGGCCGACAAGGGCTGGGAGCAGGCCCTGCGCGACGACGCGGCCCTGGCCAAGGGCCTCAACGTGCTGCACGGCCGGATCACGAACAAGCCCGTCGCCGACGACTTGGGCCACGACTTCCACCCCTGGCGCTGAGTCCCGCGGTCCTCAGCGGCCCTTCTTTTCCTTGGCGACGACCATACGCTTGGCCTGCATCTGCACGACCGAGCTGACGTTCTTGTTCTTGGCCAGGTCCTTGACGTCCTTGAACTGCATGAACTTCAGCAGGCTGGACGCGACGGCCACGGGCGTCTTGGGGTTGTTCAGCAGCGCCTTCTTGACCTGGTACTTGCGCATGTAGTCGCGGTTCCGGGTGAGCTCCCGGATCACCTCGGTGTCCAGGTTCCGGTTGCCGGCGGCGTTCTCGACCTCCCGCTCGTTCATTCGCCCGGACTTGACCACGGCACCGGACACCATCTTGTTCCTGTCCCGGATCAAGATGCGACGGGCTTGACCATTGCCCAGATAGGCCAGCTTGATCTTGGAGCCCACGGGCATGTCGTTGATGATCTTCTCCATGTTGCGGACCTCTTCCTGGTCCTCTTCTCCGCCGCTGGCCTCCTGGAGGAGGTTCCAGTTGAACTCCTCGGCTTCGTCCTTGTAGTCGAGCTGGAATCCTGCCAGCTCCGGGTCGATCTCCCCCTCTGCCAGCTCTGGGCCGTCGTCCAGGAAGTCCAGATCGAAGAGCTCGATCTCCTCGGCGATGGCCTTGTCCACGTAGGTGCTGGGCGAGACCAGGCCCGCGAGCATCGCCTCGACCTCGGCCACGGCCGTGGGTTGGACCGGCGGCGGCGCGGGCTCGGGCGCCTTGGGCGGGGGGGCGGGTGCCGGCTTGATCGGCTCCTGGGGCAGGGCGCCCTGCATGCGCAGGAACCCCTGCATCTTCTCGATCCATGCCGAAGCGCAGTTGGGGTTGTCCCTGAGCGCCAGGAACACCGTCGGCGTGAGGAGCAGGCGCTCCTGGTTTCGACTCATCACCTCGCACAAGGCGGCATCGGCGTACTCGGCGATCCGAAGCACGGTGCGGTCGTTGCAGTTCCGGACCTCGAGCACCCGCTCCATCAGCAGGCGCTCCTCGATGCGGACCTGGGCCAGATACTCCAGGATCTTGGGGTGGGTGCGCTGGCTGATGGCGCCCACCGCAGTGGCCTCTGGCATGTCCGCAAAGGAGGCTCTCGCCGCGCTGACCACCGACGGATCTCCGTCGTTCAGGAGCACGTAGAACATCGCCAGCTGCATGGCCGGCGCGACCGGCAGCAGCCCACGGGCGGCGGCCAGCCGGGCCTTGACCGGCGCATCGGCCGTCAACACCTGTCGGTGCTGCTTTGGGATTCCGAGCCTGTCCCAGGGAACCTGCACGCCGCTTCCTCCAGAGAGTCTCGATCCTACCCCCCGCCGCAGGGGGTGCTAGTACCTCGTCAAGGGGGCTCTGACCGGTCCTCGCTTGCCCTCGAATCCCCTGGCGGCGGCGGCCTCCGCACCGCATTCGCGATGCCCGTTTGTCGGCCGCCACCACCAGGGGCTCCGTTGGCGGCGCGATCAACCGGTCATTTCCCCCTTGACGAGGTACTAGTCAGGGGACCCCGACTTGAAGGGCGAGCCCTGGACGACCTTGTTGATCAGGTTGCCCGGCACGTCTTCGTAGCTCTGGAAGGCCATGGTGTAGGTGCCCTTGCCGCCGGTCATGGAGCGCAGGTCCGGCGCGTAGCGCTGGATCTCCGCGAGGGGCACGATGGCCTCGATGACGGTGTTCTTGCCGCGGGGGTTCATGCCCATCACCCGGCCACGACGACCGGTGATGTCGCCCATCACGTCGCCCATGTTCTCGGTCGGGGTCACGATCTCCATCTTGTAGACCGGCTCGAGGAGCTTCATGCCCGCGGTCGCCATGGCGGACTTGAGGCCCTTGGAGCCCGCGAGCTGGAAGGCCACGTCCTTGGAGTCGACCGGGTGATACTTGCCATCGGTCAAGGTGACTCGGATGTCGACCACCGGGTACCCGGCGAGTCCGCCGTGGTCCATGCACTTGGCGACACCCTTCTCGACCGAGGGGATGTACTGCTTGGGGATCGAGCCCCCGAAGATCTTGTCCACGAATTCGAAGCCGACGCCGCTCGGGACGGGCTCGACGTCCAGATAGCAGACGCCGAACTGGCCGGAGCCACCGGTCTGCTTCTTGTGCTTGCCTTCGACGTTGCTGACCTTGCGCTTGAGGGTCTCCCGGTAGGGCACCAGGGGCAGGTCGGTCGCGACCTCGACCTTGGACTTGCGCTTCATGCGGGCCACCGCCATGTCCAGGTGGGCCTGGCCCATGCCGTTGAGCACCAGGTGGTGAGACAGCTCGTCGTAGCTGACCGTGATCGTGGGGTCCTCCTCGCAGAGACGCTCCACAGCCTGCTTGAGCTTGCCTTCGCCCCCCTTGCTGGTGGCCGTGATGGTGTAGGACATCATGGGCGGCGGGTACCGGACCTTCTCGAAGGACCAGCGGATTTCGGGCGCGACCAGCGTGTCGTTGGTGTGGGTGTGCTTGAGCTTGGCCACGGCGACGATGTCGCCACAGACCGGCTCGGTCGGCTCGCGATGGTTGCCCCGCAGGTTGTAGAAAGTGCCGAGCCGCTCGGTGTCCTCGTGACTGGGGTTGGCCACGATGCCGTCTGCAGCCGGGGGCCCGCCGAACAGGCGCAGGATGTTCATCTTGCCGCTGAATTCGTCGATGAAGGTGTGGATGACCTGGGCGCTGAAGGGCGTGTCGGGGCCGACCGCGATCTCGACCTCGTCACCGTTGGCGTCGAGGGCCGGGGGGGTGGCGCGCTCCAGCGGGTTGGGCAGCGCCCAGCTGGCCAGGTCCATCAAGGCGTGCACGCCCACGTTGGCGGCAGCCGCGGTGAAGATGACGGGCGCCAGGTCGCCTCTGCGAACGGCGGCTCGCAGGGAGGTGCGCACCTGGTCCTCGCTGAGCTCGAAGGTCTCCAGGTACTGCTCGAGCAGGTCGTCGTCGGTGCTGGCCACGGTCTCGACGAGCTTCTCCCAGGCCGCGTCGACCTCGTCCTTGAGGTCCGCTGAAATGTCGCCCTTCTCGAACTTGCCGGAGCCGTCGGTGGCATAGGTCAGCGCCTTCATCTGGAGCAGCGAGACCACGCCCTTGAAGTCCTGTTCCGTGCCGATCGGGACCTGGAGGGCGACGGCCTCGATGCCGAAGGTGTCGTTGATGTCGGCCAGCACCGTGTCGGCGTCGGCCCGGTCGCGATCCATCTTGTTGACCACGAAGACCCGCGGCAGGCCCAGCTCGGCGGCCTTGTGGTACACGCGCTCGGTCTGGACCTCGACCCCGTCCGGGGCCGACACGACCACGGCCACCGAGTCCGCACCGTGCAGCGCGGCGAAGGTGTCGTAGATGAAGTTGCCGTCCCCCGGCGTGTCCAGGATGTTCAGCTTGACGCCGCCGTGGTCGGCCCAGGCCACCGACGTGGCGATGGAGCCTCCCCGCTTGTGCTCCTCGGGCTCGAAGTCCAAGGTCGACGTCTGCTCGACGGTGACGCCGAGCCGCGTGGTGGCGCCGGCGTTGAACAGGACGGCTTCGCCCAGGCAGGTCTTGCCACAGGACCCATGACCCACCAGGGCCACGTTGCGGATGTTCTCGGGGGTGTAGGCCTTGGCCATGAATTGATCTCCGGAAGGGTCGCGAGACCCATCGCTTAATGGAGTTGGACCCCGCCGTCAGCCATCCCCCCTAGACCGGCTCATCAGGCCTTGTTGCGCTCCCACAACTGCCAGAGGCCCCGGAGGGTCAGGGCGTCGTCGACCTCGTCGATCTCGGAACAGGCCCGCCCGATCAGGTTGGAGAAGCCGCCGGTGGCCACGCAGAAGACCGGGTCGTCCCCTGGCCCACGGAGCTCGGCCTTGCAGACGGCCGCCAGGTGGTCCACCAAGCCCACGTAGCCGTGGAAGAGGCCGCTCTGCATGCTGGCGATGGTGTTGGTGCCGATGGCCCTGCGCGGCCGACTCACCTCGACCTTAGGCAGCTTCGAGGTCCGCTGGAACAGCGCTTCGGCGCTGATGGCCAGGCCCGGCGCGATGGCGCCGCCGACGTAGTCCCCGCGACGGTCCACACAGTCAAAGGTGGTGGCTGTCCCGAAGTCCACGACGACCACGGGGGTGCCCCAGCGCTCGGTGGCCGCCACCGCGTTCACCACCCGATCGGCACCGACTTCGCGCGGGTTGTCGGTCCGGACCCGCATGCCTGTCTTGACCCCCGACCCGACCACCATGGCCTCGATGTCGAGGTAGCGCCGGCACGCCTTGGTCAGGTTGAACAACAGGCTCGGGACCACGCAGCTGATGATCACACCCTGGATGCGGTCGGTCGCGATGCCACGCAGCCTCAGCAGCTCGAGCAACACCAGGCCCATCTCGTCGGTGGTCCGTCGCGCGGTGCTGATGCGCCACTGCTCGACCACCTCGCCGGCGACCATGGCACCGAGCACGATGTTCGTGTTGCCGACGTCGATGACAAGCAGCACTGGGGCCTCCGCAGACAGCGTGGGGCCCTTTAATCCCGATCCTGCCGCGGGGGTCAGCCGCCGTGGGTTCGATCCACGCTGATCACGCCCTTGATCTTGGCGATGCGACGAATCAGCCGCGTCAGCTCTCCGACGTCGTGCACCTGCACCTGCATCGTGCACTCGGCCTTCTGGTCCTCGAGCTGAATGACTTCGGCCCGCGTGATGTTGATGTCAGAGTCGGTGCAGGTCTTGGTGATGTTCGCGAGCAGGCCGGGCCGGTCCACGCACAGCACGCGCACGCCGCCACTGTGCCCCACCACGGCAGCCGCACCCCCCCACTGCACCGCAAGCCGGCGCTCCGGCTCGAGCTCCAGCAGCTGGGCGCAGTCGCGGCGGTGCACGGTGATGCCGCGGCCGCGGGTCACGAACCCGGACACGCTCTCGCCCGGCAGTGGATTGCAGCAGCGAGCGAACTGGACCAGCACGTCCTCGTTGCCGTCGATGATGACCGGCGACTGGCTGGACTTGCGCCGGATCCTGTCCAGGATGCGCATCAGGGCTGCGCGCTCCCGCTCCTCCTGGTCGTTGTCCTGGGCCTCTGGCACGAGCTCCCGCACGACCCGCGCCAGCGGCACCGTGCCCTGGGCGAGCGAGATGAACAGCGCATCGACCTCGCGGAACTCGAGCTCCTTGACCACGCGCTTGAGGCTGCCGTCCTTGACCACCTTGTCGATGCTCGCACCGTGGCGCTTGAGCTCCGACTCGAGCATCTCGCGACCGATGCGCAGGCCGGTCTCACGCTCCTGCTTGCGCAGGTAGCGCCGGATCTTGGAGAGCGCCCGGCTGGTCTTGACGAGCTGGAGCCAGTCCCGGCGTGGGTGCTGGTGCTTGCCGGTCAAGACCTCGACAGAGTCCCCGGACTTGAGCTGGTACTTGAGCGGCACCATGCGACCGTCGATCTTGGCCCCGACGCAGTGGTGACCGACCTCGGTGTGGATGGCGTAGGCGAAGTCCAGGGCGGTCGCCCCCGACGGGAAACGCTTCACGTCCCCGGCTGGGGTGAAGACGAAGACGTCGTCCTGGAAGAGGTCGATCTTGACCGCCTCCATGAACTCGTCCGGGTCCTCGACGTCGCGGGCGGTCTCGAAGAGCTCGCGAATGCGCGTGATCCGGGCCAGGTCCTCGCGACTCAGCGCCAGGTGGCCGGCCTTGTAGACCCAGTGCGCTGCGATGCCCGTCTCGGCCACCCGGTGCATCTCCAGGGTCCTGATCTGAATCTCGATGCGCTTGTTCTCTGGCCCGAGCACTGTGGTGTGCAGCGACTGGTACCCATTGGGCTTGGGGACCGCGATGTAGTCCTTGATGTGTTCGGGGACCGGCTTCCAGAGCCCATGGAGCTGGCCCAAGACGTGGTAGCACTGGCCCACGTCGCCCACCAGGACCCGAAACGCCAGCACGTCACGGACCTGGTCGAACGCAAGGTTGCTGGACTTCATCTTGTTGTAGATGGACCACAAGTGCTTGGCCCGACCGAACACCTCGCCCTCGATGCCGGCGCCAGCGAGGCCCTCACGCAGCTCGGTGCAGACTCGCTCGATGTAGGCCTGGCGGTCCTCGGCGGTCTCGGCCATCTGCTCGGAGAGCTGGGCGTGCTCCTCGGGGTGCAGGTTCTGGAAGCACAGGTCTTCGAGCTCGATCTTGAGCCCGTTGAGTCCAAGGCGCCCGGCGATGGGCGCGTAGATCTCCATGGTCTCGCCAGCGATGCGGCGCCGCTTCTCGTCCCGCATCACGCCCAGGGTCCGCATGTTGTGCAGCCGATCGGCCAGCTTGACCAGGATGACCCGCACGTCCTGGGACATCGCCAGGACCATCTTGCGGAAGTTCTCGGCCGCGGCCTCTTGCTTGGAGCGGAACTGGAGCTTGCCGATCTTGGTGACGCCATCCACGAGCTCGGCGATCTCGGTGCCGAACTGCTCCGCGAGCTCCGCTTGGGTGATCAGCGTGTCTTCGAGGGTGTCGTGCAGCAGCGCGGTCGCGATGGTGTCCACGTCCATGCGCAGATCCGCGAGCAGGTCCGCCACCTCGAGGGGGTGGGTCAGATACGGCGTGCCGTCCTTGCGCTGCTGCTTCTCGTGGGCCTTGGCCGCGATCAGGTACGCACCCAGGATGACCCCCCGGTCGGGGTCCGGAGCGTACAGGGCGACCTTGTCCAGGATGTCGTCGATTCGCATGGGTGCTGGGCCCACCTCGTGCGGCCCCTGCGGATCGTAGCACCTGGGGCGCCGATCAGGCGCTCTAG
>CAZFLE010000054.1:0-34290 GCA_964519895.1 uncultured Enterobacterales bacterium | reverse complement strand
TAGCGGTCATGTGACGGACCAGGCTCTCGCGCCTGTCGCGACGCTGCAGCTCGGCCGCGATCACGGCCTGGAAGCAGTCGTGTGCGGTGGCCAGATCGTCGTTCACCACCAGGTAGTCGAACTCGCCGCAGGCGCGGATCTGGAACATGGCGTCGGCGATCCGACGCTGGATGATCACCTCGGAGTCCGTGGAGCGACCGCGCAGCCTTGCTTCGATGGTCGCCAGGTCCGGCGGCAGCACGAACAAGCTGACCGCGTCGGGCATGCGCGCCCGCACCTGGCGCGCCCCCTGCATGTCGATCTCCAGCATCACCGACCGGCCCTGGGCCAGCGCGGCCTCGACCGGCTCGCGCAGGGTGCCGTAGCGGTTGCCATAGACGTCGGCGGACTCCAGGAAGGCCTGCTGGACCAGGAGCTCGGCGAAGCCCTCGTGGCCCACGAAGTGGTAGTCCCGCCCATCCACCTCGCCGGCCCGGGCGGCACGCGTGGTGGCGGAGCAGGAGAATTCCAGGCCATCAAAGGTGGCCAGGGCTTCCTTGACCAGGGTGGTCTTGCCGGTGCCGCTGGCCCCGGTCACGACGAACAGGGCGCCGCGGTCGGGCCGGGTCCAGGTGTCCAGGGTCAGACTCAATGTCCTACTCCACGTTGCTCACCTGCTCCCGGAGCTTCTCCAGGGCAGACTTCATGTCGACCACCAGCGCGCTGACCGGGTGGTCCACGGACTTGGAGCCGATGGTGTTGATCTCCCGGTTGAGCTCCTGGGTGAGGAACTCCAAGCGGCGACCCACCGGCTCATCCGACGCGAGGGCCTGGGAGAACTGGCGGCTGTGGGATGCCATGCGGGCCAGCTCCTCGGACACGTCGGCCTTGTCGGCGATCAAGGCGACCTCCTGGGCGAGTCGTTGCGCATCGACCCCGTCGACCTCGAGTCGGCGGACGCGCGCCACGAGGCGCTGTTCCAGACGCTCAGCCACGCCTTCGGCCTCGAGCTCGACACGCTGGCGCAGGTCATCCAGCGTGCCCAGGTGGCGCTGCAGATCCGCCTGGAGCGCCTGCCCTTCCTGGGCCCGCATGGACTTGAGGTCGCCGGCCGCTGCGTCGAGGGCAGCCTCGACGATGGACCACTCGGCCGCCACGTTCGCGTCGGCTTCGACCGTCTGGAGCACACCGGGCAGGCCGAGCACGAAGTCGGCACTGACGCCGGCACCCAGGCCGGGCGAGTCCTTGAGGAGGTCGCGAATCGTCTCCAGGTAGGTCTTGACCAGGCCTCGGTCCCCCTGGACGCCGACCGCACCCTCGTGGCAGACCCGCCGCACGTAGACGTCGATGCGACCGCGACTGAAGCCCCGCTTGAGCGCGGAGGTCACCCGCGGCGCCAGCGCGTTGTATTCGCGAGGGGTGCGGAGCTGCAGATCCCGGAACCGGTTGTTCACGGATCGCAGCTCGACGGTGACGGTGACGCCGGCGCCGCTGGCCTCGCCACGGCCGTAGCCGGTCATCGAGTTCATCTGCTCTCCCAAGACGCGGGACGCGGGGTCTAACGTGCCAGAGGGCCGATCACGAGGCTCAGCAGCTGCAGGACGATCCGTTGTCGCAGCTGCAGTTGCAGACGTTCCAGTCGATGAACTCGTAGGAGCAGATCGTGCCGCTCGCGTAGGTCATGCTGGCCTCGCCGGAGCCGTCATAGGCCCGCTCCTCGTGGTACTCGGCGAGCAGCGCTTCGTCGGTGTTGTCGTGGATGCTGTAGTCCCGCACCCGGGTGCCATCGACCGTGCCTGCGTCTTCTCCCAGGTAGTCGCGGTCCCGGTTCTTGTCGGTGTAGGTCCACGTGCTCGAGTACCCGCCGCTGGCCAGCCTGGAGGTGTTCCACTCGTAGCCGTAGCCGTCGCTGTCGTAGGTGCGGATCCGCGTCCCGGTGCCGTCGGCCAGGTCGGAGCCGTCGGTGGTCTCCTCGTCGTCGCCGATGACGGTGATGTAGTGGACCTTGACCTCGTCGTCGGCGACGATCCGGTACTCTTGGAGGAATTCATCGCCCTCGACGTCGCTGTACAGCTCGGTGACCGTGCCGTAGCAGCCTTCGCGGACCTCGTGGATCTCGGTCGTCCAGGTCTCGCCCAGCACGTCCTCGTGGTCGACCTTGTAGATGACGTCCAGATCCCCGTTGCGGTCCACGATGCCGTAGCCCCGACCGACCTCCTGGCTGAAGTAGTGCGCGTCTGAGTACTCCCGGGAGAAGGCCAGATCGCCGTTGGCCAGGTCGTACTTGCCCTGGACCCGGTTGATGTACTGCTCGGCCGGCGGGTCCAGGTCGAAGCCGCCCTCGCCGTTGCCCTGGTCGACATAGCGGGTCAGAGTGCCCCACCAGTCGTGAGGGTTCGACGCACAGGCCAGGTCGCGGTCCAGGTAGTTGCCGGTGCTGAGCAGGCCACAGCCCGGCAGCAAGATCAGCGCGAGACCAGTCACCATGCACACCTCACATGCCCGTCCATAACCATCGGTCCACCGGGGCCTGCTGTCAAAAGGAAGCCAGACGGGCCAGGGTACTGGCCTGGGCGGCGTCCAGTCCCCACGCCGCGTGCAGGCCAGCCGGCTCTCCCCTCAGCCAACGGCGCGGCACCGGCAGGCCCCGCAGGTCTTGGGGGTAGAGGTCGAGACGCGGCCCCCGCTCCACTCGGTTCACGGCCTGGGCCACGGGATCCTGGACCACCTCCAGGAGCCGCTCCGGCGATACTGGGCAGCACGGATGGGGTCGGGCGACCAGCAGGGTGTGGCCCGCGTAGACCCCGCTGCGATCCACGAGCGCCCGAACCGGCCCTCCTCCGCGGAGGCGTTGGACCAACAGCTTGGGGCCCTCGAACAGGGCCGGCGATTTTGGCCGATGCATCTCCTGGGCCCGATAGGCCAGCCAGCGACTGCGTCCCTGGAACAGGTCCCGCGCATCGACAAAGGGCACCGCTCCTGGCTCGGGGGCGTCCCGCAAGAGCCTCGCCTTGCCTCCCAGCGGCCCGTGGGCCACCAGGCCCGTGTCCACGTGGCAGAGCTCACCCAGGGGGACCGACTCGGCCCGGACCCGCTGGACCAGCGCCAGATCACCGGCCGTGACCCGCGCGTCGAGCGGCGCTGCGGGCAGGGACAGCACATCGGAGACCGGCAGGCCTCCGGCCATCGCGCCCGGGCCGCCCCCACGGGTCGCGCTCAGCGCCACGACCCGGACCGAGACACCGGGAAAGTCCGAAGGCACCCCGAGCGACCGGACCCGGTGCGCTTCGAGCCAACGACGGCGCCAGGACTCCCCATAGGGCTGGACCATCATGGCCGCCGGCAGGACCAGGCCCAGCCCACCGCCAGGCCGCAGGGCGCCCATGGCCAGCTCGGAAAAGGGCACCGCCAGATCGAAGCGGCCCCGAAGCCAGGGAAAGCGCCCGGCGAGTGCGCGCCGCAGGGCCTTGTCCTGGCGTTCCGGAGACACGAAGGGCGGGTTGCCGACCACCACGTCGGCCGGCACGAGGTCCGCCTCGAAGACACTGGCGCGGACCAAGTGCGCCCGGGGCACCAGCACCGCGGCCACGGCCAGAGCCACCGGATCCGGGTCGATGCCCACGATCCGGTCGACGCCGGCCTGGTCCAGCGCCAGGAGGAATGCGCCAGTGCCACAGGCCGGGTCCATGCCAAGGCCGACGGGGCCCTCTGCCGCCCCCAGGGCCAGCCTCACCACCTCGCCGGCGAGTTCCGGAGGTGTGTCGAAGGCCCCCCGGCGCTTGCGGCCCCCGCCGTCCCAGACCGGCACCACCTCGCCGGCCGCAGCCCGGAACACGGCCTGGCGGTTCCCCGGGCGCACCCGTCGGAGCCGGCGTCCCAGCGCAGTGGGCTCCTCGCAGAGCATGGGCCGAGCCCTGGCCAGCGCGCCCGACAACGCCAGGACCTGCCAGCGATCCAAGCCTTGCGCCAACAGGTCCGAGGCCACCCGGGCGCAGCAGCGGGCGTGGTCCAACCGCAGCTCCCGCCCCGTTCTCCAGATGCGCAACGCGTGGCGCAGGCCCTGGGACTCGGTCAAGAGACCGCGCTCCTCTGCACATCCGCCAGCACCTCGCGCACCGCGGACCAGACCTCTCCAACCGAGAGCTGGCGCAGGCAGGCATGGTCTCCGATCGGACAGGACTCGCCGCCATGCAGGCTGCAGGGGCGGCAAGCCAGCTCGACCTCCACCGCCTGGCCGGGGTGGTCCCAGAAGCCGTCGGCCGAGTGGGTCGGGCCGAACAGGCCGACCACCGGTACGCCGCACGCGGCCGCCAGGTGAACGAGCCCCGTGTCCCCACCCACCACCACAGCAGCGCGCTCCAGGACGTGCAGCGTGCGCTCGAAGCCCTGCTCCGCGACGGGCACGACGCGTCCGGCGGTCGCCTTCCAGAGCTTGCGGAGCAGAGGGTCCTCGGCAAGGCTCCCGAGCGCGAACAGCGGCCCGTCCCAGCGGTCCGCGACGGCCTGGTAGCGAAACAAGGGCCAGGCCTTGGTGGGGTGCGAGGCCCCCGGCACCAGGACCAGTGCATCGGGACGCTCCACCCGTGGAATGGGGATCCAGGGCCGCTGGGCCACGCGCACACCTGCTGCATCGGCGTAGCGTGACAGGACGGTCGGGATGCGGGGCGGCGTCTTGAGCGCCACCCGCAGGCGACGGGTGACCGGGAGCTTGTCGACCCGCGAGACCGGACCGCGGAGTCGACGGGTCAGCAGCCGGGAGCGCAGGTTGGCGTGCAGATCCACGGTCCACTCCGTCGGGGGTAGCCGCGCTGCAAAGGAGCGGAGGCCTTCCCCGGGGGCCAGCCCCACGACCTCGTGCACGCCTTGGAAGCGGGCGACCAGTGCCGCGTAGCGGGCGTGGGTCGCGAAGACGACGGACTGGAGACCGGGCGTGATCGCCGATGCAAGCACCACGTCGCCGAGAGAAGAGAACCGGATCACCAGGGCTGCCATGCTCTGCTGCCGACGCTCCTGCGGGGGTTCTAGTTGCCAGCCGGCCGGGTGGGCGCGGACAGGGCTTCGGGTGGCATGACGCGGATCCGCCGATACCGCTCCCGAGAGAGGGGCCAGATCGGTGGCAAGAGGCTGTCGGCGATGGCAACGCCCAGGCCACCCAGGAGCAGCCAGCCACCCCCGGTCGTGCCCAGAGCCAGTCCAGCCATGCCAAGCAGGACAGCGGCCGAGCCCGCAACCTGGAGGCCGGCTCGGATGGCCAGGGCGAACAGGATGGAGCGAACCGAGCCGACGGCTTCGGCGTCTTGGGGACGAGCGACCTGGAGTGCCCGTCGAAGCCGACGCCAGGCCTGGCGCCTCTTGCGGCGCTTGAGCTCGTAGATGCCCAGCAGCAGCCGCGCGGGGAATCGCGTCCGGGGTGCGTCCACCGCGGCCTCGAGCTCCTCGCAGGCGGCGCGGAGGTCCTCGCGGCGGAACAGCGCCAGCCCCAGGTGGTAGCGGAAGGTGGGGTCCCCGGGGAAGTAGTGGAGCGCCATCTTGGCGGCGGCCTCGGCTTCCTCGGCCCGGCCCAGGACGTCGGCCAGCACGGCCGTGCCGACATAGGCACGGCGGTTGAAGGCATTGGCCATCACGGCCTTGTCGAAGGAGCGAAGTGCACCTTCGAGGTCCCCTTCGCCGAGCCTGACCATGGCCTCGGCGGTGTTCGCGTCCTGTTCACGCCCGCCCAGGAATGGGTGGGCCTCGCCGCTCTCGCCGTTCTCGAGGTCGTCGGCCACCGGCAGGACGGCAGCTCCGCGGTTGTCGCCCACGCCGGTCAGGACCAGGCCACAGTCCGCGGTGTGGTGGAAGGCCAGCAGACGCTCGACGCTGCCGCCCTCTGCGCCCTGGACCACCCGGAGGAGCTGAAAGAAGGCCTCGCGCCCCTCGCACCCGCCGTGGTGCTTGAACTTGTAGAGATAGAGCAGGAAGCTCTCCTCGAGCGTCGGCTGGGTCACGAAGAACAGGCGGTGGTGGGAGCCATCGTCCACGAACTTGACCTGGACCGCGTCGAGCTCGCCAGGCTCACCGAAGTAGCGCCGCAGGAAGGCCGCGACCTCGCCGGCATATTCGCCGCCAAGGGAGCCTTCCTGGTCCGTGCCCTGGATGGCACTCCAGCCGTAGCGCTTGAAGTAGGAGTGACGCAGCTGCTCGATGCGCTTGCGGCAGTGCTGGACTTCCGCCTCTACGACATCTTCGTCCTCGTAGCGCATGGGAGCCAGAGCGATGCGGCGCTGGTACAGGCGCACCGAGGCCTCGAAGCTGTAGCGGCGGACCACCCCGTCCCGTCCGACGATCTCAACCGGAAAGTCCACGACCTGGCTGTAGTCCTTGCGCTGGTAGCGCCTGAGCTTTCGAACCTTGTCCACCGGCTGATCTGCTCCATGCTCACGGTACCACTGCGTCGAGCCGCGGTGCCACCGCATCTCGACCGCCCTGTGGGGAGGGCTCAACCTGAACATCGGCCTGACCCGACGCCCGGTTCACCCGCCGTGACAAAATGTGGTGGGTTGCCTGAAATAGCCCGCACGCATGCGCGTAAAGCCCTCCCGAACCACGAGGAGGCCCCCGATCGCACTTCGACTCCACAAAGCCGACACCCAAGAGCCCGACCGAATCCTGGCCGCCTGTGCCGGGGACGAGGCCGCTCGGGACTGGATCGTCCGGCACTACACCCCGCCCATCTACCGCTTCTGCTACCGGCTGTTGCGGAACGAGCAGGACGCGCGGGACGTGAGCCAGGAGACGTTGCTGCGCGTACTGCGCAACCTGCACCGCTACGACCCCAAGCACCGGTTCACCACCTGGGCCTTCACCATCGCCCGCAACGCCTGCATCGATCTCCAGCGCAAGCGCAAGCGCATCGGTCCCTGGACGGACCGCGAGGTTGTCGACACGGCGCCATCCCCCCTGGCCCAGACCCAGCAGCGGATCCGCGCCGAGCGGCTCGAGCGGGCGCTCCAGGAGCTGCCGGACATGTACCGGGAGATCCTCGTGCTCTACCACTTCGAACACCTCAAGTACACCGAGATCGCGGCTGTGCTGGACATCCCGCTGGGCACGGTCATGAACCGCATCTTTCGGGCCCGTCGCAAGCTCCGCGTGATCTACGAAGATCAGGAGGCCTCTTGAGCCACCACCTCACCGACGCCCTGCTCCACCGCTTCGTGCTCGGCCAGCTGGACGAACCGGTCGCCGTCAGCGCGGCCGAACACATCGACCACTGTGTGCACTGCGCCACTCGGGCCGCCCACGCAGAGCCCCTTGCGGGGGCCTTTGCCGAAACCATCGACCCTCCGGTGCCCCCCGACCTGGTGGACCGGATCCTGCTCGAGGCTGCCGAGCTGCCAGTCCGCTCCGGGGGCCTGGGCGCCCGGCCGGAGATCTACGCCGCCGGCGCGCTGCTGGCGGTGGCCTCGCTGCTGCTCGGACTGGCGGGCGGCCTGACGCCTTGGATGGCCGAGATCGGTGTGTCCGTGCGGGCAGCCGTCGTGGGCGGCGGCGTCCTGTTGTCCAACAGCCCCCTCTCGGCGGGCGGGGTGGCGCTGGGCGCGACCGTCGTCCTGAGCCTGGGGGTCGGGCTGGTGGTCTGGCGGGGTCGGGACCGCCGGCGGTGATGCGAGCCCTGTTGCTCGCCGCAGCGCTGCTCTGCGGACCGGTCTGGGCCCAGGATGGCCAGGACCCCGGCCACGACGAGGTCCCGGCGACCGAGCGTCTGGCCGAGCTGGAGCGACGCCTGGACCAGGTGGAGAACCGCCTGGCAGCGTGTGAAGCCCCGGTGGCGGCCCCCAGTGCCTTGCCCGGAGCGCCGGGAGGCGTCGTGGTGGAGCGGGACCAGACCGTGCGCGAGGCTTTCTCCTTTGGTGGGCCGGTCATCGTGCACGGCCAGGTTCGAGGAGCTGCGGTCGCCTTCGGCGGAGACGTGCAGGTGCACGACGGCGGAAGCGTGCAGGGCGACGCCGTCTCCTTCGGTGGGCAGGTGCTCGTCCAGGATGGCGGCCACGTCAGCGGCGACAAGATGGCCTTCTCCTCGTCCACCACCACAGCGTGGCTGGCGGGCATCGCCGACCCCAGCGGCGTTGGACGGGCCCTGTTGCGGCGTCTGGTCCTGCTGCTGACCTTTGCGGGCGGCGGCGTGCTGGTGGTCGGTCTGTTCCCAGACCACATCTCGCGCATCGCCGCCGACCTGCAGCGGCGTCCCCTGCGGGCGGGCCTGGCGGGCGCCGTGGCCACGTCGGTCGCCGTGCTGTGTGCCGCAGCCCTGGCTGTGACCCTGGTGGGTCTGCCCCTTTCGCTGCTCCTGTTGGTGTTGCTGGGGCTGGCCTGGGCCCTTGGCTTCATCGGGCTGTGCCAGGTGGTCGGCGACGGGCTGCCGATTCGTGGCGTGGGCGCTCGCAGGTGGACGGCCTTCTTGATCGGCGTGGCTGCCCTGGCATTTGCTGGCGCACTGCCCTCTGGTGGACAGCTGCTGCTGGTCGCGCTGGGGTTGTTCGGTGCGGGCGCGGCCATCCAGACTCGCCTGGGCACCCGGGACCTCAGCTGACGCCGAGACCCATTCCACGGATCCACAGGGCCCCCATCACCAGCGCCGCCGCCAGCCAGGTGGACCGCTCGCCGCGCACGACCTCGCCCAGCGCCCAGGCCCCGCCGGGCCTGCCCGTACCGCCTGGCAGCCACCGGGGCACACGGCTCAGGTAGTCCACGTAGGGCGCACCCAGCACCTCGACGAGGTGCGCCTCTTCCCAGGCCACGACGAGGGTGTAGTGCACCGCCAGGAACAGCGCCCAGCCAACCGCCCACGCCGGCGATGACGCCAACCCGACCCCCAACCAGATGAGCCCATTGCCCAGGTACAGCGGGTTGCGCATGCGGCTGAAGGGACCGGAGTCGACCAGGGACCAGTCCGACGCGCCCCGGGTGCGGGAGCGGGCCCCCAGGTGCCCGACGCCCCAGGCTCGGAGGCCGAGACCGGCGAGCACAGGGACCCAAGCCCCGGCCCACAGAGCGGGCACGGCGGGCGCGACGGCGAGCTGAAGGGCCAGGAGCGGAACCGGGGCCGTGCCGCGGTGCCGGAACAACCAACCCCCCAGCCGATGCCGCAGCCCTGCTCTTGCGGGCTCTGGCGACGCTATGGTTGGGCGCTCAGCAGCCGCGCCCGGAGGGCCTCGTGCAGCTTGTCCGGCGCATCCACAGCGGCGTCACCCAGAGCCTCGGCCAGCGCGACGTCGCCGTCCCGGGCCTTGGTGAATTCCTCGGTCGCGGCGTCCTGGTCGCCGACGCTCACCAGCGCAATCGCCCGCACGAGGCGCAGCAGGCCTTCGTCTTCCGGGCTCAGGTCCTGGCCGCCCAAGCCGCGTCCTGCCAGGGTCGCTGCATCGATCCAGTCCTGGCGGCGGAGGGCCAGCTCACCGAGCCGCAGCAACGCAGCGGGCTGATCCGGATCGAAGGACAGGATCTTCTGGTAGTGCTGGGCGGCCTTGTCCGGCAAGCCCATGCGGGCGTCCAGCACGTGGCCCTTGGTGAGGTAGGCGTCGATGACGTCTTCCGGTGCACGGGCGTGGTAGATGATGTTGTTGTAGATGTTCAGCAGGTTGTTCCACTGACCTGCGGCGAACAGACAGCTGCCGATGCCCCGGAGCGCGGCGATGTCGTTGGGTCGAATCTCCAGGGCCTTGTTGAAGCGCTTCTGCGCCTTGTCCATCTTGCCGAGGGCACGCTCGACCTCGCCCAGACGGGTATAGGTCGTGGCCATCTCGTCCAGGTCACCGGTGCCGCCGATGAGCTGGAGCAGCTGCCGGTAGACCTTTTCGGCCTTCTGCCACGCACGGGCCTTGACGTAGAGCGGCCCCACGGCCTTGAGGCTCGGGAGGTGGGTGGGATTGAGTCCCAGGGCCTTGCCCAGCCGCGCCTCGGCGTCGTCGGGGCGGTCCACGCTCATCAGGGCCTGGGCGAAGTGGTAGTAGTACTGCGACGCCTCGATCTGGACGTCGAAGTCGTCCAGGTCCCAGCCGTCGACGTCGGGCTCGAGCCGCTCGTACAGGTCGACCGAGCCAGCCAGATCGCCCCGAGCGAAGCGGTAGTCGGACAGGAAGACCAGGGCGTCGCTGTTGTCGTTGTCCTGGTCCAGGACCATCCTGTAGATCTCGGCGGCGTCGTCGCGGTTGTGCAGCGTGTCGAGCTTGATGCGGGCGGCCTTGAGGAGGGGCTCGACCCGGTCGCCCTCGGGCAGGGCGCGGGCCTGGCGGCGAAGGGCCTCGACCACGTGGTCCCACTCACCGCGGGCGGCACGGAGGGCCTCGAGCGCCCGGGCGGCCTCGAGGTCCGGTTGGTCGCCGGCGCTGGCGCCATCCAGGTAGCGGATGGCCTCGTCGTCTCGCCGCAGCCGCTCGGCGTGCACCAGCCCGATGCGCCGCAGGAGGGCGCTGCGCTCGGCGCCCTCGCGGTAGCGAACCAGGCCGCGCGCGACCTCGACGAAGCCGGTCCAGTCGTTGGCCTGTTCGTTGAGCTCGACCAGGTGCTCCAGGGCCTCGACGTTGTCCTCGTCTGACTCCAAGACCTTGCGCCAGGCTTCGCTGGCGACCGCAGACTCGCCGATGCGGTCCTCCCAGATGCGGGCGATCTCGACGAAGAGCGCGACCTGGTCCTGGCCCTGGGCCAGCGAGGCCTCGCGAGCCAGCACGCCGACCATGGCGTTCCAGTCCTCTGCGCCTTCGGCGATGCGGCGGAGGCCTCCCAGGGCTTCCCGGTCCTCGGGCTCGTGGTCCAACGCCGCGAACAGCGCGGTCCGGGCGGCCTCGAGATCGCCGGCGTGTTCGTGGACCTCGGCGATGCGCCGCTGGACGCGGGCGGCGTCGGAGGGCTCCGGCGTGGTCTTGGCCAGGCCCTCGAGGTACTGCAGGGCCAGCTCGCCTTCGCCTCGGGCACCCGCGATGCGGGCCAGGGCTTCGAGGACCTCGCGGTCTTCCGGGCTCTCCTCGTGGAGCTGGCGGTAGAGGTCCCAGGCCTCGTCGGTCTCGGCCAGGTGCTCGGCGAGCAGCTCCCGCATCGCGGTCTGGATGCCGCCCCGGAGGGCCTCTGTCTTGACCGCAGCGGACTGGGCCCGCAAGGTCTCGAACAGCCCGCTCCAGTCCTCTTGGGCCTGCTGGGCCATGGCCAGCAAGAGCAGGCCGGGCAGTCCAGGGGCCTGGCTGGCGGCCAGGGCGGCGCCGTCCAGTTCGCCCACGTCGAGCAGGTCCTCGGCCTTGGCGAGGTGATCGACGGGCTCCAGGCCGTCGTACAGGGCGGTCAGACCCGGGCCGTCCGCGGCCCCGTGGAGCAAGCGCCGCACGCCATCGAAGGCCTTGCCCCGGACCGGGTGGCACTCGAGGGCCTGGGAGTAGGCCGCCAGGGCCTGGTCCGTCTGGCCGGCGCCTTCGAACAAGTGGCCCGCAAAGGTGGCGTGCACGACCCGCACGGCGGGGTCCTGGGAGAGCTCGGCGAGCCGGGCGTGGGTGGTGGCCAGGCCGACCTTGTCCCCAGCGGCCTGTTGGAGCCGCTCCATGGCGGTCAGTGCGCCTTCGTGGTCGGGGTCTTCAGCCAGCAGCGCCGCATAGGCGGCCTGGGCCTCTTCGCCGTCGCCCAGGAGCTGCTCCTGGAGCCTTGCGGCGTCGTACTGCAGACCCGCGGCCTCGAGGGCTCGCACGGCCTGCTCGGGCATGCCCAGGGCCTCGCACAGGGCCGCCAGAGCTGCCAGGGGACGATCGTCCGCGTCTTCGGCGGCGAGCACATCGGAGACGGCCTGGACCGACGCCATCGGATCGGTGTCCCGGAGGGCATCGGCCACGAGGGACGAGATCCGGGCCCGGTCGGCGTCCGAGGAGGCCTCGGCGGCGGCCTTGCGGTAGAGCTCGACCAGACCGGCGCTGTCGCTGTCCGCGAGGGTGGACTCCTCGACCAGGGCCAGAGCACCGGGGTGGGCGCCGTCGGCTTCGAGGATGCGGCGTGCGTACTCCTGGGGGTCGCCCTGGCCCAGGCGGTCGGCCAGGAAGGCCGAGTCGAGCAGCAGCCAGTGGCGGCGCTCGAGGTCGTCCGACGCGTCGGCCTCTTGGAGCTGCAGGCGCTGGACCTCGGACCACTCGCCTTGGGCGACCATGAGCTCCTTGAGGAGCAGGCGGGCCGGGAGGAAGCCCGGAGAGAGCTCCAGGGTGCGCCGCAGGCAGTCGATCGCGCCCGTCGCGTCCTCGACCTTTTCGGCGAGCACACGGGACGCCCGGTACAGGAAGCTCACGACGGCGTTGCTGTCCTCGGTCGCCTCGGCGGCGTTGACCAGGACCTGGGCCAGGCCGGACCAGTCGTCGTCGGACTCGAGCAGGCGCAGGTAGGCATCGAGACTGGGTGAGAAGTCCGGGACGTGATCCAGGGCCCGCCTGTAGAAGTCTCGGGCCCGGTCCAGGTCGGTGAGTCGGAATTCGCAGACCGCGCCGGCCCGGTGCAGCTGCAGGGCGACCCCGCCAGGCTCGTCGCACACGATGGCCCGCTGCTCGTAGAGGGCCGCCAGGCTGTCCCACTCGGCCAGCCGGGTGTAGACCCGCTCCAGGCCCTCGAGCGCCGGCAGATAGCCACCCGCGATCTCGAGGATGTTCTCGAAGTGCTGCTTGGCGCCGGGCTGGTCGTCCAGCCGTCCCTCGCAGATCTCGCCCATGCGAAATTCGAGGGTCACGCGCAGGTTCGGGTCGTCCAGGACCTGGATGCGGGCAGACCAGAACTCGAGCAGCCCCGCCCAATCGCCCCGTTCCGCCAGGATCCGAGCCACGGCCACGGCAGCGGGCACGGCAGCCGGGTCCTGGGCCACGTCGCGGTAGGCCGCCAGGGCGCCGTCTGCGTCGTCCAGGTGCTGCTCCAGGATCCGGGCGAGCCGGTACTGGACGAAGGGCTTGCTGGTCTCGTCTGCGCTGTCGACCTCTGACCGGAGCTCGTCGATGACGCCTTCCCAGCGGTTCAGGCGGGCCTCGAGGCGCTGGAGACGGTGCCGGACCTCGGGACCTGCGCCAGCGTCGACCGCCAGGCCGTAGGCGTCTGCGGCGCGCTCCACGTCGCCGGACTTGAACGCGTGCACGTCTCCGGAGCGCGTGAGCCAGAGCCAGCTGTCGGCGCCCTCGCTCCCGGTCCCCATGTCGCCGTAGAGCTCCGCGAGCCCGCTCCAGTCCTGCTGTTGCAGGTAGAGGGCCTCGAGCGAGAGCACCGCCGGCAGGTAGCCAGGCTGGGCCGCGAGGGCGGCCTTGTAGGCCTGGGCCGCGAGCTCGGGTCGCTCGAGTTCCCCGGCATAGATCTGGCCTCGGCGGGCCTGGGACAATGCCGCGCGGGTCCCACCGGTCTGCTCGGCCAGGCTGGCCAGGACGTCCGCGAGGGGCTCCCACTCGCCCGAAGTCGCGTAGAGGTCACGGAGCAGCTGGAACGAGAAGTGATCGTCGGCGTTGCGGGTGAGGGACTTCTTCAGGAGCGTCAGGGCCTGATCGTTCCGCTGGAGCTGGTGGCGCGAGACGAGTGCTGCGTCCTGGAGGAGCTCGGCCGCTGCCTTGGCGTCGGTCTCGGCATCGGCCTGGGCTTCGAGCACGTCGCAGAGCTCTTCCCAGTTGGCGGAGAGGCCCAGGGTCGCGGCGAGCTCGCGCAGCCCCTGCGCTCCGGCGTCGCCCGAGTCCACCGCTTCGCGGGCGTAGCGCTCGGCCTGGGCCACGTCGCCCAAGCGGATGCGGCTCAGTCGCGCGGCTTCGGTCAAGAGCAGCGCCCGCTCCAAGCCGTCGGCATGGGCGGCCTCGGCGCCGAGCAGGGTGATGCGGTCGCGCACGGGATCCCGCTGCTGGTCGTCGGCCTGGTCGGGTTCGGCGGCCGTCGGGGTGGCCGGGGGCAGGGCCACAGCGGCCTGGGAGGGATCGCTGAAATCACCAGCCGCTGGGGCGGGTGGCGAAGACGCCAGGGACAGCGGCGCCTCGGCCGGTCCGGGGACGGGCTCTGGGAGCGGCGGAGCGGCGCCCAACGAGATGACGGGGCGGCCCTGGGAGTCGTGATCGTCCGCGCCTGCCTCCAGGCCCAGCTCCTCGGGAGGAGGCCCGATCTCGGTCTCGTGGTCGGTGACTTCTCCCGTCGCGTCCTCTTCCACCTCTGCCACGGCCGGGGCGGGCTCGGGCTCGGGCTCGGGCTCGGGCTCGGGCTCGGGCTCGGGCTCTGGCTCGGGCTCGGGCTCGGGCTCGGGCTCGGGCTCGGGCTCGGGCTCTGGCTCGGCCGCCGCGGCCCGCGGATCGGGGACGAAGACCTCGCCCGCCGCGGGGTGGTGACGGCCCGAGGCGGTGTCGTCGGTGTCCGTGGCGGGGGGCGCTGGCGGCGCGGCTGCGGGCGCTGCAGGAGCCGCTGCGGTCGCGTCGGCGCCGGCTGGGGATCCGGGGGCGCCCTCCCCTTCCCCTTCCTCTTCCTCTTCGTCTTCCCAGGCGAGGGAGCCTTCGTCGCCGGCCCGGAAGAAGTCTTCCATCAGGTCGTCGAAGCCGGTGTCCTCTTCCGTCTCGTTCCGCTTCTTTCGCGCCATGCAGAGGTGCCTCCGCAGCCCATGGCTGCCGGACGGCGATGCTATCACCGATCGCCGGTTCGCCCGGGCGGTTGGGGCCTGTCAGCCACGCCCGGAGCAGGGGTCTTCGAGACGGGTTCCTATCACGCCCCGTCGGCTGGGAAGGGCCCAGGCCTCAGAAACTCGGCAGTGCTGCCAGGACCCACTTCAGGTCGTCATCGTAGAAGTGGAAGCCGCCGCCGATGTACCCCGTCACGAAGCCATAGCGGGCGCCGAAGTAGACGTTCTCCAGGCCGGCCTGGATCCACAGGTGCTCGATGGGCTCCAGACGGGCGCCGAAGCTGATATTCGGCGAGTTGTCCAGGACCGGCCAGCTCCCGAACTTGGCGTCGTACAGATCAGCGCTGAGCATCAAGCGGTCGTCGAACAGGTACTGGTCGACCCCGACCCCGCCAGAGCTCTCCTTGAGCCCGAACCTGAGCACGGTGTTGTTCCACCGGCGGGCGACCTGAAAGGAGATGCGGAACCCGGCACTGCGCACGTACTCGCGGTAGGTCGTGCCCAGATCCGGAAGCGAGTGGTCCTCGTAGGTGATGACGCCCAGCGGGTGGTCGACGACCTCGAACAGGTAGTAGCGGTAGTCGTTGGGCACGATGCGCACGCCCAGCACGTGGCGCTGGCCCAGGTGGAGGGGGTTGCCCTCGGGAAAGTCGCCGCGGGTGGGCTGGGAACCGAGGAACAGGTGCGCGTTGTACCGGACCTGCATCTGGAGGCCGGTCACGTCGGTGACCACCCCACTGATCTCGTCGATGGCCGTGGTGGCCGAGCCCAGGGCTTCCTGGAGCTGGGTGATGGTGGCGTCGATCTCGGAGATGGTCTCATCGTCGTTGACCAGCCGGCCCAGGGTGCCCTCGCCCTCGTCGACCTTGGCGGCGATGGACTCGACGGACGCCAGGGCCGCGTCGAGCTTGCGCGTGGCTTCCTCGATGGCGATCAGCTCGTCCTGGACCGACGCCGCCGTGCGGTTGACGACGTCGTTCAGGGTGCTCGACGTCTCGCTGAGGTTCTTGGCGATGTTGTCGACCTGGGCGCGGTTCGCCAGGGTGAGCTCGGTGATCTGCTCGGTGAGCACGCGCACGTTCTCGATGGTGGACTCGAAGGCGTCCTTGGTGCCCTCGTTCTCGATGATGGTCCGCAGGGTCGTGGTGATGGCCGCGACGTCCTCGGTGATCTTGGTGACCTTGGTGGTGAGCTGGTCCACGTTGGGGCCCACGCTGCGGGTGTCCAGCACGTCGCCGTCGGTCATGAGCTCCTCGCTCACGCCGGGCACGATGCGGAAGACCTTGTCCCCCAGAATGCCCTCGAGCCGGAGCTCGCCCGTGCTGTCCAAGGGGAGCTCGGCCCCGGACGTGATGTCGATGGTGACCAGGGCCTGGTCTTCCTCGAGCACGACCTTTCGGACCGTGCCCACCGGCACACCGGCGATCTGGACCTGGGTGGACGGGTAGACCCCCTCGGCCGAGTCCAGATAGGCGTAGAGCGTGTAGTCGCCGCCATCGCCGCTGGGTCGGTCGTCGACCCGGGACACGAGTCCGGCGCCGAGGACCGTGGCGACGATCCCCAGAAGCCCGACCTTGAACTCGTTGGACCAATTCGCCATGCGCTCGGAAGCTACCACGACCCCCGGAGAGCGGCTCTATTCCAGCCCGATGGGGCCATCCAGCCGTCCCTCCACGAACTGACGGACCCGCGGGTCAGGGTGCTCTTGGAAGCTCTCCGGCGGCCCCAAGGCGATGATGCGGCCCTCGTGCAGGAAGGCGATCTGATCGGCGATGGCAAAGGCCGAGGCCATGTCGTGGGAGATGATGACCGACGTGATGTCGGGACGACTGCGGTGGGTCTGGACGATGAGGCGGTTGATCTGGGCGGTCAGGATGGGGTCCAGCCCGGTGGTCGGCTCGTCGTAGAGCAAGATCTCGGGCCGGTGGATGAGCGCCCGGGCCAGTCCGGCCCGCTTGCGCATGCCCCCCGACAGCTCGGCGGGCAGCTTGTGGGCTGAGCCCTCGAGCCCGACCTGGGCCAGCACCTCGAGGACAAGCTCCGAGACGCGCTCGGGTTCGAGCGAGGCGTGTTCGCGAAGGGGAAAGGCGACGTTGTCGAACACGCTCATCGAGTCGAACAGGGCCGCGTTCTGAAAGACCATGCCAAAACGCAGCCGCAGGTCCCGGAGGGGGTGGCCCCTGAGCGCGGTGATGTCCTGGCCCTTGACCCACACCCGGCCGCTGTCCGGCTGGAGCAGACCCAGCGCGTGCTTGAGGGTGACCGACTTGCCAGCGCCGGACCGCCCGATGACCACGGTGACGCGGCCCTGGACGATGGACAGGTCCAGGCCCCGCAGGACTTGGAACGTGCCAAAGGCCTTGTGCACGTCGTCGAAGCGCAGGACCGGCTCGACGCTGTCCTGCCCGGTCACGACATCCACCACAGGGTCAGGAAGTAGTCGACGATCAGCACCGTCACGGACGAGATGACGACCGCCTGGGTGGTGACCCGGCCCACGCCGGCCGCGCCGCCGCGGGCAGCGAGCCCACGGATGCAGGACACCACCGCCATGATGCCGCCGAAGACGGCGCTCTTGTACAAGCCGCCCAGGAAGTCGTCCGGGTCCAGGTACCACTCGATCCGGTGGATGAAGGCGCCCTCGGAGATGCCCAGGACTTCGGTGCCGACGAGCCAGGCGCCCCCGATGCCGACCACGCTGAACACGGTGGCCAGGACCGGCATCATGACCACGGACGCGCAGAAGCGCGGCGTGACCAGGTAGTCGATGGGGTCGACGGCCATGGCCTCGAGCGCGTCGATCTGCTCGGTGACCCGCATGGAGCCGAGCTCGGCGGCCATCGCGCTGCCTGCGCGACCGGTGACCAGCAGCGCCGTCATGACCGGTCCCAGCTCGCGGGTGAGGGCCAGGGCCACGGTGGAACCCGTGAGGGAGCGGGCGCCGAAGAGGCCGAAGCCGTACTCGGCCTGGAGGGCGAACACGCCGCCGGTGAAGGCCCCGGTGATCACCACGATCGCCAGGCTCTGGAACCCGATGAACTCCATGTGGGCGATGACCGTGCGTAGCCGCATCGGCGGCCGGAACACCCACAGCAGCACGCGGGCCGTGACCTTCAGGAAGGTGCCGACGCCTTCGATGAAGCCCAACAAGACCCGGCCAATGGCCTCGACCCCTCGGAGGGGCGCGGTCGCGACGCGGATCAGCAGCTGCTTCATCAGTCCTGGAACCGCCTCGGGACGCGCTCGGAGAACCCGCACAGGATCTCGTAGGGGATGGTACCGGCCCACTCGGCCAGCTCCTCGGCGGCCAGGCCGTCCCCGAGCAACAAGACCTCGTCCCCACACCGCACGGGCTCCGGGACGTCGGTCACGTCGACCATCACCATGTCCATGCAGACCACCCCGCGAATGGGGCAACGGTGGCCTCCGATGACGACGTGGCCCCGGTTGGACAGGGCTCGGGGGAAGCCATCCGCATAGCCCACCGGCAGGGTGGCGATGCGGGACGGGCGCGGGCTCATCCACGTGCGGCCGTAGGACAGACCGTAGCGCGTCGGGATGTTCTTCACGAAGAGCACCCGGGTGGTGACCCGCATGACCGGCTCCAGATCCCTGCCCAGTCCCGGTCCGGGTGCCACCCCGAACAGCGCCAGGCCGGTCCGCACCATGTTGAAGCGCCCGCTGGCCAGCGACGGATGCCCCAGAGTCCCGGCGCTGTTGGCCAGGTGGCGCCACTGGGGGCGCCAGTCCCGCACGTGCAGTGCGTCCAACGCGACCTGGAAGCGACGGGCCTGTTCCTGGGTGAAGGTCGGATCCGTGGCCTCGGACTCGGCCAGGTGACTCGCCAGTCCTGTCACGCTGAGGTGGGCGAATTCGGCCAGGCGATCCAGGAAGTGCTCCCAGTCCCCCAGGGGCACGCCCAGGCGACCCATGCCGGTGTCGACCTTGAGGTGGACGTCTACCGGGCGGCCCCGGGCGCGGCCGGCCGCGTCGAGCCGAGCGGCGGCGTCCAGGTCGTAGACCACGGGCGTCAGGGACCAGGCCACGGCCTCTTCGGCCCCGTCGTGCCCCACGCCGCCCAGGCAGAGGATCTCGCCCTTGACCCCGGCGCGTCGCAGGGTCTTGCCCTCTTCGACCAGCGCCACGCCAAAGGCGTCGCAGCCCGCGGCTTCGAGGGCCAGGGCTGCACGGGTGGCGCCGTGTCCATAGGCATCGCCCTTGACGGCAGCGAGCACACGCACCCCGGCGCCCGCGGCGGCCTGGATCCGGTGCAGGTTGCGGCCCAGGCGCTCCAGGTCGACATAGGCGGTGGTGGGCCGGATCTGCCGGGACATGAGCCCGACCCCTATCCCGCGGCGGCCTGCCCATCGCCGAGCGGTTACCCGGCGAGCCCTGCGGAGGTCCTGGTCATGCGCATCGTGGTCGCCGGCGGCGCCGGCTTCATCGGCTCCCACCTGTGTGAGCGCTTGCTGGGCGACGGCCACGAGGTCGTCTGCCTGGACAACTTCATCACGGGTGCCCCCCGCAACATGGCGGGCTTCCGCGATCACGCGCGGTTCACCTTCATCGAGTGCGACGTCACCCGGGAGATCCCGGTCGATGGACCCATCGACCGCGTCTTCCACCTGGCGTCGCCAGCGAGTCCCATCGACTACGTCGAGCTGCCCTTCGCCACGCTCTACGCCGGCTCCGACGCCACGCGCCTCATGCTGGACAAGTGCCTCGAGACCGGCGCCCGGTTCTTCCTGGCGTCGACCAGCGAGGTCTACGGCGACCCGGCCGTTCACCCCCAGGTGGAGAGCTACTTCGGCAACGTGAACCCCATCGGTCCCCGCTCGGTCTACGACGAAGCCAAGCGCTACGCCGAAGCCCTGACCATGGCCTACCACCGCTACAAGAAGGTCGAGACGCGCATCGTGCGCATCTTCAACACCTACGGGCCCCGGATGCGGGTCAACGACGGCCGCGTGGTCCCGGCGTTCTGCTCCCAGGCCATCCAGGGCAAGCCCCTGACCGTCTTCGGAGACGGCACCCAGACCCGCTCCTTCTGCTACGTGAGCGACCTGGTCGAAGGCTTCCTGCGGCTCATGGAGAGCGACCTCACCGAGCCCTGCAACTGCGGCAACCCCGACGAGCGCACCATGCTGGAGCTCGCCGACTACATCAATCGATTCACGGGCAACCCAGCAGGCACCGTGTTCCTGCCCCTGCCCAAGGACGACCCGACGCGCCGCAGGCCGGACATCACCCGGGCCCGCACGCACCTGGACTGGGCCCCGGTGGTGCCGTTCTCCGAGGGCATGAGCGCGACGGTCGCCTACTTCAAGGAGGTCCTGGCCGACCCCGACGAGGGCTGAATCCTGTTCTAGTAGCGCGGTGAACGAGCTGACCCCAGCCGACGCCTGCGCCCGACACGCCCGGGAACCTGCGAGGGCGCGCTGCGTGGGCTGCGAGGCCCCTCTGTGTGCGGCGTGTCGAAGCCGCCACTTGGGCCGCAGTCGCTGCCTGGCCTGCCACCGAGAGGCCCTGGCCGGTGCCCCCACCCCTCAGGGGCCCGGCGCACCGCGGCTGCTGGCCACCGTCACGACCCTGGTCAGCGCTGGCGTGCTGGGGGTGTTCGTCGCCGGCGTGGTGGTCACGGAGGTCCGCGCCGAGACCGAAGGCCGCCGGAACCAGGAGGCCCTGCGCAGCCTGCGCTTCTCCCTCGAGGACTTCTACCTGGACATGACCCGCTACCCGACCGGCCGCGAGGGCCTGGGCGTGCTGGTGACCGAGGACCCCCACACCACCGGCCAGGTCCTGGACGCCTGGCGCGGCCCCTACCTGCGCCTGGAGGACCGTGGACTGCGGTTCGACAGGGGCTCTGGCTGGTTCGTGGATCCCTGGGACAACCCGATCCTCTACTGGACCGAGCCCGACGAGCGCTGGGTCTACGTGGCTTCGGCCGGCCCCGATGGCGTGCTGGACAGCCCGGGTCTAGGCACCCTCGAGTTCAGCGGTACGCTCCAGGGAGACGACGTGGTGGTCTGGGTGGAGGGGCCGTGAAGGGGGTCCTGGACGCAGCCACGGCGATCACGGCCCGGCGCCCAGCGGCCCTGCTCGCGTGCAGCACCCTGTCCCTGGCACCCGTCGCGGTCGCCACATGGGGCTTTGCGGACCAGGTGCTGGCCCCGGAGCGGCCCTCGCTGTTCGGGCTGCTCGGGGTGGGCGTGCTCTCGGCGATGGCCTGGCTGGCCTTCTGCTGGGGACAGGCCGCCGGGGTCCGGATCTGTCGCGCCACCCTCGACGACTCGGCGCTTGCGCTGAGCGAGGCGATCCGCAGGGGCCTCGAGGACGTGCCGCGGGTGATGGTGGCGGCGGCCACCCGGGCCTTGTTGCTCGTGCTGGCGGCCGTGCCCCTGGGCGCCCTGCTGCCCCATGCCGCCGCCTGGACCGCCGGGCTGGTGCCCTCCGCCGTGCTGGACGGGACCGGCCCTCGGGAGGGCTTGGCCCGCGCCCGCCGGGCCGGCCGGGCCCACGCCGCCGCCCAGGCCCTGCCCTGGCTCCTGTGGCCAGTGGTCTGGCTCAACCTGGTGCTCGCCTATACCGCGCTGCTGGGCTGGTTGGTCCGCATCGATCCCGGGCACCTGGAGAGCGCCCTGCGGGATGGCCCGGCGCTCGGGGTGCTGGCCGCCGTGGCCTGGTGGCTCGTGGATCCGGTCCGAGCCGCCGCGTCGGTCGCGGCCCACGGCGCCTGGCGCCAGGAGAGCCAGGGCCACGACCTGGTGCGGCTTGCCCAGCGGGCCCTGTCGATCCTGCTGATCGCCGGGTGCTGGGCCCGACCCGTCGCCGCCGAGCCCTTGGCACCCGAAGCCTGGTCCGCCTACCTGTGGGAGGCTCGCGAGGCTGTGCTGGCGGGAGCGCCCGGTGCCTCGGACCAGGTCCTGACGCTCCTGGGCCGCGAGGTCCAGGTGGCGCCGGACCGGGTGGTGATGGTCACGGACCCGACGCTGGCCGAGCTGTCGGCGCGGCTGGCGGCGGGGGATCCGGGGGCCGTCGTGGATGCGGTGCACCACCTGGTCGTGCTGGAGCGGCTGGGCAAGATCCTGGAGCGCTCGGGTTCCCTCCCCGACACCTGGCCGGCCGTCGCGCCGGTGACCCGGTCTTCCGGGCCGGCGCCCGGGGCGGAGCTGCGGGCATCCCTGGACACTCTGGGGGCCAGCGCCGGGCGCCTGCGGTCGTGGGCCGTGGGGAGCGAGGCCGGCGACCCGGTGGGCCCGGCCATGGTGTGGAGCGGGTTCGTGGCGGTGACCTGCGGTCTGGGCTGGCTGGTGTGGGTCGGGCGGCGCCTCGAAGCGGTGTCGATCGGCCAGCCGGGCCTGGCGGACCCCGCATCAGTCCCGCTGCCCGAGGCGCTCCAAGGCACAGCCCGGGCCGCGGTCCGGCAGGGCTTCTTGGAGACTCTGAGGGCCCTGGAGCGCTCGGGGCGAGTGGACGAGGTCTCCCGTCTGACCAATGGCCAGGTCGCAGCCCGTCTTGACGGTTCCCTGTGGGAACGCTTCATTCGCGCCTGCGACGCCTATGAAGGCACCTGGTACGGCGGCCAGGCGGCGGGTGAGCCCGAGCTACTGGCTGTCGAGGAAGCCCTTGCGGCTGCCCGGGGCCGGGAGACATGAGACCTCGGCTGGGAGGACTGGTGGGCGCACTGGGCCTGATCACCCTGGGCCTGGTGCTGATCGGCAGCGCGATGCTGGCCGGCACCGTCGAGGGCAGCGCCCCCCGTCAGAGGGCCGGGTCGACCTGGTCCGAGGCCCCGGATGGGGCCAGTCGGCTCCACGCCCTCTCGCAGGATCGCGGCCGCGCCGTGGCGCGCCACGAGGGTGCGCTCAGCGACCTCCCCGTCGAGGGCATCCTGGTGGTGCTGCAGCCCCCTGGAGGGCTCCGGGACCACGAGGAGGCCGCGCTCCTGGACCGCGTGGCCCGGGGGGCCACCCTGATCCTGGCCTCGGAGGAGGTCCCTTCGACCCTGGCCGGACTGGGGCTGCGGGCCCGCCGCCACCCCCTCGCCCGGGTCGCACAGCCCCTGGTGCCCAGCGCCCAGGCCGCGGCCGGCCCTGGGCTCGCCGCCGTCGGAGACACCCTGCTGGACGCGGTCCCGGGCCTGGCGCCCCTGTACGCCACCGAAGAAGGGGTGCTGCTGGGGGGTCTGGTGGTGGGTGAGGGCACGGTGCTGCTGCTGACAGACCCTGCCCAGCTCAGCAACGCCGGGCTGGAGCACGGGGCCAACCTGCGTCTGGCCGGCACGATGTTCCCGGACTCCGGGGGCCCCGTGACCTTCGTGGAGGGGGTGCACGGGTACACCGCCGCTCGCGGGCTGTTGCCCTGGCTGTTCCGCGCGGGGTGGGCCCCCATGCTCCTCGCCGCCCTGCTCGCGGCCGGCGCGGCCGGCTGGCGCGCCGCCTCCCAGGCGCCGCGCGGTGGCCTGGCCGCGCGACCGGGCGGCGGCGGACTGGTCCGGCTGGCCGGGGCGGTGGGGCGCATGCGGCTGGACCAGGGCTTGCACGCCCGGTCCCTGGGCCAGTTCGTGCAGGAAGCCCGCCGCCGGCGGATCCCCGAAGATCACCCGGCCGTCGCCGCCGCCCGGCGGGCCTGGCGCGACCCGGACCTGGACGCCGCCGCCGCACTGTCGGCGGCCGAGGCCCTCGAGGGCACATGGAGGTAGGCCGACGTGGATGAGGTGCGCCGTTTCGCCGAGGACCTCCAGGGGCGCTGGCACCGGGCGGTGGTGGGACAACAGGTCCTCATCGATCGTATGCTGGTCGCAGTGGCGGTGGGCGGACACGTCCTGCTCGAGGGCGTGCCGGGCACCGCCAAGACCCTGGCGGTCAAGGCCCTGGCCCGCTGCCTGGGCCTGCCCTTCGGGCGCATCCAGCTCACGCCGGACCTGCTGCCGGCAGACCTGCTGGGCACGTCGATCTGGCATCCCGCCACCGGGGAGTTCAAGGTCCGCCGAGGCCCGGTGTTCACCACCTTTCTGCTGGCCGACGAGATCAACAGGGCCCCGGCTCGGACCCAGTCCGCGCTGCTGGAGGCGATGGAGGAAGGCCAGATCACCCTCGAAGGCGAGCGCCAGGCCCTGCCGGACGCGTTCACGGTGTTCGCCACCCGCAATCCCCTGGAGCACGAAGGCACCTACCCCCTTCCCGAGGCCCAGCTGGACCGCTTCGCCATGATGCTGCGGGTGCCCTACCCCTCCGAGGAGGCCGAGCGGGACCTCCTGGTGCGGGTCGACGGAGGGTTCGATCCCCGAGCCCTCTCGGACCTGGCCCTCCAGCCCGGCCCGGGGGTGCCCGCCCTGGACCAGGTCCGCGCTGCGGTCGCCCAGGTCTCGGTCGCCAGCGAGGTGCTCACCTTCTTGCTGCAGCTGATCCGCAGGACCCGGGACGACCCGCGCATCCTCCTGGGGGCGTCGCCCAGGGCCGCCACCGTGCTGCTGCGTTGCGCCAAGGCCCAGGCGGCGCTGTCCGGCCGCAGCTACGTGACCCCAGACGACGTGGTGGCCCTGGCCCCCGACGTGCTGCGGCACCGGCTGGTCCTGCACGGCGAGACGGAGCTGGCGGGGCTGACGGTCGACGACGTGGTCGGCGAGCTCACGACCGCAGTGCCGGTTCCGCGATGAGTGGCCTGCGACCGGGCCCCGCGCTGGGTCCGCTCCTGATCGTCGGTGCGCTGTTGGGGGGGGTCTGTGAGCTGCTGGGCTTCTCGGGCGGCGGCGTGGCGTTGGCGTGGCTCCTGGCCCTGGGGGCTGCCGTTGCCGTGGTCTTGCTCCGCGGCCTGGCGGCCCCGCCGACCGATGTGGAGCTCCTGGGGCCGCCGGCGATCGTGCACGCGCGACCCGCTCGCTTCCGGCTCCGGGTCCACCCGGCCGCTCGACAGCTCACCCGGCTCACCCTGATCCCCCGGTGGTCGGAGGCGCTGGAGGGCAGCCCCGACAGCGTGCGCCTGGTCCTGGCTCCGGGCCAAGTGGTCGAGGTCCCGGTCGACCTGGTCCCGCGCACACGCGGCCGCCATGCCCTCGGCGCCATCGATGTCTGGTCCGACGACCCGCTCCGTCTGGTCTCCCTTCGCACCGTGTGGGACCGCACCGGTTCGGTGGAAGTGCACCCTGCGACCGCCGCCCGAGGGGGCCGGCGGGCGCGCCGACTCCGAGGACGCGGCCGCCACGCCGTGCGCCGAACAGGCGCCGGGGCCGACTTTGCCGCCCTTCGGCCCTATGTGCCGGGCGACGATCCCCGGGCGATCCACTGGCCCACGACGGCCCGGCTCGGGCGGCCCGTCGTGCGGCGCTTCGCCGAGGAGCACGCCCAGCAGGTGGTGATCGCCGTGGACTGCTCCCGCCGCATGGCTGCGGCAGACGGACCGCGCCACACCCGGCTGGACCGCGCGGTCGAAGCGGCGGTGGCGCTGGCGGCCGTCGCGTCGGACCGGGAAGACCGGGTGGGGGCTGTGGCCTTCTCCCACCGCGTCCACCGGGCCACGCTCCCGGGGAGGGCCGGCACGGGCTCGGTGGCCCGCATCCTCTTCGACCTCCAGCCCGACGATCACGAGCCGGACTACGCCGAGCTCTTCCGGACTCTGCGGGACCAGCTCCGTCGGCGCACCTTGGTCGTCCTGTTGACGGACCCCCAGGACGCAGCCCCGGGTGCCGGGCGACTGGAGCTCGCTCTGCCGCTGGTCCGCGAGCGCCACCTGGTCGTGTGTGCGGCGGTCGGCGAACAGGCGCTGCGCACCCTCGCAGGACGGGGACCGAGGTCAGAACCCGTCGACGACGCGCTGGCCTTGCACAGCCGGGCCGCGGCCCTGGAGCTCCTGGGCCGGCGCGCCCACAGCCTGGCGCGCCTGCGAGCCGCCGGCGCGGTGGTGGTCGACGCCGACGCCGGGGAGCTCCAGCAGGCGCTGCTGGGTGGCTACAGCAGCGTCAAGGCGATGGGCGCCCTCTGAGGACCCAGGCGAGCAGACCGGCGACACAGGCTCCGTCGACCGCCAGGCCCACGATCAGCGGGACCCCACGGCTGCTCACGAAGCCCTCGATCAGGGCCGCCAGAGCCAACAGGCCCGCCACGGCCACCATCACCTCGGCGGCGCCTCGAGCGGCGGCCATGAAGGCTGTGCGCCGGCGCCCCGAGGGCTGGAACAGCGCCAGCCCGAGCCGTAGGCCCGCCGCCCCGGCCCAGAAGACCGCCGTGAACTCGACCACCAGGTGGGGGAGCAGGAACTGCCAGAACAGCGCGCCCTGTCCCTCGAGCTGCACCACGGCGATCACCGCACCCAGGAAGGCGCCGTTCCGAGCCAGGCTCCACACCGACCCCAGGCCGTAGAGCACGCCCAGGGCACAGGCCTCGACAGCGGCGGTGGCGTTGTGGACCCACAGGCTCGCCGCCAGCTCGGGACCGGCCCCTTCGGACTCGATCCAGCGGCCTTCGCCCAAGCGGTTCTCGATCCGCTCCAGGACCTCGACCGGGAGGATGTCCGCGGCGGCTTCAGGGGACGCCAGGACAGAACCCCAGGTCCAGAGGGTCGTGCAGAGCACGATGGCCGCAGCCCACAGGGTGGGCCTGCGCAGGTCCCAGAGGCGCCGAGGGAGCGCGACCGAGAGGAAGTCCCAGACCCGCGATGGGCCCGGCCGAGGACCGCGGAAGAGCCGGCTGTGCGCAGCGCCCACCAGCGCGTTCAGACGCGGCACACGCCAGGCCTGGGATGGATCGGTCCGGGCGACGACCAGGGCCTCGGATCCTTCCCGGTAGGCCCCGGCCAGGGCGTCTGGGTCCACGGCCCCGTCCTGGAGCAGGGCTGCGAGTCGGTCCTCGACGGGGGTCATGGCCCGATGGTGCCGGGGAACGGACTACGCTTCAAGGCATGGTCGACCCTCCCCTGCTCTCGGTCCACGAGATCCGCACGGTGGACGAGGTCCCCGTGCGACTGCACACGGCCCACCTGGGCACTCGCCTGGCGGCCGCAGCGGTGGATCTGGCCGTGCAGCTGGTGCTGTGGGGGGCGCTGCTGGCGGCCCTGGGTGGCGCGGTGAGCGAGCTGGGACGGGGCAGCCAGGGCTGGTTCACGGCAGCGGCCGGCGTGGTCGGGCTCCTGGTCCTGTGGGCCTACCCGACGGTCTTCGAGCTGGCGTGGAGCGGGCAGACCCCGGGCAAGCGGGCCTTGGCGCTGCGGGTCGTTCGCCAGGACGGCGGGGCCGTGGGCCTGCCCGCCTCGCTCGTGCGCAACCTGCTGCGCGTGGCGGACCTGTTCCCGGGCTTCGGCGGGCTCGGCATCGTGACGGCGCTGCTCGACACCCACGGGCGCCGCATCGGCGATCTGGCTGCCGGGACCCTCGTGGTGCACGAGCCGGGGCCCGCCGCAGCACCGGCCACAGGCCTGGCCCGCGAGGACCTGCTGCCGGCCGCCTGGACTCCTCGGCGCCTGCGAGCAGCCCTGGGCGCCGACGGACTGGGTCTGGTGGCCGAGACGCTGGCTCGCCACCAAGGGCTGGCGCCTGAGCGCCAGGGTCCCGTGCTGGCGGCCGTCGCCGACCGGGTCGTCCAGGACCTGGGCGGCCGCCCCGAGCACGTCAGCGACCCGGTCCTGCTGGCGTCGGTGCTGGCGCGGTCCCGGCGCTGAGCCCTCAGAGACGGATCTGGAGTCCTGCAGAGAAGCGGGTCAGGCGCCCCCAGTGGCAGGGTGGTTCCTCTGCGTCGCAAGGCAGGGGCACGTCGAGCAGGTGGGGCGACGTCTCCTGGCGGGGCTCGTGGCCGGCCAGCTCCAGGGTCATCGGGATGTCCACGAGCAGCGCGACCCGGGGGTGGATGTCGACCATCGCGCCGACGCCCACCGTGAGCCCGTGGATGACCCGGCCCGGCGAGTCGGGAAAGTCCACGGTGTTCAGGTCCGGGACCTGGTAGTCGTCCATGATGCGCACGTTGTAGCCCAGGGTGAAGAAGGGCTTGGCGATGCCGACCATCAGCGGGTAGAGCCGCAGCCGGGGCTCGATCACCGCCGACAGGGCCGGCACCGGATCGTAGGCGTCGGCGTCGCGGGTGGTGAGGGTGTCGTCCTGGTAGCGCTCCCAGCCGGCGGTCAGGAATTTCTGGCCGTATTGGATCCCGCCCAGGACGCTCAGCTCGATCCAGGGCGTGGGGTTGAAGCCCACCCCGACCATGCCCTGGGGCCACTGGCCGGGCAGCATGGTGTCGAAGGAGTAGGTCCCGATGGGCTCGAGGGTCTGGTCGTCCAGGGCCACCCGCACGTCGTAGCTGCGGTCGGTGTCGCCCCGCCCCAGGCCGCCCTGGAGCTCGATGGAGAAGGCCCGGCTGCGCACTCGCTTGGCCCGGAGCCACTCGTCGGAGCCCATGCCGGACGCCAGGTACTTCCGGTAGAGGAATTCGGGGATGCCCATGGACGCCCGCTCGCTGGCGGTTCCCGCGCGGCTGCTGCCGCCGCTGCTGCTCCGGCCGCCGCTGCTGCTGCCGGTGTCGCTCTCGGGCTCGTCGTCCAGGGAGAGCACCTCGTCGAGGTAGGCCTCCTCGCGGTCCACGTCGTCGTCGTTGCGGTCCCGGTCGTCGTAGCGATCCTGGCGCTCTTGTTCTTGACGGCGCTCGTCTTCACGGCGGCGCTCTTCCTCGGCCCGACGGCGGTCGTCCTCGCGCCGACGGTCCTCCTCGGCCCGTCTCCGTTGATCTTCCTTGCGGCGGGCGTCGTCTCGACTGCTCCCGCTGCTGCCGGGGGGCACGCGCAGACGCATGCTCAGATCGTCCGCCAGGGACACGATCTCGCGCAGGACCTGGGCTTCCTGGCCCGGCTCGATCCATTCCTGGTAGACCTCGACCGGGTTCGGCTTTTCCCAGCCATAGAAGCGCACGGTGACCACGATGGTGCCGCCGTCGGTGCTGGCCTCGCCCACCACGACCAGGGGGCTCTTGAAGGCCTCGAGCATGTCCCGTCGGCAGCCGGCGTCGGCGCCGCACTCCATGGGGTTCACCCGCATGCGGTTGAACACCCGCTCTCCGTCGACCGCCGAGATGCCCGCCTGATCGAGCTCGTTGAGCAGCTCGTTGTACAGCAGGAACGCGACGGAGGCGTCCTGGGCCGTGGAGCGAAAGTCCGTGACCACCACGGGCTGAGCAAGCGCCGGGCCAGAGAGGCCGAAGAAGAGGAGTGAGCCGAGCATGGCTGTCTTGTCGGGGGGGACCGGCGCCGGGCGGCACTATATACCAGCATCCCCGCCGGCCGAGGCGGTTGACAGGGGCCTCACAGGTCCCGTTGCAGCAGGCCGGAGCGAGGGATATTCAGCAGCGCTCGCCGGGGTAGCTCAGTTGGTAGAGCAGCTGATTCGTAATCAGCAGGTCAGCGGTTCGAATCCGCTTCTCGGCTCCACTTTTCAAGAGGTTACGCCGTTTGTCGCCAGATCAGTCTGTCGGCACGGCGCCCGATCCCGCCAATTCTACACCAAATTCGGCGGCCCGCAGCGACGTGATTCCGAGGGGTTGAGCGCCTCATGAGCAGCTGATTGGTGGACAGTGGCTCAGAGCGTGCCGCCCACAGCGTCCACCTCGCCCTCCGCCAGCGGCCCGACCTCCAGCTCCGCACCTGTCTGTGCACCACCCGCAGCCGGTGTGACCTCGGCGATGACCGACCAGGCCCCCATGGCCTCGTCCAGCACCTCGACCCGCACTGGTGGGACCAGGCTCACAGGCAGCACGGAGTCGTCCACGGGCACTGTCACCGCCCAGGTCCCATCGTCGCTGACCCGACCGGGCCAGGCCACCGCGTGTCGCTCGCCGGTTGCCAAGGTCTCCAGGACGGCGCGAGCCCGGAGCTGGGAGCTGGGGAGCCGCGAAGCGAGTTGGCCACGCAGGTGTACGCCCGGGACCCGCTCGAAGACCCTCACCGATCTCCGCACCGCCCCGCCGAGCAGCACCTCACCGCCAGGGAGCGCCTGGGAACCGCCTCGGGCCGCTTCCTCCATCGCTCGAGCGGCGACGACATCGGACTCGGCGGGGAGCGCCCGATCCAGGAAGACGACCTCCTCACTGCGCCGGACCAACCCCACGAGACGCAGGGGGCCGGCCTCGTCGACCAGGCGCAGGTCGGACCGGCCCAAGGCGTGATCCCGGTAGAGCCCGACGGCCCTCGACGCACGCCAGGCATCGACCAGCGCGTCCGGGTTCGAGGCCAGCTGGACCGCCTGGGCTACTCCGAGGCCGGACTCGACTTCGGGCAGGTACCGCACGGTCGCCTGGGCGTGGTCGATCACCAGGTAGCGGGCTCGCGCCAGACTACGGGCCGGGGGCGGGAGGCGATCGAGCAGCGGGAGCGACCAGGCCAGGGCGAGGAGTCGACCGCTGGATCCTGACGCGAACACGGGGCGGCCGGTGCGGGCGATCACCAGCGGCCCGAGGCTCCAGTGCGTCAGGACGGGCTCCGACCCCGGTGGCAGCCGGTCGAGCACCTGGAACCAAGCAGGCTCGGGGCCGAGATGCCCATCCGTGGCGGCCCGGTCCAGGGCATCATCGACGCCCGGAGTGCCGAGGAGCAGGCCGGCGGCCAGGGGTAGCGTAAGAGCCCCCATGATGACGCGAGTCGCTGGGAGCCGGGCAGCCAGGAGGAAGGCGTGCCCAGTGCCCCAGGCCGCGAGGGGCCCCAATAGGTAGGCGTAGTCGCGGCTCCAGGCCAGTAATGCGAGCACCAGTAGTCCCCACGCGGCTGCCACCCGGTGCCCAGGGCGAGACCAGGCTCCCATAGCTCCCACGACGAGGACCAAGCCGGCTGCCCATGTCGCGCCCGGGCTACCCCAGGCAAGTGCGGTCCAGGCGTGCTCGGCGACGGCGACGGACTTTGGGCGTAGCAGCAGCAGGAGACCCTCTCCTGCGAGGTCGGCCAGGCCGGCCAGGGTCACGAGCCCCAGCGCGGGGACCAGTAGCGCCCAGAGGTCGAGCATCGACGGGTGGGGAAGACGTCTCCAGGTGAGGGGCTCGAGGGCCACCAGGGCCGCGGCAGCGGCGAGCAGCAGGGCTGCGGCAGCGCCTGCTACGGGAGAGGGCAGCGCGGCGGGACTCCAGGCCGCCAGGGTCCCGAGGATGGCGCCCGCCACCGCCAGCGGAAGGGCGTGTGCCATGCCAGGGGGTGGGTCCGACGGCGCGGAGCCTGCGCGGCGCAGGGCGCCGGCGAGCCAGATGGCGAGCACGAGCAGCGCGACCATCAGTGGGGCCCCACGCCAGGTCAGCGGCCATGCGACGAGGCCTGCGCCCAGCAAGATCCTCCCCGTCCTGGTGCGCTGGGCCAGTGGTAGGGAGACCAGCACCACGGACAGGCACAAGGCCTCCGCGGTGTGGTGGTCCCCGAACCCGACCTGGCTCACGAAGCGGTGGTGGGCGCCGAAGGCCACGAAGCCCAAGAGCCCACCCAGGGCGGCCAGCGCACCCCCGATCCGGTGCAGGCCCCAGACCAGCACTCCGAGGGTCAGCAGCGCCAAGGCGGGAGGCAGCAGGCCGAGGGCTGTGGCTTCGGGATGCTGGACGCCGAAGACCTCCAACGCGGCGGCGAGCAGAGCGGCCACAGCGTCGAAGAGCCCGAGGCTGTCGCTGCGCACACCGTCGGGCCAGGCCAGCGCCTTGTCCCACCGGTCCAGGCCGAGCCCCTCGCTCCGGAGGCGGCGGACGTGGTGCAGGTGGGTCCAGGGGTCGAAGCCCAGGAGCCGGACGTCGCCGTCAGGGCGGAAGACGAGCTCCCACAGCCGGGTGCGCTGGTGGAGGGTGGCGGCGGCCGCGGCGGTTGCTGCCAGCGCGAGAGGGAGGCGACCGCTGGTCAGCGGGGGAAGCCGAGGAGGAGGTAGAGCATGCCGGCGGCGTGTTCTCCGGCCGGGCTGCCGAGGGTGGGCGCGGCGACATAGAAGTCGTCAAAGCCATCCTGATTGACGTCCCCGGCACCCGACAGACCGAGGCCAAGGTTGCCTGGGTTCAGCGATGACGGTTCGCCTTCCCATGCAGTGTGGCAGTCGTCCAGCGAGCCAGTGCTGGTGGCCGAAAGCTGGCCTCCATTGCCGCCATAGCAGAGGTAGACGCGGCCAGATTCCTCTTCGACGCCGTCGTGGTACGGCGCTCCTACCAGCAGGTCAGCGTTGCCGTCTGCATCGGTGTCACCGGCGACGGCTACTCGCCTCCCGGCCGAAGCATCGGGCATTGAGCTGTAGAGCATCAGACCGTCTGAGAGGTCCCCTTCGCCCAACGGCCAGCCAGTGGTCCGGCCAGGCAGGATCCAGATCGCGCCACCGATGTTCGCCGGGTCCTCCTCAGAGTCGAGCGCAACCGCCAAATCGTCGAGTCCATCTCCATCGAGGTCGGCTCCACCAACCATCGGGGTGAGCCTGGACAGGTTCGTCAGACGCCAGAAGGCAGTCCGAACATCCTCCACCTCGACAGATCCCGAGCCGATTGCCAGCGCCTCAGAGGCGATCAAGTTCAAAGTGCCGTGGTCTCCCGCGACGTAGAGGTCGGGCAGACCGTCGCCGTCGGCGTCCGAGTCTACGGTCAGCTGTAGTCCGAAGCGATACCCGTCCTCGTCTCCACTCCCATCGCAAAGGTCCCACTCCTGGCGGATCTGAAGCTCACCTTCGGGGTAGTACTCCACCGAGGGACTGCGCTGGGCCTGGATCGGTCCGTGGAGCAATTCGACCCGGGACCACGGTCGACAGACCGAGGGCGAGCGTTCTCCTTCCCCGTACAGCCCGAACACCAGATCGTAGGTACCGTCGTCGTTGAGGTCCGCTGCATCCGAACCTCCCTCTTGGAATTCCGGGCTGCCATACGTCTGCACCAGCAGGTCCAAGTAGTTCGTGGCCGGATCCACGACAGAGCTCGGATCCAGCGTCACCACCGCCCAGGGCCCTTCGTCATGCCCGGTGGTCCAGTCGACGTGACCATCCCCCGTCGCGTCACCGTGGACCTGGCCGGAGCCACTCGTCTCCAGTCCGCCCATGATGTTGTCGGCGATGGTGTCAATCACAACTCCCTGGCCCGGTGCCAGTGACTCGGCGCCCACGAACGCCAGGTAACGATAGGCGTGGCCGCTATCGGTGTCCCCGTCGTTGCCCAGGACGACGATCAGGTCCATTCGCCCGTCGCCATTGAAGTCTCCCTGGATGGGCAAGTCCTGCCCGGTTCTGGCCTTCTCGTAGTCCGCGTAGGTGCTGAGCCACGCGGCCTGGTCCACGGGCTGCTCCCGGCATTCCGAGAGACCATCAGTCTGGCCATCGCAGTCGTTGTCCACGAGGTCGCAGATCTCCACGGCACCGGGATTCACCCGTGGGTCGGCGTCGTCGCAGTCCGACGCCGTCCCATACCCGTCTCCGTCCTCGTCAGGTCCATCCATGGCGGTCTCGGTCGTGTCCGAGGTGTCCGCGCTATCAACCGAGTCGACCACGGAGTCGGTGGCCGTCTCGCCCGGAACGGTGTCAGTCGAGTCGGGCCCGCTCTCCGTCCCCGAGTCCCCCGAAGTGTCGCCAGTGACCCCGCAGCCGACCAGGAGCCAAGCCGCCCACATCAGAAGGTCAGCTCCGCCTCGTAGCCGCCGGACCCTCGCGCCGTGTAGATCAGCGTCGACTGGATGGCGTTGCCCGTGTTGTGGTAGCCCCAGGCCACCGGGCCACCCCGCAGCGAAGGAAGACCGGTGGTGTCCAGGGGCGTCGCAGACCAGATCGGACGCTCGGGCTCGCCCGTATCCACCACACCAGCTTCGGCCGTGAACGCGCGCTCCAAGAGATACGGCCCGGGCACGTCGCAGTCGCTGGTCGCCGTGTCGGCCACGCACTGGTCCCGGGTCGCCGGATCGATGGCCGTGCTGACGAACAGCGCCTCCTCCATCTGGGGGTGGGATGCCAGACCCTCGATGTCCAGCTTGGGCCGCCAGACCGTCTCCATGCTGTCGTGGCAGGGGTAGTTGGTGTGGCTGGTGTCGACCCGGCACAGGCCGCCGAAGGCGTTCGTGCCGTTGTTGCGGTACTCGCTGCCCAGGTAGAACACCTCGTCGTTGGTGGCCGAGCGCTCGAGCACGGTCAGGGAGCTGGCCTGGATGCGACCCCAGGTCTGGGTGTCGAACTTGCAGTTGTACTCGTTCAGCGAATACCAATCCGGGTCCTGGATGCCCGGATCGGAGGGGTCGGCCGTGTCCGTGAAGGTGTCGATGTCGATGTCCAGCAACCCACAGGATGTGTGGGACGTCATCAGCATCACCCGGCGGTCGAAGTAGTTCGCGGTGTCCGGCGAAGGGTGCACGGCCACGTCGTAGACGATGTCATCGCCGGCGAAGAGCTGGGATTCTGTGGCGGAACAAGCCGAGGTCGCGCAGGTCTTGGTGACCGGGTTGTAGCTGACCTGGTTCCAACTCAGGCCTGCGTCGTCGGACCACCAGAGGCCTTCCCAAGTATCAGCGTGGTTCTCGGAGTCCGCTAGCACAGCGACGATGAAATTGGGGTCGTCCGGATCGAGGGCGAGCGCAACTGGCGCACCCATTTTCTTCCAGCTGTCTGGAGTGGTTGCGCCTCCGTCGAATGTACCCGAACACTCGTCAAGCGCGGTCCCGTCGCATGAGAAGGTCTGTAGCTCGGAGGGTCTCTCAGCGGACTTCTCGAGCACACACCAGCTCGCCCCGCCGTCATCCGTCCT
>CAZFLE010000053.1:0-43632 GCA_964519895.1 uncultured Enterobacterales bacterium | reverse complement strand
CCGAGATCCTGGTCGGGGCGCCCGAGGCCCAGGACGTCGAGCGCGTCAGCGGTCTTGTGGCCATCGTGCCCTCGGCTTCGTGGACCACCCAGAGCCAGTTCTCGCTGTCCACAAAGCAGGAACAGGACGAGATGTGGTGGTACCCGGGCGACACGGACGGGGCCCTGCTGGGGTCTTCCGTGGCGGGGCTCGACGCCAACGGAGACGGCGTCGGCGACGTGGCCGTGGGTGCGCTCATGCAGCACGGCAGCGACCAGGGCAACGTCACGCTGCTGGACGGCACCACCCTGAGCGAAGGGGGCGGGGCTCTGTTCAACGACGCGGTCCTGGTCGAGATCAACGGCGAGGGCGGGCGCTTCGGTCGGGCCATGGTGGTCGGGGACTACGACGGCGACGGCCTCCCGGACCTGGCTGTCGGGGCACCCAGCCACAGCGACGAGGCGGGCGGCATCTACATCTTCACCGGGCTGCCGGCCCTGCTCCCGGACGGCACGGAGTCCGGGGACACCGGCCAGGCCGCCGCAGCGATCCTGTCCGCCTTCGACGCCACGACCCAGCTGCTCGGCCAGACGTCCGGGGACGGCGTGGGGGGCGTGCTCGCCGCTGGCGATCTCGACAACGACGGGCTCGACGACCTGTTGATCGGTGCTCCCCGAGCGGAGAGCCTGAGCGGGTCGGTGTTCCTGTGGCCGGCGGGAACCGGCGAGACGGCGTGGCGCAGCTACGTGATCGTGGGCGCCGACGAAGAAGAGCTCGGCAGCAGCGTGAGCATGACCGGGGACCTGGACGGCGGCGGCATCGGGGACCTGATCGCCGGGGCGGTCGGCAGCGAGCAGACCTATCCCCGCGGCGGGGGCGCCTATGTGTTCCTGGGCGAGGACTGGGGCGGCTCTGGGGGCACGTTGACCGCCGCCGACGCCACCTGGGTCCTGCCGTCCGAGGCGGAAGGCGAGCGGGCCGGCTACGCCGTGCTGGGCCCAGGCGACTTCGACGGGGACGGCCAGCTCGACCTGGTCACCGGTGCGCCGGGAATCGACGCCGAAGACGTCGGGGTCGACGTGGGCGGCATCAGCCTGTGGGTCGATCTGGCGGGGCTGTGAGGGGCTGACCGGCCCCCTCGGGCTCCCGAAACAGGCGCCAGAAGAACAGGGCGAGCAAGGCCACGCCGACGCCCAGGCCGATCTGCCGCAGGTTGTCCACGGTCGACATGGACTCGGCCAGGCGGGGGCCCAGCCACCAGCCAGCGCCCCCCCACAGCATGGCCGTGCCCACCGCGGCCGTACCGTCCAGCAGCAGGAACTTGCGCAGGGTCATGCCGCTGGCGCCGGAGAAGAAGAACGCGGGAAAGCGCATGCCCGGGATCTGTCGGCACAGCACCACGGTCCATACGCCGAAGCGATCGTAGAAGCGCACGATTCTGCGCAGACGACGGTGCCCGAACAGACGCCCGATGACGCCCTTGGGGTGCAGCCCGACCCGGCGTCCCAGGCCGTAGGCGATGCAGTCGCCCAGCACGATGCCCGAGTAGCCGACCAGCAGCGCCAGCTCGAGGGGCGCCCGCCCGGACCGGGCATAGGCGCCGGCGGCCATCAGGGAGACCTCTTCTGGGATGGGCAGGCCGAGGGGCGCCAGCAGCAGCGCGATCAGGACCGCGATCAGCCCGTATTCCAGCAGCAGGTCCAAGCGGCCGTCCCGTCCTCGGCGACAGCCGTCCAGGCTGCCGCGTGAGGCCGGGTAACCGGGGGTCCACGCCTTGACGACGCCGGGCCGGCGGGCAAGGGAGGGCTCATGCGCCGACGATGGATCCTGGCTGACCCGGGGGCGACCCAGGACCTGGGCCGGCGGCTCGGACGCGCTGCATCGCCCGGTGCCGTGCTGGCCCTCACTGGCGACCTGGGCGCGGGCAAGACCTGCCTGGCCCAGGGGGTCGGCGCCGGGCTGGGTGTGCAGGGACCGATCACCAGTCCGACTTTTGCGCTGATCTGGCTCCACGAGTCGGGTCGCCTGCCCTTTGCCCATGCGGACTTCTACCGGCTCGGCGACAGCTCCGAGCTCCAAGAGCTGGGACTGGACGAGCTCCTGGAGGGGGCCGGGGTCGCTGTCGTGGAGTGGGCCGAGCGCTTCGAGGACGTGCTCCCGGTGGACCGGCTCGGCGGCGTGCTGAGGCACGCGGGTCCCCAGGCCCGGGAGCTCGTGCTGACCGCGAGGGGGCCCCGGTCCCAGGCCTGGCTCCGGGCGCTGGGCTGATCGGGTGGGTCGACGTCCGGTTTTTGGGCGGGCCCGCAGCCCGGGCCTGGGCGCGGCGCGGGTGCTGGGCGTCACGCTGGTGCTCGGCGCCGCCCTGCTGGCCATGCGAGCGACCCTGCCCGCGGCCGAGGCGGTCCTGGAGCCGATCCAGATCATCGGCGACGTGCCCGATCCCGGCTGGTACCTGCTCGACCACGCCACGCTGCACCACGCCCTGGCAGCGGCGGGGGCCGACCCGGCGCCCTGGCCGGACCTGCCACTTGTGACCGGCTGGCGAGTGGTGGTGCAGGACGGGGACGTGCACCTGGAGCCGTCGGGCGAAGAGCTGGTCTTCGGGCTGCCTCTGGACCTGAACCGGGCCGACCAGGCGTCCCTGGAGGCGCTGCCCGGGGTGGGGCCCGCGCTAGCAGGCGCCATCCTGGCCCACCAACGGGACCACGGGCCCTTCCACGACCTGGACGGACTGCTCCAGGTCCCCGGCGTCGGTCCTGCGCGGCTCGAGGCACTGCGGCCCTTCGTGACCGTGGCGCCATGAGCCGCGCCCCGCCCGCGGCAGCCCACGCCAGCTGGGACGACTTCCTCGCAGCGCCCGGGGGGGCACTCACCCGGGACAACCGCGTCTCCCTGCTCACCTCCGAGCGCGTCCTGTTGCGTCAGCTGAGCAAGCTCGTGGGCGGGGCTGGTGAGCAGCTGGACGTGCGCTTCTACAGGATCCACGACGACGCCACGGGCCAGGCCTTCGTCGCCGGACTCGTGGCTGCCCGCCAGCGCGGCGTGCGGGTGCGGGTCCTGCTGGACGACTTCGGCGGACTCCAGGCCGGCGGGCTGCCGGACGAGCTGCGCCAGGCCGGCTGCGAGCTCCAGCTCTTCAACCCTGTCGACGGCACGCCCATGCTGCGCCACGCGGTGCGGGACCACGGCAAGGTCGTGGTCGCCGACCGGCATGCCGCATGGGTGGCATCGGCCAACGTCGGCGACGACTACGCCATCGGCTGGCACGACGCCGGCGTGCTGGTCCGGGGCGAGATCGTGGCCGAGCTCCTGACGGACTTCGAGGAGGTCTGGGACGGTGTGGCGGCCGGCGTCATCCCGCCGCGCTCGTCGGTGGTGTTCCCGGAGCCCCAGAGCGGTCGCCAGGCCCGGCTGCCGGTGCGCGTCGTGGCCAACGGGTTCGACGGCTACGCCACCTGGCCGCACGTCCGGGCCATGCTGGCCGCGGCCCGCACCCGGATTCTGGTCACCCACTGCTACCTGACGGAGCTCCGGGTGGTCGAGCTGCTGGCGGCGCGGGCGGCCCAAGGCGTGCGCGTGGTGGTCGTCGCCCCCGCCCGGTCCGACGTGCGGGCGGTGGACCTGGTGATGCGCGAGGACGTGCGGGACCTGCTGGACGCAGGGGTGCGGTACTACCACTACCCGGGCATGAGCCATCGCAAGGCCCTGATCGTCGACGATCGCTGGGTGCTCATCGGCTCGGCGAACCTGGACGCCCTCAGCCTGGACGTGAACCTGGAGGTCGGCCTGGCCATCTACAGCGCGAGCTTCGGACGCCTGGCGACCGCTCGGCTGGTGGCCACCGATCTGCGCCGGGCCGTGAGGCTGCGAGAGGCCCCCCTGCGAGGCTGGCGACGGCTCCTGGCCTGGCTGGTGGAGCGCTTTCGGGACTTCCTGTGACGGGGCGGCGGGCCGGACCCGGATAGGACCGTGCCGTGAGCGTCTACCTGGACCACAACGCGACGTCCCCGCCCCGCCCCGAGGTGCTGGACGCCGCCGTGCCCTACCTCAGGGCCCACTGGGGCAACCCGGCCAGCAGCCATGGTGCGGGCAGGCGGCCGGCCAGCGCTGTCGACCGTGCCCGCCAGGCACTCGCCGGCTGGGCCGACGCCCGGCCCCGGGACGTGTGCTTCACCAGCGGCGCCACCGAGGCGAACCACGCGGTGCTCGCCGGGGTGCAGCGACCTGGACGCCCTCGCTGGCTGGTCAGCGCCGTGGAGCATCCGAGCTGTACGGCACCTGCCCTGGCCCGGGGTGCCGAGACCCTGCCGGTCGACAGCGCCGGTGTGGTGGCTCTGGATGCCCTGGCCGACGCGCTGGACGACGACGTCGCGGGGGTGTCGATCCTGGCGGCGAACAACGAGACCGGGGTGCTGCAGCCGCTCCCCGCTCTCCACGCTCTGTGCAGGGCCGCGGGGGCCTGGCTGCACGTCGACGCGACCCAGGCGCTGGGCCGGGTGCCCGCGCCCACGAGCTGGGACCTGCTCACCTGCAGCGGCCACAAGGCCGGCGGACTCAAGGGCGCCGGGGCGGTCCTGGCGCGGCCCGGGATCGAGTGGGCGCCGTGGTTCACGGGGGGGGATCAGGAACGCGGTCAGCGGGCGGGCACGGTCAACGTGCCAGCCGTCGTGGGCCTGGGGGTGGTGGCCGGTCTCCCGCTGCCCGCCCTGGCGGGGCTGCGGGTCACTCTGGCCCACGCCGCGGCAGAGCTCGGCCTGGTCGTCACGGCTCCGGGCGCCCCGTGCCTGCCGAACACGCTGCACCTGCGCATGCCCGGGGTGCCGGGCGAGACCGTCGCCCAGGCCCTGGACCTGGAAGGCGTGCACGTCTCGACCGGTGCGGCGTGCGCGTCCGGTGCCTCCAAGCCCAGCCCTGTGCTGGCCGCCATGGGGCTGCCCGCCACCGAGGGGCTGCGCCTGTCCCTGGGCTGGTCCACGACCGCGGACCAGGTCGACGTCGCCCTGGCCGCCCTGGCGCGTGTGGTGCCCCGCGTCCGGACCGCCTTCCAGGAGTCCCCATGAAGATCGTCGCTGCCATGTCCGGTGGGGTGGACTCGTCGGTCACCGCCGCGCTGCTCCAAGAGCAGGGCCACGAGGTGATCGGGGTGCACATGAAGCTGCACGATGCCGATCCGGACAAAGCCGGACACTGCTGCGGCCTGGACGACGCGCTGGACGCGCGCAGGGTGGCGGACAGCCTGGACATCCCTTTCCACGTGATGGACTTGCGCGACGCGTTTCGCAAGGCGGTCGTCGATGACCTGACCCGGAGCTACCTCCAGGGTCTGACACCCAACCCCTGCGTCCAGTGCAACGGCGTGCTCAAGTTTCGCGTCCTCCTCCAGCGGGCCCTGGCCCTGGGGGCCGACAAGCTCGCCACCGGACACTACGCCCGCATCGGTCCGGGCCCTGGCCTCTACACCGCCGAAGACGCGTCCAAAGACCAGACCTACTTCCTGTTCCCGCTGACCCCACACGCCCTGGCGCGCAGCCTGTTTCCCTTGGGCGGTCTGCCCAAGTCCCAGGTCCGGGCCCACGCCGAGCGACTGGGCCTGGTGACCGCCGCAAAGCCCGAGTCCCAGGAGATCTGTTTCGTGCCCGACAGCGACCACGCGGCCTTCATCCAGCGCCAGGTGCCCCACGTCGATGGCTCCGGGCCCATCACCGATGCCGCCGGGCGGGTCCTGGGCCACCACGACGGCTACTTCCGGTTCACCATCGGGCAGCGTCGTGGGCTGGGTGTGGCGGTCGGCTCGCCGGTCTACGTCTCCCACATCGACCCCGAGACCTGCACGGTGGTGGTCTCCGGGGGCGAGGACCTGTGGCACACCGGCCTGGTGGCGCGCCGGTGGACGTGGTTCGACCGGCCCGATCCGGACGACGAGGTCGAGGCCCGCATTCGCCACCAGGGACGCCGAATCCCGTGCAGGGTGGGCCCCGGTGATGAGACCGAGATAGCTTTCTCGGTCCCCGCCTGGGCTGTTGCACCAGGCCAGGCGGTGGTCATCTACAGAGGGGACAGGGTCTTGGGGGGAGCATGGATACGACGCGCATTGGTGGCGTCATGAGGGAGGCTCTGCAGGCCAGGCTCGGCTACACCTTCGTGCGCTCCGAGCTGCTCGAGCTGGCGCTGACCCACCGCTCCTGGAAGGAGGAGTGCGGCGGGGGCGACAACGAGCGCATGGAGTTCCTGGGGGACGCCGTGGTGGAGCTGGTGGTCACCGAGTACTTGGTGGATCGCTACCCGGACACCCCCGAAGGCGCCCTGTCTCGGGTGCGAGCCAGCCTGGTGCGCACGACCACCCTGGCTTCTCTGGGCCGAAGCTGGGATCTCGGGCGGGAGCTCCGACTGGGCCGGGGCGAGGCCGCCAGCGGCGGGGCCGACAAGGAGAGCCTGTTGGCCAACGCGGTCGAGGCGGTGCTCGGCGCGATCTACCGAGACGCCGGCCTGCCCGCGTGTCGCGAAGTGCTCCTGCCGTCTCTGGAGCGCGAGCTCGAAGGGGTCAACGATCCCTCTGAGTTCGGGGTGGACCCCAAGAGCGCCCTCCAGGAGCTCACCATGGCCCGCTGGAAGGCCACCCCCAAGTACGCGGTCATCGAGACCGAGGGACCCGCTCACGCCCGGCGCTTCCACGTCCGCGTCAACGCCGCCAAGCTGGTCACGGCCAGCGGCTGGGGGAGCAGCAAGCGCGAGGCGCAGCGCTCGGCGGCGGCAGTCGCTCTGGAACAACTGCGAGACAAGATCGCCGCCGAGGAATAGCCGCGGCCCCGCTATCGTGAGGCTGCATGTCAGAGACTCCCCACCGCTGCGGCTATGTCGCCATCGTCGGCCGTCCCAACGTGGGCAAGTCGACCTTTCTCAACCAGGTCCTGGGCGAGAAGGTCAGCATCACCAGCCACAAGCCGCAGACCACCCGCAACCGTGTCGCCGGCATCTACAACGCGGCTGGCGTGCAGATCGTGCTGGTGGATACCCCTGGGCACCACGAGGCCTGGACGAACCTCAACAAGCTCCTGGTCGAGCAGGCCGAGTCCGCCATGGCAGAGGTCGACGCCGTGCTCTTGCTGGTCGACCTGGTGCCCGCCATCCGCCAGGTGGACAAGGACAAGAAAGTCCTGTCCAAGGGCGAGCAGATCCTGGTGGAGTGCATCCGCGCAGCCGGCGTGCCGGTGGTGCTGGGCCTGAACAAGGCCGACGCCGTGGACAAGGACAAGGTCCTGCCGGTCATCGCGGCCTGGGCCCAGGATCCGGGCATGGACTTCCAGGCCATCGTGCCGTTCTCGGCGCTCAAGGGCCGCGGCGTCGGCGACGTGGTCGCCGAGCTGGTGCGACTCATGCCCGAGCACCCGCCGCTGTTTCCGACAGACCAGATGGTCGACAGCACCGAGCGCTTCGTGGTGGCCGAGATCATCCGCGAGAAGCTCTTCCACCTGCTCCAGCAGGACCTGCCCTACGCCACCGCCGTGGACGTGGTGTCCTTCGAGGAGGAGGAGCGCGGCGGCGACCGTGGCTTCGTGCGGATCGAGGCCCGCATCCTGGTCGACCGCGACTCCCAGAAGGGCATCGTGATCGGCAAGGGCGGGTCGATGCTCAAGCGCATCGGCACCCTGGCGCGACAAGACATCCAGCGACTGCTGGGGTGCGGCGTGCACCTGCAGCTGCTGGTCCGGGTCGAGCGCGGCTGGGCGAACAACCCGCGGATCCTCTCCCGGCTCGGGCTCGATCAGTAGCGCCACCGAGCGGGTTAGTCGGGGCGCGTGTCCACCCTGCCCACCATCGCGATCGTCGGCCGTCCCAACGTGGGCAAGTCCACGCTGTTCAACCGCCTGATCGGCGGTCGCCCGGCCATCGTGCACGACCGACCGGGCATCACACGGGACCGGCACTACGAGACCACCGACCGCTGGTGCGACCGGGAGCTGGCCATCGTCGACACCGGCGGGCTCGAACCCGACCCCGACGACGACCTCTTCGCGTCCATGCGGGTCCAGTCCCTGGCCGCCACCGAAGAAGCCGACATCGTGCTGTGGATGGTCGATGCCCGGGCCGGCCTGACGCCGCTGGACAGCCAGGTCGCAGACATCCTGAGGGGCAGCCAGCGCCCGGTGGTGCTGGTGGTCAACAAGGTCGACGTGCCATCGATCGAAGACGACGCCTTGGAATTCCACGCTCTGGGGGTCGGCGAGTTCTTCACCATCTCCGCCGAGCACGCCCGGGGGGTCGCCGATCTGATGCACCGGGTGGGCGAGCTGTTGCCGCCGCCGGTCGCGCAGGAAGAGGTCCCCCCCGAGCACACCACCGGCGAGATCCGCATCGCCGTGATCGGCCGGCCGAACATCGGCAAGAGCACCCTCATCAACCGCATGGTGGGCCAGGAGCGTCACGTGGTGCACGACATGCCGGGCACCACCATGGACGCGGTCGACAGCCCCTTCGAGCACAACGGCAACCGCTATGTGCTGGTGGACACCGCCGGTGTGCGCAAGAAGCGCCGCATCTCCGACGCGGTCGAAGGCTTCGCCGTGTCCAGAGCCATCCGGTCCATCGAGCGCTGCCACGTGTCCTTGCTCATGGTCGACGGCACCCTGGGCCTGACCGATCAGGACGCCCGGCTGGCGGCCCTGGTCACCAGCCGGGGCAGGGCCCTGGTCCTGTTGATCAACAAGTGGGATCGGGTCAAGGAAGACCCTGAGCGCTCCAGCCGAGACATCGTCGACGAGCTCGAGCGCAAGCTGCCCCACGCCCCTTGGGCCCCGGTGCTCTACATCTCGGCGCTGACCGGCAAGGGCGTACACCGCATCCTCAAGGACGTGCACCGGGTCTACGAGCAGTTCGACAAGCGACTCACCACCTCGGAGTGCAACCGCTTCCTGGCGGCGGCCGTCGAGGCCCACAGCCCGCCCCAGCGGCACCACCGACCCGTCCGCCTGAACTACATGACCCAGGTCCGGGTCCGGCCGCCGACTTTCATGATCAGCTGCAACACCCCCGAGGGCGTGGTGCCCGCGTACAAGCGGTACCTCCAGAACAGGCTGCGGGAGATCTACGGCTTCGAAGGCACGCCCCTCCGCCTGAACTTCAAGCGCAAGCGGCGGCCCGGCGAAGCCCACGAGGGCGACTGAGCCATGGGCCAGGTCCGCATCCTCGAGGACCACCTGGTCAACCAGATCGCCGCCGGCGAGGTCATCGAGCGCCCGGCCGCCGTGGTCAAGGAGCTCGTCGAGAACGCGCTGGACGCCCAGAGCCGCACCCTCAGCGTCAAGCTCAAGAGCGGCGGCCGCCAGCGCATCCAGGTCCAGGACGACGGCGCGGGCATGGACCGGGACGACGCCCTGATGTGCCTGGAGCGACACGGCACCTCCAAGATCCGCACAGCCCAGGACCTGCACCAGGTCGACACCCTGGGGTTCCGAGGCGAGGCCCTGCCGTCTATCGCCAGCGTCTGCCGCTTCGAGCTGGTGACCCGCCGGGCCCAGGACGAGGTCGGCGTGCGGCTGGTGGTGAACGGCGGCCGACTCGAGGCCCCCGAGCCCACGGCGTGCCCGCCGGGCACCCGGATCACGGCGAGCCAGCTCTTCTTCAACGTGCCGGCCCGGCGGAAGTTCCTGCGCACCGTGCCCACCGAGCTGGGCCACTGCGTCGAGGCCGTCGTGCGCCAGGCGCTGGTCCACCCCGACGTGGACTTCACGGTGGAGCACGATGGGCGCACCCTGGTCCGGGCCCCGACCGCGAAGACCCGCACCGAGCGGGCGGCGGCTCTGTTGGGCGAGCACGGCAAGGCGCTGTTCGAGGCCGACTGGACCGAAGGGCCCCTGGCTGTCCGGGCCCTGCTCAGCCCGGTTGGGGTGCACCAGGCGTCCCCCAGGGGCTCGATGTACCTGTACGTGAACGGCCGCTTCGTGACCGACGCGGTCCTGCGCCGGGCGGTGCGCGAGGCCTACCGGCACGTCGTGCCCAAGGGCCGCTACCCGGTGGGCGTGCTCGATGTGCGCCTGCCGCCGGACCACGTGGACTGCAACGTGCACCCCACCAAGATCCAGGTGCGCTTTCGACACGCCAGGGACCTGGAGCAGGCCGTGGCCGGCGGCATTCGCCGCGCCCTCGAGGACCACGGCATTCGGCGCAACATGGCCGAGCGGGCGCGAGACGAGGCGGCGCCTGCCGCGCGCGCCGAGCTGCTGCCCCTGTCCGAGCCGGTCCTGTCCCGACCCCCGTCCCCGCCCGAGCCCCTGTCCGCCCTGCCCGACCTGCCGCCGATGGCGGCCAGCCCCTCCCCGGGCCTGGCGTCTCATGGCCACGATCACGGGCACCACCACCACCGGCCGGCCCCGGCCACACCGGTCGACCCCGAGGCCTTGCTCCCGGTGGCTCGCTTTCAGGACCTGCGCGTCATCGGCCAGTTCGCCCGCACCTACGTGCTCTGCGAGGGGGCGGGGGAGCTGGTGCTCATCGACCAGCACGCGGCCCACGAGCGGGTCCAGCTCCACCGTCTCCAGGCCGACGCCGACGCCCGCATGGGCGTCAGCCAGCGCCTGCTCACCCCGATCCTGGTCGAGCTGGCCCCGGCCCGCGCGTCGGTGCTCGCCGAGAACCTCGACGTGCTGGCGGACCTCAAGCTCGAGGTCGAGCCCTTCGACGCCGGCACTTTTGCCGTGCGGGCGGTGCCTCGGTCCCTGGAAAAGGTCGACCTGGTCCGGCTGATCACCGACATCGCCAACGACCTGGCCGAGGGCGGACGGGGCCTTGCGGGTCGGGATCTCCAGGAACACCTGCTGGCCACCATGGCCTGCCACAACTCGATCCGGGCCCACCAGGACCTGACCCCCTTCCTCATGCGCCAGCTGCTCCAGGAGCTCGACCAGGTCGACTTCGAGGTCTGCGCCCACGGCCGCCCGGTGGCGATCCGGGTCAGCGAGGCGGAGCTGGAGCGCCGCTTCCACCGGGCTTGAGCGGTGGCTCTACTCGTCCTCGGGGGGCCGACCGCCGCTGGCAAGACCGCGGCGGCCTGTGCGGTCCACGACCGCACCGGGGCGCGGCTGGTCAGCGCCGACGCCATGCAGGTCTACCGGGGCCTGGACATCGGCACCGGCAAGCCCACGCCCGACGAGCTCACGTCCTACCCCCACGCCTGCCTGGACGTGAGGGACCCGCACCAGGACTACAACGCGGCGGACTTCGCCCGGGATGCCGACGCCGTCATCGCCCAGGGAGGGCCGGTGGTGGTCGTGGGCGGCACGGGGCTCTACCTGCGGGCTCTGCTCCAGGGACTCGTGGTGACGCCGCCGGCGGACCCGGCGCTGCGGGCGGAACTCGAGACGCTGCCCGACCTCTTCGCCGCGCTCCAGGCCGTCGACCCGGTCCTGGCCGCACGGCTCCACCCCAACGACCGGGTGCGCATCCTGCGCGGGCTCGAGGTCCACCGGATGACCGGCCAGCGGCTCTCCGAGCTGCACGACGCTCACCTGGGCCAGGTTCGACACCAGGCCGTGAGGCTCTGGCTCGACCGGGACGACCTGCACGCCCGCATCGACGCGCGGGTGCTGCAGATGGTCGAGCAAGGCCTGGTCCAGGAGCTGCGCGATGCCCTCGACGCCGGGGTGCCCCCGGACTGCAAGCCCCTGAAGAGCCTGGGCTACAAGCACTTCCTGTTCCACGTGCGCGGCACCATGTCCCTGGACGAGGCCATCCGGTGCACCCAGCGGGACACCCGGCGCTTTGCCCGCAAGCAGCGAGCGATGCTGCGCAAGCTGGGGGGCTTCACCCAGGTGGACGCCCGGGACACCGCGGCGGTGCTGGCGGAGGCGGCGCGCGCGTTCGGAGCCTGAAGCAGGCTGCCCCCCGGGCTTCAGCGGCTCTTCTTCTCGGCCTTCTTCAGCAGCTTCTCGGCCTTGGCCTGGTGGCCACCGCTCAGGTTCTGGGCGAGCCACTCCAGTCGCGCCAGCGTGACGTCGGAGAAGGCCAGATCGCTGATGCGGTCCCCGAAGCCGCCCAGCAGAGCCCCTGGGAGCCAGGGCGCGTCGGGTCCGACGGCCTGCTCCATGAGCCGATCGATGCCCTTCAGCTCGCCCAGAGCGATGATGCGGGCCGCCTTGCCTCGCAGGGGCGCGTTCGGGTCCAGGGCCATGGGAAGCAGCACCTGCCCCAGCGCCCGCCAGCTCCGGTCCAGATCGGCGAGCCCGCCGGAGACGATCGAGGTGCAGCGATCGATGAGCTCTTCCTGCGCATGGGGGCGCCGGGCGAGCTCGGACAGCCCGTAGACGTGCTCCGGGGGAAGCGGGTGCTCGGACAGGCTGAAGACCGAGACGTAGCGGTCGCCCGAGGGGCTGTACACCGTCTTCATGTCGCGGATGATGCCCAGCAGCAGGTCCAGCGTGTCGATCTGGACGCTCTCCTTCATCGCCAGCAGCGCGTCGGTCTGGTCTGGGGAGATCACCGCGCCCCGCACGGGGAAGTGCGCCCAGACGTGGGGGAGCATCCCGTTGTCGGGCTGGATGAGCACGCCCGCGCCTGCCAGGAATTGGGCCCCTTCGCCGAAGCGGACCAGCCAGGACGCGGCCTCCTTGAGATCGCCCTGGGTGCCCCCGGGATGCCCAGCGCGGATCCAGCGGGCCAGTGCATCACAGCCCGGGGCCTCCAGGCCTCGCAGCTTGTTGATCGCGCGGTCGACGCCGCTTCCGGAGTTCAGCTGGGCGATGTGGGGCTCGGCCTTGCGCTCGAGCTTCTCGCTTCGATCGTCGCAGCGGAGCTCGTCCGGGGGCACGCGGGGCCTGGGGTAGGCGGCGCCCGGATCAGGGGCGGTCTCCAGGCCGTCGGCGACCCCTGGCCGAGCGGGGAGCAGCCACAGGGCGCCGGCGAGGAGCAGACTGGAGGCGGTCAGCCGTACCGGGCGTCGGAGGAGGAACATCGGGCCTGCCAGGGGAGCGGAGAGGGGACCATCCTACCCCCCGCACGACACCCCTTGACCGCGCCTTTGCCGGACGCTTGCAGGTCCTGGACAGTCGACGTGGACCACCCGGTGGGGGGCGACGGCACCACCATCAACGTGGCCCAGTGCTCGTGGTGGGACGCAGGCGAACTGGCGGACCTGTGTGTGGGCGACGAGGGCTCGCTCTACAGGGCGGTGGCGTCCTTCGACGATGAAGGCTGGCTGGCCGGGCACTACAGCGTGTTTCCGTTCCGGGAGGCCGACGTGGCGGCTCGCACAGTGAGCGAGCACCTGCTGGAGTGATTTTTCTGTTGTTGCGAATCTGATATCAGTAGTGTTGATAAGATGGGACTTTATCTCGTTGAGCAGCAATCATAGGGTGGGGACACCGCTGCCACCCTCCAGCCGGACTCTCCCGGCTCTCTTGGCAGAGGAGGACCCATGGAGCTCTCCCTCTCCGGCCTGCACTGGCCGGCCGTCGTCGCCGCCGTGGTCGCAGGCCAGATCCTCTCGACCCTCTGGTTCACCGTGGTCTTCGGGGACCCGTGGGCCCAGGAGTACGGCGCCGCCGACCGCAAGCAGCACACCGCGGAGATCCCTGGCTACACCTATGGGGTGCAGCTGCTCTGCACGGTGGTGATGGTGCTGTCCGTCGGGCTGCTCCAGCAGGCCCTGGGCGCCGAGGGGGTCGGGGGTGCGCTCACCACGGCGTGCTTCGTCACCGTCGGCTTCGCCGTGGCCACGGCCTTGCCGGGCCTGGCGTTCCTGAAGCGCTGGCGGGTGGCGGCGATCACCCTGGGCAACCAGGCGGTCATGATCCTGGCGGCGTCGCTCATCCTGGGGCTCTGGCGCTGAAGCACGACCTCAACGACGTCCAGGCCTTCCTCGAGGTCGCGCGACTGCGGAGCTTCACGGCTGCTGGGGTCGCCCTGGATCTGCCCACGTCGGCCATCAGCAGGCGGGTGCGCAGGCTCGAGGACCGGCTGGGCTACCGGCTGCTGCACCGCACCACCCGCCAGGTGGGCCTGACCGCGTCCGGGCGCATCTACTACGAGCGCCTGGCCGCGATGACGCGGATGCTGACCGAAGCGGAGACGGCGGTGCAGCGCAGCCGCGAGGCGCCGGCCGGCAAGCTCCGCATCGCCCTGCCCCCCGAGGATCGGGGGGTGCTCTGGGGCGTGCTGGGGCCCTTCGTGCGAGATCACCCCGCGGTGGACCTGGAGCTCCACCACACCCTCGCCTATGTCGATCTGATCGAGCAGGACGTCGACGTGGCCCTGCGCGGCGGTTCACCGCCGGACTCCACCGAGCTGATCGCCCGCCAGCTCTGGGACTCCCGCATCCTGCTGGTCGCCAGTCCGGAGTACCTGGCGCTCCGAGGCACGCCGGTCCGGGTCGCCGACCTGGCGGATCACGACGGCGTGTGCATGGACCCCTGGGCGCCCAACGGCATTCGGCGGCTGGACGGGGATCGGGGCTCGGTCAAGATCGCGATGCGGAACCGCATCCGGGCCAACAGCCTGGAGACCGCCCGGCACGCGGCCCTGGACGGACTCGGCATCGCCCCGCTCCTGCTCTTGACCTGCCAGGACGACCTGGACCGCGGGGCTCTGGTCGAAGTGCTGCGGGGCGCTCTGCCCGACTCGGCCCAGGGCTGGTACGTCTACCCCCGGGACCGGGCGCGGTCCGCGGCGGCCCAGGCACTGTTGGCGCACCTGGCGGCCGTGGCGGCGGTGAACCTGGGGCCCGGCTGACGGGGGTGGGTTAGCCAGACGCCCCATGGAACTCGTCCTCGACTTCGAGCGCCCCCTGATCGAGCTGCAGAAGCGCATCGCTTCCCTGGTCGACATCCAGGAGTCCGAAGGCACGGATCTCTCCGCCTCCATCAGCCAGCTCCAGGTCCGCGCCGAGAAGCTCCAGCGGCAGATCTTCAGCGCCCTGACCCCGTGGCAGCGGGCCCAGCTCTCCCGGCACCCCCGGCGGCCCTACACCCTGGACTACCTGGACCGCCTGTTCACCGACTGGATCGAGCTCCACGGCGACCGGGCGGGCCACGCCGACCACGCCATCGTGAGCGGCATCGCCCGCTACAAGGGCCGCAGGGTCACGGTCATCGGCCACCAGAAGGGCCGGAACACCCGGGAGAACCTGGAGCGCAACTTCGGAATGCCGCGCCCCGAGGGCTACCGCAAGGCCCTGCGCATCATGAAGCTGTCAGAGCGCTTCAACCGGCCGATCATCACCTTCATCGACACCCCGGGCGCCTACCCGGGCATCGACGCCGAGGCCCGGGGCCAGGCCGAAGCCATCGCCCGCAACATCCTCGAGATGAGCCGCCTCAGCGTGCCGGTGGTCTGCGTCGTGATCGGCGAAGGGGGCAGTGGCGGCGCCCTGGCGGTCGGGGTCGGCAACCGGGTGCTGATGCTCGAGAACAGCATCTACAGCGTGATCTCCCCAGAGGGCTGCGCCGCCATCCTGTGGCGGGACCGGGCCGAAGGCCCTCGTGCGGCGTCGGCGCTGCGCATCACGGCCGACGACTGCCTGAGCCACGGCATCGCCGACGAGGTCATCGGCGAGCCCGCATGTGGTGCCCACCGGGACCACGAAGCCACGGCCGCGTCCCTGGACGAGGCGCTGTCACGACACCTGGACGCACTGGTCGACATGACCCCGGAGCAGCTCATCCAGGACCGCTACGACCGCTTCCGCAAGCTCGGGGCGTTCGAGCAGGCGTGAGCGTTTCGATGACCCTCGGCCCGGGCGGTCCACTCACCGGCCGCCTGCGGGTCCCGGGCGACAAGTCCATCTCCCACCGGTCGCTGATCTTCAACGGCCTCGCGACGGGCTCGGCCCGGGTGCGGGGGCTCTTGGACGCTGCAGATGTCCAGGCGACGGCCACAGCCCTGCGCCGTCTGGGCGTGCACCTGCGGCGGTCCCGCGGGGACCTGGTGGTCCAAGGCACCGGCGGGGTGCTCCAGGAACCCGGTGCGCCGGTGGACTGCGGCAACTCCGGCACGGGCATGCGGCTGCTGGCGGGGGCCGTGGCAGCCCACGATCTGCTGGTCGTCTTGACCGGCGACCAGAGCCTGCGTCAGCGCCCCATGGGCCGCATCACGGTGCCGCTGGGCCGCATGGGTGCTCGCCTCGACGGGCGCGACCAGGGCCGCCTGCCGCCCCTGGTGGTGCGCGGGGGTCAGCTCCAGGGCATCCGCTGGGAGAACCCGGTGCCCTCGGCCCAGGTCAAGAGCTGCCTGATCCTCGCCAGCCTGGGGGCCGCCGGCACCCTGGAATTCCGCGAGCCCCACCGCTCCCGGGACCACACCGAGCGCATGCTGGGCGCCATGGGCGTGTCCATGCGGCGCGACGGCGACTGGCTCCGCGTTCCTTGTGGACAGCAGCCCCACTGCGTCGACGTCGACGTGCCGGCGGACATCTCCTCGGCGGCGTTCTTCCTGGTGGCCGCGTCGATCGTGCCGGGGTCGGACCTGTTGCTCGAGGGGGTCGGTGTGAACCCGACCCGCACCGGCGTGCTGGATGCCCTGTGGTCGATGGGCGCCGACATCACCCTCGAGGACGAGCGGGTCGTGTCCGGAGAGCCGGTGGCCGACCTGCGGGTGCGGCACGCCGGACTGCACGGCGCGTCCTGGGGCGGCGAGCTCGTGCCGCGCACCATCGACGAATTCCCGGTCTTGGCCGTCGCCGCCGCTTGCGCCCAAGGCGAGACCGTGCTCACGGGCGCCGCCGAGATGCGGGTCAAGGAGTCCGACCGCATCGCCGCCACCGTGGCCGGTCTGCGTGCCCTGGGCGTCGACGCCGACGAGCGGCCGGACGGCTTCGCGGTCCAGGGCGGTCCCCTGCGGGCCGGCGTGGTGGACAGCGTCGGAGACCACCGCATCGCCATGGCTTTTGCCGTCGCGGCCTGCCGCGCGACCGGCGAGTGCCGGATCGACGACACCGCGAACATCCGCACCAGCTTCCCCACTTTTCCCGCCTTGCTCGCGCAGGCCCGGAGCGCCTGAATGTCCCACCCTCCGATCAGCATCGCCATCGACGGCCCGGCCAGCTCGGGCAAGGGCACCGTGGCGCGGCTGGTGGCCGCAGAGCTCGGCTACCAGCACGTCGACAGCGGGGCCCTGTACCGGGCCCTGGCCTGGGTCGCCCTGGCTGCCGGCGTGGCCTGGACCGACGGGCCCGCCCTCGCCGACCTGGTCGGCGAGATGGACCTGGGGTGGCGCCAGGTCCCGGGCAGCGTGTCGATGCGTCTGCACCTGGGCGACCGCGACGTCGAGGACGACATCCGGACCGAAGCCATCGGCCGGGGGGCCTCCGATGTGTCCAAGCTCCCGCCGGTCCGGGCAGCCCTGCTGGCCCTCCAACAGGACTGGGGCCGGCGCGGGGGCGTCGTGATGGACGGGCGGGACATCGGCACGGTCGTGTGGCCGGACGCCGCCCTCAAGATCTTCCTGACCGCCACGGTCGAGGCCCGGGCCCAGCGCCGGCACCAGGAGCAGCTCGGCCGGGGCGTGGACTGCGAGCTCGCCACGGTGCGCACCGAGATCGAGGCCCGGGATCACCAGGACTCGACCCGCGCGGTGGCGCCCCTGCGCCAGGCCAGCGACGCCCGGCTCCTCGACACCACGCACCTGGCCCCCCAGGCTGCCGCAGATCAGGTCGTCGCCTGGGCTCGGCAGGCCGCGGGAGCCGCTTGACCCGACTTCTTGGCCGCGATACCTGGCCGGGCCTCGGGCCTCACGGTCCCGAGCGATCACCCCCATACATCGTGCCAGATTTCACCGCGGATCCCGTCGCCAGGCGGCCCCGGACCCGGCACGCCAATCCCTCGTTCCCCGGTCGGGAGACCTCTCCCGGGACGGGCCAGGATCAACAGAAAACTTCATGACTTCCGAGAATCTCGACACCTCCCTCGCCGACGTCAGCCGCGAAGACTTCGAAGCGATGATGAACGCCCACCTGGACACCTCCTCTGTGAAGGAGCAGTCGGTGGTGACGGGTACGGTCATCGGCATCACCGACGACCGGGTCGTGGTGGACATCGGCTACAAGGCCGAAGGCTCCATCAGCAAGCACGAGTTCGTGCGCACCGAAGACGGCATCGACGTCTCGGTCGGCGACAAGATCGACGTCTACCTGGACGCGATGGACGACCACCGCGGTCAGCTCATCCTCTCCAAGGAAAAGGCCGACCTGATGAAGGCGTGGGAAGAGATCTCCCAGGCCGTCGAGCGCGACGAGACCGTCACCGGCGTCATCGTGGCCCGGGTCAAGGGCGGCCTCCAGGTCGACATCGGCGTCAAGGCCTTCCTGCCCGGCTCCCAGGTCGACCTGCGGCCGGTCAAGAACCTCGAGAAGCTCCTGGGCGAGACCTACGAGTTCAAGATCATCAAGTTCAACAAGAAGCGCGGCAACATCGTGCTCTCCCGCCGGGTCCTGCTCGAGAAGGACCGCGAGAGCCGGCGCCGTGACACCGTCAAGAAGCTCCAGGTCGGCGTGATCATGTCCGGCGTGATCAAGAACATCACCGACTACGGTGCGTTCGTGGACCTGGGCGGCATCGACGGCCTGCTCCACATCACGGACATGAGCTACGGCCGCATCCAGCACCCCTCGGAGATGTTCGAGGTGGGCCAGACGGTCGAGGTCAAGGTGCTCAAGTTCGACGCCGAGACCGAGCGCGTCTCCCTGGGCTACAAGCAGATCCGGCCCGATCCCTGGGAGGAGGCCGACTACAAGTACCCGGTCGGCTCCATCGTGCGCGGCAAGGTCGTGTCCATCCCGGACTACGGCATCTTCGTCGAGCTCGAGGACGGCATCGAGGGCCTGGTCCACATCTCCGAGATGACCTGGAACAAGCGGGTCAAGCACCCGTCCAAGCTCGCCGCCGTCGGCGACGTGGTCGAGGCCGTCGTGCTCGGCGTGGACATGGAGAACAAGCGCATCTCCCTGGGCATGCGTCAGCTCGAGGAGAACCCCTGGGACCGCATCGAGTTGACCTGGCCGGTCGGCTCGATCGTCAAGGGCAACGTGCGCAACATCACCGACTTCGGCATCTTCGTCGGCATCGATGAGGGCATCGACGGCCTGGTGCACATCTCCGATCTGTCCTGGGGCCAGCGCATCAAGCACCCCTCGGACCGCTACCAGAAGGGCGACGAGGTCGAGGCCCGCGTCCTGCACATCGACCGCGACAACGAGCGCATCTCCCTGGGCATCAAGCAGCTCGGCGAAGACCCGTGGCTGTCGGTGAACGCCCGCTTCTTCCTGGGCCAGGTCATCGAAGGCCCGGTCGTGCAGCACGCCGACTTCGGCGTGTTCGTGGAGCTCGAGGAAGGCGTCGAGGGCCTGGTTCACGTCTCGGAGCTGTCCAACAGCGCCGACGACTGGTCCAGCAGCTACCCCATCGGCTCCAAGATCACGGCGAGCATCATCAACATCGACGGTCGCGACCGCCGCATCAGCCTGTCCGAGGTCGCGGCCGCCGGGTCCGAGGCCGACGACGAGGCGCCTGCCGAGTACCTGCGGTCCACCACCGAGGCCAGCGCCTCGCTGGGTGACCTGATGGGCGACATCGCTGGCAAGTTCGGAAGCGGCGACGAGGCCGCAGCCGCAGCCGCAGCCGCTGGCGCGGATGCCGCAGAGCCCTCCGCTGACGCGGCCGCTGCTGCCGACGCCCCTGCTGCCGCAGAGCCCTCCGCCGACGCGCCCGCTGACACGGATGCCGAGGCCCCAGCTGCCGAGGAGCCTGCTGCCGAGGAGCCTGCTGCCGAGGCCCCAGCTGCCGAGGCCCCAGCTGCCGAGGAGCCCGCTGCCGAAGAGCCTGCAGCCGACGAGGCCGCGGCCCCCGAGGCGAGTGCCGACGAGACCGCGCCTCCGGCCTGAGCCTGGCGCGACCCGACCCGAGAGGGAGCGCTCCGGCGCTCCCTTTCGTGCTTCGGGCCCCCCCGGTTCGGGATAAGGGCCGCCCATGCGGCGCTTCCTGATCCTGTTGGTGCTCTTCCTGCTGTTGGCTCTGCCCGTCGTGCTCTTCGTGGTGCAGAACCAGCACCACACGACCACCCTGGGGTTGAACCTGGGGGTCTGGGCCGGCGTGACGCCGGATCCGCTGCCCGTGGCCCACCTGTTGCTGTGGACGGGCCTGGGGGGCCTGGTGGTGGGGCTGTTCGCCAGCTACTTCCGGTCGTCGGCGCTCAAGCGCCGTGTCCGTCAGCTCGAAGCCGAGCTCACGCTCCAGGCGGTCCAGGGCAGGGATTGACCGCGCTCTGGCTGGCCGCACTGCTTGGCTGCACGGGGAACGACAGTCCGGCACCCGTGCTGACGAGCACTCCGGGGAGCCGACAGGGCCCCGGCGTGGCCCAGGTCGACAAGCACGAGGTCACCCTCGAGGGCGGCCGCCAGCCACTGCACCCGACTGCCTTTGGCGCCGACCAGCTCGGTTGGGACCAGGTCGCTGTCCTGGACCCCGCCCAGGGCGCCGCGCTGATGGAGGCGCTGAATCAGCTGGGGGCCCCCTGCGAGCCGTGTTGGCAGCAGGGGTGGAGCTATAGCAAGTGCTTGCTGGAGCGTCCGCCGGCCTGCACCGAGCTCCTGGGCCGGCTGCTCGATCGGGGCGTGGGGTTGGCCGGACTGGGCGCCCGCACCGCTGATCTGCGCACCGCGTTGCGCTACGACGACCTGTGGGTGGACGTGCCCTGGGAGGACGTGACCGCCGTGGCCGACGGGTGGGGCGAGGCTTCGGCCATGGTCCAGGTGGTCCTGGTGGTCGACCTGCAGTCGCCCTTCTGTGCCCGGGTCTCCGACTCCTGGCAGGCGCTGCTGGACGAGGGCGGATCGGCGCTTCAGGTCCGCATCCTGTTCTGGACCGAGGAGCGGCATCCCCGCTCGGGACCGGCCGCCCTGGCGGCGATGGCCGCCGCGGCCCAGGGCCAGCTGTGGGCCTACTCCCGCTTGCTCCTGTCTCGCTACCAGCACCTCGACGACGCCGGCCTGGTGGCTGCAGCCACCGAGCTGGGCCTGGATCTGGCGGCCTTCGACCGCGTGCGGGCGGCCCCGGCTTCCTTGGAGCGGCTCCAGGCCCAGCGGGTCTTGGCCGAGGCACTGGGCGCTCGCAGCGCACCGACGGCGTTCGTGGACGGCTTTCGGCTCCGGGGGGCGCGGCCGCACCCCCAGCTCTCCTCCTTGCTGGCGCGGGCCTTCGCCTACCGGGTGCCCGGGCCATGAGGCTGAACCCAGGTCGCCTGGCCGCGGGCCAGGTCCTGCTCGAGGTCGAACAGGGCCGCCACGCCGATCGAGCGCTCTCCAGGCTCGCGCCGCCGGACGGGCGGGATCGGGCCCTGGCCTGGCAGCTGGTCCTGGGTGTGCTGCGCCACCGCGGCGCGATCGACGGCGCCATCGACGCGGTCAGCACCCGCGCGGTCGAGACCCTGGACCCGCCGGTCCGGGCCGCGCTGCGGGTCGCGACCTGGGAGCGGCTCTACGGCCGCGCACCGGACCACGCCGTGGTCGACCAGGGCGTGGCGCTGGCCCACGCGCTGGGCGCGCCCCAGGCCCGCGGCTTCGCCAACGCGGTCTTGCGCCGTGTGGCGCCGGTCGACGTGCCCGCAGCCCAGAATCACCCGGCGTGGTGGGTGTCTCGCTGGACCGAGCGCGTCGGGGCGGCGGCGGTCGAGGACTGGTGTGCCCGCAACGACCAGCCGGCCCCCTTGGGGGTGGTGGCCCGCGACGATCCGGACGGGGTCGCTGGAATGCTCGGCGGCGTCGGCCGGGTCCGGCCGGCGACGGTCCAGGGCCAGGCCGTGCCTGGCGCCTTCCTGGTCGACGAGCTCAGCGGACCGGTCGACGCCCTCCCAGGCTTTGCAGACGGCGCCTGGTGGGTCATGGATCCGGCGAGCTGCGCCACGGCGGATCTGGTGCCCCTGACCCCAGGAGACCGCGTGCTCGATGCCTGCGCAGCCCCAGGCGGCAAGGCCCTGCGCCTGGCGGCCCGCGGCGCCCGGGTCATGGCCTGCGACCTGAGCAAGGACCGTCTGCAGGTGCTCAAGGCCAACGCCCGCCGCACGGGCCTGGGCCCCATCGCCCGCCAGGTCGACTGGCTCGAAGCGCCGTGGACGCCCAAGGTGCCGTTCGACGCGGCTCTGGTCGACGTGCCCTGCACGGGGCTGGGCACCCTGCGCCGGCACCCGGAGATCCGATGGGCCCGCCAGCCCACCGACCCCGCGGCCATGGCCCTGCGCCAGGCGCCGATCCTCTCCGCTGCTGCGGCCACGGTGCGGCCCGGCGGACACCTGGTCTACAGCGTCTGTTCACCCGAACCCGAGGAGGGGAACACGCTGGTGGCCGCGTGGGTCGCGTCCAGCGCCGGTCGGGACTGGACCCTGGTAGAGGAGCGGCTCGCGGCGCCGCCGGTCGAAGACGCCGACTGCTTCTACGCTGCCTTGCTGGAACGGGCGACATGAGCCTGCACGCCGACAAGCCCATGTTCCGGCAGTACCTCGAGCTCAAGGGCCAGGTGCCGGACGCGCTGTTGTTCTTCCGGATGGGGGACTTCTACGAGCTCTTCTTCGAGGACGCCCAGCTGGCGGCCGGCCTGTTGGACCTGACCCTGACGGCCCGCATGAAGGACAGTCCGGAGCCGGTGCCGATGGCCGGGGTGCCCCACCACGCGGCCAAGTCCTACATCGTGAGTCTGGTGGACCAGGGCCACAAGGTCGCCATCGCCGAGCAGGTCGAAGACCCCAAGCTCGCCCGTGGCATCGTGCGGCGGGCCATCACCCGGGTCGTGACGCCGGGGCTGGCCTTCGACCCGGACGACCTGGCCCCTCGGGAGGCCTGTTGGATCGCCGCCCTGGTTCACCTGGGCGAGACCTGGGGCCTGGCGCTCTTGGACGCGTCGACCGGCGACCTGCGGGTGGCGGACCTGGACGACCGGGCCGCTGCCCTCGACGAGCTGTCCCGGGCCGAGGTCCGCGAGGCCGTGCTGCCCGAGGATCTCGCTCTGGACGAGACCCTGTCGGCCGCCCTGGGGGGCATCGCCACCACCGCCGTGGACCCGGGCTGGTTCGAAGTCGAGGGCGCTCGCCGGGACCTCTGCGAGCGGCTCCGGGTCGCCGACCTGGAGGGCTTCGGGTGTGGGGAGCTGGGCCCTGCACTCGGTGCCGCCGCCGCCCTGGTGGCCTACGCCGAACGGGCCACCCACGCCCGCCTGAGCCACCTGCGAGGCATCCGGAGCCACCAGTTGAGCGGCTTCATGGTGCTGGATCAGCCGACCCGCCGGAACCTGGAGATCCTGCGGCCGATGACGGGCCGAGGACGCAAGGGCTCGCTCCTGGACCTGATGGACCGCACGCGCACGAGTGGTGGCGGGCGCCTGTTGCGGGAGTGGCTCACCTGGCCCCTGCTCGAGCGCGACCGCATCGAACGGCGCCTGGAGCGGGTCGATGCGCTGGTCGAGAGCACCTCTCTGCGGACCGAGATCCGGTCGGCCCTGGCCGCCGTGGCGGACCTCGAGCGCATCGCTGGCAAGCTGGCAGCGGGCACCGCTGGGCCGCGGGGCGTCGCGGCCCTGCGTCGGTCCCTGGACGCGGTGCCTGGGGTGTTCGACAAGATCGCCCGCAGCCCCGAGCTGTCCCCTCTGGTGCCAGCGGACCTGTGTGGCGAGGTCGCCGCCGACATCGGCACCTGGCTGGTCGACGAGCCCCCGATCCAGCTCACCGAAGGCGGCCTGATCCTGCCCGGCATCGACCCCGAGCTCGACGAGCTGGTCGCGCTGGCCAGGGGCGGTCGGAGCACTCTGGCCCAGCTCGAGAGCCGGGAGCGCGAGGCCACGGGCATCGGCAGCCTCAAAGTCCGGTACAACAAGGTCTTCGGCTACTTCCTCGAGGTCACCCGGGCGAACCTGCACCGGGTGCCCGAGCACTACCTGCGCAAGCAGACCCTGACCAACTCAGAGCGCTACATCACCCCGGAGCTCAAGGAGCTCGAAGAGCGCGTGTTGGGGGCGGACGAGCGGCGCAAGGCTCTGGAGCACGAGCGCTTCCTGCAGCTCCGGGAGCGGTTGTCCGGGGCGGTTCCACGCCTCCAGGCCGTGGCCCAGGCCGTCGCCGAGCTCGACGTCTACGCGGGACTGGCCGAGCTCGCCGTGGACCGCCGCTACGTGCGCCCAACGGTCGACGGCTCCCGGGAGCTCGTGATCAAGGGCGGACGGCACCCGGTCGTCGAGAGCCAGGAGCTGGGCGAGAGCTTCGTGCCCAACGACCTGACCCTGCGGCCCAAGGACCGGCGCCTGGTCATCCTCACCGGCCCGAACATGAGCGGCAAGTCGACGGTGATGCGCCAGGCCGCCCTGATCGCGCTGATGGCCCAGATCGGGTCCTTCGTGCCGGCGGACTCCGCACGGGTCGGCGTCTGCGACCGCATCTTCACGCGGGTCGGTGCGTCCGACGACTTGGCGTCGGGCCGCTCGACCTTCATGGTCGAGATGTCCGAGACGGCCAACATCCTTCACCACGCTACCGACCGCAGCCTGGTCATCCTGGACGAGATCGGGCGGGGCACCAGCACCTACGACGGACTGTCGATCGCGTGGGCTGTGGCCGAGGACCTGCACGACCGCATCCGCGCCCGGACCCTGTTCGCGACCCACTACCACGAGCTGCTGGAGCTGGCCGACGTGCGCCCAGGGGTGCACAACCTGTCCGTCGCGGTGTCGGAGTGGGGCGAGCGTATCCTGTTCTTGCGCCGCCTGAAGGAGGGCGGAGCCAGCCGGTCCTACGGCATCCAGTGCGCCAGGCTGGCGGGCATGCCGCTGCCTGTGGTGGCCCGGGCCAAGAAGCTCCTGGTGCGGCTGGAGAAGCACGCTGGCGACGCCCCGACCCCCCAGCTGGGGCTGTTCGCGGCGGCTCCGCGGGCCGAGCCCGAGCCCATGCCGGATCCTCTGCGGGTGGCCCTCGCCGAGATCGACCCCGACGCGCTCAGCCCCAGAGACGCCCTGGCCCTGCTGTATCGTCTCAAGGACGTGGCGAGCGAGGAGGACCCGGCCTGAGCACCCTGCGCTGGTTCCTGGTGGTGCTGGTCGGGCTGGTCTCGTCGCCGGCGCTGGCCCGCGAGCTGACCGAGGTCCGGGTCTTCGTCGGCGACCGCCACGCCCAGGTCCTGCTGGTGGCCGATGGCCCCTTGCCGCCGGCCCAGGTCCGGTCCACTCCCCGGCGGGGCAAGGCCCCCGCCCGCGCCTCGGCGAGCCTGCCGGGCGTGGTGCTGAGCGCCGAGCTCAAGAGCGCCTATGCCCGCGACGGCGTGCGCTACTTGATCCCGGTCGACCGGGGCGGTGTGCAACGGGTCGTCCTGGCCCCCGTCGGCAGCGACCTCCAGGTCTCCATCGAGCTCGATGGTGGGCGCAACGTGGTCGCGACCAGCGTGGAGCGGCGGGGCCTGTTGCTGGACCTGCGGGCCGAAGGCGCGACCCGGGACCCGTCCTTGCCCGACGCTGGCATGCTGGGCTCCTGGCTGGCGGGGGTCTCCCTGTCCCGCCAGGCCGAGCAGCTGGGCAAGCCCCGGGTCCGCATCGTCGTGGACCCGGGTCACGGGGGCTGGGACAGCGGCGCGGTGGGTCTGACGGGCACCCACGAAGCGGACATCGCGCTGCAGCTGTCCCTACGCCTCGCCAAGGAGCTGGAGCGCCAGCTGGGCGCCGAAGTGCTGCTCACACGCAGCGACGACACCTTCGTTCCCCTCAAGGAGCGCGCCCGCTACGCCAACGCGGTCGAGGCGGATCTCTTCCTGTCCATCCACGCCAACGCATCGCCGTCGAAGACCGGCTGGGGCATCGAGACCTACTACCTGGACACCGCGACCGACGCTGGCGCGGCCCGGGTCGCTGCCCGGGAGAACGCCATCGCCGCCCAGGAACAGGCCGAAGGCGTGGACCGCATCGTGCTGGAGCTCTCGATGGCGGGCACGAACCGCCTGTCGCAGCTGCTGGCGATGGACGTCCAGCGCAGCGTCATCAGCCAGACCCAGACGGTCTACGGCGAGGACCAGATCCGGGATCTGGGGGTCAAGACCGCCCTGTTCTACGTGCTGCACAGCACGACCATGCCGTCGATCCTGTTCGAGGCCAGCTTCCTGACCCACCCCGACGACGAGATGCGCCTGCGCCACCCCCTGTTTCAGCAGACGGTGGCCGAGTCCATCGCCTTGGCGGTCGAGCAGTACCTGGAGCGGCAACAGGGCCGCTGATGGACTGGGACCACGCGATCGATGCCTACCTGGACTGGGCGCGGGTCGAGCGGGGGCTGTCGCCGAACACCCTGGACGCCTACAGCCGGGACCTGGGGCTGTTGGCGGCCCAGATGATCGCCCAGGGCCTGCAGACCGTGGACCAGGTCCAGCGCGAGCATCTGTCCGCGTACATGGGTCACCTGCTGGATCAGGGGCGGGCCATGAGCACCCTGGGACGCCACCGGGTGGCCTTTCGCCAGCTGTTCAAGTTCCTGGTGCGAGAAGGGCTTCTCCAGGTCGATCCTTCGGCCCTGGTCCAGGGACCACGGCGGGGCCGGTCACTACCCGGGGTGCTCAGTGAGGCCCACGTCACCCGGCTGCTGGACGCCCCGGACATCACGACCCCCATCGGCGAGCGGGACGCGGCGATGCTGGAGACGCTCTACGCCACCGGCATCCGGGTCACGGAGCTCGTGACTCTGGAGCGCCGGGCCCTTCACCTGGGGTACGGCACCGTGCGGGTCCTGGGCAAGGGCCGCAAGGAGCGGGTCGTGCCGATAGGCGATCGCGCCCTGGCGGCGATCCACCGCTACGTGAACGGGGCCCGGACCCTGCTCGACAAGGCCGCCGTGCAGCGGTGGCTCTTCCTGTCCCCCCGGGGCGGGTGCCTCACCCGGACGGCGTTCTGGTACCGAGTGCGGCACTACGCCCGCGTCTCCGGGATCCCGGGACCGGTCTACCCCCACAAGCTGCGCCACAGTTTTGCCACCCACCTGCTCGAGCACGGGGCCGATCTGCGCATGGTCCAGGCCATGCTCGGGCACGCCGACATCACCACCACCGAGATCTACACCCACGTCGCCCGGGAGCGGCTGCGGGCGATCCATGCCCAGCACCACCCCCGTGGGATTGACCTGGACCCTCCAGCGGGTTGAGAGGGGGGCATGGCCCGTGTTCCCGTCGTCGTCCTTGGTGCCACCGGCATGGTCGGTCAGCGCCTGCTCCAACAGCTCCAGGGCCACCCCTGGCTCCAGGTCGTGGCTGTGGCCGCGTCGGAGCGCAGCGCGGGCAAGACGCTGGCCCAGGCCGGTCGGTGGGTGCTGTCCGGCGATCCCTGGCCCGATGGGGTGGGGGAGCTGGTGGTGCTGCCCTGCGACGCCCAGGTGCTGCGCGGGGTCGCCGCCGTCGCGCTCTCGGCCCTGCCCAGTGGTGTGGCCCGGGTGCTCGAGCCGGCCCTGCGGGACGCCGGCATGTGGGTCGTCTCCAACGCCTCGGCCTATCGCCAGGACCCCACGGTCCCTCTCGTCATCCCCGAGATCAACGCCGACCACCTGAGCCTGGCGGATGCCCAGCCGGGCACCGGCGGTCTGGTGACGAACCCGAATTGCTGTGCGATGCCGCTGGCCTTGGCCCTGGCGCCGCTCCACCAGGCCTTTGGCGTCGAGGCGCTGGTGTGCAGCACCTGGCAGGCCGTGAGCGGTGCCGGCTACCCCGGCGAGTCCGCCTGGGACATGGTCGGCAACGTGCATCCCCACCCGGGCGACGAAGAGGACAAGCTCACCCTGGAGCCCCAGAAGATCCTGGGGGCACCGGGGGCGCCGGCGGACTTCCCGGTGTCGGCCCGGTGTGTGCGCGTGCCGGTGGCCGACGGTCACCTGGTCTCGCTCCAGGTGCGGCTGGGTGGGGGCCCGTCGGTGGCGGTCGTGCGCGAGGCCCTGACGGCCTGGGTCCCCGGGGGGCCTCGGCTGCCTTCGAGTCCGGATCGGGTCCTGGTGCTGCGCGAGCAGCGCGACCGCCCCCAGCCGCGGCTCGACGTGCACGAAGGCGCGGGCATGTCGGTCGTGCTCGGCCGGCTGGAGCCCTGTCCGGTGATGGGCGTCAAGCTCTACGCGCTGGCCCACAACACCGTGCGCGGGGCCGCCGGGGCGGCCCTGCTGAACGCCGAGCTCCTGGTGGCGACCGAGCGGGTCGCCTGAGCGGGCGGATCCGACCCGCTATGCTTGGGAATGGGTGAAGCGACCCGAGGTCTGAGCAGGGCCCTGGACCAGGAGCGAGAGCGCTCGGTCCTGTTGCTGGCCGTCACCCGGGTCGCAGCCACGCTGCTCATGACGCTGCCCATGCCGTTCATCCCGGAGTTCCGCGACACCGGGCTGTGGGAACAGGCTCGCGTCCCGCTGGCCTGCTACCTGGCGGTCGGGATGACCCTGGTGGGGCTGGCCCGGTGGCGGCCCTCGTCGTCGATCACGCTCTGGGCGGTGCCGTTCTTCGACGTGCCGGCGATCATCGCCCTGGTCAGCGTCGTGCCAGCGGCCGCGACGTCGCCCCACTACGCGGCCGGGCTGGGGGCTGGCTTCCTGTGCACGTTCATCTGCGTCTCCCTGCTGACCCTGCGGCAGTCGGTGGTGGCGGCCACGGTTGTGGTCTCGCTCCTGGCGCAGCTGTGGCTCCTGAGGGCCATGGGCGTGCCGCTCCAGTCCTACATGCCCGCCCTGGCCGTGATGTTGTCGACCGCGGCCAGTGCGACCTACGTCGCCTGGCGCCTGCTGCTGCTGTCCGAGGCCGAGCTCAAGGTCTCCCGCCTGGAGCGCTACTTCTCGCCCGAGGTCGCCCGCCGGGTCGAGGAGATGGACTTCGGAGAGAACGCGCAGAGCCAGCAGATCACGCTGATGTTCAGCGACATCCGCGGCTTCACGGCGATGAGCGAGCAGATGCAGCCCGAGGAAGTCGTGGCCATGCTGAACGAGTACCACTCGGTCATGGTCGACGTGCTCTTCCGGCACCACGGCACGCTCGACAAGTTCATCGGGGACGGCATCATGGCCTACTTCGGGGCACCGCTGGCGGATCCGGACCACGCGGTTCGGGGCGTGATGTGCGGGCTGGAGATGCTCGATGCTCTGGAGGGTCTCAACGCCACCCGCCAGGGCCGCGGCGATCCCCCGCTGCGCATCGGAATCGGGCTCCACACCGGGCCGGCCGTGGTGGGGGCCATCGGCTCTCCCGCCCACCGGCTGGAGTACACGGCCATCGGCGACACGGTGAACCTGGCGGCACGGGTGGAGTCCCTGACCAAGCAGCACAAGCAGCCGCTGCTGGCCACCGACGCCACCCGCCGTGCAGCGCCCGGGTTCCGGTGGTCGGCACTGGGCGAGGTCCAGGTCAAGGGCAAGACCGAGGCGGTGCGGACCTGGGTGCCCTCGACGGCCGACGACGGCGCCTGAACGCCGGCGCTACCGGATCGGTGCCAGCTCGGTCCAGGCCTGGGTCGCCGCGTCCCAGGTCCAGGCGTCGTTGACCACACCCTGGCCGTCCAGGTCGCCGCCGAAGAGCACCACCCCCGTGCCGTCCGGCAAGGGGGCGATGAGGGGGTCTTCCCGCACCAGCGGGCCGTCGCTGTCTGGCAACTCGGTCCACGCTGCGTCGTCGGCGCCTCGGGTCCACACGCTGTCGTCGTCTCCGTCGCCGCCCCAGAGCCACAGTCGGTCGTCGACGGTCAGGAGCCGATGGCTGGCTCGGGCCCCGGGGGCCGGCAGGCCCAGCTCCTGCTGGACCCACTGGCCGGCGCCGCGATCCAGGCGCCACAGGGCCTGGGTCGACTCGCCGTTGGCGTCCAGGCCGCCGAACAGCCACAGGTCCCCGTCGAGCCAAGCCATGCCGTGGCGGTACAGGTCTCCTGGACCGCCGGACGGCAGCGCCGTCTCGGTCCAGACGTCTGCCCCGGGGTCATAGGCCCACAGGTCCTCGTGGACCAGCACGTCGGTGTCGTCCCGGCGGCCCCCGTGCACCCAGAGCTGGGCCTCGCCCCAGGCCGACGCGTGCCAGCTCCGCGCGGGCGCACCGGTGGCACCGGCGACCCAGGGCACCTCGGCCTCGGGTGTCCAGAGCCAGGTGTGGTCGGTCTCCTGGTCGAAGCCATTGGTCCCGCCGAACACGACTCCGCCGGGCCCTCCGGCCGCGGCTGCGGCCCGGTAGAGCGGCTCACCGGCCGGGGGGCCCAGGGTCAGCTCCCCGGTCAGGAGGTCCAGCCGGAGGGTGTCGTCGGTGACGCCAGACGCCGTGCGTCCCCCCGCGATCCAGAGCGCGGTGCCGTCGTCGGCCGCGTAGCCGACGCTCGCCGCCCGTCCGCCGGGGATCTCCGGGGTGTCCGGCGGCTCGTCGTCGGTGCAGGCCAAGAGCCAGATCCAGATCATCTGCTCAACCTCCTCCTCGGCCCCGCAGGCTGCGGCGCACGCGCTCGCGCAGGGACTCGTCCTCTGCCGCAGGATCCTCTTCGGCGTCGGGGTCTGGCGTCGGTTCGGGCATGGCGCGGCCCCGGCCGAAGAACCGACCCAGGAAGTCCCCGACGGGTCCTGTGGGTTCCTCGCAGCCGACCTCGGGCACCCAGCCTTCGCTGAAGACCTCCTGGCGGCAGTCCTGGCACGCGCCGTCGATGAAGCCGCCGACGCAGGCCTCGCCCTGGGCGATCGAGTCGGGCATGGGGAACGATCCCCGCACCGTGCCGGACCCGGCCATGAAGCGGGCCCAGGTCGGCAGGGCGGCCTGGCTGCCGCTGAGGCCCAGGCTGCGGCCCTTGTCGTGGCCGACCCACACGGCGACGGCCAGGGTGGGGGAGAAGCCCACGAACCAGGCGTCCCGGTAGCCATCGGTGGTGCCGGTCTTGCCGCCGACCGCCCCGGCGACGCCGTACTTGGCCGCCCCGCGGCCGGTGCCGTCGGACATCACGGACTGCAGCACCGACGTGGCCAGCCACGCGGCACGGGCGCTCAGCCGCCGCTCGACCTGGGCCGGGGTCCGGGTCAGGGTCTCCCCCGCGTGGTCGCTCACACCCGCCACGAGCCGCGGGCTGACCGAGTGGCCGCGGTTGGGGAACACGGCATAGGCCGCGGCCATCTGGGCCGGGGTGGCCGAGAAGGCCCCCAGGGCGATCGCCGGGTTGGCCCCAGCGCCCCGGAGCCCGAAGCGGTGCAGCCAGCGCCGCAGGGACTCGAGCCCGAGCCGCTCGGCCAGCAGCACCGCCGGCACGTTCCGGCTCTTGGCGATGGCGTCGCGCAGGGGGAGCTCGCCCAGGTACTGCCCATCGTAGTTTCGCGGGGTCCAGACCTTGCCGTCCACGGTGCGCTCGATCGGCTCGTCCAGGAGCACGGTGGCCGGGGACAGGCTGGGGTCCTCTTCGAAGGCCGCGGCCAGCACCAGGGGCTTGACGGTCGAGCCGGGCTGACGCTCGGCCCGCAGGCCGCGGTTGAAGGGGCTGGCGCCGTAGTCCCGGCCCCCGACCAGGGCCACGATGCTGCCGTCGTCGACCCGCACCGCCACCAGGGCCATCTGGGCGCCGACCGACTTGGCGTGGCGGCCCTCGAGCTCGCCGATGCCCGCGCGGACCGCGCCTTCGGCCAGCCGCTGCAGCGCCGGCTGGATGGCCGTGTGGACCTGAAGCCCTTCACGGGTGATCGCGCCAGCGCCGAAGCGCTGGTCGGCGAATTCCACCGCTGCGTCCACCGCATAGGGGGCCTGGCGGCCCGTGGCCGGTGGGCTCACCACCAGGACCGTCTCGGCGATGGCCGACGCCTCGGCCGCGTCCAGCCAGTCCTCCTCGACCATGCGGCGAAGGGCCAGGTCCCGGCGCTCGGTGGCACGCTCCGGGTGGCGCAGGGGGCTGTAGCCGTTGGGGGCCGAGATGATGCCGGCCAGGGTCGCGGACTCCCCCACCGTGAGCCGCTCGACGGGCTTGCCGAAGAAAGCGCGGGCGGCCTCGTCGGCCCCGCAGATGGCGGCGCCACCGGCCTGTCCCCAATAGATCTCGTTGAGGTAGAGGGCCAGGATCTCGGGCTTGGAGAGCTCCTGCTCCAGGGCAAAGGCCAGCAGGGCTTCCTGGGCCTTGCGGGACAGGGTGCGCTCGGGACTCAGGAAGAGGTTCTTGGCCAGCTGCTGGGTCAGGGTGCTGCCCCCCTGGACTGCGCCGCCGCGGAGCAGGTTGACCACCATCGCCCGCGCGATGCCGAGCACGGACACGCCCGGGTGCTCGAAGAAGCGGCTGTCCTCCATCGCCAGGACGGCGTGGCGCAGGGACTCGGGGAAGTCCTCGAGTGCCCTGGGCGTGCGGGCCTCGTTCGACGGCCCCCGCAGGCTGGCCAGCAGCGTCGGCGGCAGCAGAGCAGGGTCCCGGGGCGAGACCGTGTGCACACGGCCTTCTCGGAACGTGACCATGACGTCGCCCGCGGGCAGTCGCCAGCCCGGCCCTTCCTGGGCCCGCACCCGGGCCAGGAGCGCCCCGCCGCCGGCCTGGAAGTCCCCGGGCCCCGCCACCTTGTCGACCCGCGCATAGCCGGCCTTGACCAGGTCGGCGGCCAGCTCCTCCTCGGTCAGGGTCAGTCCCGGCCAGAGCTGCATCGGCGCCGACCAGGTCTTGCCCGTCAGCTCCCACACCTGTCCGTCCAGGCTGTCCCGGACCTGGGCCACCGCCTGGCGGTAGAGCACACCGCCGACCGCGCACACCCCCAAGAGCACGCCGACGCCCGTCAGCAGCGCCAGGCGCTTGGTCGCGCGCCACAGCCGCGCGCGCAGCGGTGCCTTGACCGGCTTCTTCTTGGACCGGCTGCGCTTCTTCTTGGAGGTCTTCTTGGGGGTGCGGGCCAGGGGAGTGCCCGATGCGAGGAGGGAGGCAGGAGGGTGCTCGACCCAGACAGGACCGAGGCCTGCCTATTCTAAGACGTCTCGGGCCAGCCGCATTCCCACCTTCAGGTGGCCACTCAGGGTGTGGCTGGGGCGCAGGCCGGCCCGCGCCAGCTGCGCAGAGTGCGCGTAGCTGCCGCCCATCACCACCCGACCGCGGTCCGAGCGCCCTCGCCACCCCGACGCGGTGCACTCGAAGACGTCTCCGATGGCTGCGTGCAGGCCGCTGTGGCCCTGGGGCGGGAGGGCGTTCACGGGCAGCACGCCCCCGCTGCCGTGCTCGCTGGTGTTCGCCAGGTCCGGGCGCGGGTGGTCCCCCCAGGGGTAGCGGGCGCCCCCGACACCGCGCACGGCCTTCTCCCACTCGTCGGCGGTCGGCAGCCGGGCGCCGGCCCAGGCGGCCAGCGCATCGCAGTCCGTGGGGCGGAGGTGGTGGGCCGCGTGGTCCCCGGTCCCCGGACGCGGCGCGCCATCCGACCAGTGGCGCAGGAACCAGTAGCCCGGCGGGCGGGGTCCAGTGGCTCGGAGCCACTCTGCGACCTGTCCGTCGGTGACCGGGGTGTGGTGCAGCCACGCCGGCCGCGCCAGGTGGGCAATTCGCAAGGGGCGCTCGTCGGCCGAGTGGTCCCCGCCGCAGATGAAATTGCCTGGCTCGACCCGGACCCAGGGCCCGACCCGGTGGGCTGGGGTGCGAGCCACCAGTCCGGCGCAGAACACCCGCATGGCTTCGGAGAGGCCCAGGCCGGTCAGAGCGTCTGGGCCACAGCCCTGGTTCGCGACCAGGCGGGGCGCCAGGACCCGCGCGACCAGGCAGTCGTAGAGCGAGCGGTGGCCAAAGCGCCACCGGCCATCGGCGTCCTGGACGACCAGGCGCGCCAGGGGCTGGCCCGCCCAGCCCGGGTCGTCCAGGTCGGGGAAGGACGCTGACTCCCGCGACAGCCGGGGGTCCTGGAAGGCGCGCCAGGCCAGGTCCTCGAGCGGCGGGGCACGGGCGCCGACGTGGTGCAGCCAGCGGTCGATCAGCTCGGCGGGCGAGCGTGCGTCCTGGGCCTGGGCCTCCAAACAGAGCCGCAACAGGATGGGGCTGGAGCAGACCTCGGGCAGGGGCTCGCCGCCCAGGATCTGGGCGACCCGCTCGGGCGCCAGAGGCGCGATCTCGACGGTCTGCACGCCGTGGAGGCTGAGGCTGTCGACCTGGCCCGGGACCCGTTCCCGCCCGTCGGTGCGGAAGTACCCGGTCCGGCTGGTCAGGACCCACCGAGACCCAGCCAGAGCCGTGACGCGCTCGAACAGGTGTGCGTAGTCGCCGTCTCCCGGCCTGGCGACCTCGTCCAGGCCATCCAGGACCAGGCGCACACCGTCGGCCCGCAGCGCCTCCGGGTCGCCCACCAGGGCGCGCCAGCGCTGTTGCAGGGCTCCGCCGCGCACCAGCAGTCTCAGCGGCACGACCCGCACCTGGGGACCGGCAAGGGCCTGGGCGAGGGTGGTCTTGCCCGACCCGAAGGCGCCCAGCATGACCAGACCCCCTGGGCCCGGCGCCGCCAGGTGGGACCGCAGAGCGGGGAGCAGCGGCCCGCAGGGCAGGCGGCGGACCTCACCCTGGCCGTCCAGGGTCAGGCGAACGCCGTGAGGGGGCAGCCAGGTCATCACCACTGCCGTAGCCGGCGGGCTATTCAGGGGCGATGTCCCTCGATCCCGTGACCGTGTCCACCGCCCTGGAGGCCGAGTCCGACGGCGCCATCGCCCGTCGACGAGGCAAGCAGGTGCGGCCACTCAAGGGACTGCGCGGGGTGGCGCCTGGCGAGGTCGCTCGGCAGGCCGCCGCGGTCTGGCGCCGGGGCGTCGATCTGGACCGCGACGAAGACGCGCTCCACGACCTGTTTTGCACCGCCCACGAAGACGGCATGCTGGCCCTGTCCCTGGCGGCCGCAGGCGTCGCCCAGTGGCCTGCCGCAGCCCTTGGGCTGGCCGAGCGGTGGCTGGAGATGGTCGACGACCTGGAGACCGCCGACGCCCTGGGCTGGCTGGTCTGGGCCCCGGCCCTGGCAGGCGTCGGCGATCCCGTCGGTGCCACGCTCGCCCGGAAGATCAAGGCCAGTGGCGAGCCGGTGGTGCGACGGGCTGCGGTGATGGGCGGCCTGGCCCTCACGCCGACCCGGGTCGAAGGCCCCGCCGCGGCCGCGCTTCGCGAGACCTGGGGCGGCGACAAGCGGGGACTGGGCGACGGCACGGCCGCCGAAGACCTGGCCCTGGTGACCCACGCTGCGGTTCGCGATCGCGACCCCCACGTGCGCAAGGCGCTGGGTCGGCTGCTGCGCAGCTGGGGCGCCGCGGACCCGGACGCCGTGGCGGCGGTGTTGGCCGACATCCACGGTGGCGTGCCCAAGCAGCTCCGGCTCGAAGCCGAACGCGGCATCCGCAAGGGCCGCCGCAAGGCATGAGCCCCGCCGAGCTCGAAGCGCTTGGCCAGCGGCTGGACCAGCTCTACGACCAGACGGACCACCGGGCCCGACTGTCCCGGGATCCGGTCTCATTCGCTCGTCGCTACACGGATCCCCAGGACCAGGAGCTCGCGGCGGTCCTGGCGAGCAGCCTGGCCTATGGGCGTGTGGCCGGGTTCTGGCCCACCCTCACCGCCCTCTTCGACGCCGCCGACGCCCGCGGGGGTCCCCGAGCCTGGGTCGACGGCTTCGACGTGTCCCGGGACGCCGAGCCCCTGTGGCCGCTGGTGCACCGGTGGAACCGGGGGCGAGACCTGGTGCTATTGGTGCTCGGGCTGCAGCACGTCCTGCGGTCCGGCGGGTCCCTGGGCCAGCACCTGGTCGTGACCGGGCCGGCTGACCTGCTCCCTGGCCTGACCCGACTGATCGAGACCCTGCGACAGGCCTGCGTCGCCCAGGCCTGGCAGGTGGAACTGCCCGCCATGTCCTTTGCCGACCTGCCCAGAGGGGCCCGCTACCTCCTGCCCTCGCCCCGGAGCGGGTCCGCCTGCAAGCGGTGGAACATGGCGCTCCGCTGGCTGGTGCGACCCGACCGGGAGGGCATCGATCTGGGCCTGTGGACCCATGTGCCGCCGTCGGCCCTGATGATCCCGCTGGACACCCACGTGCACCGGCTGAGCCTCTTCTTGGGCTTGACGACCCGCAAGGACGGCTCCTGGCGCACGGCCCGCGAGATCACGGACACCCTGGCTTGTCTGGACCCCGTCGACCCGGTGCGCTTCGACTTCGCCCTGGCCCACCTGGGCATGTCGCGAGCGTGCCTGGGCGGACGCCACGAGAGCGTGTGCCCGGCCTGTGCCCTGGACCCGGTGTGCCGGGCGCCGAAGCTGACTGACGCGCGTCACTGACGCATCCGTCAGGTCGTCACGATTGCAAAGAGGCTGTTCACTACCGTTCCGTAGGTTGCACGGGCCCCCTAAGGATCGACGTGGAGGTCTCCATGATCATCACGTCCCTGCTCCTCGCGGCCGGTCCAGCCTGCATCGACTACAGCTTCGGAGACAAGGACGGCATCTTCGGCGGCGGGGACACGGGCAACAGTGCAGAGGAGACCCTGAACTGGCCGCCGGACAGCGAGTGTGTCATCGAGCTGCCCTCGCCGTCCGACGTCGGCGTCACCGACTCTTGCTCCTACGAGGTGGGGGCCTTCAACCCCATCGCCGAGTGGACCGCTGGCACGGGCCTGTACTCGTGGTCCGCAGCGGCTGTGGCGGACCTGGACGGCGACGGCGTGCCCGAGGTCATCACGACCTTTGCGGACTCGCTGTTCGGCTTCGGCGGGTTCAGCCTCCTGGGCACGTCGACCCTGACCGTGCTCAACGGGGACGGCTCACCCCGCTACACCGTGCCCGAGCTGGCGCTTGGCATGGCGACCAGCCCCGCGGTCGCAGACGTGACCGGAGACGGTGTCCCGGAGATCTTCGTGGTCGTCGAGTACGCGACCAGCCTGCTTGCGGTGGGCGACTACACCGTGGCGATGCTCGACGCAGACGGGACCCTGGTGTGGGAGTCCGACCACTTCGTGGGCCTGGACTTCGACTACGCCACCTCGATCTCGGTGTCCGACATGGACCACGATGGCGCTGCCGAGATCGTGGCCGGCCGGGTCATCCTGAATGCCGACGGCACCACGCGTGGCGTGGGCCAGTACGGCCGGGGCTCCTATGGCGTGGTCGACGTCTTTGGCGTGGTGGTCTCCGAAGCCACACACTCGGTCATCGCCGACCTCGACCTGGACGGCCAGGAAGAGGTCATCACCGGCAACGCCTTCTACGACGTCGACGGCAACGCCCTGTGGGCCGACAACAGCCAGGACGACGGCATGATCGCCGTGGCCAACCTGGACGACGACCCCGAGGGCGAGTTCGTGGCGGTCTCCTACAACACAGTGCGGGCGGTCGACACCGACGGCACCGTGATGTGGGGCCCGATGGTCATCCAGTCGGCCAACATCATGTCCCCGCCTGCCATCGGCGACATCGACAACGACGGCTACCCGGAGATCCTGACCGCTGGCGGCAACCAGCTGTTGGCCCTGAACCACGACGGGACCGCCCTGTGGACGGCCAAGGTCACCGACGAGACCGGCGCCACCGGCGCCAGCATCTTCGACTTCGAAGGCGATGGCTGGGCCGAGGTCGTCTACATCGACGAGGTCGAGATGGTCGCCTACGACGGGCTGACCGGCGCTGTGAAGTTCTACAACGCCGACCACAACTCCAACACCATGATGGACTGCCCGATCATCGCCGACGTCGACGCCGACGGCCACGCCGAGATCCTGGTCGCCCACGCGTCGCTCGGGGGCCACGCCCTGACCGCCTTCGGCGACCGCGACGACAGCTGGGCCCCGGCTCGGAAGCTGTGGAACCAGCACCCGTACACGATCACGAACATCAACGACGACCTGTCCGTGCCGGTCACGGCGGTCCAGAACTTCACCACCTTCAACTCGTTCAAGTCGGCCATCGATCGCATGCCGGGTGAGGCCCTGGGATGGGAGCTGGAGTCCGAGATCGTCGACGTGTGCGAGGACGACTGCGACGCCGGCACGGTCTGGGTCGTGGCCCGGATCCTCAACAAGAGCGAGGAGGTCCAGCCCGGGGGGGTCTACGTCACGCTGTACGGGCTGGACGGCGGTGATCGGGTCCCCCTGAGCACTCTGCAGAACGTCGACGACATCCCGTCCGGCATGAGCAGTGAGCCCCTGGTGTTCGAGATCGACTCCGTACTCCTCACCGACCTGGACGGGTTCTGGCTCTACGCCGACGACGACGGCAGCGGGACCGGCTTCGTCAGCGAGTGCGACGAGGACAACAACGACTTCCTTTATGTGGGGCCGTTCTGTCAGTAGGGTGACCCTCGTGGGCCTGGCCGGAGGTCTTGCAGGTCTTGGGCATGACGGGCGGTGGCAGGCAAGCGGGGCGGTGGCGGCCACCCGCCCTCTCGCACGCCACCGCCCGTCATGCCCAGGCCCCGAGCGTTCCGAGGTCCATGCACCCTGCCCCGAGCGCTCCGCGGTCCTTGCGCCCTACGGTCGGACCCTCACACGGCCAGGTCGAGCAACATCGCGCCGAACACCACCATCAAGTGCAGGATCGACGCCTTGAACATGCCCCGGTCGACCCGGTAGTCCCGGGCTCGGATCACCTTCACGTTCCACCACGTGAACCACAGACCGACCGCCAGGGCGGACACGCCGTAGATCGGGCCCAGGTAGCCCAGGTAGACCGGCCACAGGGTCACGGGCAGCAGGACCAGGGTGTAGGCCAGCATGCGCCACCGCGTGCCCTGGTCCCCGACGACCAGCGGCATCATGGGGAAGCCGGCGTTGCGGTAGTCGTCCTTGCGGTACAGGGCGATGGCCCAGAAGTGTGGCGGGGTCCACAGGAAGATGATCAGGAACAGGATGAGCCCCGCCATGCCCAGCTGGCCGTCCATGGCGGCGTCGACGATCAGGGGGGCCGTGGCGCCCGCAGCACCGCCGATGACGATGTTGTGCGGCGTGCGCGGCTTGAGCCACAGGGTGTAGACGAAGACGTAGAACAGGATGCTGCCAGCGCCCACCGCCGCGGCCAGCAGACCGCCGCACCACCACAGGAGCGCGGTGGAGACCACGGCGAGCACCACACCCAGACCCACGGCCTGGCCGGAGGCGACCGCCGCCGCCGGCAGGGGGCGGTTGCGGGTGCGGGCCATGTGCGCGTCGGTCTCGCGCTCGATCCAGGCGTTGAGCACGCTGCAGGAAGCACCGCTGAGCGCGGTGCCCACCAGCACCCAGAGCGCGGTCGAGATGCCGGGCCAGGCAGACTGGCCCAGGGCCAATGCCGGCAGCCCGGTGAACAGCACGAGCATCAGGACCCGGGGACGGGTCATCTCGTAGTAGAGGCGGAAGGTGTCGGCGACCGAGCGCCGGTTGTCCAGAGCGGGGGTGACAGCACTCATCGGACCGCCTCGGCGACAGAGAAGGGAGGCTGCGCCTGGGCGGGCCTGCGCAGGCTGACGGCCCGCAGGGTGGCCGTGGTCCACAAGACCAGGGCTGCGGCTCCCGCGGAGTGGGCGACCGTGACCTCGACCGGCAAGGCCAGCAGCACATTGGCCACACCCAGCGCGGCCTGGAGAAGCACAAGCACGGCGCCGCCTGTGGCGTAGCGCCGCAGGTGCGCGTCGTTGCGGCAGGCCACGGCAAAGGCGAGCCACGCCACCACAAGCCCGTAGGCGACGAGCCTGTGCACGACCTGGAGGCCGACGGCGCCGGAGAGGGTGGGGAACCAGGCACCGCCCTGGCAGCTGGGCCACGCGGTGCAGGCCAGGCCCGCGTAGGTGGACGCGACCAGGCCGCCGATCAGGAGCTGGAGCACCAACAGCCCACAGGTGGCCCAGGCCAGTCCGCGAAGGGTCGAGGACAGCGGGGCGGTCGGGCGGGGGCGGCCGTGGGACCACAGGGCCAGGGTCAGCAACAGCGCCGTGGCGCCAAAGGCATTGCCCAGGATCAGGTGGGCGGTCACCGTCCACGAAGCCAGGAGTTCAAGCACGGTCAGCCCCCCCATGACCACTTGGCTGAACAGCAGGACCAGACCGACCCATCCCAGGACCCATGTGGCCCGGCGGGTGTCGGCGCGACGCCAGGCCAGGACCAGCCCTGTCACGAAGAGCAGCGAGACCGCGCTGGCGAGGGCCCGGTGGCCCCACTCCAGCACCACCCCGAAGTCAAAGGTCGGAATGAGCTCGCCGAAGCACAGCGGCCAGTCCGGACAGGCCAGCCCGGCGCCGTTGGCCCTCACGGCCGCGCCGAAGAAGATCAAGACCCAGGTCACCGCGGTGAGTCCACCGAACCAGGCCGTCGCCAGGCGGGGTCTGTGCACGCGCTCCGTCATGGGTCCGGCGCCGTCCTCTCCCCCGGGGGCCAGTCGGGGCGGGCCCAATACCCCGCCAGGCCCGTCTCTGCAACCGGCACGGACCGGCCTGGGGTGGGCGCTCAAGGGGCGTCAGCGGCGAATGTCCAGGCCCGAGAACGCGTCTCCGATCCGGTCGCTCTGGCTCTGGGTGAGCGCCAGGGATCCGGCGGCCAGGTTCTCCCGGACCTGCTCGGGGGTGCGGGCACCCACCAGCGCCGCCGTGATGCCGGGCTGGTGCAGGGTCCACGCGATGGCCAGCTGGGCCAGGGTGGCGTCCAGCTGGCTTGCCAGGTCCGCCAGGCCCGCCAGGGCCTGGTTCACCGCGGCGCGGTTGGCCTGGCAGAACAGCGGCAGGCCCGCTCGCTTGTCGCCGTCGGGGAAGTGCCGGTCCGCGGTCATGCGGCCGGTCAGGAGCCCCTGTTCGATGGGTCGGTAGATCAGCAGCCCCACGTCCTGGGCCATGCACCAGGGCACCACGTCCTCCTCGATGTCCCGAGCCAGCAGGCTGTAGCGAGGCTGGTTGGAGACCAGGGGCGTCTCACCCAGCGCGGCCTGGGCCTGGTCCATCATCGCCGGGGTGAAATTCGAGACCCCGATGTGGCGGATCTTGCCCGCCGCCCGCAGGTCCAGCAGAGCGCCCATCGAGTCGGCGATGGGCGTGGTCGGATCCGGCCAGTGGCACTGGAACAGGTCGATGCAGTCGACCCCCAGCCGGGCCAGACTGCGGTCGCACTCCAGGCGCAGGGACTCCGGCCGCAGGTTCCGGTACACCTGCCGGCCATCGGTGGTGGTGAAGAAGTGGGCGCCGTCATCGCAGTCCCAGCGCAGCCCCGCCTTGGTCAGGACCAGGACGTCGCCACGCCGCCCGGCGATGGCCCGGCCCACGATCTGTTCGGAGTGTCCAAAGCCATAGACCGGGGCGGTGTCGATGGCCCCGGCCCCTGCGTCGATCGCCGCCTGGATGGCGTCGGTCGCCTGGGTGTCGTCGGTGCCCCCCCAGTACCAGCCGCCGATGGCCCAGGCGCCAAAGGTCACCCGGGGGAGCTTCAGGTCGCTGCGACCGAGCTGCGCGGTGGGAATCACCGGCCGTCGAACCAGTGCCAGGGGGACTCGCCCTCGGGCAGATCGATATGGAGCTGGCGGCCTTCGCCCCTGGAGAGCCGGCCCTCGACCGCCCACCTGAGCGCCCGGGGGTAGATCTCCCACTCGACCTTGAGGATGCGCTTCTTGAGCGCCAGCTCGTCGTCGCCGGGCTTCACGGGCACCGCGCCCTGGCAGATGATCGGCCCGGTGTCGGTGCCTGCGTCCACCAGGTGCACCGTCGCTCCCGTGATGCGCACCCCGTGGTTCAGGGCCTTGCCCTGACCGCGGGTGCCCGGAAAGGCCGGCAGCAGCGACGGGTGGATGTTCAGGACGCGGTCGGGGAATTCGCCCAGGAATTCGGCCGTCAACAGGCGCATGTAGCCAGCGCAGCAGACAAACTCGACGTCGTGGGCCCGGAGGACCTCGAGCACGGCTTGCTCGTGCTCTTGGCGCGAACCGTAGAACTTGTGTCCCACGAACATCGAGGGAACATGGGCGGCTCGGGCCCGATTCAGGCCATAGGCCGAGCCCACGTTGCTGACGACCACGGCGATCTCGGCTGGGTAGTCCGGGTCCTTGCACGCCTCGAGGAGCCAGCGCAGGTTCGTGCCGCTGCCCGAGAGCAGCACGCCGACGGGGACCTTCTTCACGCCCACGAGACCCCCTCGCCGGCCACGACCCGGCCGATGACGTGGTGGTCCAGGCCCTCGAAGGCGCCCAGGTCATCGGGACCCACGAGGCAGACCATGCCCACGCCCAGGTTGAAGGTCTGCAGCAGGTCGTCCCGGGTGAGCTCTCCGAGTCGCTCGAGCAGGCCGAAGATCGGCGGCACCGGCCACGAGCCCCACCGGAGCTCGACCCCCAGCCCATCGGGCAGGACCCGGGGCACGTTGCCGGGCAGGCCCCCACCGGTGATGTGCGCCAGACCGCGCAGCACCGGGCGCAGCCGCAGCAGCTCTTGCACGTAGATCCGCGTCGGCGTGAGCAGGACCTGGCCCAGGGGCGCCCCAAGGCCGTGCTCCAGCGACCAGTCCAGGTCGTCCACCAGGCGACGGACCAGGGAGAAGCCGTTGCTGTGCAGCCCGCTCGACGGCAGGGCCACGACCGCATCGCCCGCTCGGATCCCGCGGCCGCCGAGCACCTGGTCCCGCTCGACCACACCCACGGCGAAGCCGGCCAGGTCGTAGTGTCCGGGGCTGTACATGCCCGGCATCTCGGCGGTCTCGCCGCCGATCAAGGCGCAGCCGGCCTGGCGACAGCCATATGCGATGCCGGCGACCACCTGGACGGCCACGTGGGGTTCGAGGTGGCCGGTGGCGAAGTAGTCCAGGAAGAACAGAGGCTCGGCGCCGCTCACGACGATGTCGTTGACGCACATCGCCACCAGGTCGACGCCGATGGTCTCGTGCTGGCCCAGGCGCTGGGCGACGAGGAGCTTGGTGCCGACCCCGTCGGTGCCGGACACCAGGATCGGGTCCCGGTAGCGACCCAGGGCAAACAGTCCGCCGAAGCCGCCCAGGTCCGAGACGACCCCCGCACGGTGGGTGCTCTCGACCAGGCCGCGGATGCCCGCGACGACGGCATCCCCCGCTTCGATGTCCACGCCGGCTTGCCTGTACGCGTCCGCCATCGGAGCTCTCCTGTGAGGGCCCCCTATGACCGGGGTGGGCTGAGCGCTTGTGACGACTACTCGACGGGATCGCCGTCCGTGCCGTCCTCTTTCGGGGTCACGCCGCTGGCCACGAGCACATTGGATGCGTCGCCGTCGGCGTCGACGAAGAGGGCTGCGAATTCGTAGGGGGTGTTGTAGTCGAACGCCGTGCCCACGCGGATCGCCAGGTTGAGGGTGGCCTGGGCCACCAGGCAGGCGTCGCCGATGCCGCTGTAGATCCGGTCGGCGTCCGGGTCGCTGCTGGTGTCCACGCTGTCGTCGAGGCTCTGGTCGTACCAGATCTCCATCGTGCCCTGGTGGATGTCGCCGTCCTCGTCGGTCAGCCACAGCTCGAGCTCGACGGTGGGGGCTTCTTCGCCCTCGAAGTTGCGCAGGCCCCCGTTGCCGATGTTCAGGGTCTCGGCCACAGGCGGCGTGCCACCACAGGTCTCGACGGGCAGGCCGTCGGTGATGTCGGGCGGCTCGTCGGAGTCTTGGCCGCCGTCGGCACATGCCAGCAGCGGCCCCATCCACAGCAACGCCAGGCTGGTCATGTCCATCTCCTCCACGCCGAGCCTATCACCGCATCGAGCACCGATCAGGGGTTAGGGGATCGGGAATGCTGCGGAAGCCCTTCACCCCGAGCGCCGCCTACCG